>VMSZ01000004.1 GCA_013791885.1 Sulfurimonas sp. | reverse complement strand
GCACGATAAACTGATTTTAAAACCTCAGGATCACCTACAAGCAAAAGTAAATCATTTGGCTGTATCATTCTTCGGCGTGAGGGCATCACAAGCTTTCTATTTCTGTAAATAGCTACGATGCGCCAATTTTTTTGCTCAATTACACCAATGTGTCTGTAAACAAAAGAGCTCCCAAATGGAACCAAAACTTCCATGATCTCACCGGCACCGATACCTACATTTTGTGCTATTACAGGGACATTTGGAAGATAATCCAATAAACGCGATGATAAAATTTCTTTCGAATTTACAAGAACAACATTCGCATCTTCATTTTCCATATTCCATTTGTTTAAAACAATAATTCTCAACTGTTTTTTAATTGTTCTAATATTTTTGATGGTAACTTCAACATCTGTTTGATTATCCATCGCAATTAAAACTTGTACAAATTCCATCTTCAAAAGGTTTGCCAGTTTATGAAAACTTGTCGGGTCAAACTCATAAAATTTAAATCTGGCAGGATTAGCATCTTCAAACTCTACTGCGTTTGGTTGAATAACATAGTAGATGTTTTCGCTTGTATATGTTTTAATAACTCGATTAATAAAATGAGATCCTATACTTCCGTCACTAATAATTAAAATCTTTTTCATAAGTATCTTTTGTAAAATTTTTGAGCCATTATAGCACTTTTCATGATAGATTAACTTATAATATATATAATGGCAAAGAAATATAATCAAGGATATAAATATGAAGTTATTACTCTCGTTATTAGCATTATTTGCTTTTGCCAATGCTTATGAAGGAGATCTTACGGCAAAAGAAGCTTATGAGATGCAAAAAGAAGGAAAGGCAATCATTATTGATGTAAGAACTACCTTAGAATTTTTATATACAGGTCACGGTGAGGGTTTTATAAATATACCGGCATATGAGTGGACGTATGTTCCAAAATCTATTGAAACCCGTGTTCAAAGTGCCGATTATGAGGTAAAAAATTCTAAAGTTAAAGACCATAAATCAACTATGAAGCTTTACCATCCCAAAGAAGTTATCAATAAAAATTTCGTAAGCGAAGTAATGAAAGCTATGAAAATGCAGGGCGTCACAAATGTCATCTTAGTGTGTCGCAGCGGACCGCGTTCAAGTGCAGCTGCAGAAACTTTGGCAAAAGAAGGCATCACGGCTTATAACATGGAAGACGGCTTTATTTACGGTTGGACAAAAGAAGATTTACCTTGGGGTGGACAGTAATTTTTTTCAGTTTTAATACTATATTGTTCTCTTTTCTTTTCTTTATTTTTGCACTTTTCACAATGAAATATAAAGAGAAAAATAAAAAACGTCTTTTTTTGGATGTTACACTTTTTTTTATTTTCGGACTGCTTAGTCTCATCTATTTTGTTGCCAACTACTTTACAGGCCATGGAATAGATGAAACAGTTATAGACGCCCTGAACTTAGGCTTAAAAAGTGCAGGCTTTGAAGAGTATTTTTTACTTATGCTCGGTGCATTATTTTCTTTCATTCTTCTATTCATAATAGCTTTTTTTTATTATCGTCATCTTCATGCGGTAGTGCTTGCTAAACCAAAAAAAATCAAAGCATTTTTGCACAATGGTTTTTTCTTGTTGGCGTTTTTAATGCATCCTGCTTTAGGTGATTTTTATAAAATCTATCAGACGAGCAGTATGGAGCAGTCAGATGATTTTTACGAATACTACAAAGCTCCAAAAACTTCAGATCTCCGTTTAAATACAGCTAAACATCGTAAAAATATAGTCTACATTTATGCTGAAAGCTTTGAGAGAACATATTTTGATACTGATATTTTTCCTGACCTTACCCCAAATTTGAGTGCACTTATAAAAAGTGGGAATGCCATTGAATTTACCAATATAAATCAAACTACGGGATCAAACTACACTATTGCTGGTTTAACCTCTACTCAATGCGGTATTCCGCTTTTCACAACTTCCGGTGGAGATTCAATGGAAGGTATGGATACTTTCTATCAGGAAGCTATCTGCTTAGGAGATGTTTTAAAAAAAGAAAACTATTATCTAAGCTTTTTACAAGGCTCAAGTATTAAATTTGCGGGTATGGATAAATTTTTTAAAACCCACGGTTTTGACAATATACAAGGCAGAGGAGAGTTACTAAACACAATTGAGCATAAAGATTATGTCAATGGCTGGGGTTTATATGATGATACTCTTCTTGATCTAGCATACGATGAATTTCAAACGCTAAGCGCAACGAAAGAACAGTTTGCTTTAATGCTGATTACTCTAGATACACATCATCCAAATGGGCATCTATCGGTCTCTTGCTCAGAAGATTTGTATTTAGATGGCAGTAATGACATTTTAAACACTGTAAAATGCTCAGATATATTAATATCAAAATTTATAAAAAAAATTAAGAGCTCACAATACTCCAAAAATACACTCATTGTTGTTACATCGGATCACTTAGCTATGAGAAATAGTGCGATAGAACAGATAAATAAATCTTCAAACAGAAGAAATTTATTTGTAGTATTTGAGCCAACTTCAAAAAAGTATGAAGCCATAGACACCCTAGGAACTCCCTTGGATATTGCATCTACTGTTTTATCTTTTGTTGGAATAGAAACAGATTTGGGGCTTGGCAGAAACTTAAGAGAAAAAGATTCTCTTTATAGCTTATTTGAGGATTACGACACAAAACTCAACCAATGGAGAAATAATATCTTGAGTTTTTGGAAATTCCCAAAAATGGCAGATACTATAGCTATTGATTTAGAAAAAATGTCCGTAAATATTGCTTCAAACAGCTATACCCTTCCTGTTTTATTTAAAATATCAGATAATGGTATTGAGCCGTATTTCCAATTCAATAACTCTTGGCAACTTTTTGAACAATTGGAAAACTTTGATAAAAAAGATAAATTTCTATGGATAGATAAGTGCTCTCTTATGAACTACATTTTCGACTCAAATAGTTCGGACATGTATTGTGTAACAGAAGGGATAGTTGGCGGTACATACAAAGTAGAAGGAATCTATAGTTCTGGAACACATAAAGTAGATAATTACAGTCCCTCATTTTTCAATGCGAACAGCAGTCTTGAGACTATTCTTGGCAATATCGATATGCTTAAACGCAATGGTATAAAATACAGTGCTTCGATTGAAGATAAAGTTCTTTTCAAAAAAGAGGGCTACCCAAGCTTTTTAAAAGATATACAGGGTCTTTCCTACCCTGATGAGAACGGAAGGTGGAGTGATGCAAATCTCTATCCGAGCGCATTGTTCACATTTGAAAAACCGCTTCCTCAAAAATTCAGCTTAAAAATAGTCTCCGGTGCGGATAAAAATAATGTAGGCCAAAAAGTTAAAGTAAAAATTGGAAAGAAAATAAAAACATTTGTGCCTAAAGACGTAGATTTTCACGAGTATACACTCAATTTTGAGAATGTGAAAAACACGGACACAATCGAAGTTATTCCACCCAAAACAAGTTCTCTTAAAAAACAGCTTGAAGGCAGTGACAACAGAAGAAGAGGCCTCCTCCTCGTAAGTTTACAAATAACAGCCAGCCGGTAAAAATATTCTAAAAAAAGAAAATTCTATTCCAATAAGGATTCAAGAAAAGATTTCTCCTCTTTTTTTGAATCTTCCTCTTTTTTCACTCTCTCATCTACAAAGTCCGGATCACCGTTTTCATATTCTTTTTTAAAGACTTTCTTAACATGTTTTTTAGGCTTTATTTCTATGTAGCCGCTGTCTACCTTTCTCGCAGCACCTTGAGGAACACACATCTGAACTCCTTTTTTGAGCGTTGCTTTAAGCTTACAGCTAAGTGGCTTACAAGTATCTAAAAAATGAAAATTATTTTTGTGGTGGTTGTGAAATTTTCATCATAAGTTTTGGAAAAGGATTTTTACCATCACAAAGAGTTTGGGCAGGAGGAATTGTCTCTTTTGCTTTTTCAAAAACAGAAGCAAGTATCTCTTTTTTTTGTATATCTTTTAAAATTTGCTCATTTTTTTGCTGCAAATTCATAATTTCTCTCGCTTGCATATTTGCAAGTATCTCCTTAGCTTGAATGGATTCTTCAAGTTCTTTTATTCTTTCTTGGAGATAAACACCTGAGTTATTTTGCACATCAGCGACGATAGCACCCTGCTCTTTTTCCAAAAGTTTTGCAGTACATGATTCATATCCGGCTCTAAGATTTGTAATTTCTTCTACAATTCCTTCAAGTCTTTGAATATCAGTTCCAAAAAGTGACAACGCAAAAAAGAGCAATAAAAGTGCTTTCATATCAATCTTTTAAAACTAACTTCACGCCCATTTCAACATGGTGTGTATATGGAAACTGGTCAAAAAGAGCCATCGAAACAACTTTGTGCGTTTTGCACAGTAGTTCTAAATCCCGCAACAGAGTCTCAGGGTTACAAGATATGTATAATATATGTTCATGTCTTGCGGCAAAAAGGCAGGATTTTTCATCCATGCCGCTTCTTGGAGGGTCAACAAAAATAGCCTTCATCTTATAATCGTCTAAGTTAATTTCACCCATACGTCTAAATTCGCGCACTCCATCAAGAGCTTCAACAAACTCTTCCACGCTCATTCTCACAAACTCAATATTATGAACATCATTCAATCCCATATTTGTTTTTGCTGCGTTTATGGAAGATTTTGAAATCTCGGTTGCAAGTACTTTTGTGAACTTTTGGGCGAATGGAATGGTGAAGTTTCCGGCACCGCAATAAAGTTCGAGTAAGTCGCCTTCTATGTTAGAAAGATTTTCCAGAGCCCAGGCAATCATTTGCTCATTAACCCTTGCATTTGGCTGCGTGAAACTATTTTCTATATAGTTAAATTTATATACTTTATCTTTAACGTTCAGGCTTTCAGTCACAAAATCTTGACCTATCACTACTTTTTGTTTTCTTGAACGCCCAATTATAGAAATGCCAAGCTCATTGGCTATTTTTGTAGCTTTGGCTTGCCACTCTTCATCTAATCTTCGATGATATAAAAGTGAAACAACCATTTCACCGCTGCCTGCACTTAAAAAATCAGCTCCAAAGAGTTTAAATCCAAGGTCTTCTTGTGTAAGAGCATTTAAAAGTAAAGGCATCGTTTTAGCTATATGCTCATTGACCTGAGGACACTCTTCTATTATTAACGCACCTTTATGCTCAAGATGGTTCATAGCATAATGAATAACGTCTCCAATATGCCATATTTTAAACTCGCTTCGTGAGCGGTAATGTGACTCCGGCGATTTAAAAACAGCAATATCGCCATTGTAAAATGCTTGAAATCTCTGCTGATTTAACTCTTTTTTTTCTTCTAGTTGTGCTTCGTACCCATGTTTATAAATCCTGCACGAACCACATTCTCCAAAATATTTACATTCCAAATTTATTCCTATTTTATTGACGCTATCAGGTTGCCTATGAGTAGATTCCAGCCGTCTATAAGTACAAAAACCAATATCTTAAACGGCAGAGATATCATAACCGGCGGCAACATCATCATACCCATAGACATAAGTATGGAAGCTACAACCATGTCAATTACCAGAAATGGCAAGAAAAGCAAAAATCCTATCTCAAAGGATGTTTTCAACTCACTAATCACAAACGCCGGAATTACCACAGACAGTGGAACATCAGCTACACTTTGGGGGTTTTCCATTTTTCGTATTCTAAAAAAAAGCGCCAAATCTTTTTCTCTTGTATTTCTAATCATAAAGTTTTTAAATGGAAGTGTTGTTTTATCAAACGCTTCTTCGTAGCCAATTTTTTCTTCTACATAAGGTTTAATGCCATTTTCATAAGCTTTTGTTCCAACAGGCTCCATAACAAAAAATGTCAAAATCATTGCAAGCATAACCAAAAGCTGCGTAGGAGGAACCTGCTGTGTACCAAGAGCCTGACGCAAGAAACCAAAAACAATAACAAAGCGTGTAAAGGTTGTCATAACAAGCACCAAACTCGGCGCTAAAAAAAGAAGTGTTAAAACAACTAAAACATTTAATGAGGAAACTAGCTGTTGCGGTGTCTCAGGAGAAGCAAGTTGAAAATTCATTGTAGGAATAGCCGCCGTTTCTGCGGCCAGTATGGAAACTAATCCAAAAAGAATAAATAATAAGCGCATCATTACTGAGCTACAACCCGGTCTAATACAGAATTTTTCATTTTTGCTTCCTGGTCTGATTTTTTACCATAAAAATGAATTTCAACCCTACGGTTTTTTTCTCTTCCGCTTTCTGTAGCATTTGTTGCCAAAGGTCTAAATTCTGCAAATCCTGCTGCGTTTATTCTGTCAGGTGCAACACCATCTAGAAGCAGTTCCTGAAGTACGGAGATTGCTCTTGCGGATGAAAGCTCCCAGTTGTCTTTAAATGGGCTCTCTTTCGTCGGATTACTATTGTCTGTGTGTCCTTGGACACTTACTTCCATATTGTTTGGCAATTCCCCAATAATAAGCGCAACACGCTTTAAAAACAAAAGCGCGTCCTCATTCTCTATAGTTGAACTGCCTGCTTTAAATAAAAGAGAGGCAGGAAGTTGAATTACAAAACCTTCTTGAGCTTCTTCCAGAGTGATTGCAGCACTCTTGCCTTTTTCCATCATCTCATTTGCATCACCCACTGCCTGCTGAATCATATTGACAGCTTCAGTCGTTTCATCCTGAGACTCAATAGGTGTTGATTCTTGAATCCGACGTTTTGAGATTTCGGTTTTCGTCCCGCCTTCGAGTACGCTCATGGCGCCTGAGAGTGAACCTATAGCTTCGGAAATTTTTTTAGCATCCATGCTCGACATGGAGAGAAGTAAAACGAAAAAACATAAGAGCAGAGACATTAAATCCCCAAACGCAGCCAGCCATGCAGGGAGACACTCAGGACAGTCCGGACATTTTTTCTTACCCATTATTCAAACTGACTTACACGTTGATTTGGTGCCAAATAACTCAGTAGTTTTGCTTCTAATACTCTTGGAGCATCTCCAGACTGTATAGACATAATTCCGGCCAAAATCATCTCTTTGACTAAAGTCTCTTCATCGTTTCTGATAGACAAAATATTATAAATAGGTGTACCGAAAACATTCCCGATAATGGCACCGTACATGGTAGTAAGGAGGGCAACTGCCATTGAAGGCCCAATAGCTGAAGGATCCGCCATATTTAAAAGCATTGCAACAAGACCGATAAGTGTACCAACCATCCCCATCGCACCGGCTAGTCCAGCCCATTGGTTAAAAATAGAAGCATGTATTTTATGTCGAGTACTTGTCTGGTCCATCTCTATTTCTAAAAGCTCACGAATTGTGTCAGGTTCACTGCCGTCGATGGCCATAGATAGACCTTTTTTTAAAAATAAATTCTCTTCGTTATTTACCTCAGATTCAAGTGCCAAAATACCGTCTTTTCTTGCCTTAGTTGCAAATTCAACAAGTTTTTTAATGAGACCCGCGACATCCTCTTCAGGAGGTTTAATAGCAATCATAAATACTTTTGTAAAAGCCTTCATTTGTGCCGGTTTAAAAGATATCATCAGGGCCCCGATACTACCGCCGACAACAATCAGAACTGATGGAATATCGATGTACGCACCGACACCAACACCCATCGCCATAGCACCGAGAAGAAGTGCCATAATTAAAACTATACCAATGACAGTACCTAAATCCATTCTAAACCTTAGTAATTAATAATGCGCTTATAATACCACAAAAAATATTAGGCCAAACACTAAAAAGATTGTTTTTGTTTATTTTTTTTCATCTGCACAAACTAAAAGGGTATAATTGCCACTTAAAAACAATACTACGGATTTCTACGAATGAATAATTTCTTATACAAAAACCCAAAACAAAGTGCTTATTCCATCATACTGCTCTTAGCATTTTTCAGCACCTTGTATAATTCTTTTATTCCTCTTCACGGGGATGAAGCATATTACTGGATGTGGAGTTATCATCTTCAAAGCGGCTATTATGACCACCCGCCTATGATTGCCTATCTTATTTATCTCACGAATTTTATTTCTGAATCTGAATGGGGAGTAAGACTTGTCAATGTCTTCTCTTTTTCTATAGCTGCTCTTTATATTTTTAAACTTACTAGTGATATGTTTGATGAGCAAACAGCACTAAACGCAGTCATCATTTTTTCAAGTGTAATTTTGGTACATGCCGGCTACATTATTACCACACCGGATTCACCCCTTATACTGTTTTGGACTTTAAGTTTGTACTATTCATACAAGGCTCTCTTTTACGGCAAGTGGAGCCATTATATTTTAGCCGGTTTTATGCTTGGTTTCATGATGATTAGCAAATATACATCCATACTTCTTATTACTAGTATACTATTCTTTATACTCCTGAGAAAAAGGGATATACTATTTAATATTAAATTTTATACGGCAGTGTTTATTGCAATTATTGTTGTGTTGCCGATGCTTCTGTGGAATTACCAGCATGATTGGATAAGTTTTAATTTTCAATTAGATCATGGTTCCAGTAACACCTATGAAATCAGCCTCTCAAGTGCTATTGAATATATTGGCGGGCAATTTGTCGTTTTTTCACCTCTGTTTGCTGCTTTACTTTTCTTCTTTCTGGTAAAAGACAAACTCTATTTCAAAGAAAACAAACTCTTCTTTTTAGTGCTTGCAACTCTAGTTACACTTCTCTTTTTTCTCTATAAAAGTCTGTTTAAACCTATGGCTCTCAACTATGCAGCTCCAGCCTATGTGAGTGCAGTAATACTGCTTGCATACATAATTTCCAAGCATCAACTCCAAAAAAGTTTTAAAATTGGTCTTATCATTGCTATTGTCCTTACTCTCATAGGGCGCTTTGGGATTCTTTTTTATCTTGAAATTTTTCAGGACCGAATGTATGGAAACAAAGAAGCCGTAGCGCTTGTGCAAAAGTATTCCCGGCAAGGTGATGCCTTTTATGGCGACCATCTCACAACGGCGGCTCTATTACAATATTATCTCCCAGGACATCCAGAGAGTGATTTGGCAACAGGTTCAAGATTTTCACAGTACGATATGTGGAGAGAGAATAAATATCTCAAAGATGGACTAGTTCTTACAAGGGATCCGGAGGAGACAAGTCTCAAGCAAAAATACAAAGATGTAGAGTTGCTTGAAACACTCGAAGTTAAAAAAGGTATCAACGGCACAAAAACATTTTACATTTACCGAGTCAAAACTGCGTTTTGATTATTAATATACTTTACTTACACCAAAATTTATTCAAATGGAGCAGTATTTTTTCAACATTTTCTATATCAAAACCTTCTGAATACACTCTTAGATTTTTTGCAAGCTTTTCAAGTTCTTCACTTGTATTTTCTTTTGCAAATTTCTCAAGTTCATATGCAAATTCAGTAATCATATCCAAATCACCTTTGCCTATTATGTTTTGATATTTATCAAAAAAATTCTCTTCTAATTTTTTCTTCAACACTTGTGACAAGTCATGTTTTTCTTCAATTGGCTTATGAACTAGCAAATCTTTAGAATGTTTTAAAAATTTAGCAAGCGCTTCTATTAATGTTTTTCTGTCTATTGGCTTAGACAAAAAGTAATCAAAAACATCATTTTTTTCGTCTAATTCCGGATTCTCACCAACGGAAGCAGTAAGTGCAATAATAGGTATGTGGGATGTTTCTGGATCTGATTGAATTCTCTGGGTTGCCTCATAACCATTCATAATCGGCATTTTAATATCCATTAAAATTAGATCAATATTTTTATGTGAAAGTCTTACGGCTTCGGCGCCATTCTCAGCTTCTATCACGTTTAAACCATATCTGCTTAAATAATTTTTTACTAAAATTCGATTAGTTTCAATGTCATCTACAAGCAAGATATTCGCTGCTTCAAATCTATACTGATTGAGATCCTCATATTTTTGTTTCTCATCTTCTTCAACAACTGTGGAGCTGACCGATACATCATGAAGCGTTAGATTAAACGTTGTACCATTGTATACATTTGCTTCTACATCTATTTTCCCGTTCATTAAAACAGCAAGCTTTGTGCTGATAGAAAGACCCAGTCCGGTTCCTGCAAAATGTTTTGCTGATTGCCCATCTTTTTGAGTAAATGCCTCAAAGATTTTACTTTGCTGGTCTAGTGGAATTCCAATTCCAGTGTCTTCTATGGAGATACTCATGTCAAGCAAACTTTTGTCTTCTTGTGTGTATTTTTTTCTGGCAATCAAAGAAATATGCCCTTTTTCAGTAAACTTAACAGCATTTCCCAAAAGGTTAAACAGTATCTGTCTTAAACGGACTTCATCTAAAATAAGAGATTTAGGTAATGCAGGATCCAAATCTATTATAAAATCCAAGTTTTTTTCATTTATTTTATGGGCAAACACACTTTCCAAATCTTTAAACAGGGAGTAAGGATTAACAGGAGTATAATGCAACGACATCTTGCCGGCCTCGATCTTTGAAAGGTCTAAAATATCATTTATAATAATCATAAGCGATTTTCCGCTGCTATGGATAGATTTAACATAAGAAAAATTGACCGGATCATCTACATGTTCCATAAGAATATCCGTAAAACCTAAAACAGCGTTCATTGGCGTTCTGATTTCATGACTCATGTTTGCCAAAAATTCAGACTTCATTTTATCAGCCTCTTCAGCTCTGTTTTTTGCTGCTATAAGTTCCAAGGTTCTCTCTTGGACTATATTCTCAAGATTTTCATTTATAAGACGGATACTCTCTTGAGATTCTAAAACTTTTAAAAATTGCTTAATCTGATAGTAAATAATTAATATAAGCACGACTAACTCAAATAGAACAAAAAACCCGTGCAGGAGCACAATATCAATACCGCAACCGTAACTAAAAATCATAATCGGTATATCTGAAATTGTGAATTCAGCTCTTTGAAGTTCGTTAAAAATAAAATGGTGCAACACAATAAAGAGAGCGGCATAGGTTACAGGTTTTAAGTCTTTATAGAGTGTTAAAAACGCCAAAGCACCAAAAATATGGAAATGCATCTCAATACGACCCAAGTTTTGCTGTATGAAAATGACAGAAAAACTCATCAGTACAATTCCTATAAGAACCCTATGCCAATCACTTCCACTAAAATATTTATGGCTAAAATATGTTAGCAAGAACAATATGCCTCCACTTAAAAAACCAAACAAATAAGTATCATAAACAGCAGCACTGAGTGTAGAAGCCAAAAACCAATGAAATAGTACAAGATAAAGCATCAGAGTATCTGCTTTTTTGTAATCTTCTAAGAATTTTGGATAAAACTTCTGATCATACACTTCATATAGCAAACTTTTAAAATTATTTAATAATGAAAACATTCACCCTCCCCCATTTCTTTATCGCATATAGACGATATTTAAGCTAATTTTACCTAAAATATTGCACTACTGGCAAAGGGGAAATGATTGTTTCATGTTTTAATAGTTGATGATAATATCAAAAATATACAGTTGGCTGCTACAGTTCTAAAAGAAGTTGGTTATAAGATTATTTATGCAAATTCTGGTGAGCAGGCTCTTCAAAGGCTTCAAGAGGGTGAGATACATCTTATACTTTTAGATGTTATGATGCCCGGCATGGATGGATACGAGACATCTATCAAAATAAAAAGCACTGAAAAAATCAAAGATATTCCTATTATTTTTTTAACAGCAAATGCAGACGAAGATAGTCTTCTCAAAGGTTTTAGTCATGGTGCTGTCGATTATGTCACAAAACCGTTTAATGCCATGGAACTCAAAGCAAGAGTAAAAACACAACTTGAACTCTATTCTGTAAAACAACAGTTACATGAAACACTCAACGAAAATATTCAGCTTCTTCAACAATACAAAGAAATCATTGACACATGTACAATAGTTTCTAAAAGTGATTTGCAAGGTCGCATCACTTATGTTAACGAAGCCTTTGAAAAGATAAGCGGCTACACAAAAGATGAACTTATTGGAAAACAGCACAATATTGTCAGACATCCGGAGATGTCAAAAGAAGTCTTTACAGAGATGTGGCAAACAATCCAATCTAAAAAAATTTGGAAAGGTGTAGTAAAAAATCTTGCCAAATCTGGTAAAACATACATCGTCGACAGCTATGTTATGCCTATTGTAAATCTTCAAGGTAACATCATCGAATACATTAGTGCCCGACATGACATCACTGAGATCTACCATTTAAAAGAGGAGATGGAGCTTACGCAAAGAGAAATCTTGGCAAAACTCGGAGAAGCAACAGAAAGACGTTCGAAAGAGACGGGTGCACATGTACAACGCGTATCTGAGTATTCATATATTTTAGCCAAAGCCTATGGCCTGAGTGAAAAAGAGTCTACTGTTTTAAAACGAGCTTCACCAATGCATGATATTGGAAAAATTGCCATTTCAGACAATATTTTGCTAAAACCTGGCCCTTTGACACAGGAAGAGTTTGAGATTATGAAAACGCATGCAACAATCGGTTATGAGATATTTAAAGATTCCCGCCGTTCTATGCTAAGAGCTGCTGCAACAATCTCCCATGAACACCACGAAAGATGGGATGGAACAGGATACCCTAGAAACTTAAAAGGTGAAAATATTCACATTTATGGAAGAATCAGTGCGATTGCAGATGTCTTTGACGCCTTAAGCCATGATAGATGCTATAAAAAAGCCTGGAGCGAAGATAAAGTCTTAGAACTGATTCAAGCAGAAAAAGCAAAGCAATTTGATCCTACTCTGGTAGATATATTTTTTGAAAATATTGATGACATCAGACGTATTAGAGATAATTTTTAATATTAGTATATATTGCTCTTTAAAGCTTCTTGTGCGCTTTTGAGGGTTCGATTAATAATTTTTTAGATAGAATATCACCCAATTTAGCATATGGTACTTGATGAAAAATATTATAAAACTCCTAATTACAATAGTCCTGTTTTACTATCTATTTCAGTATATAGATTATGAAAAACTTTATCATATCCTCTACAAAAGTCATGGCGGATGGATTCTTTTAGCTCTTATTCTGCAACTTGGAAGCACCTATTTGGCGGCTTACAGATGGTTTAAAATCTCTCAACTTTTAGTATTTAAAGAAAAACTTTCTTTTTACGTACAAAGCTATTTTAAGGGTTCATTTTTCAATCAGGTTTTGCCAAGCAGTATTGGCGGAGACGCAGTAAAAATACTTGATTTAGTTCAGAAAGGTTATAACAAAAAAGATGCTTTTTATGGTGTTTTTGTCGACAGAGTTGTTGGACTTGTCGGACTATTAGTCCTTAATCTTCTCGCCACAATTATCTTTTTTGGCACCTTTGATCAAGATTTTTCTTTTTTAATTATTCTTATAACTTTAAGTGGAATTATTGGTTTTATCCTTCTTTTTCATCTTGAAAAAATCAAATTTTTAGGCAAGTATAAATTTCTAGATCTTTTTCATAGGCTTGCCAGACGTTTAAATGCTCTATATCCATCAAGAGAAATTCTTTTAAAACATATCGGGATCTCCGTTTTAGTACATTTTTTCTCAGTTTTAACCATGTACGGACTCTCTTTAAGTATAGACTTAAATCTTAGTTTTCAAATTTTTCTTATAGCTGTACCGCCTGTATTTTTACTCACAATCGTACCAATTTCACTTGCAGGATGGGGCATAAGAGAAGGTGCAATGATTGGAATATTTTTACTTATCGGTGCAGACGGGACAAAAGTTCTGGCCATGAGCATTATTTATGGAATACTCCTTATTATCAGCTCTCTTCCAGGTGCTTACTTCTGGGTAAAAAGTAAAAAAGTCACATAAATTCAAAAAGGAAATAACAAAATGAACGTAGATACTATGAGAAATATTGACCACTATGCAGGTGTTCCGCTTACATTTCTGGGCACATTAATTAAAAAATCAATAGATTTCATTACACCGCCTCAAAAAACAAAACCAAAGAATGTTCTTTTAATTGAACTCTCTGAAATGGGAAGTGCAATTATTGTTGACCCTGCTATGAGAAAATTACAGGCAAATATTGAGGGAGAACTCTTTTTTGTTATATTTTCAAAAAATAAAGTCTCTCTGCAACTTCTCGGAACGGTTAAAGAAGAAAATATCTATACCATAGATGAAAGTTCGATTGTAAATCTTATACAAAGTTCACTTGGATTCTTAAGATGGTGTCGTGAAAATGAAATTGATTCCGTTATTGACCTTGAGCTATTCTCGCGTTTTACTGCACTTTTAAGTGCTACTTGTGGAGCAGTTAACCGTGTCGGCTTTCATGCTTTTCACAACGAAGGACTCTACAGAGGCGACTTTTTGACACGTAAAGTTGCTTACAACGCACACCAGCACATAGCAAAAAACTTCATCTCTTTGGTAGATGCTCTTTTGAGTGAAAAAGAGGAACTTCCTTTTACAAAAAGAATTATTCCAGACTCAGAAATTGTAATAGCAAAAGCAACTATCGAAGAGGATGACAAACTCGATGTACTTGAAGTTATAGAAACAATGTATCCTGATTTTGATAAAGAAAAAAATCCGATTATATTGGTGAACTCCAATGCCTCAGACTTACTTCCTCAGCGTCGCTGGAATAGAGAAAATTATGGCGAAGTCATCAAAAAGATTCTGGCTTACAATGAAAATGCAATCGTCCTACTCACAGGTGCTCCGGCTGAAAAAGACGGTGCACAGCTTTTAAGTAATTATGTAAACAACAAACGCTGTATCAACTTTGCGGGCGGTGTAAAATTTCTACAGCTTCCGGCACTTTACAGTGTCTCTGCGTTTATGCTTACTAATGACTCTGGTCCGGCTCACTTTGCGTCCATTACAAATATGCACACCTTTGTAATCTTTGGACCTGAAACACCGGCACTTTACGGTTCTCTTGGACCAACAACACCTATCTATGCAGCTATGGCATGCAGCCCGTGTGTAAGTGCTGCAAACCATAGAAAAACACCATGTTCTGACAACCAATGTATTCAAATTATTACACCTGACTGGGTATTTAACACACTTAAATTTAAACTTGATGAACTTAGCATTTCCAGAGTATAGACTTTTTTTATATTTCATCACGCTCATCTCTATCGTAAGGATAGTTCTGGCGCCTTATGTTGGGCTTGGTGTAGATGAAGCACACTATGTTTTATACGGCCTCAATCTTGATTTGAGCTATTTTGACCACCCTCCTTTGGTTGGCTGGATACAATACGGTGCTATGTACCTTTTTGGCGTCAATGAATTAGCAGCTCGTGTAGGAGCCATTCTTATAGGCTTTATTGTGCCTTTTTTTGTTTATAAACTCATTTATGATGCTTCTAAAAACGCTTCCTATGCTCTCTTAGCTGTCCTTGCTCTGCACGCTTCCTTTTTATTTAATGCACTCTTCATCATGCTTCTGCCGGATACCATTCTTTTTTTATTGGTGTTGCCTATTATTTTTACTGTCATTTGCATAGAAAAGACCAACTCTTTATGGATGTGGCTTCTTTTAGGTTTACTGCTTGGCCTGGCAGGACTTGCGAAATACACTGCCGTCTTATTTTTGGTTCCTATTATTTTATACATTATCGTCAAAGGCAGATACGATATGTTATTTAACCCTGCCATTATTCCCGCAGTAATGATTGGTCTTATTATTATCTCACCTGTTATTTTGTGGAATATTCAAAATGACTGGTCAAGTTTTGCTTATCAGAGTGATCATGTCGTAGGTGAAACGCAGATAAGCGCAAAAGCTTTTTTAAACTCTTTTGGTGCTCAAATAGCTGCATATAATCCTTTTTTGTTTCCTCTTGCGTTTTTTGGTCTATATAAAGCTCTCAGCAGTGAAAATGACACCCTCTTTTTAACTTCTCTTTTTGGGCTTGTCCTCTTTTTCTTTTTTACTTTTGCCTCTCTTTTTAAAACAGCCCTGCCTCACTGGAGTGCTCTTTTTTATATGCTTTTTATCCCGATTGGAAGTTATTATCTTTTGGAACTTTCTACAAAAGCAGCCCGCGTTTATTTGAATTTTGTCATAGGTTTTGGCCTTTTCATCAGCGCGTATGCCTACGCTGAACTTGGTTTTAAATTCACTCCTATGCCGGCCTATCAATCAATTCACCGTGATATTTACGGTTGGGATGAGATAATGGGCAAAGCAAACGCACACATTCATAACCCTCAAAAAGAGGTACTCGCAGTTACAAACTGGACGCTGGCATCACGAGGACTTTATTACAACCTTCCTCACAAGAGTTCTTTTTACCTCATAGACAAACGACAAGACCAGTTTGACATCTGGCAAAAAGATTCTCCTTTGGGAAAAGACATCATTTTTATAAACACGCATTTTTTTCGTAAAACAATTTATGAATATGCCAGATGTGAGAAAACAGCTAAAATTGACAGTTTTGATATTGTGCTAAACTCTAAAAAAATAAACTCTGTTGAACTTATAAAATGTTCTAATTTTCAAGGTTTAAGATGATTTTTTCAAAAAAATACTATACAATTTTTGTTTTGACTCTTGTTGCGTTTATTCTTTTTTCCTATTTTTTCATTGATAAAACAGTCGCCAAATATTTTTTGTCAAATATCCCTACTTATGAGCATATCGGTGATATCCTTAGCATAGCCGGCGAATCTCATTGGTACATCGGTGCCGGAATCATCGGTTTTGTATTTTTTAAATATTATAAAAAAAACAGACTCTATGAACAAAGATTTTTATTTTTGCTCTACATTAATCTTTTTTCCGGACTTATCAGCCTTTTGCTCAAATGGATTTTTTCACGCATCAGACCTTGGGGTTTAAGAGAAGGCCATGATGAGTACGGCTTTTTACTTTTTCAGAACTTCGATATGGGCTTTGTAGAGAAGATGAAGTACCATTTTGTTACACTTTTTGAGTCACCGACTACCTACTCCTCTTTTCCATCAGGTCATACAACGACAATTGTAGCAGTAGTAATTTACCTGTATATTCTCTTTCCGCGCTATCTATACCTATGGGTAAGTTTAGCTTTTGTAATGGCATTTAGCAGAGTTTTGGCGAATGACCATTTTGTGAGCGACATTTTTGCAGGTGTCATTGTAGGAGTTCTCAGCACACTTTTTTTATACTCCAAGATGAAGGATAAACTTGAAAAAAATATTTAAAAAATCTCTTCTCTTCATAGTCATTGTGGTTGCGGTTTATGGTCTTGCGAGATTTGCAGACATATTCTATGGAAGTTACGTTTTTGTAGAGCGCCAGCCTTATATGGTTATGCAAACGCCAAACGCAGTCACATTCAAATGGCAAACGCCAAAAGAAGAGATCGGGACACTTTCCTATGGCTTATCCGCAGGAGAACTCGATAAAAATATTTCAGAGCCAAACGCAGTCGATAAACACTCGCTTACGCTATCAGACTTAGAAGAATGCAGCCAATATTTTTACGCGATAAACTCTTCTTCGCTTACTATAGACAATACAAACAGAAGTTTTACGACACCCTGCAAAAACGCAGAGTTTCAAAGAATCTGGGCTATCGGGGACAGCGGTAAAAGAGGCAAAGACCAGCAAGCTGTTTATGAGCAGATGCTCTCATATCTGGACCATAATTTGAGTCAGCTCAATATGTGGATTTTACTCGGTGACAACGCCTATACAAGCGGCACTCAGAAAGATTACAACGAGGGTATGTTTGAAGCCTATCCTGAGTTGCTTAAACGCTTTGCGCCTTGGGCACTTATGGGTAATCATGACGCAAGACGCTGGGCTTTTTACGATATTTTTGATTTTCCTGTCAATGGAGAAAATGGCGGTCTGCCAAGCGGCGATGAGCGTTACTACTCTGTAGAAGATGGTAATCTTCACCTTGTCATGCTCGACAACGAAACTGCGGACTTGAGTGCTGATGGAGCTATGGCTTCATGGCTCAAAAAAGATTTGGCGGCCAACACCAAACCGTGGGTTATCGTTGCGTTTCATACGCCTCCCTACACAGACGGCGGGCACCATTCAGACAGTTCTTATGACAGCGGAGGAAGACTCCAAAAAATGAGAGAAAACTTTGTGCCGATTTTTGATGCGTATGGGGTGGATTTGGTTTTAAGCGGACACTCTCATGATTATGAACGCTCTCTTTTGATGCGCAATCATCTAGGCAAAAGCGATACCTTTGATGCCCAAACGCAGGTACTTCAAAATGATGCCTCGTGCTACACAAAGCCGCTCAAAGCTACACCAAACAGCGGAACTATTTATCAGGTTTGCGGCTCATCATCCAAGCTCGATAAAGCAGCATTAAAACACCCTGCTCTGCCTTTTAGTTTCCAAGAGATGGGTTCATTGATTTTAGAAATAACACCGACAACGCTCACTTCAAAATTTTTAAACATACATGGTAAAATCTCGGACCAATTTACAATTCATAAAAACAATACTATATGTGGAGATAAAAAAAATGAACAAAGATAAAATAAGCATAGTAATTTTAGCTGCAGGCAAAGGCAGCCGTATGAAATCTCCAAAGGCAAAAGTGCTCCACTCCATCAGCGGAAAGCCGATGCTTTATCACATCATTAAAGCTTCGCGTGAACTCTCAAATGACATTACCGTAGTTATTGCTCACCAAAAAGAAGACGTACAAACGCAAATGCAAAGCTATTTTGATGATATCAATTTTGTGGTCCAAGATGCTGAAAATTTCCCGGGTACGGGCGGAGCTATGAAAAACATAACTCCAAAAAATGAAAAAGTTTTGGTTTTAAACGGAGATATGCCACTCATCACAGCCGATGCACTTGAGGGCTTTTTGAAAAGTGATGCCGACATTATTATGTCTATCTTTGATTTGGAAAATCCGGATGGTTACGGCAGAGTCATCATAGAAAAGAATCATGTTCAAAAGATAGTTGAGCAAAAAGACGCTTCGGCTCATGAGCTTAAAGTTACCACTGTAAACGCAGGTATTTATGCGTTTACAAAAGAGGTTCTTGAAAAATACATTCCTCTTTTAAACAATGACAACGCACAAAAAGAGTATTACCTCACTGATGTCATCTCACTCGCAAGAATGGACGGTCTAAAAATTTCACCTCTGCTTGTAGATGAGGAGTATTTTAAGGGTGTAAATTCTAAAAAAGATTTGGCAGATTCTGAAGAGATTATGCAAGAGCGCATCAAAACGCAGTGGATGAACGCAGGTGTCATTATGCAACTTCCGCAGACAATTTACATCGAAGAAAGCGTTGCGTTTGAAGGCGAATGTATTGTAGAAAACGGCTGCCGCATTACGGGCAATTCTCAGATTATAAACTCTCACGTAAAATGTGGAAGCGTCATTGAAGACAGTCTTGTCAAAAACTCAGATGTAGGTCCTTTGGCACATCTTCGTCCTGCTTCACATATTGAGGACACACATATTGGAAACTTTGTAGAAGTTAAAAAAAGCATACTTAAAGGCGTAAAAGCAGGACATTTAAGCTACATTGGCGATGCAGAGGTCGGAGAAGGGACAAACATCGGTGCAGGAACTATTACCTGCAACTATGACGGCATTAAAAAGTACAAGACCATCATAGGAAAAAATGTCTTTATAGGAAGCGACAGCCAGCTCGTAGCTCCAGTTACAATTGAAGACGATGTCATGATAGCCGCCGGAACAACTGTGACAAGCGGAACAATTACAAAAGGCTCTTTGGCTATAAGCAGAGAAAAACTTAGAACTGTAAAAGATTTTTATTATAAATTTTTTGGGAAGAAGTAGTTTGGAATACTCCAGATTTAACTGGAGTGTCCTAGTTATGGAAGTGGATTTAGAGTTAATGATGGGTCGTAATTTTTTACAGCCTGATCAACAATCAAACGCAAGTCAGCAAACACTACATCTGCAAGCGTACTATACTCAATAACTTGTGTGCTATTAATATCACCGGCTTCATATGCAGCTTCAACAGCACCTTGGAACATTGTTCCAAACATAAAATTGGGGCTTAAAATACTCACGCTCAGTTTTGTATTGTCAGTTTCATCTACAAAGACTGTGATCTCGCATGGAAGTGCTGTCAAATATTCATTTCCAAGTTTTGTCGCTAAAGTTGCATATTTACCAGAACACGCTTCTATAACTCTCACACCCGGGATTGCCAAAGTGTCAGGTCTTGCTGATTTCCATCCTGAACCAGCTGACACTCCTGGAACATTTGTATAAATATCTATTCCATTTGTTCCCATAGCAGCGATAATAGCCTCACCAAATGCTTTATCATCCACTCCGGTAACAAATGTATTTCCATTTGAATATTCAAAAACAATATACGGATTTTTCAATGCTATTTCATTGTCAATCTGCGTTTGTGTGAATTTTGGACCCATTGCCAGTGTAGATTCCGTATAAGGTATCGCTGTAGTAATTGTTGCAGCACTAAGTACATTACCATAAGCATTACTTGTATCTATCAAAGACACAGTCGTATCATCCAAAGCAGCTAATACAAGTTCTCTGATTTCAAGATTTACAGCACTTGCAACATCTTTTAAAGCTCCGGTAGGGTCACTTATATCTGTAAAAAATAGAGAAAAAATAGCATCTGCATTAAGCATATCTATGTAAATATTTGTTCCGTCACTATGCACTGAGACTTCACATGGAAGAGCTGAACCGTGAAAACGACCTGTATTTGTCGCCATTGTTGCATAAGTGCCGTTACAAAACTCAACTATGCGACTCTTACCGCCTGCTGCTGTTCCGGCTGAAGGAATTGGAAGTAAATCTTCAGTCGTATATGTTTCACCGCCAGCACCTTTATTTGCTCCGGCAATTACCCATTGAGCGGGAAAATTATGTGCTGTCACTTCATCGGTTAATGTAACATAATGAGCAATCTTATCTGCAACCGCTTGAATGTCTGCATCTGTTGCATTTGCCTGTGATAAAACAGCAACACGAGTATATGGTGAAATCGTCTCCACCGCCATTGCAGGAGCTGCATTCGTACTGTCTTCTCCACACCCCGTAAAACCAACCAATAATAAAGCGCTTAACGCTATCGAACCTAAAAGTTTTTTCTGTAATTTCATAAATGTTTTCCCCTAAGTTTAAAGATGGGAATAGTTTACTTATCTAAAATGAAAAAATCATGAAAACAAGTATTCTATTTTCTTATACTTTATTCTTTGATGCTACATCTCTGGGGCATTTGGTCGTGAAATGTTATGGTTGTATAAAAAAATCCGTCCGACTCTTTGACGCTATATGTGTACTCCAGTTGTTCTGCAAGTCTGGCTATGAGCTTTGTTCCTATGCGTGAACTAAAAAGTATCTCATCGCTCTCCGCTCCAACCTCATTAACTATCCTAAGCTGATGCTTTGTCGAGTCAACATAAGTGTGGATTGTTGTGCCGTTTTTTGTATGCATAAAGATGTTTTCAAACAGAGCCTGCATGACGCGTCCAATAGCTTCTTTGTGTATGTAGAGTGTAAAATCGTCTTTGAGATCAGAAGTCATCTGAAGAGATTTTTTTTCTAAAATGGGGCGAAACAGCTGTTGCATCATGTCACATTGATTTTGCATCTGCACACACTCTTTTGCCTGTTTAATATCCCATTCTATCGCTTTTAAAAAAATAAGTTCACGCAGCTTATTACTAATAGTAGCCACATCTTTTGTACTCTCTTTCACAAAAGTATCTTTAGTCATATCACTCTTGTCAAAAAGTGAAAGTCGTGCTTTTAAAATTGCAATAGGCGTTTTTATCTCATGCGCTGCCTCTTTAAATATATTCTGTTTCTCTTTACATAACACCTTGTTGTTATGCTGTAGTTCAAGTATGGCGTCTTTTAAAGAGTTCACCTCATAACTGCCGTTGCATTTTGGCAACAAGGAAGTCTCTGATGAAGCATTATGACAATAATTGACTAGGCATTGCAGAGGGTACAGAAGTTTTCTAAGAAGCAGATAGAACGAACCGATTACTAAAGTTAAACCTAAAAAAAGACCTACACTCAACTCTAAAAGAAGTGTATTCACTTTTTTATCAATGCTTACAGATGATGATGTTATAAGTAAAAATCTGCCATCAGGAAGTTTTTTAGAAACTTCCAACTCTGATAATTTTTCACCCAAAGAATTTCTAAAACTAAATTCTAACTCTTTGATATAGCTTAAAAAGCTTGCTTCATGGTAACTCTCATCGGAAGTAAAAACGCTTTTAATTATCTCAGGAGATTCAAGGTAAAGCCCGTGTTCTACAATGTCATCAGCCATAATATGCATAGTATTGCGCATATCTTGTTCAAGTGACTTTTTGTAATCCACAACAACGAATGTGCCAAGAATCAAAACCAAGAAAATTGCGCTTATACTCATGTAAATTAAAATAGTAGCTTGGATAGAATATTTATTCAACTATATAACCTCGCGTTTTGACTGTTTTAATGATGGATACCGGAAGTTTTTTACGGATATGTCCTATCGTTACATCAATTGTATTTGAAGAGATGTTTTGTGGGTTAATGTACAAAGCATCCAAAAGTTCATCTTTTGAGACTATTTGGCCTCTTTTTTTTATGAGGTAAAAAAGGAGATCACTCTCTTTTTTTGTGAGCGACACGGACTTTTTTTCATATTCTATTGTTTTTAGATTTGTATCAAAAAGAAGTCCCTCTATATGCAGCTGGGGCAAAGGCTGATTTCTTCTTCCAAGGGCATAAATACGTGCTAAAAGTTCATCATTGTCAAAAGGTTTATCCAGGTAATCATCTGCCCCAAGATTGAGCCCTTCTATCTTGTCTGCAATACTGTCATAAGCGCTTATAACGATAATGCCCGTTGCCGGATTTTTACTTTTTATCTCTGCTACAAGATTTAATCCTACATCCTCACCATGAATATTTCTGTCTAAAAGCACTACATCATAATGAAGTTGAGCAATAAACTCTTTTGCCTCTGCAAGATTATTGACAACATCAACTCTTACATGCGCTAAAAGATAAGCGCTTACAAGTTCTGCAAGAACAATGTCATCTTCAAGCATTAAAACACGCATAAAACCTCTTTCTTTAAAAACTATACTTGTGTAATAGTATGCATATTTTCATCATAAACTTCAAAAGAGTTTTTTGAAGTTAATTTAATGTTGTACATAGCCTGATCTGCAAACTTTATAAGAGCACGAATATCTTCTGCATGAGCCGGGTACAAACTTATGCCGATACTTGCGCCAAGTTGCGGTAAATCTGAAATATTTTCATTGCTGCGACCAATTTTATCTATGATTCTTTGCGCTACTTTCTCTGCGTAGGATGAATCATCGCCGATATTTATGGCGACTATAAATTCATCACCGCCTACTCTTGCAATAGAATCTTCCTCGCGCAATAAAGAGTTGAGACTTTTTGCCACACTTTCTAAAACTTCATCACCTTTGTCATGTCCAAAGTTATCGTTTATTATTTTAAAACCGTCTAAATCTATATAAAGTATGGCTACAGCCTGATTATTTCTTTTTGCTAAGGAAAACATTTTTGAGAGACTTTGCTCTAAATGTATTCGATTCGGCAAAGAAGTCAACGGGTCATGGTGAGCCAAATCTTGAAGTTTTAGGTTGGCTTCTTCCAGTTCACGTGATTTTTCCAAAAGTGCATCATGCTCTATTTTCAAACTTTCATTTGCATTTTTTTCATTCTCTTCTATGTAGTATTTAAATAAATAAAATACCCCCGAAAGACCGGCTGCAATATTTAGGAGGAAAAAAAGTTCTATGCCAATTTGAGGCATCGGTGTGGTGTACTGAATTAAAAATGGATCCATAATAGTCGAGACAACAACAAGAGTCACAAAATAGCAAAACCAACATAAAGGTCTTGTTGTTGGTTTGTATATCAAAGCAGCAATTGGTGCGAAGAAAGCCCAAATCATAACATAGCTTCCAGCTGCAAATCCGCCAAGCGACCACATAAGAAAAAATGGCAAAAACAAAACGAGAAACATTTGGATTTTCAAAAAAGGAACAATATTTTTTGTTCTGTGCAGGTGCCATAAATTATAGATAGATATAAAACTATAAGACATAGGAATCGAGGCCGATACATAATGGCCCAAATAATAATAGAGCAAACCCCATATAAACGCAGCAGGACCAATAATAAGAGGAAGAAGTATTAATGAAGATTTCTGAAGTCTGAGAGACTTACTGTCAGTTTCCTGTGAACCTATATTTAAAAAAAAATTTAACACACGGTTAGCAAGCTCTATCATTTATCCAAAATCCACCATTCAAAACTATATAATGAGAACATTGTATCTACTTAAATATAAAACTTTATTATATTCTGAAATAGTCTGCTTAATTACAAGCAGACTGAAGAGTTAATATTCCCTAAGAATTTAAAACTTTCTCAAGTGCTTTTTCATAACCTTCCAAATCAAGACCAAACTCTTCTATAGTCTCTTTTGCAGTTGCTATGGAAGCTTCTGTTATTTCTCCATTTGGCAAAATAGTTTCACGTACAGCTTTGAGTTCTGCTGCCATTTCTCTCTCTTCTTCTACAGTACCCTCAGGATCGTCACTGTAACGAATCGTATGAATTATGTCCGCATCAAGATTCCACTTATGAAAGAGAGTTGCCGTCACGTCCGTTGTTTGAGCCCCACAAGCCTCTTTTTCAGCCTTGGCAATGTCTTTTCCGTTTGCAAGAGCATCTTTAATTAAATCTGTTTTTGCATCTTCAATGAGTGTTTTTGCAATAATAATACGGCCAATATCAACTAAAAACGCAGCAGGCCCAAGAACTCGTAAACGTCTTGGTTTACGGCGGATGAGCCAGTTTACCGTAAGTGCCAATTGTCTCTCGCAAGCAAGAGCAAACTGCTCCTTAGTCATCCCGTATGGGGACAAATCTATAGTAAAACTATTCACTGAACTGCTTAAAACAAAAGTTCTCACTGCATCTTTACCAAGTAAAGAGATGGCTTGTTTGATTGTTGAAACTTTACTTTTGACACCATACATAGGTGAGTTAACTATACGAAGTAAATTTGCAGTAAGCAAAGGATCTTTTTCAATAGCTTTTTGCATATCTTCAAAAGTAGAGTTTTCGTCCTGATAAAGACGTTCGACCTCTTGAACTGATTCCGGAAGAGCCGGTATGGCATCTATGTTTGCTATAAGTGTTTTTGTCATTGTGATACAGCCTTTAAATAAATATGTTATATTCTAATCAAATCATCACAAAACAAACTTTGAGTATTATAAGAAAATCTAAATCTTTAATTTGACTGTATATTCTAGTAACATTCGCGGCACAATAGATTCTAAATATTTTTTCGATAAAATAAACAAAATTTTATATTAAAGATTCAAGCATGATTATTCCATCAGATTTATTACAAAACAAGAAAATACTTTTAGGCGTGACCGGCTCCATTGCGGTCTATAAGTCTATTGAATTAGCACGTCTTTTTGTCAAAGCCGGAGCTGATGTAAAAGTCGTTATGAGTGAAGCTGCCAAAAAATTTGTCACGCCTCTGACTTTTGAGACAATCACTTCCAATCAGGTTTTAGACGACCATAATGAATCTTGGGTAAACGACCACAACCACATCAAAGCAACACAGTGGGCAGATTTATTTGTCATAGCTCCCGCAACTGCGAATACTTTGGCAAAACTGGCAAACGCAATAGCTGACACTATGCTTCTTCAATGTGCCCTTGCCTACCCGAATAAAAAAATAGTCGCTCCTTCGGCCAATACGCATATGCTTAAAAACCCGATAACGCAGGCAAACCTTAAAATGCTCGCTATCGCCAACTACACAGTAGTAGATACTCAGACGAAAGAGCTTGCTTGTAAAACTACGGGTGACGGTGCAATGGCTGAGCCGTTAGACATATTTTTTGCTGCTGCAAAAGAACTTTTAGTAGATGATTTCTGGTTAGACAGAATGGTCATTGTTACAGGTGGCGGGACAATTGAGAAGATTGACGACGTCCGCTACATTTCAAATTACTCAAGCGGAAAAATGGCTTCTTCTTTAGCTACCGCACTTTACTGCAGAGGTGCTGATGTTAATTTAATAGCCACGCGCTTTGAGGCAAACCTGCCAAAAGATATGCACAAAATAGAAGTTGAAAGTTCAGCGGAGATGATGGAGTATCTGGGTGATTCAATCCGTATTGCAAAAAAAGGAAAACTAAGTAAAGCGACACTCATGAGAGATGAGCATATTCATCTCATCCAGAAAAAACCTTACCTTTTTATGGCCGCGGCGGTAAGTGACTACGTACCGGAATTTGTACAAAACGGTAAACTCAAAAAAGAGCATTTAGGTGAGAGTTTTGAGCTTAAACTCAAACAAAACGCAGATATTTTAAGTTCAATCAACAAAGAAGGCATTACAACAGTTGCGTTTAAAGCAGAAATGGACCCTCTAAACGCCATAGCCAATGCTTCAAATATGCTCAAAAACAAAAATATAGATGCAGTTTGTCTCAACGTTCTCAAAGATTCCTCAAGTTTTGGAACAAACACCAATAAAATAGAATTCATTACCGCAGAAAAGGTTGAACTTCTCAAAGAAACAGATAAATTCACCCTCTCTTTTGACATCTTAAATCATGCAAAGAGCTTATGAATATTACGCAATTAAACATACTTTCGCAGCTTCTAAGCAGCAATCCAAACGAGGCGAAAGCTCTCGTTAAACTTGTTTCTATTGATGTCCTGAAATCTTTGGGAGACGCAAAATACAGCATACTCCTTGAGAATAAAACAGTGACCGCCCAAAGTGACAAACCTCTGAGTGAAGGTGCAAAGTACTGGACACAGCTGACACAAACCAAAGATGCACAGCCAAAACTCTCTAACCTGGTAAAAATACCTCTGCTGTTTGATAGTCTTAAAAACTCAGAACTTGCCTATTCAACCAAGGAGCTTCACACCCTGCTGACTTCTAAAAAACCAGAAGCAATGCTCAAACAAAACCTTCTTGAGAACCTTGGCAATGCAGGAAATAAGGAGGAGTTTTCAAATGCTTCAACACTCTTGCTTTCCCTGCAAAACAATACTTTTACTATTCCTCTCGCCTTTTACAACTCTTTTGCCTTGCTGCAATTTAAAAAAAGATACAATACGAAAACAAAAAAGTCACATATAGACTTTTATGCAGCCTTAGAACTTCTTGGTCCAGTGTCCGGTGTTATCTCTTTAGATGACGGCCAGGTAAGCGTAGAGCTCGGTGTTGCATTTCTTAAAACAAAAAACTTTTTGGAAGATAATTTGAAAAACCTCTCATATAATGTACATATTACTCTCATAGAAAACATAGAACCTCTTTACAATATAAAACTCAACTCTCTTTTGGATATCAATGTATGAATGAAATAACACACATTGCCATTATTATGGACGGAAATGGCCGTTGGGCTGAACTTCAGGGCAAAAAAAGGGTTAAAGGCCATGAAGCCGGAGCCAATGTCGTAAGAGACATTACAAAATACTGCTCAAATCATAAAGATATAGAGCGTTTAACCTTGTATGCTTTTTCAACAGAAAACTGGAAAAGACCGCGTTTAGAAGTAGAATTTTTGATGCAGCTGCTTGAAAAATATCTCAAAAATGAACTCTCAGCTTATCTTGAAAGCAATGTGCGTTTTGAGCCTATCGGTGATTTAAGAGCATTTTCAAAATCTCTGCAAAAAACCATTCTTGATGTTCAGGAAAAAACAGCCCATTGCGATGGGCTTGTACAGTCTTTGGCGCTTAATTACGGTGCGCAAGATGAGATACTTCGAGCCATAAACAGACTTAAAAGCACTAAGGGCGATATCACTCAAGAGATGTTTAACAACGCACTTGATTGTAGCCATGATGTTGACCTGCTTATCAGAACAGGCGGTGACCACAGACTCTCAAACTTTTTACTTTGGCAGTCTGCTTATGCAGAACTCTTTTTTACAGACACGCTTTGGCCTGACTTTACAAGCAGTGAACTTGAAAGTATAATACAGGACTTTACTCAAATAGAACGCCGCTTTGGAGGGCTAAAATAATGGAACTGGTTTTTGCTTTTATCTTCGGTACTCTTTTGGGATCCTTTTTAAATGTTGTAATTCTGCGCATACCGCAAGAAGAAAGTGTTGTCTTTGGTGCTTCTCACTGTTATGCATGTAAAAAGCCGCTCAAGCCTTGGCACAATATTCCTCTTTTTTCATGGATTTTTTTAGGCGGCAAATGTGCCTACTGTAAAAGTAAAATCTCTTTACAATACCCGTTTATAGAACTTTTGAGCGGTCTTATCTTTTTCTTCTTAGCCATGAAATTAGGTATTGCCCTTCCTTCTTTTATAATTGCACTGAGTTTTTTAATGCTTTTAGCACTCTCCATGATAGATTTGAAATACAAAATGATTCCTGACAGTCTCAACCTCTTAGCCATACTTTTTGCCGTTTTGGGAACATGGAGCATCAGCGGTCTGCTTGTAAACTTTCAAAACGCTCTTTTGTTTGCAGGAGGATTCACACTCCTGCGTTTTGCACTCTCGTATATCCTTACTTCATCCGCGCAAAGAGCTGCTAAAAAAACGCAGACTTCATGGACGAAACATTATCATACCTATCCATTTATTGAAGCTATGGGCGAAGGTGACATTATGGTCGCTGCCGCAATGGGAGCGCTTTTAGGCGTACAGCTGACACTTGTTGCCATCTTTTTATCGGCTCTGCTTGCTTTGCCTATTATGCTTGCTTTACTGAAGCGTTCAAAAGAGGAGCAAAGAGTTCCTTTTGTTCCTTTTTTAGCCCTTGCAACTTTCATCGTTTTTATTTACGACACACCTATCATGGCATATATTGAGGCAAATTACTAAGTATGCATAGATTAAAAAAGTACATCATAAGTAACCTCTCTATCCTTTTTATATCCATATTTTTACCGCTGTTTTCTATTGCAT
>VMSZ01000012.1 GCA_013791885.1 Sulfurimonas sp. | reverse complement strand
GATTTAACCAATATTCCAAACAATCAGCTTTTGGAGCACTTTTCAAAAAAATAATTCGTTAAAAGGAGTTAAGATGCTTACTCGCAAAGATTTGAACTTGGAGGATTTTAAAACACTCCTTGAGGCAGAAAAAGAGAAAATAAATCAAAATGCTGAAATGCTCGCAATTGAAGCAGACACTCTGGCAGGGGATGATCAAATTGGTGATTTAGCCGACGCAACGGAACTTCAGATTGACAGTATGACCGACCGTGTGATACTCAGTCAGCTTAGAGCTGAACTCTTGGAAATAGATGCCGCACTTGGTCGTATTAAATCTGGGAGTTATGGGATTTGTGAAAAAACTGGTAAACCTATCCCAAAAGAGAGACTTCTCGCTAATCCGGTAGCACGAACAGTCGTAAATATTTAAAACCGCCTGCAATTTGTGCTGTATTATAAGCTGAAACTGCTCATAATACAGCTACTAACACATATTAATTCACAGCCAACACAAAGTAAATGTATAGGATATACGAGGAGTTTTGTTATGGATTTAAAAATTGAATAAACTTTCCAAGTATTTACTGCTGGCATTAATACTCATTGGCGTAATTTTTGGACTCATTTATAAAGCTAATAATCCTAGTGATTATAGACATCCGCGTGAAAGAAGTATTAAACTATATTAACAAAAAGTGGGGATGTGTAGCTGTTTATTGAGAAAAATGGGACAATGTATTTGTGTACTTTCAGTTGTCAAAAGAACTCTTATTGCAGACACACAATTTTGAGCCTATTTTAGGAGAATTCACCCGAAAAAGTGCCAAACTTCACAATCCGTCTGACAACGCTCGCTCAAAAAATAAGCTAATTACATTAATTAGATTTATTGCTAATAAATGACACCATATAGTTTAAGAAAAAACTTTTATCCTTCCTGAACATTATTTTTTCCAAGCTCTTTGGCTTTATAGAGTAAGTCATCACATCTTTTGAAAAGAGTATCAATAGTGTCAGTTTTTAAAAGCAATGAAGCCCCAAAACTACATGTAAGATGAATTGAATTAGGAAAAATTTCGTTTGCAATTGTTTCTCTTATTGTTTCTGCTTTGTCTTTTGCATCTTGAAGATTTGTTTCAGGTAGAATAAGTATAAATTCTTCTCCGCCCCATCTTGCAATAATGTCACTGTTACGTATACAGTTTTGTACTAAAACTGCTATGTCAATAAGAACCTCATCACCAACTTTATGACCGTGAACATCATTTATTTTTTTAAAATCATCTATATCAAAAAATATAATACTTAGAGGGTATGTATAACGCTTTGCGCGATGCATCTCTCTTTCAAGAAGGCTTTCAAACATTCGCCTATTATACAAGCCAGTAAGAGAATCATGAGATGCAGTATGTTCAGCTTTTTTGATCTGCTCATAAAGTTTTTTGTTTATTTGATTTAGTTCTTCAGTTCTCTCTTTAACCAAGTTTTCAAGAGTTGCTTTATCTGTTGAGAGCAATTTATTTTGCTGAAGTAACATATCTTTTGTTTTTTTAATTTCATCAATATTTTTATGTACTCCAATCATTCTAAGAACTTTTCCATCATCAGATTTTCTAACAATCTTTCCAGAGTCTTCTATCCATAAATAAGAATCATCAAATTTTTTACATCGATATTCAATTTGATATTTCGATATCTCTGCATTTATATAAGACTCAAAATGTTGCATGACCCTATCGTAATCATCAACATGGATAATATCTTCCCAAGTGAATACATCGTTTTTAAATATGTCCACATCATAACCAAGCATGCGAAACCAGCCATGACTACGTGCCACATATCCAGTGATTGCATCCCAGTCCCAGAAGCCATCTGAAGATATATCTAAAATACTATTGAGAGTGAAGTCAGCTTCCTCTTGTGATGTATGTTTATAAATTATTTCCATCCTACGATTATATATATATTGAAATCAAAGTTTGCTTATTATCATGGACGAAGCTTATTTAAGCAATATAATGTACCACTCACTCCATGCTTTTTGGTCTTTTTGAATAATAATTTATGTAAATTTCTGCTCCGCCATTGACACTTTATCCAAGTTTTGAGAATTGTAACTAATAAACTCGATGGAAGCTATCACCCAAAAAGGTGATACTTATACATTCATATTCTATAGAATTATTAAAAACTGAAAATAGGAGGGGAATAATAGATAATAGACTGATCCCAATAGCGCTCAATATGGGATTGACTGTGACAGGTATGCTATATGGGATAAACGAACAAGAATATCTAAAGCTAAACTGGGTCTGTTAGCTGAAAAAAACAAGCAGGTCAATACAAGTTACGCTAGTCATAAAAAGCGGATCTCAGGGAAATTTTGAAGTTTCGTGGTATGAAGAGCTTTAAACTGTAAAATCATGACATAACTTGTCACAGTAATATTTTAAAATACTCCATCAAAACAAAAATGGAGATAGTATGATTTTACACATTCCACATTCATCTACAAATACACAAGATTATGAGATTAACAATGCATGTCGAGAACTGCTTCGCATGACAGACCATTTCACAGATGAACTTTTTGTCAATGAAAACGCATCGAAAATTGTATTTAAGCTCTCTCGTCTTATTTGTGATGTTGAGAGATTTGAAGATGATGAACAGGAAGCTATGAGCCTTGTAGGTATGGGAGTTTGTTACACAAAAGATACAGAGGGCGGTAAACTTCGCGATGTTACGCTGACACAGAAAAAAGAAATTATTGAAAACTATTATAAACCTCACCATAAAAAACTCAGTGATGCGGTAGATGCTGAGCTTCAAGCCAAAAGTTCGGCTTTGATTGTAGATTGTCACAGTTTTCCGGATGAGGCATACCATTTTAACTCCGACTTTGGGCAAAAACGACCGGATATTTGCATAGGTACCGATAGTTTTCATACACCAAAGGCACTTATGGAAAGAGTAAAAGTTTTTTTCCTCTCAAAAGGATATGACACAAGAGTTGATGCGCCCTACTCTGGCACAATGGTTCCGCTCAAGCATTACAAAAAAGATGTAAATGTTCACTCCATTATGATTGAACTCAACCGTAAACTCTATATGGATGAATGTGGCTATAAAACTGAACACTATGACATTTTAAAAGAGGAGTTGACTGAGTTGTTAGCCACACTTGTATGAAAAAAAGGAGCTAAAATGGTAGAAATGAGAGCTAACATACTATTTGACAAACCAATTCAAGCTTATATTAATGAAACGCAAAGAAAGCGTAATGTGATTGTAGTGGATCTCTTTGCTTTTCATCTAGGACAATGGAGTAGTTTTAAACAGCAATATAATTTTGTAGATACAGAACCTCTTTTGATGAATGCAAGATGCACCATAAGTGGTGAAGAGTTTTTAGAACTTGTTGGTGCTACCCATGAGACAGCACAAGCAAAACTAGATGAAAGATTTCCTACTGCAAATAGGTTTACAAAACTCGACGCATTTGATGTAAGAACATTTTACACAGAGCTACAAAAAAATTCTATAAAAGAAGTCACGCTTTGTATTATAGAGTTGTGCTAAAAAAAGAAATATAAATGAGAAATATATATTTAATTATCGCCAAACAAATCGTAGAAGAAGCTGGCCGCATCATTAGAGAGGCTAGAGAAACGAATACTTTTAGTTTTGAATTTAAATTAGACTTCTACGACATAACCTGTCACTAAACCTATCTATACTTATTAAACAACAAAATATGGAGGTTCCAAATGGAATTCGTAAAAGCTAAAGCAAATGAGTATCTTGTAGTTGCTAAATCAGGTCAAATTGAAAATCTTGGTGTTGCCAGAAGTACATTTATATGGCCAGGGCAATCATTTATAATGGTGCCTAGCACACAGATAGAAGCAGAATTTGCGATGACCCAGGAATCAAGAGATGGTATTCCTCTGCGTTTTAAAGGCATAGTTGTCTACCATATAGAAAAACCTGAAATAGCTGCACAACGATTTGATTTTTCTGATGATAAAGGTCCTAAAGAAATCAACCATCTGATAGAAAATGTATCACTCGGTGAACTTCGTGATAAAGTATCTCACATGGACATGGATGCGTGTATTAACGAGCGTAAAACAACACTTACAAATGCAATAGTGAAAGAACTCGAAACAATCGCACAAACTTGGGGAATCGTTATTAACGTAGTCCAGGTTGCCCAAGTATTTATTGTTGAAGATGAAATTAGAAAACAACTTGAATCAGAAGTTCGAAATCACTTAAGAGCCACTAGCGAACTCTCTGATATCAAAACAGAAGAAGCAATTACCCGAGAAAACGCAGCTTCAGATTTGCGACTCAAAAAAGAAGAATTTGAGCATCAAAAAGAACATATGAAAATTGAGCTCGAACGTAAAAAACTTGAGCATGAAAATAAGCAAAAAGAGACTGCGTTATTAACACCGCTGAAGATATTTGAAGCTGAACAAGATATGCTGATTATGCAAAAAATGTTAGAGCTATATGAGTTAAAAGCTAAAATGAATCTCATAAAAGCAAAAGCGAACCTTGCTGAAGAGATTGAACAAAATAAAGTACGTAAAGAAATGTTACCGCTAGAGCAACTACCTAAGATTGCTGATTCTGTTTCTCGTATGTTTAACGGAGCCAATCTAAGTTTTTATAATGATTCATCACAGTTACTCTCAGGAATAGCACCGATGATAGATATGGTAACACGGTCTTTAAATCGAGATAATGTTGATACAAATCTTGAGAATAAAAAATAAATCAGGTAAACTTAAACTACTAAAATAGTTGTTTGAGAGATGTCCTAATTCTATAAAAAAGTTGTGTAATGATTAAATTTTTTCTATTTTTCTTATTTTGCCTGAATCTTTATGCCAAAGAGATACCACAAAAGGTTCAGCTCCTTGAGCCTTTAGAAACAATCAAACTATTAGAAGAACATCAAGAATATGCAATCGGCATAGGTGATGGAGAGACGAAAGTTTTCGCCTTCATAGACCCCAAATGTTCCATGTCTCAAATGTATCTCAAAATGCTATACGCTCAAGACGGCCGTATGCTCAAAAAATACACCGTTTATCTCTTTTTACTGCATCTAGATGGTAAACACTCGGAGCAAGAGATAGAAACTCTTTTAGCGACCGATATGCCCGAACTGAGTCTCAAAGTTATCATGCTGCAAAATCAAGCGCTCATATATGAGGCAGCAGATGATGCTATCTTAGAAAAAATAGAAATTATTGAAGAAATAGCAAAGAAGATAGGTGTTTATAAGCGCCCATACATCATCATGGAAGGAAAGGTGATTACATGATTTTTAGTGCCAATAAAATTCCGATACATACATACAAGCTGATTTACAAATGGAGAGTCTTTGTTCTCACATTTTTACTCACGCTTACTTTAGCTTTGGCCTTTTTCATAAAACCTGAGTTCACTTCACTAAATGAGAGTTTTTGGCTCGATGGAAGCAAGGATCACGCAAAACTGCTGCATCAAAACATGGGCGAGGAGTATATCTATAGACTCTCATTTCAATCTGATACCATCGATAGTGCGTTTTTAGAAAGTCTCAAAAAAATCGACCTTCAACTCGGTAACAATCCAGATTTTTCCTATGTAAAATCTATATTTAATACACCCTACACCAAACAAATACAAGATACTGACAATTCAACTCTGTTGGCCTACACATCTCTAAACGAAGAACCGCTCGCTGAGTATGTCAAGATAATTACAAACTCAAACGAGAAATTTTTCAATCCCTTTTTTAATGAGGAGGAAAAAAGAATAGATTTTTTTGTCTCTTCAAAGTCTCAGATATCTTTTGAAGACATCGAACTAGAGCTTGACTACACACTCTCTCAGCCATTTACAGAGAGCTCTTTTAAAATCAATCTCTTGGTAAGCGCAGTAGCTATTTTTCTTCTTATGCTGCTCATGAGAGTTGTTTTCAAAACATGGATAGCGCCTTTAAGTTCTGTGGCATTTGTTGTGGTACTTACAATTTTATCTCTCTCGTTTTATTCACTAATGAGTCCCGACCGACTACTCACCTACTCTATGATTTTAATATCTGCTACTCTTGGATTGTCAAATTATCTCTATTTTTACTATAAATGGCATGTATCTCAAAAATATATAAACGCAACAAAAGCATTAAAATATACACTTGACAGAACTTTTGTTCCGCAATTAAGCGGCGCTATAGTGATAATCTTTGCCTCCACCATGCTGTTTCTCATTACCGATGTCAGCCTTCTTTATTCACTTATTAGCATGATTCTCATCACTGTTGCTCTAAGCATAATCTTAACACCTCTTTTTTCTGTAAGTCTCCTCAGTTTTTTCAAAGTAAGCGATTCTGAACTCTTGGGAGTAGATGTTTTTAAACGCTTTAGTGAAAAAATGGATTCCAACAAATACTCATTTGCAATTTTACTACTGGCGACTTTCGCAATCTATGGCGTTTTATCCTTCTCAAAACAGACACAAACGCAGCACTCAGATGCTTCTCAAAATGTCGTTACTCTTGCGTTTATGGACAGTACTCTCTCTGTAGACTCCATGAAAAAATTAGAACTTTTAGAGACAAATCTACTCGCTCATGAAGATGTTGAGTCGGTTGTCTCTTTTAATACATACCTCAAAGAACAATTTGCAAATGCCAATCCAGGTGAAGATTTTACACTTGAAAAAGCAAGCATTAAAGGCACCCTCTTCTATCTTGACCTGTTTAATAAATATAATGATGTTTTAAAAAATGAGCATCTTGTCGTGAGTATCTATTTGAATGAAAACGCAGATATAAATAAACTTGTAGAGCTCCTTGAATCTATGAGTTTTTATGACGAGCTACTCATTCTTGATGCTCAAACACTGGTCTCTTCTGCAAAAACTGAAGCATTTTCAAATGTGTTTGCTTCCATAATTCTTTTACTTGTACTTGTCGCGATTATAGTAACATTGTTTACTCAAGATAAGAAATTCATTGTCAAAACAATTTTCTTAAATGCTTTTCCAATCATCATTTTTTTAGGTTTGATTGAGCTGCTCAACATAACGCTTTCCATAGAACTGTTAATCGCCATAATACTCTCTATAGCCATAGCAAGTGATGCGGAAATCTATCAGGCTTACACTAAGCTAGCCGATGGCTCATGTAGCGCAGATGATGTCATGTGCAAACAAAATTCAGAGTTTCATAACTACTCCGCCAATGCGTTTATACACTCTATCATGGTCTTTGTGCTGCTTTGCATCTCTCTAGCCACTTCCGGTTCCGTTGCCATCAGTGCTCTATACCTCGGACTTATCCTGTTTTTGAGTACTTTGAGTGATATTTATCTGATTCCTAAACTTTTGAAAGATAAATCTAGGGCAGTCAAAAATCATTAAAGTATTTTGTTTGCGCAGAACAATATAGTGACTTAGATTCACAACCATTATAAAAATCATACAATAGATTATTTATATCTTTAACGATAAATACTTATTTTTTTGATATCTCTAAAGCGAGCTTTTAGGCTTTAGTATTTCAACATTTATAAAGAAACATTAGGCCTTATAAATTCAAGTAACTTGGGTTGGAAGGTGTATCCTTTGCTTGAAGCGTACTCTTTGGCATGTGGAAATACTTTTGTTTGTAAAACTTCACGCTCTCTACGGAAGTCGTTGAATGTTGAACTTATAAATAGTCTGAATGTTTTTGAGTTGGTCAAGGGGATTCCTTTTATTTTGTTTATTATTTTTCTGTATGAATATGACAGGCGAGTAGAGCGTGCTATATCATGTCGTTGTCAAACAGGTATTGATCCATCCCATTGCCGTCTCCATCTCTCGCTGAAGTATTTGCCCCTTTGAGTATCAACATGTCAACTATGCTTTTATGTCCTAATTCCGAAGCCAACAAAAGCGGCGTTTTTCCGCTCTTGTCTTTGTCTTCCATTCTGGCGTCATTTTCAAGAAAAAACTCCACCATCTCAACTCTATTCTGATTTATTGCCCAGCTCAGTATACTCTGTCCATCAATGAGTTTTTCATTTACATCCGCGCCATATTCCAGTAGCAATTTTGCGACAATGAATTTTTCGTTCATTACAGCTTTCGTAAACGCGGACATTCTAAGATAATTTCTAGCCTTTATATCCGCTCCATTGGCTAGTAGAAGCTCGACTACTTCTTCATGGCCTTCAGAAGAGGCCAGCAATAAAGCTTTTTCGCCATCATCGCTACTTACTTCAACATCTGCACCTCTGTCTATCAAAAGTTGCAGAAGATTTTTATCGCCTTTGGAAGAAGAGAACATTAACGCCGACCACCCTTCCAAACATTTTTCATTTACATCGACGCCATAGTCCAATAATATTCTGGCCATATCCACATTTCCCAATACTGCCGCATTGATTAACCATGTAGTTCCATGTTTGTCTTTCTGATTTATATCTATCCCTCTATTTACCAATATTTCCACTATTGAAAAGTCTTCATTATCTAACGCGTACTCCAAGACGCTTCTGCCCTCGTAATCAATAGCTTTTATGTCAGCTCCACTCTCCAACAAAAGTTTTACCGCTTCGGTTTTCCCGTTTTGTATTGCAAGCATCAACGAGTTGCGCTCGGGACAATCTTTTGAAAAAGTTTCCCTCGCATTTATATCAGCGCCCAAGCTTAACAATCGTCTTATCTCTTCAAGATTTCCATTCCATCCAGCAATCATCAAAGCTGTGTGACCATTTGCATCCCTCTTGTCAATATCAACCTCATTGCCTGGAAAAAACTTTATTATTTCAGAGCCGTTTTGGAGCTTTAATGCATGCGTTAAAGCCGTATAGCCATCTTTGTCGAGCACTTGTACATCAGCACCGCTCTTGAGTAGCACTTTTATCGATTCAACAAATCCCTTTACAATGGCATGCATTAATGCCGTTAATCCTTTCTTGTCCTGTGCGTTTATATTTGATCCGCTATCCACCAATAGTTTAATGATTTCAACACTACCTCGCCTCGCTGCATACATTAATGCTGTCACTCCATCACTATCACTTATCTTTGGATTCGCTCCCATTCCTAGAAGGAGTTGAGTCTCTTGTAAATCGCCTTTGTGCACTGCACGAATTAATGATTCATTGATATTTTTATATTTATGCAATATAGAATGTATTTCGTCTAATTTCACTTTTGATTCTTCGTAATCTGCCTCAGCTGCTTCTTCCGAAACCCATTTATTTGGATTGCTCGTTATAAAATAAGTATCTTCTTCACTATTGCCTTCTCCGCTATTATTTATCGCCATGAATTTCCCCTTTTATACATCTATCTTATTGCATCAGATTTATAAGCTCAGCTTCATTGACTATCTCTTTTTCCTGTAGCAACTTTGCGAGTGTGGAGATTTTGTTCCAGTTGTTTTTTACCAGCTCTTTTGTCTTCTGCTGCGCTTCGCCCAGCCATAGTTTAAGCTCTGCTTCTATCTCTTTTTCAAATAGAGAATCTTCTTTGAAATTAGATACATTGATGTAGCCTGTACTCTCACCCATGCCAAGTGTTGCGATGGCGTAGTGAGCATACTTTGTTGCCATGTTTAAATCACTTGAAGCTCCACTGTCAAAACCCTCTTCTCCATACTCTTTAAGCTGTGCTTCACGCCCTGCAAACGCAACGCAGAGTTTATTTTTTATCTCTTGTCTTGTCAGATTACTTAAATCTGCGTCTTGATCATAAGAGACAAATCCGAGTGCATTATTTCTTGGAACAACTGTGATTTGTTCTATTCTCACTTCAGGCATCAATATTCTCGAAATTACTGCGTGTCCAGCTTCATGAATAGCGGTTGACTCCATCAGTTTTTCTATCGATTTATGCGTGATTCTCTCACCGTATTTGATAGTATTTATCTGCTCTATGAGTATCTCTTGGGTAATAAACTCCAAATTGTTTCTAAAAACGAAAAGAGCGCTTTCTCGAGATACTTTTTGTAAATCTGCTCCCGTCATGCCGGCTGTGTAAGTGAGGAGTTTTTCTTTGTCAAACTCGCCTGAAGTCGGTTTTTTGAGTATCTGGTTTATGAAAAACTCGCGAGCTTCTCGGTCTAGCGAGTCTATCTCCACATGCAGGTCTATACGACCAGAACGTAAAATCGCCGGATCGATTTTTTCTTTGAGGTTTGTCGCGGCTATGACGAAAACTTGTTCTTCGGAGTTGTCCGAGAAGCCATTGAGCTCTGTTAAAAACTGGTTGATGAGAATGTCGAGTCCACTTCCATTTCTTGACCCGATGGCGTCTATCTCATCTATGAAGATGATGGATGGCGCATATTCTCTTGCTTTTTTGAAGATTTTTTTCATAAGCTCAAGACTTAAAATTTCGCTTCCCGTAGTTTGTATGAAAGGAAGGTCTGCTTCATTAGCAAAGGCTTTTGCAAGCATCGTTTTTCCAGTTCCAGGCACTCCAAAAAGCAACATTCCTTTTGGTAAACTCACATCAAAAGCATCAAGCTTACTTGGGTCTTTGAGTATGTTGATGACCTCGCTGAGTCTTTTTTTTGCCATGGCATGTCCAGCCACATTTGAGAAACTGATGTTTGGCACTTCAAAGACAAGACCATCTTCTCCACTAAAGTCAGAAGAGCGTGCGAGTTTTTTTCTCGCTAAAGCTGAAAATTCAAAGCTTAAAACGCCATGCTCAAACTTCGTACTCACCTTATGAGAATAAGTTTCATTTTTTCTAAAGAGTGTATGCAGCATACTCGTCTGTTTTTGTGCCTCGAGACTTAACAAATCTTCCTGCACTGTTCGAGATGAGGCCTCATCAAGTGTGAACACTATTTTTTCTATGATGTCATCACTTCTTCGAATATGGTCTGTCACAAGGTCAAATAGAGCCACCGGCAGTTTTGCTTTCATCTTTCGTACATCTATTTGCGGAGCCAAAGACAAAATAAGCAAAGAGACGAGCTTTGTAAAATCTTGATACTCTATATTTATGCCAAACTCTTTGACAAAGCCGTCTTGCATTTTGGTGATTTGTTTTTTGGCTATATTTAAAAGTGCTTCATATGGAAGTTTATTAAAAAGTACAATCTGACCCTGCGACAAACGCGATAGCATCTCCGGCGAGAGCGCTTTTACCATCCTGCCATTTACAAGTTTTTCTTCTCTGCCTATCGCTTCTATGATAGTAGAGTTCGCCTCCAATGGATTTTGCTTCATCAAGTCTATAAAGCTTTGGTTATTGTAAAGTTCTGAACCTAAATTTGATGTAAATACAAGGATAGTCTCTTTGAAATCTATGGTCTCGCCCGTATGCGTATCTTCAGCTTTTCCAGATGAGAGCATCATTAAAAAATTTGACATGACACCTGGATGTGTTTTTTCTATCTCATCAAAAACAATTACCGACTTTGGGTTTTCTTTGACATACTTAGTAAGTTTCCCCTCACCTGAACCCTTATAAACCGCTTCTGAACCAAATAATCCAAGACCGGACTCTTCGTCTGTAAACTGTGTCATGTCGAAGATTTTAAAGCCATCATAACCTTCAATCTCTTTGCCCATAAGTTCTGCAAGCATTGTTTTACCTGTAGCCGGTGGCCCAAGAAAAAAGAAAATAGCTTTTGGAGTGTTTGATGCAAGGTTGTAACTAGCTTCAACCATCTTGTCACATACTGCTTCTATAGCACTCTCTTGACCAAATACTTGTGATGCCAAAGACTCTTCAAGCTTTCGAATGCTCTCTTTAAACGCAGCAAGTGAATTTTTCTTCTCTATAAACAATCTTGTTGCTACTGTATTCAGTGCATAGCCGTTAGACTCTAAAAATGTTTTAAACTCTTTTACCTTGTCATCAAACGCAACTGTTGCGTACTTGCTTGCATTTTCAATGTTTTCTTTTGAGTAGCCCTGATGTAATGTTTGCTTTACATCCAAATATTCACATATCAATTTCTGTGCGTCATTGTCTACAAACTCAAGTGTATTAAGAGCTTTTTTAAAGTGTTCAAGTGTAATCTGCTCTGCATTTGCATCTATAGCAAATCTTTTAGCCGTTAAAAATAGTGTTCTCAATAATTAATCCTTATAACAATATTTCAAATGGCTAAAAGTATCTAAGAGAAAATCTCTTAGATACCATTTCCTTGAAGTTGTGCTAACATTGCTTCTAGTTCTGCAATTTTTTTTGCTGCTTCATCTCCACCAAGAGGAAGTTTTCCATGTTCTAATATATGTTTTATTTCTCCTGCTTCTGTCCCACAACTTATCATATAGCCAGTAATACGTTTTAATTGCGCTTTTGTTAATTGATTATCTTCTAATGGTATCTCTATATTTATAGATATAGTTCCATCTGAAGAATCAAACTCCCATGTGCCAAACTTTGTATCATTATTTCTCTGCAAGAGATATGCCATCAAAATATTTACATATTTATGATTTTTTGCACTTATTACATTTGTTTCTTCATCAAGAAGTCTCCCAGACATCTCAAAAAGCTCTCCGTCTTCTCTCGCTCTAACAAAATATGCTAATCTGTTCTCAGCAGAGCCGCCAGCAGAAATAATCACAGAATCTTCTTCTTTTAAGTGATGTCCAAATTCTAACTCTTCGAAGATGCTAGCTATCTCTTGTAATGTCATTGCCATATATAATCCTTTTTTTTGATGTTTGAGTATAACTTTTATCAATGACATGTTGTGTCGCGAATATTTTTTTTTTGTAGCAAAAAGCTGTTTTTTTACAAAAAGTAACAAATACAATTATTTCCGATTTTACCACTAGATAAGCGAAAATATAAAAGATTTATTGCTACTCATCATGTCGTCTGGCACCAATCCTGTTGTTAAGTACATCACGTATAACTGTCATGCGACCTGCCAAAATATCTTCAGTATATTGTTTAACAATATCTTTTTCACGATACGACACATGGTCGTCTGCTCGACTTTTAATTTTTTCACGGAGTTCTTTTATTTCATATTCACTCATATTTCTACGATCTACACTATCATACATCTCTTGATATACTTCATTGATACGTAAACATTCAGCATCATATTGTGCTTTTTCTTTACGCTTCTCTTCTTTACGCTTTTTTTCTTGGTTTGCTTTATATTCAGGAGTTTCTTTATATGCACGTAGTTCGTCTTCTGCTTTCTCTGAAGAATCTTTTCCAATAACAATCTGCGAGATAATAAATATAATAATAAATCCCCCTATAAAGCCGATAAGTGTTCCAATTAATGTATCAACAAATCCTTCTCCATAATATGTATAACCAAGATATGTTGTTCCTGCTGTTCCCAAGAATGCAAGATTCATCTTTAAGTCACTAGTAGGTATAGACTTGCCCTTGTGTTCAATTTTAGAACCCAATAAAAAGAAGAAACTAGCACCGCCCATTAATCCAATAAGCATTATTACTAATGTATGTATTATTCCTTTGTCACTAACACCGTATGCTAAAAGCATCGTAAAAAAACCACCAAAAAGTGCAAACCCGCCAGCCATTTAATTCCTTTTCCAAATAATTTAAAATATAAAAATTAAACTCACAAAAAATATGAGTTCATTAATACTCTCTATTCAACATCTCGTTCTATAACAGAATTTTACCAACAACCCTAGAACTCATAATGTAACTGCTTTAACTCTTTCACATACTCCTCTAATTCTAAAATCATTTTTTTTCTAAATCTCGCTGGTTTAATGACTTCTATATGTGGAAGCCAGGATTTTATAAGGTTGTCTACATCTTCATCGCTACTCACCTCAAAACTGACAATGAGGGAACCATCGTTGTTTTCTTTGAGTATGTTTTGAGAAGTGAGATGTTTTTTGAGTTTAAAATAATGTGCTATTTGTGGTTTTACTTTTATTTTTACCTCAAAACTATTACCGTCTGCAAACCATGCAGTGTGTACATTTTCCAAGATTTTGTCAATGTTCGTTTTTGCAAAAACTTCAGTTGTCGCACGAAACTCGCTTACATGAGCAATCAGATACGTTTTTATTTTTTGGTCTTTTAAATCTTTGGCGAGCAGGTACCAAAAACCGTCAAACGCAACGATTTTATAGGGTTCTACTCTAGAAGTAATAGTATGGCTTGTGATTTTTGAGACATTATTTTTAGTGATGGCATCTTCCATTTTATTGAGAAGTTCCGAGTCCATTTTGATGGGTTCAAAGTTTTCTGCTTTTATGGTGTAGGGCGTAAAAAAAAGAGGATAAGAGAGTTTAGAACGAATAGCCTGTATATGCTTATGTGTTCTTGTATCTATATCTTCAATAGCACTAAACGCAAGCTCTGCAATAAGCAGCTCATTTTCTTGCAAATTAGACTGTCCTAGGCTAAAGCCTTCAGCTATGCTGACAACTCCTGCGTTTAGCTCTAAAGGAAAAAAGTGAAGCTTTTCTATGTCGCGATAAATTGTTCTGACAGCACAGTTAAACTCTTCAGCTAATTCTGCGACACTTACAGAACCCTCTTGTGAGAGCTTTTGTATCATTAACATATTTCTTGAAAAATATTTATCGTGTTTACTTTCTACCATTATAGCTCCTAAATTAATCTGTTTAGAATAGTGAAATTTTGCTTAAATCAAGAAGCTATATCTATCTCAAAATCATTATCCAACTCATAATCGTCTTCTAAGTCATGATCTTGGTCCTCATATAACTCTGCTAATACTGTGTCAAAAAGCAGATCTATCTTTCGCTCTAAACGTTTTACAGACTCTCTATTTTGCGACTCGATAGTAGTCTCTTTGAGTGTTTGTGTATGTATAGCCAAAAGTTTTTTCTCTTTATACAAACGCGGTACATACTCTAAAACAATAGATTTTCTGCGATTTGTATAGGCAAAATCACTTAACACATTGAGTCTTTTTTGGTAGATTTTCTCCACTGCTAACTTTTGGGACATGCTGATATACACAGGTTCGCTACTTTGTGAGTTTTCATAGTTATCTTCATGCGTGATGTATTCAAAAGTGGCAAAAGAGTTCAGCAGACATGCAGAAGGAGACTCTTCTTCTTTGGAGTTTTTAAAATAAAACTTCGCAGTAAGATTTCCCATGAGTGCATCAAACTTTTCCTCACCTAACCTGCTTTTTAAAAGAGCGCTGTTTTGCGTGGCCAAAAATATATCTACCTTTGCTTCACGCAGAACATCCACAGGCAAGTCGGTCGATTTGCTTAATACTCTTTGCGCCTCATCTATAAAAACAGAAACAGGATTGATACTTAAACTTCTCGTTCTTTGAGAGAGTTCATTCAACACAACATTGTTTAAACTCTCTAAAGCTGCGTTTGAGAGAGCTTGAGTGTTAATTACAACAATTTTTCCTTCATTTAATGCCTTTACGATGTCAAAACTGTTTGTATTGAAAAATGGGTTTTGTGAGAGGCTCAAAAGTGGAGCTATCAATGAACCTAAAATGTTTTGCGTAAGGTTTTCATTGGAATCTTTTCCAAAACTCTCCAACGAGTCTCGCGTCCCATTGATACATTCGCCAAGTCTCTCTTTTGACTTAACAAGTTTTGTGTAACTTGCTCTAGCTCTCTTTATATCTGGATTTTCAGAGGCTTTTTTCTTTAGGCTTTTTACAATCAACTGCTGCGAATATAAAAGAAGTGCATCCAGATTTTCAACAAACTTACTAATGCTCTCAAAAGTATTGCACACTTTTACCAGAGAAGCAAATGTTCTCTTGAGCGGATATGGGTACCCTGCGTTTAGTACTTTCGTAGTAGTATAAAAGTTTTTATCCACCATCTGCATTGAGTTGGCAAATCCTTCAATGGCTTTTAAAACTTTTAAAACGCTCTGCCCCATCGACTTTGCGCTGTTGTGCCAATATTTGTTGTCATCATTATGACTTAAAACATTATCAAAAAAAAGATCCAGCTCCTCTTCGTTCATATTTTCAAGAAGATTTATACTCTCACCCCACGGTTTGCCAACCTCGATCACATCTATGAGCCGCCCTGCTTCTTGAGCCAAAAATTTTACACTGCTGTGCTCTTTTCCTTTATAATCATACACTAAAATACCGTGCCCGTTTTTGATTCTTTCTTGAAGGTTTGGATAGATAAAACTCGTTGTCTTCCCGCATCCAGTCTGTCCAAACGCAATAGAATGAGTAAAAGTTTCTGGAACAATTATGGAAGATATTTTTGTATTTACTGAAGCCGACTGTATAAAACCCATAGTTGCCATAAAGCATCCTTTTCGCGTTTAATTGTAAAAAGTATATAAATTAACTGTGACAGGTTGTGACATTTCTACTAAATATATATTAACCGCCTTTATGGATATACATTTAAGTTATGCTATTATTATCTCAACTTATTATAGGGAAACAGTTTATCTTGAAATTAAAACAATCACTCTTCAAGGGTATTCTCGCCTCTTTACTTACCGTTTTAGTCTATCAGTTTTACTATATCGAGTTTATCCGTTCAAACGTTGAAGACAGTGCGTTTGATACCATGAGTTGGATTATACTTTCCAGAGAACAAACACAAACTGATTCTTCTAATATATTGTTACTCATGGTAGATGACAGCTATTTAAAATCTAAAAATCTACTTGATGAAAATAATGAAACACGCTATGGCTATATCTTTCCAAGAGAATATCTGGCAGAAATTATTGCATCTGTAGACACTTTGACTGATGATGTAGACACTCAAAACAGACCAAAAGCACTTTTTTTAGATTATGACCTTTCTTATTACAGTGATCCATTAAATATAACGAAAAGTCATGGTGATCAAGTACTTATAGATGTATTAAAAAAAGAGCGTTCTTACACCATATACCTTCCTATGACTTCTAACTATAACTACATTTACCATGATAAAGATGAAAGATTGCAGGAACTCATAAAAAATGGAAAAATTAAATTCGTCTCTGTTGGGTTAGCAAGTGCAGGTGACAATATAAGCCGAAGATATTATCCATACGAAACGTATAACGATGTTAATAATACGCCAACAATTTTTCCTAATATATCCATTGCCCTTTGGAGCGAGACAATGCAGACAAATATGGAAATCAATACAACATTTCATCAAAAACGTGCAAGTCTTATAGAAAATAGGATTATTTTTAAAAATAAACATATCGAAGAAGACAAAGAGTTTACTTCATGGCAGAGTAACTGGCAAAATTTATCCGGTGTTTCTGCTAACTATCCTCTAGATATGATATATGAAGAGATACTTGCAAATTCAGTCATAATGGTTGGTCCCTCCCACCAACTTAGCTCTGACAATTTTGGAATAGATAAGTTTGGTAATGGGCTCAGTGGAGTAGAGATGCATGCGAATGCACTAATGACTCTTTATTATTTAGATGGAAAGCTAAAGCGCTTTTCACTTTGGTTAAGTATTTTCATTGTTTTTATAGTTGTGAGTTTAGTAGACATATTTTTAGGAATGTTCTACCCTGTCAAAAAAGCAATTGTCACCTCTATACTTTCAAAAAATATAGTCAAAAAAATAATGTTTTTTGACTTAAAAAAAGAGTCTAAAAAGTGTCCCAAGTGTGCTAAAGATAATGCCGATCAAGAAAAAAATGACTTCCAAGATAAATGGTTTGTACCTTTCTCTATGATTATACTTATGGGAATCTCTTATTGTATATTTATTTTTTACAAAGAATGGTTTAATTGGATGATACCTACTCTTATGTCGTTACCATATGTAGCTATTGTTTTTTTATTTAAAAAATTTAATAATAAAAAACGATAACGCTCAGTATAATAAACCCAATTTAACATAACTTGGAGTTTATATGTACAAATCACTACTCTCTCTGGCCCTTGCCAGCTCACTTTTCGCTGTATCTGTCGAGATAAAAAAATCTGATGTAACGCTGAGTCTTAATACACAAGAATTGACTCTACAGGAAAACGCAACAAGAAATGTTGAAGAAGGTAGCACCATTTGCTATCTAAGCGGAGAAGGAAAAATTAACATACCTGCATTAAAACGCCAGCTCAAAAAAACAGGACAATGTTTGATGATACCTATTTCTCAAAGCACTGCCGATCAGTACATCAAATCTATAAAAGATATGACTACTATTGCTTATTGGGATCCTTCTGAAAATGTTCGTCATGGAGCCGGGACAAAAGGCGAACTAGAATACGAGAGCAAAGAACTTCACATCGCAAAAGGGCAAGCAGAACTTATCATCAATGGCAAAGAGTTTGGCCCATTACCAGTAGTAGCATTACTAAAAGACAAAGAAGGCAATGAGATTGCAAAGTTTGAAAATGAAGAAAGTGATACAACATTTTTTCGAATAAGCAGATACTTTTTAAACAAGAGTGCAAGATTAGAAATATATGACGGTTTTGATAAGCTACTCTTAAGTCAAAAAATTATTTTAGAAGCAGAATGATGATTCGATTTTTATTAATAATTACAGCAAGAATCTTCTTCTTTGCTTGCTGTGATGTGAAGCCATCTGTTTTAGTAAATAATTAGGAGTGCATATACTTATGGTAACGACTAAAGGTACATTCGCGCTTAAGAGTGCGGATCCAAAAGTACAACATAGTATTTTTACAAACAACATTTTAAAAGCACTTGACAATAAAAGTACAGATATAGCCAACAATGGCTGGGTTTCTGTTGTAGAACTCTCACAAAAACTGCAAGAACCAGAGAACAGTGCGCAACATCAGTTTCCTATCATTAAAAATGTTGAACAGGATAGGAATATCCATAAATTAAAATAAAACAAACTGGAGTTATTCTATTGAAATTTTTAAAACTTAATTTTTTACTTTTGACCGTCATAGTCTTTTTAGCTGGCTGTGGCAGCCCACAGATTTCTGAGCATGTAAAAATGCTTATGAAAGCTAAAACGCCTGATATAACACTGGAACTTGATACAAAAGGACATACTGCTGGAGTATTAGATATTTTAGTAACACAGGATCAATCTGAACTTGTAACTGCAAGCAACGATAAAACTATAAGAGTATGGGATATAAATACCGGCGAAGAAAAACGCAAAATTCTTGGAGAGATTGGCAATGGCTCTTTTGGTGAAATTTTTGCAATAGCACTTAGTACAAATGATAAGTATCTTGCTGTTGGAGGATTTTTTCCTGGTGAAAATGGAAAAGTGAGAATATACAACTACAAAAGTGGTAAAATAATTCAAACTTTAAACCTAGCTGCTATAAATAGTATTGTAAATGATTTATCATTTTCTAAAGATTCTAAATATCTTATATCTGCTAATAGTGCTGGAACTTCCTATATATGGGATGTAGAAAATAATTTCACTTTAGTTGATACAATTAAGGAACATCTGTCATTTCAAACAGTGTATGCAGCAAAAATCATTAAAAAAGGAAATCAATACTTTGCAGTAACAGCTGGATTTGATGGAAAAATAATACTCTACGATATAGAAAAGAAAAAGCTCGTTCAAAAAAAATATTTAGGTGGTGATTTAGCCTATTTAGCGACAACTGAAGTAAATGGTGGTAATATCGCACTTTCTGATCTTCGTGTTTATAGTAAACAGAAAGCTGGAAAGATACGTATTTTAGATTTTGATTTAAATCTTTTACAAACAATAGAGACTGAATCTGAACCTGTAGCACTAAAGTATTCTGAAGATGGAAAATTTTTAATAGCCGGTGGGAGTAATTTTCCATATTATGTTTCAATATTTAAAGTAGATAAACACTACACAAAAACTACAAGCTTTAAAAAACATACAGAAATTACAAAAGCTGTTAATTTTCTAAATAATGACACGGCTGTTAGTGTTGGTGGAACTAACAATGAGATTTATCTTTGGAATGCAAAAACTGCTAAAGTACAAAGACTCATCAAAGGAGTTGGTAATACTATCTCAAGAGTTGCAATACAAGGCAACAATATCGCTTGGGGGAACATTCCTCATAATGATAAAAATGGAATTCTAACTTCACTTGAATACTCTATGAATCTTCAATCATATACATTTTCTAAAGATATAGAAAAGTTTAAAGTTCTTTCTAAAGTAAATGGTGAATACACAGTTAGTGATGATGCCGATAAAGGTAAGTATCATAGTAGACTTGATATTAAACAAAATGGCAAAAAAATATCAGAGATTCATAGAGGTAATGCTTCTGGAGTTTTTCATAAAACATATGGTTGGTATAAAGATTATGTTGTGAGCGGTGGTGGCTCTGGGACACTTTATGCTTATGATAAAAATGGAAAAATTGTAACAACTCTTCATGGTCATAAATCTGATATATTTTCTATAGATGTAGATGAGGATAGACTTATAAGTGGAAGTGCCGATCAAACTATAAAAATTTGGGACTTAACTAAAGTTGGCAAAGATAAAGTGATTTACCCTTTAGTCAATCTTTTTATCGCGGAGGATAAGAGTTGGACTATGTGGACTGAAGAGGGGTATTTTACTCAGAGTACTAATGCGCTAAATAGTATCTATTTTCACCTTAACAATGGTCCTTTTAAAGAAGCAACGGAAATAGGTATAGAAAAACTCTACGATCATTTTTTCAGACCAGACTTAGTGAAATTAAAACTTCAAGGCAATGATATCTCCAAGTATACAAACGGGATGACATATCAAGATGTTCTCAAAGATCCACCTCCAAAAGTAAGTTTTATAGGAATGAAGTCAGATACCCTTGAAACGAACAAGGAGAGTGCTTCTATTGGATTTAATGTAGCACAGGTTGATAATGGTGGAGTAGGACTTATTAGAGTCTATCAAGAAGGTAAACTTGTTCAAACAATCGGCGAAGGTGAAGTAAAACGTAAAGGAAGTAATGTGCAAGAGGAGTTGCAACAAAACAAACTTGATGCGCTTTCTAAATCAAGGCAAAAAGAGTACTTAGCAAATCTTGATACAAGTCTTTCGAAATCACTTTCTAAACCTCTTGATGACTCAGAACTTGTGAGTGATGTATTGCCTCAAAGTACAAACAATGATTCTGGTTCTTTTAGTGTAATACTGCCTCTTAAAGCTGGAAAGAATTCAATAGAAATCGAGGCATTCAATAAAACAAATACAGTTTTAAGCATCAGAGAAAGTATTACAATCAATGCTAAAATAAAAAAACATACACCAAAAATTTATGCACTTGTTCTTGGAGTAAATGAGTTTGAACATCCCAATGCATCGACACTAAGATTCTCAGAAAATGACGCTAAAACAATGGCAGAAAAAATACAAAATGCCACTGAGTATAAAACAGAAGTTACTCTTCTGACAGGCAAAGAAGTTACGAAGCAAAACATTCAAAAAGCTATAGCTGATATAAAGAAAAAAGCACATCTGGAAGATAAGATTATTTTTTATATCTCAACACATGGCAAAGCAATACGAGGAAATCTCTACCTCGTCCCGCAGAACAATAGTAGTGCAAAAAACTGGTTGAACTTTGAAAAATTATTTCAAGAGATTCAGTCTATTGCAGCGCTAGATCAAATCTTCATTATAGATGCTTGTGAGTCAGGAAAAGCAAGTGATGTTATGTCATCTGTTTATGATGCAAAAGCTTCTGTACTAGCTAAACAATCAGGAGTACATGTACTTATGGCAACGACTAAAGGTACATTCGCGTTTGAGAGTGCGGATCCAAAAATAAAACATGGTGTTTTTACAAACAACATTTTAAAAGCACTTGACAATAAAAGTACAGATAAAGACAGAGATGGTTGGATTTCAGTGGTGGAACTCTCACAAAAACTGCAAGAACCAGAGAACAATGTGCAACATCAGTTTCCTATCATTCGAAATGTTGGGCAGGACACTAATATTGAAAAACTGAAATAAACTCATAACACCGCTATGCCGAAAGTTCAATATTAAGCTTTTGACGTAGCACAATTAGTTCTTAGAACAAAAATGATCTCTCACCAATAACTATATTCACTAATGACACAACTTGTCACTTCTTCATCTTAGACTTACAAAAGTATAAGGAGTAGAAGATGACAAGAGCAGAATTAACAACATTAATAGAAACTCAAGCAGACAAAAGTCCAAGTCTTACATGGCAACGCAGCGGATATGTTTGTTCTGCGTTTATATCTAAATTTGCCGCGGTGAATAAGCATGAATTTAACACTGTCTACTACAGTGTTTATACAGCGACTGCCAATCCTAAAGTTACTTATGTAACGCTTCTTGCGTTTTACAATAACGAGTACATACTAAAATGTGGAGATCCTTATCTTGAGGGAGCTTTGACACAAAATACTCTTGAATCTCTTATTCAAAACGCAGTCACAAAAGCACATAAAGAGAAAAATCAAAAATTTTTATCACTGTTGCAAAGCGGCTACAATCAAACTCCAAAAAGTCAATCTTGTGTCTTCAATCAAAAAAACTACACGCTTGCAGATAAACTATGCGCACATATTGCCAATTTTTTAAGTGATTTGCCAAAAGATGTATTGGACAAACTTTACTACGAATACTATGACACGCTCAATAACCTTCAATCTTCTGGTATCAGCAGCGACTTACAAATAAAGTTCGACAGATATGCTTTTAAAAAGCACATTTTGCTCGAAGGAGACAAAGGGAGTGGAAAAACGTATGCAGCTACAACATGGGCGAAAGAACAGAATCTCACTCAGGTTTTCATCGGTGGACATGAGCAGTTTGAATCCATAGATTTTTTAGGGCATTACATCCAGCAAAAAAACGCAGAACTCATTTGGAAAGACGGAGCTCTCAGCGAAGTTTTTCGAAAAGCTAAAGACGGAGAAAAAACAGTACTCATTTTAGATGAAATTCTTCGTATACCTAAACGCGAACTCAACATACTCATCTCGGCGCTTTCACCTATTAATGGAGAGTATGTTCTTAGAACTGGACGCGCCTTAAACGCAGAGAATGGCATCGCTGTTGAAGAAGTTATAAAAGCACCTACTCAAAATCTTTGGGTTATTGGCACAACAAATATTGGAGACGGCTATGAAGTTGAGTCTATCGATGAAGCTCTTATAGACCGTTTTAAACCTATAAGAAAAGAGACAACAGAACAGGAACTGCATAATATTCTAATTAAAACTTCTGTCAAAAGAGATTTTTCTCTTGAGTCAGTGAACAAACTTATGACTTTTTACATTAAGATGCAAAGACTCAGAAGCACAAGTATCCTAAGTAAACTAGTCAATATTCGCCATCTCAATGAGGCTTTAGAATTAGCACACGATGAAAATGAGATTAGAACAATCCTTGAAGATTCTATGCTTTTATGGGTTGAGAGAGAATACAACGGACATCCAAACGCAGAACAGATAAATGCCATAAACGCAGTCATGAGTAAAGTATATGGATAAATTAAATATGGGAAAACTCGCCCGCAGATTCTATCTGTCTATGCAAATAGATGAAATGCTCCCGATAGAAGCCTACGAGATATTCATCAAAGCAGATTTTGCAACTGCTTCTTGGCGCTTTTATGAGGGGAAACATCAAATAGTTATAGGAGCAGATATCTTCAATAATCTTGTTATTGATGCATCTGAGAAAGATAAAGCGCTCTACCTGCGTTCTTTTTTATACCATGAGCTCGCACACAGTATCTGGACAGAAAAAAACATTGCAAATGTCAATGAAGAACTCCACATGAGAGACTACTCATTTAAACTTTTTAACCTCTTTGAAGATGCCCGCATAGAAGAAAAGATGCGTCACCACACAAAAAAATGGTTCAATTGGAATATGTATGAAGACAAAGCAGAAGCTACTAACCCAATAGAGATATTTTTCTCCATCATTCAATCAGAAAATAGAAATAAAGTTCTAAAGACACCCCTGTTTGAGAGTGTTTATAATTTTTATCTAGAAGTTCTTGCCTGTGAGACATATATGGATATTATTAACATTATGTATGCCTGGTATAAAAGATTTCCCCAAACTCCTGGATACATCAACGACATAAAAGATAAAGGCTATTTATTTGCCGATGAGAGTGACTTAGCAATAAATGAAGAAAAATTTAATGAACTTATAGAGGGACTTCCGAATATGCTTAGTATAGATGATGCTGTCCAATCTAAAAGAGAGAACAAACGTCAGCCTCTTTTTGTAAGTACGAGATACAAAGAAACCTTGCTCAGTAAAGAACCTCTACAAGTTCCCTTTGATACAAAACTCAGAGATAAGCTACTGGCTAAAATGAAAACGCTCTTCTTAGAACCAAAAAGAGCCTCTTCTACTATTATTGCATCTAAAAAATTACATATAAAAAACATAGTCTCAGGAAGTGAAAAAATATTTAAAAGAAAAGATAGAAATAGCAATACGAAAAAAAATATAACTATTATTCTAGACCTTTCATCCTCAATGAACACTACTATGCAAAGCATGCGCTTAATCATCGATGTATTGGACAAAATGGCTCAAAAGAGAGTGATAAACGCAACTATGTTACTAAGTGGCGTTGATTTTTATAGACCAATATATGACAAACTGAAAATGCCTTTGGCTAATGGCGTAATCGAGAGAATAGTACCACGCTACCGGGCAGAAGGCCTAAACAACACAATGTCCAAAAATCTAGATTTATTAATATCAAGTGATTATGTCTGGATACTGACGGATGGTTTTATAAGTGAAGGGCAATTAAATAAAGAGTTTTATCATCAGTACAAAATAAAAACGCATGCGTTTTACATAGGAGATGTCAGTTATAAACACAAAATGCAGTTGTCGTTCGACCATGTTGTTTGTGAGGCAAATGTCGTAGATTTAACGAATAAAATTTTTCACTTGATTCGGTAACTTATATTATAAATACTAAAATATACTTTATGATTTTGTAGTATAACAGATAAGGGGCACCTCTAAAAACCTGTACCTCCCCCCAAAAACTAGACCATTAATAAGTTGATAATTTTTGCTAAAATCAAAGCAGGAGTTAAAGTGTCACCTAACGAAAGCTTAAAGAGAATAATGAAAACTGAACTATTTCAAAAACAAGTATAAGTAATGTTTTGTCTATTATATGTTGTAATGATTTTTCTGTGGTTTGAAGATTGGAGTTCTAAAAGTATATTGTCTAAAAAACCCTACTTATAGGGATTTAAATGTGGCTCCGGATACTGGAAATTCTTAAATAACATATAAAAAACTACAAAAGACCGTTAACAAGGACTTTGTAGCTCTATCAAATTCTTTCAACTTCTTCATAATTAATCATTTTTAGGCACAGTTTGGGCACAACCATTTAGTAAAAACTTTAAAACAGGTTATAATAAACTTTCTTGTATATTCTGTTATAATTCAAAAAAAAAGGTTAAGAAGTTTGTCACAACAAAAAATAATTATATTACAACAATGGATAAAAGATTATAACAAACTTGATAAAAATGACATAGAAGTAAAATTTCATACTTTAGATTCAATTATTCAAATTGAAAGTGATTTGGATATATCTAAACAATTATTATATAAACATATTAAACAATGGTTTATTTTATATATAAAATCAATAGAAAGTAAAAATTTTTCATATGACGAAATATTATACGAGAAAGTTATAGAAAAAATAAATTATCTTTCAATAACTGAGAAAATAAGTATTTTAAATTATTTTATACGTATTTTAAAAAGATATTATCATGAAGAAAAGATTTCACAATATCAAAAACTAATAAAAGAATTAGAATTGAAATGTCTGTTAGATAATAATAGCTATTTTAATTACTTACTTAAACTATCTACTAGTAACTTATTATCTATGTTAATAACATTATTTATTATGTTGCTATTATTCAGTTTATTCTGGTACCTACTTCAAGAGTATACTAGTTTAATGAATATTTGCTTATTAGAATTTACCTCGAATAACTATATGAATTATTTTTTAAACATGTCTTCCTATATATTTGGAATTACAAGTAAACTTAAACTGTATAATATTTTTGAGTTAATACTCTTTATTACTGTAAAGTTTGTTTTTTATATTTATTTAACATACTTTGTAATTAAAGAAATTTCTAACAAAATGGATAAAAAATGACTTCAACTTTTTTAACAGAGCTAATCTTTAAAAGAATAACATCGCTCCTTTTTAGGTTACTTGTTATTGGATATGCAGTATTTTTATTAATAGTTCAACATAACTTTTTTGATAGTTGGGTTTATTTTATATTAGCAATTGCCTATTTTATAATTCACATAAATCTAGTTGTAAGAGAATACTCAATTTTACGCATGCTAAATGATTATTTATTTATATTTATAATTTTATTTTATAAAGACATGGGAATGTTTTACAATGTTTTATTCCTTTTATTTCCTATTATGAACTCACCAAATCATACTCAAAATAATCGAAGACCGTTTGTCTTAATTAATATAGCAGCTATAGTGTTTATTTTATTAAACTATACAAATAATATTGACACAAATGTAAACTATCAAATATATACAGTTATTAGTTTGTATATTATTTCATTAATTACATTCTTTGAATATTATAGAAATTCATATAGATTGAAACTTGAGAGCATCTATACTGCTATAGATAAAGTCACTATTAGGGCAGATAGAACTTCACAACTACCAAAAGTGTATGAAAAAATTCAAAACACAATTAAAGATAAATTGAATTTAGAAATAGTTCAAATAACAGCTTTTAGGCAAGTTAGAAAAAAAACAATAGTTAAGAGTTCATCTCAATTTGTTCATACACATAATATAGACAATGTCATAAAAGAAATCAATAAAACCTCAGTTTTACTTAATGCTTCAATCAGTCTAAATAACAAAGAAAATTCGACAAATATTTGTATTAAAATAGAAAATGATATATTTGTTTTATTGACAAAGGATAAAATTTTAGAGGCAAATATAAAGCAATATATTACTACTCATGAGGTTATTATTCCTATATTAAAGAGAGTTGCTAATATTATTCAACTTGAAAATTCTTTAGATATACAAAGAAATAAAGTCAATTCAAGTCTAAATAAAAAATATCATTATGTCAATAATATAATGGAAGCAATACATTATCTATCCAATGAAATGTCACCTATAAAAGGTTATTTTGACTTGAAAAAAAAATACGATAATCTAGATAATGATAACTTGAAAAAACCATTGTTTTTATTACTACAGAAAGAAGAAACACTAGCAATAACTTGCTTGGATAATGTAGTGAATAGAACTCTGAATGTTTTAGATAAAGGCTTAAATCCATTTACGACAAAGGAGCTTAAAAAGACTAAGTATAAACAAATTTTCATGTTAATGCAAAAAATTTGGATTAATAGACTAAATGAAACTAATACAAATTTTATAGTAAAAAACTTCGATGACAATATAGATAAAGTTTGCTATACTGACATGAATACTTTGGAGTTTATGTTTACAGATGTCTATGAAAATGTAAGAAAATATTCTATGAATTTTAAAAAAGTTGAATTTGACTTCAAGAATCAGCTTACAATTATTGTTACAAATGATATTAAAGATTTTAAAGACAAAGTTCAGTCATTAAGAACAATAGTTAAAAACTTTAATAATGATAATAAGCTCGAAATTAGTAGAAGTTCTAGTTTTGGTTTGACTCATTTAAAAGAAAGAGCTAGTATATTAAACATTAAAACTACAATTGATATTAATGAAGATGAAAAATATTTCATAATAAAAATGAAATTTATGGATAAACAAAATGAAAATACTAATAATTGAAGACCAAGCAGAGTTAATTAAAAACAAACTAAATGAAATTAATCTACTTGAATTTGACAGTAATTTAGAATTCATTTATGCTCCTACTTCTCAGGAAGCTGGTAAAGTACACTCTTTTATAAAATATGCAGTAATTATTATTGACATAGATTTGTCTGTAAACAGTAAAAAAGATGGTATCGGAATAATAACAGATATTTCAAACTATAATAAAGATTTTCTAAAAAAAGTGATTGTACTTACTGGTTCTTCTCTTGTTAAAGATAGTTTAGATAATAAAGGGTTTAATGATATTCCTGTGTTAAAAAAACCAATGGATATGACAGAAGTGTCATCTGCTATACAACAAATCATTAATAATAATTAGAATGAAGAAATATGGGTTATTATAGGGGAGTGTTCAAAATTCTGTGTCAGCATCTAGTAGTTCTTAGAATTGTATCATAAATTTAAATTTTAGAATAATTAGCTAATGATTAAAATCCGTATCAATAAATTAAAAAAAAAGATATACTATAACAATGAAATACAAAATAGATGACAAAATACTTTCCGTTATCAATGTTATTCCAAATCCAGTCATTGTGGTAAGTAATGACGAATTACAGAGTGTTAACAGTGCTTTTTTAGAATTTTTTGGTTTTCAATCTCTTGAAGAATTTAAAAAAACTCATGCATGTATTGATAAGCTTTTTGCAAAAGATAATGGTTACTTTTCACCTTCAGACATCGTAGGCAATGAATACTGGACTGATTATTTATTCTCACATCCTGAAGTAAGTCGCATTGTATCTATGATAAAAGACGATAATGAAGTAATAAATTTTGAACTCATCTTAAAAAAAATAGAAAATTATTCTGACTATATTATAGTTTTTAATGACATAACTACGCATATTGCTGAAAAAAAAGAATATCAGTACTTTGCTTATCATGACCATCTAACCAAAATATATAATAGACAAAAATTTGATGAATTGTTTTTGAGGGCTTTTGAAGATAAAAAGCGATACAAAGATAATCTTTCAATTCTTTTAATAGATATTGATCATTTTAAAATGGTCAATGATAATTACGGACATATTATTGGGGATTTAACACTTGTTGCACTTGCTGGACTTATCAGTAAATCACTTCGTATTAACGATATTTTCGCTCGTTGGGGTGGAGAGGAGTTTATCATATTGCTACCAAGGACAGATATAGAAGCTGCATATACTAAAGCTCAAGAGATACGTGCAATTATTGAAGCTCATGTAGATAAAGAGCTTCCTTTAATTACAGTGAGTATAGGAGTTACTGAGATGAATAAAGCTGACACTATAAAGGGATGTTTACAACGCGTAGATAAGGCTTTGTATCTTGCAAAAGAAAAACGTAATGATGTAGTAAAAATCATTTAGCTTATTTTGCAAGAAATAGCCATGTATAATCGACTAAGGATTTATCTTGGCATTGATTTAAAAATTTAAAGATTTATTAAGTCTACCCTCGAAATAGATAGCAAGCTGAGAGACTGTTAAACTCCAATGTCTCACTGGCATAGTCCATTTTTTTTCGGCGTTTTTAATACCCATATAAAGTAGTTTTAGTAGGCTGTTGTCGTTAGGGAAAGCACCTTTAGTTTTAGTTAGTGTTCTAAATTGACGATGGACAGACTCAATAATATTAGTTGTATATATAACTCTTCTAATATCTTCTGGATACTGAAAATATACGGATAAGTTTTCCCACTTGTTTCTCCATGATTGAAATACTATAGGATATTTTTTACCCCATTTTTCTTCTAGCTTATCAAGCTCAATTTCAGCTTCTTCTTTTGTGAAGGCTTGATAGACTGCTTTGAGCTCTTTTGCAAATTGTTTTTGATTAGCAGAACCGATAAACCTAAGACTATTTCGTATCTGATGCACTACGCAGAGTTGAACCTCTGTATTTGGGAATACTGAAGTTATAGCCTCAGGAAAACCTTTAAGTCCATCAACTGAAGCTATAAGTATATCTTTCACTCCTCGCTGCTGTAGGTCAGTTAAAACTTGTAGCCAGAACTTGGCACCTTCACTTTCATTTAGATATAAACCAAGTATCTCTTTTTTACCATCAACTCTTACACCAAGAACTGTATAAAAGGCTTTTGAAATATAACGACCATCCTCTTTTACCTTATAGTGAATTGCATCTAAAAATATAAATGGATACACTTCTTCTAATGGACGGACTTTCCACTCTTGAAGCATTGGTATTACTTTGTCAGTTACAGAGCTAATTGTAGCTTTAGAGAAGCCTACTCCATATATCTCTTCTATATGGTCTGATATTTGAGTATAACTATTACCAAGTGCATATAAAGATAATATTTTTCTTTCAATTTGTTCAGACATATGAGTTTGATTTTTCTTAACAATTTGAGGCTCAAAACTTCCAGCTCTATCTCTAGGAACATCCAATTCAAAACTACCTACATCACTCTTCATCGTTTTTGAACTACTGCCATTTTTACGGTTTTTACTTAAGTCTTGTGCAAGATGTGATTCTATCTCTGCTTGGAGTGCAGCTTCAGTGAGTTGTTTGATAAGTGGTGCTAATGCACCATCTTTACCAGTAAGAGCTTTACCATCTTTTATTTGTTTGAGGATAGCCTGTGTGTCTACTTCTATATTCATGTGTCGTTCCTTATCTAGTTGTAATTCTACTGGATTGACACAGAATTTCTAACGCTCCCTATTATAGTTACAATGCTATAAAAAAGTTATTCTTCTTTGATTTTATCCCAATAATCAGTACCCTTAAAGTTTTTCTCATAAAAAGCCATAGCATTTTGAACTATTGGCACAACACCAATATTACTTAACATTTCAATTTCACCGATATCTCCAAGAACTATATTTCTTATAAGTCTTGATTTATTAATTTGCATTTTTTCAGCAAGTTCTTCAATACGTTCATTTTCTTCTTTAGAGACTCTAAAGCGTATTTCTATATCTCTTTTATCTTCTTTTTTTGGTCTTCCAACTTTAGCCATAGTGTCACTCCTAATTATGAAATTATACACTATAAATTAATTTTAGGTTGACAAATAATATTTTAAAGTGCTACTATTCTATTTATGTCGCGCTATTTATTAAAATAGAGTGGTATTTACTAGATAAAAGGGGTTTTATTATGAGTAAGAAAAAAACTAAAGTTACAACTTGGTATTCAAAAGAACAAAATGATTATGTTCTTGATAGTTATAAGGCATTATCATCAGAAGTACAATTATATGAATTAAAGGATGAACTTAAATTTTATCCATCTATTAAAGCAGATAAAATTCATACACAAAACACTATAAAACTGTTTGATAGTTACTCAAAAGAAGATGAGTTTGAATTTGCATTTATAAATAAAGTAAAAACATCACTTAATTCTATAGCCAAATATGATAGAGTATTTCATTTTAGTGGAGAAAATTATTTATATCATACATATAAGATTTTAGGTTTTATACGTAGCTCTGTAAGTGCTTATATGCTGTCTAATGATAAACAATTTATTAAAGGAACTATTGCTGATTATAGAGACAGAGAAAAAGAATATTACTTGTCAGAATATTTAGATAATAGAGAGCAATTGTGTAAACCTAATAATCCATATAAAGGTGTTAATTTAGTTAATGCTTTTCTCTATAGAAGTCTATATCTGCATAAAAGCTTCACCAAACACTATCTAAGCTACTTCGCTATATTTGGAGTAGATGATATAAAGATGTTGAACAATGATAATCTAGAGTCTAAGATACTGAAAAATACTCTTAAGGTTTTTCAATCTGGACAAGTTGATGAAGCCGATTGTGCCAAAAGTTTATTGTCTGTTCTTTACTATTATTTAGTCTATAAAATGAGAATTAATAAAAATCATGCCTTATCAATTGTCAAAGAGTTAGTTAATAAGGTCTTTGGTATCTATAGAGGATATAAAGGTAGTGAGATATTAAAAAATGTATATATAAAAGAGGTAATAGGCTCTCATATCATATATTCATTTGACACAAAGCAAGAACAACTTACTAAAGATAACAAAAGTTATTTAGAAAATATTTTTACCACTCATACAATAGCAAAAAGTAATAATTTTCCAACTCAAATGATACAACCATTACTAAATAATCCACTTCAATTATATTCACAAATGACTCCATCGGAACTTTTGCAGAAAATCTAGCAAATCTTCCGATTTTTCTCTCCTCATATTCTCATATAATTTCTTTTAGTAACTGTTACGGTTAGCAGATATGCTAATCAGATTGGCCAGTCTCCATATATAAATTTCATGTCTTAAGGAGACACAATGTTAAAAATTAGTTTAGTGGCTATTGCTACATATGAAACTGACCCTTACACAAATCCAAATACGGGAGTAGAGACACCCTCTAAAAAACGTATTCAAGGATTGTTTGATAAAAGAATGAAGAACGGCTCAATTAAAAAAGAGCTAATTGACATTACTGTTAAAGATGAAGTATTCAGTAAACATCAAAACTCTATAGGAAAGCTTATTGAGTTAGATGTTGGATATTTTGCAAAAGATATAACCTTCTTCGGTATTTAAAATCTTAGACACTTTCAGAGTGTCTGAGATGTAACGAGCTGTAGTCTCTGTCGGCTAGAAGCGCCTGAGCCTCTAGAGACAGAGATTAAAAGCCGTTACTAATCACACACATTAATTATTCAAACATAAAAACAAGTTTATTGATACAACTGAGATGAAGAGGCTCCGTCTTTTAGATGGAGAAGTATCTCAGATTTGTCAATTTAATTATTACTAGGGGGTTTTAGTAACACCCCCTCTCATAAATCAAGAGAGCAAATATATAAACCTCTTGAAACTACCAGTACATAGCTACTGGAAAGGAAAAACTACTATGAAAAATATAAATATAAAAAACACTCCGTTTGTAAGCGGTATAGATGCACTTTATTACTTTGCTCAAAGCGGTAGGTTGTATGATGATTTCTTTGAAAATATCTTGGAACAAATTGAAGATAAGAAACAAGAGTTCCGTGCTTTTAATTATGCCTACAACGATAATGACATTATCATCACACTCAACAATATAGATATTAAATACAGCGGTATGGGCAGAGATGGCTTCTTATGGTTTAACCATGAGTTCTTTCGAGTAGGATTTAAAGATTCTGAGAAATCTCCAAACATTCATAACATCAGAGTACAGCTCAATGCTGTTGGAATATATACGCTTGGAATAAAATCACTAGTTGCATATATAAACACGCAACTGCTCAAAGGTTCACTATCAAGTGCAAATTACTTTCCAGTTACAAGAATAGATGTAAATATGTTCATCCAACATAATTTTAACTATCTGTGTAAAGAGATGATTCTCTCTAAAAAGAAAAACCATAGTGCAAACATTGGTGAACGTTCAACTGGCTATGAACTTGAAACATACTATGTAGGTAAAAAGCCGTTCTTGTTGAGAATCTACAATAAGCTCAAAGAACTAGAAGGTGCTTCGGATATAAAAAGAGAGTTGATGCACAACTACTTTGGAATCAATGGATTAGATGTTCAAAAAGATATCTTTAACGTTGAGTTTGAGTATCACAGAGAAGTTTTAAAGCAATACGATATAGATACTGTTGAAGATGCATTAAGTCGCGCACAGAGCTTATTTGAGCTTGGATGCGATTTAGTCAAGATAATAGATATCTCAAGTCTCACAGCAGAACAGTTAAACTCTCCAAACAAAAGAAGAGCACCTCTCTTGCCTATATGGGAATTTATTGCAACACACTACGACAACAAAGATTTTATGCAGATAACGACGCCTCTTGAAAAGATAGAGAAAATATCATACAGATACTCTCTTGAAGATGCTCGTAAACCAATAAAGAGACAAATAACCCGTTTACTTCTTCACGGTAACTCTCCGACAATCTTCTACTTTTATGAACTGTTGCAAAAAAGTAAAGATGATTTCGAGCAGCGACATGATTATAAAGTCTTACAAAGAGAAAACAACCGTGAGCCTAGCATTACAGATGAGCTTATTAACTACTCAAATGAGGGTTTGCTGAACTATGAAGCAAGACTTTACAATGATTTACAAACATTGCCAATGGATAATCAAACCTATAAAGATTTTAATGAGTTACATCAGGCGGTAGAAAAGGAGATAAGTCGTCGTGGTATTGATGATGATTTATTTTAGGATGGTGCAATATGAACATAGAATTTGAGAGTTTAAAACTTCTTCCAAAGATGTTTGAACTTATGGAAAAGTTAAACACTAACTTGCAAAACGCCCACACAAAAAGATGGTTAAGCGTAAAAGAACTTGCTGAATATCTCAGTTATTCATCTGACAGAATCTATAAAATCAAAGATGAGCACTTCCTAGAAGGTATCCACTTTTTTAAAAAAAGCGGTAAAATACTCTTTGATAGAGTTGCAATAGATTCTTGGGTGGTCGAAAAGGACACACTTGAAACTAATAACCAACAACGGCAAATTGTGGATAACGTTTTACTATCAATCAACCAGATATAGAAGAACTCTTAATCTTGATGATACAAAAGCAAACCGCAAACTTGCCACTACAAAAATACTTCCTGAGATTATCCATAAGTTAAACTCAGGAGCGTTCTTTGAAAAAGAGAAAAACACAATACCGACTGTTGATGAATATGCAAAAGTAAGTTTGTCTTTACACTCAAAAAGTAGAAAAGCTACAACTACTTATGATTATGAGACATCTATACGATTACATATTTCACCGACCTTTGGTAAAAAACGCCTTGATAAGATAAAACCCTCAGATATACAGCTCTGGCAGAACAAACTCTTAGATACATTAAAACCTCGAAGAGTTAGAAATGTAAGAGCTACCTTTAACACTATATTTGATGATGCTATACGAGATGAAATAATAGATAAAAATCCTATCTCTAAAGTCAAAGTTCCTAAACTCGATAAGGTAGAAGTAAAATCCTTTGCACTTGATGAAGTAAAACTCATTATAGAAACTGCAAAAGATGATATGAAAGCTTTTACGGCACTTGGATTTTTTAGCGGTATGAGAAGCGGAGAGTTAATAGGTTTAAGATGGAGTGATATAGATTTTGAGAAGAAAGAGATTTTTATTCAAAGAGCTATACGAATGGGTACGATATCCACTCCTAAAACTAAGAACTCAATAAGAGTAATAGACATACTCGATAATCTTCTTCCTTATCTCAAAGAGCAATATGAACGTACTGGCTCAAAAGATTCTTATGTATTTTTAAATGAAAAAGATGAACATTATTATGACATCAAACGCATACGAAATACGAAGTGGAAGAATCTACTCAAAGAGTGCAGTATAGAGTTTAGAACTATCTATCAGATGAGACATACGTTTGCGACTATCATGATTGAGAACAATGAAGATATTTTATGGGTTTCAAATATGTTAGGTCACAGTGATGCATCAATGACATTACAGATGTATGCGAAGTATAGAAAAAGGGAAGATATTAAAAGAGCTTCTTTTTTAGGTAATATCTAATGGGATTATTTGGGCACACTTTGGGCACACCGAGTGATTAAATTGCTTTGGAAGTCCGTATTTTAGGGGTTATATTTAATGTGGCTCCGGATACTGGATTCGAACCAGTGACCAAGTGATTAACAGTCACCTACTCTACCGCTGAGCTAATCCGGAATAAAAAAGCTACAAATCGATGGTGTCAGAGGGGGGACTCGAACCCCCGACCCCCGGCTTATGAGACCAGTGCTCTAACCAGCTGAGCTACCCTGACATCTATTTGTAGGTCGGAATTATATCTATGCAAAGCTTTTATTTTCCTTTTATGCTAATAAATATTTTCCTTAAGTGCAAACGAATAACTATAATGATAAACTTCACGCGATTAAATATAAGTTTACCAACATTTGATAAAGTTGCATTTTTCAATAAAATTATCAATAAACAAAGGAGTATTATGAATTTTCAACCATTAGGTAAAAGAGTACTTGTAAAAAGAGTAGAAGAGGCAACGACTACTGCTTCTGGAATTATCATTCCAGATAACGCAAAAGAAAAACCGTCTCGTGGGGAAGTTGTAGCTGTAAGCAAAGAAGTGACAGAGCTTGCATGTGGAAACAAAGTTCTTTTTGGCAAATATTCAGGAAATGAAGTTTCATTCGAAGGTGAGAAATTTTTGGTAATTGAACTTGATGATATTTTTGGAATCATTGGTTAATTAAAATAACTATTCATAAATAAACAAACAATAAAATTAAGGAAGAAAAATAATGGCTAAAGAGATAATTTTTTCAGACAACGCACGTAATGCGTTGGCTCGTGGTGTTGCAAAACTTACAGACGCGGTTAAAGTAACAATGGGACCTCGCGGTCGTAATGTTTTAATCCAAAAAAGCTATGGTAATCCTATCATCACTAAAGACGGTGTGACTGTTGCACGTGAAATTGAGCTCAAAGACAAACTTGAAGATATGGGTGCACAACTTGTAAAAGAAGTAGCATCAAGAACTGCTGATGAGGCTGGTGACGGTACTACGACTGCTACAGTTTTAGCAAACGCAATCTTCAGTGAAGGTCTAAGAAACATCACAGCAGGGGCAAATCCTGTTGAAGTTAAACGCGGTATGGACAAAGCATGTGCTTCTATTTTAGAGCATTTAAAAGCATCTTCAAGAGCTGTTAACGGGAAAAAAGAGATTGCACAAGTTGCAACTATCTCTGCAAACTCTGATGTGCAGATTGGCGAAATGATTGCAGAAGCAATGGAGAGAGTTGGTCAAGACGGTGTTATTACTGTTGAAGAGGCTAAAGGTATCTCTGATGAACTTGATGTTGTTGAGGGTATGCAGTTTGACCGTGGTTTTTTAAGCCCATATTTCATTACAAACCCAGAAAAAATGGTAGCAGAGATTGAAAATCCATGGATTTTACTTTGTGACCACAAAATATCTTCACTCAAAGATATGCTTCCTGTTTTAGAGCAGGTTCAAAAGACTTCTCGTCCATTGCTTATCATCGCTGAAGATGTAGAAGGTGAAGCTCTTTCAACATTAGTTGTAAACAAACTTCGTGGTGTTTTAAACATCTCTGCCGTTAAAGCTCCAGGTTTTGGTGACAGAAGAAAAGCTATGCTTCAAGATATTGCAATCCTTACAAGAGGTGTTGTTATTTCAGATGAAACAGGACACACACTTGAGGGCGCGACTATCCAACATTTAGGTCAAGCATCTCGCGTTGTTATCGACAAAGACAATACAGTCATTGTAAACGGTGCGGGTGATGAAGCATCTGTAAAAGGAAGAATTGCCGAGATTAAAGTTCAAATTGACGCTACTTCAAGTGAGTACGACAAAGAAAAACTTCAAGAGCGTTTAGCAAAACTTTCAGGCGGTGTTGCAGTTATTAAAGTTGGTGCTGCAAGCGAAACTGAAATGAAAGAGAGAAAAGACCGTGTTGATGATGCACTCTCAGCAACAAAAGCTGCTGTTGAAGAGGGAATTGTAATCGGTGGCGGAGCTGCTCTTGTTCGTGCTGCTGCAAAAGTAAAACTTGAACTTACAGGTGATCAAAAAATCGGCTGTGAGATTATTCTTCGTGCTGTAAAAGCACCGATGAAACAGATTGCACAAAACGCAGGCTATGACACGGGTGTTGTAGTAAACGCAGTAGAAAATGCTACAAGTGAAAATATAGGTTTCAATGCTGCAACCGGTGAGTATGTAGATATGTTTGAAGCAGGAATCATTGACCCACTTAAAGTTGGCCGTGTAGCGCTTACAAACGCAACATCAGTTGCAAGTTTACTGCTTACAACTGAAGCTGCAATCTTTGAACTTCCAGAAGCAAGTTCTTCAAATGACGCTATGAACAACGCAATGCAAGGCATGCCGGGCATGATGTGAGAACCGTTAAAAAAATGACACCTGCGTGTCATTTTTAGATTCGGAACCGCAAGCGATGTCTGAAAGACCGCTGAGGACTAAACCGTAAAAAACGACAAATTTATTGTCGTTTTTAGCATCGGAACCGCAAGCGTTGTCACAAAGTGACCGTCGAGGACATTTCCTAAAACAACTCCCCTCTGTAAAAATCATAAACTTCAAGCCATAACAACAAAACACAATTCTCTTTATTATTATATAACGCTTGAAGGTGTATCATACATAAAAAAGAAAGTAAAAATATGCAACAAAAAAGAGTTTCTTTAGTATTGGGCAGCGGTGGTGCCAGAGGCTTGGCTCATGTCGGAATAATTAAATGGCTCGAGGAACATGATTATAAGATAGAGTCTATTTCCGGTTGTTCCATCGGTGCTTTGATTGGCGGTTTTTATGCTGCAGGAAAACTTGATATTTATGTGGATTGGATTCAAAAACTTGATATTTTTGATATGCTTAAATTATTAGATTTCAAAGGCTCCGGCGGTCTGATATCGGGTGATACACTTATGGAAAAAATGCATAGCTTGGTTGGTGATTGTTTAATCGAAGATTTGTCTATTAAATTTACGGCAGTTGCATCTGACATAGATTCTGAAAAAGAGATATGGATTAACAAAGGTTCACTTTTAAACGCAATCCGTGCATCTATCTCTTTACCGCTTTTTTTTACGCCCTACCTCTATCAAGGAAGATATTTAGTTGATGGAGGTGTATTGAATCCGGTTCCGATAGCACCCACATTCAACGACAACACCGACTTAACTATCGCAGTAAATCTAGGTGGTTCACCGGCAAGTGACGGCGCCTTGAAAAACATAAAAAAAGAACTTGATTTTTCCGAAAAAATAAAAAAACATATAAATAAAATTACAATACCTGAGTCAGTAGTCAATGAAACAGGAATGTATAATATTGCAAATAAATCTTTTGACAGTATGCAAGGAGCCATTGCAAGAATGAAATTGTCAGCTTATCCCCCTGACATTGAACTTGAAATACCAAGAAATTTATGTGGAATGTTTGACTTTAATAAAGCCAATGAAATTATAGAATACGGGTATAATTTTTGTGAAAAAATTTTTGCTGAAATTGAGAATAACAAATCATGAAAAAAGAGATATTGGAGCGCTATGAGCACACCGAAGATGGGGAAATTATTGTTGGCGTATCTGCACAAAAAGTAGAAGATCTGTATAACGACTTTGACAAGCGTTCACACTTTCTAAAAAAAGATTTAAATGAAGATTTGGTTGATTACCTTGCAGACAGTGTAAGTGAAATAGGAGATGAGAAGTTCGTCATACAATTTAATCTTGAAACGCATGCACACAACGAAGATCTCTCACGCGTAAAAAACAGCATACAAAACTTTTTTCTCTATATGCAAAAACTCGAAACTAAAAAAATGCAAGGGATGATTCGTACATCTTTGATTTTACTTTTTATAGGCCTTATCGTCGCTACATTATCTATTCTCATCAATAAAAGTGAACTTGTTTCAAACAGTGTCACATGGGCTGTTATTGCTGAAGGTTTAACGGTTGCAGCTTGGGTCTCTCTCTGGGAAGCCTTAGCCACTTTCCTTATTAAATGGATGCCGTACAAAAGAAAAATTTCACTCTATAACAAGATTCAAAATGCAAAAATTGAATTCTTGTTTTTTCAAAATCATACGCTTGTGTAAGTCTATTTAACTATAATTAGTTCAAAAATAAAGAGACAAAAATGCAAAATCCATTTGAAAGCGGCCACATAAAAAACTACATTCTACTTTACGTAAGTGTTGTAGTAATAATGATTCTTTTTTTTGCAGCTTCTACACTTTTGCATGATGTTCCAGACATTGAACAAAAGATTTTCGATACTAACACAAGCCAAAACTCCCTCCAAAACAAAGAGAATGAGCTGAAAAATGAAACGAATAGTACAAAATTCAGATTACTGGATAAAGCATATTGATGGAGCTCTCTTCTAATCTTTCCTTACTGTTATAAAGCAAAAGTTTAATGGCACGTTTATCATTTATTTGTTATATTCAAAACGTCGAAGATTTCAGATAGGATTAGAACTATGAGTGAAAATAGTATCATCATTAGTAAAATCAGTACCTTTATGCACAATAAGAAAGAGCACATTTCAGCATCTTGGATGAAAAATGAGTTGATGCTTGAAATTTTTGATCAGCATAAAGTAAGCCGTAAAAAATTTCATGAGTATTTTGGGCAGAAGATTATTGCCTATTTTGCTGATGTACTTATAGACAAGCAAAAAATCGGCCACTGTCCTGTTATGAATAAGTTTATAGACTATATGATAGAACGCAATCTGAGTGTAAAAGAGATTTTTTTAATATGCATGGAGTTCCGAAGATCTATGATTGCCGAACTTCTGAGAGTTAAGCTCATCAGCCCAGAAAATTTAGAGACTATTGATATGCTTTCTTATATCTTCAATCAAAATTTAGCAGGTGTTTTGGAGTACTATCAAAATAAACGCTTAAATACTTCCATGACAACATGCGATGCATCAGATGTATCAGAATATGAATTAGAGTTTAAATCTTTTTTAGAACAGCAAGAAAATCCTGCCATAACTTTGAGTAAACAAAATCTCATCCATGCAAACAGTGCGTTTCTTGATTTAATTGATGTACAAAATATAGAAGAATATAACGAAAAGTATAAAAATCCATGGGATATATTTGACTCTTTTGAGTTTGTGGATCAAAAATTTAAAAATAAAAACTACAGCAAATGGCTTGAAAAAGCTTTGAGCAACAAAAAGTCCGCTAACAAAGTCTGTATCTTTATAGGTGCGAATAAAGAGAGTATAACTTACAGAGTTCTGGTCAGTGAAGCACCTTGTAAAATCTGTGAAGAATCAACTAAATATATTATGACTTTTTATCCAATAATTCAACCAGAAGAGATTACATCTCAAAGCTATATTGATGATTTAACAAATGTTCCAAATAAACTAAAATTCGATCTCGTTTTAGAATCTTCTCTCTCCAAGCATCAGACAGACAAAGAGCCTGTTTCTATCATAGTCGCCAAAATAAAAGATTTAGAACATATCAACCAAATTTACGGTAGAGAAATGGGAGATGCTGTCCTTCAAGAGTTTGCAGATCAGGTTGTAAAATCTTCTGGGGAGCTTGGTTTTTTTGCAAGAATAGATGGAGACACATTTGCTCTCATTCCTAAAGACAGCAGTAAAAATTCAGTAAATCTCTGCGCAAATTCCCTATTGGGCCTGGGCCGTTCTATAGTTTTTGATGAAACTATAGACTTGCATCCAAAATTTTCATTTGCAATCGTATCCTTTGTTGAGGATGACACAAAATCTTCACTACAAGAGCGTATACGAAATGTAATCAAAGATGTCGATGAACATGGAAGTGACCATATCAAAGATGATACAGAAATTTTAAAAAATGAGGAACAAAGAGTCCAAGAACAAGAGCTATTTTTAAAAGAATGTCATAAATTACATGTTGCCAAAGAAGCTTTAAATACAACAAACTTTTATAAAGAACTTCCTATGGAGTCTCAGGCAAAAATTATGGAAGTTAAGAAAAAGTCTGTGCTGCTTTCTCTGCGTTCTATAGCCGTGCACTCTTTACAACTTGGGAATGAAGTTTACATAAGACGTGAAAATCCAAAAAAAGATGTCCGTGGCAAGGTTCTTCATATGGACAGAGTAAAAAATTTGATTGAAATTGGAGAATTTGACTTTCCGATATCTTCCCCATTAAACCGAAAAAATCTTCATGTTCAGGTTGAGAAACATATACCTGTCACCCTCATACATGATAAAAAGCATCAGGTTGCGTATCTTAAAAGCATTTCAGTCGATACGGCAAAGCTTGTCCTGCCGACAATATGTTCATTCTCTTTAAATCTTGATATTACTTTAGATCTAATCTTAGAGTGGCATGGAGTTAAAAAAAGTTTATCTATTCCTGTGGAGGTTATAAAGGTCGGAAGAGAATCTGCAGGTGTTTTTAATGTAATCTTTAAACTTTTGGCTACTCATAAACAAGAAGAGATTCTCCAATCTTTTGTATCGCATAGACAAAGAGAGATAGTTCAAGAACTCCATGTATTAGATGCATAAAGATTGTTACATTATTACTCTTTAGTAATAATGTAAAGCTGTTCGTGCTTCAGACGTTTTAAGATATCCATAACGCTTACAAAGTCTTGAAACTTCGACTCTTTGTCACTTCGAAGAACAACCGTCTGCTCTTTGGAAATACCGGCGAGTTTTTCTTCAAGCTGCTTGAGGTCTACCTGTTCTTTCTCAAAAAACATCTCTCCCTTTGCGTTTACATAAACTGTCACTTCTTTTTCTACTTTTTCTTTATTCGCTGTCTTAGCTTCAGGCAAATCAACTGGAATAATGCCCTGCTTTATGAATGTGGCAGTCGTTAAAACCATTACCAAAAGAACAAGCATGATGTCGATGAAAGGAATGACGTTTATTTCGTCAAACCTTTTACGCTGTTTATTATATTTTGCCATTTTATTTACTTTGTATCGTACTTAACATCAAAACGTGTCAATATTCTCTCTACTTTTCTGAGCAAAATAGTATATGTCACAATTGCCGGCATTGCTACGACAAGTCCCATCGCAGTTGCTTTAAGAGCAAGTGCAAGTCCAATCATAATTTTTTTTGCATCTACTGCACCAACATCACCCATCGTGTAAAACGTTAGCATGATTCCGATAACTGTACCCAAAAGTCCGACATAAGGTGCGTTTGAGCCTATGGCACTAATAACGCTGATATTATCTGTCAAATCCATCTCTAAATTATCTCTATGGCTATAATCTTCAATACGTACACTTTTATAAAACATCATTCTCTCTATAAAGAGCCACAATGTAACGATACTCATAAGAACAAGAAGTCCCATAACACCGTAGTCAAGTACTTGTTCGGCATATTGTAATAAATTTTCTGTTTGCATTAATTTTCCTTAAAGTTCAAAAGTACGGTCGTACCTTCGTTTGGTTTTGATTTAAATAATAAATCTATATTGTTATTGTCACAAAATCTTTTCACCATACTCAGACCTATTCCAAAGCCTTTCATATTTTCATTACTTTGGTAATAACTGTCAAAAATATGTAAGAGTTCAACCTCATCCATACCGCAACCGTAGTCCTCTATATGAAGCGTGGAATTATATATCTTAATCTCAATTTTTTTACTATTTGGTGCGTATTTTACACCATTATCGATAATATTATCAATAACTTTTGCCAAACCGATTTTGTCGTTGAAAATTTGATGTGACTGTAACTCTAAGGCAAAAGCCGTCTGAGGATAGATTGTGTGAAAAAAATCCACTCTTTGCATTACCAATTCTTGCAAATCAAAGTGCTCTTGCACACTTTTTTGTGACTGCGTTTTTATCATATAGTCTAGTTCGTTATATCTTTGCTCAAGCATAGTGCATGCACTTTCTATGCGTGTAATGCGTTTGAGTGATTTTTCATCGCTGAGATTTTTTTTCAGCATGTGCGTGTTTGTCATAATGGTGCTTATAGGAAGATTCAGTTCATGAAGGGTCTCTTTAGAGAGGTTTTGAAGGTTTTTTACATACTGTTCAAGCGGGTCAATAGAGAGCTTTGAGATAAAAACTCCAGACAAAGCGACAATACAAATCATAACAACTGCCAATAACAAAACATTTTGAATCTGCGCCACACTCAAAAGAAAATAGACAACACCTAAAAACGCAGTAACAGTTAACAAGTAATAAATAAAAATAATTAAACGCAGGTTACGAAACAAGTTTATACCCTATCCCGCGTATATTTTCTATTTTCATTTGCGGAAGCAGCTGCTTGATACGGTTAATGTAAACGCGGATAGCACCGTCACTTCCAGACTCTCCTAGAGTCCATAACTCTTCCATAATCAGCTCTCTTGGCACAAGGTTATCTGCGTGTCGCATCAAAAGCAAGAGGAGCTGATACTCTTTTTTCGAAAGCTCCAACTCTTGTGAGTCATAGAGAATCCTTTTATGCATAGCATCATGACAAAGCATGCCTATGCATTCTATAACATCTTTTTTAGTTCGGCGTAAAATAGAATGTAAACGCAGCAGTAATTCATCTGTATCAAAAGGTTTTGTGACATAGTCATCGGCGCCACTCAAAAAACCTTTTTTAAGCATCTCTTTGTCTTTATGCGAAGTTAAAAAGATAGCAGGAGTATTATCCCCCGCATCCCGTAACTCTTTAAGTAAAGTCATCCCGGAGATGAGAGGTACATTGATGTCCAGCAAGTAGATGTCAAACTTGGTCTCGTAAGTTAAATCAAGCACTTTCTGCCCGTTTGGAGCATGAGCCACTTCATATTCATTCTCTTCTAGCAGGTCTGTGAGAGTCTCTGCAAAAAGCAGATCATCCTCTAAGAGTAAAATCTTAATCGACACTCTCTATGGCCCAACTGATTGTTTCTCCTGCATACATCGGCACAACGCCTGAGTAATTCTCAGGTACAATAAAAGGACGTTTCTCCAAAGTAATCTCTTTAAATTCAGCACAAATTCCATAGATATTCTGTGCATTATCACTGACAAAAGCTTGAAGATTGTCGAGTTTTCCATGTGCTTCAAAAAGCTCGCACAAAAGCTGTAAAGCGATAGGCGCCGTAAACACACCGGCCGCGCAGCCGCAAGACTCTTTTTTATGCTGTGGATGCGGAGCAGAATCTGAGCCAAACATCACTTTTGGATGTGCTTCAAGCGCTACGCTTAAAAGCGCTTGCATATCTTCTGGACGTTTTGCAATCGGCTTACAAAATAGGTGTGGCTTCATCATGCCGCCGACAACATCATCAAGTGTAATGAGTAAGTGGTGCACTGTAATAGTCGCATAGAGATTTTCATGTTTTTCAAGCATATCCACCGCTGCTTTTGTCGTGATATGCTCCATGATGATTTTAAGTTTTGGAAAGTTAGTCGCCAGAAGTTCATAAATAGTCATAAACTCAGCTTCTCTGTCCATAACGAAACCATCAGTCTCTCCATGAACACAAAGAGGAATATTCAAATCACTCATGGTTTGAAGCGTTAAACGCATCTCTTCTATATCAAAAGAAGAAACACCGCCCTCTGAGTTTGTGGTAATACCTGCAGGATAAAGTTTAATCGCAGTTATACTGTCTGCGACACTCTCAAGAAATGCTTTATCGTAGTTTTTGTAAAACAGCGTCATATATGGTTCAAAATAGTCATTAGGAACAGCTGCCATAATTCTCTGTTTATAAGCTTTAATATCATCCAAAGTTGATACAGGGGGAACAAGGTTAGGCATAACTAAAGCACCGCTAAAACTGTAAGCAGTAAGCGGCGCTATATTTTCAAGCATGACCCCGTCTCGAAGATGTAAGTGCATATCGAGCGGCATTAAAAGAGTATGAGTTTTCATTTTTATTCCTTTAGCTAATAGTGCTATTGAGAAAAAATTATACCAAATGTAGTGTAAAAGTTTACTAACACAAAGCCCTAAAACTCTAATTTCTGCTTCTTGTACAAAACTTTTTGACGTCATCAAGGCCTAGTGGCTTAAAATAAAAATAGCCCTGAATTTCATCACATTCCTGTTCTCGTAAAAAGTCTACCTGCTCTTGCGTTTCAACACCCTCGGCAGTTATATGCAGGTTAAAAATTTTTGCCAAAACTATGATTGCTTTTACTATAGCGCTGCTCTCTTGTGAAAAAGAAATATTATCTATAAAAGATTTGTCAATTTTAAGTCTGGTCACCGGCAGTTTTTGAAGATAACTCAGAGAAGAGTATCCTGTACCAAAATCATCAATTGCTAAATTTACACCGATTTCCCTAAATTTTTGAAGTGTTTGTATCGCCTTTTCTTCATTTGTCGCAATATAGCTCTCAGTAATTTCAAGCTCAAGGTTTACCGGCTTCATTCCAGTCGCATTTAAAACACTAATGATAGTTTTTTCCATATCACTGTTTTTGAGTTGAATACCGGAGACATTCACACTTATATGTTCCAACATACAGCCTTCTTGCTTCAATAAAACGAAATCCTTGCAAGCCTGCTCTAAAACCCATTCACCGATCGGAATAATCATATTTGTCTCTTCGGCGATTTTAATAAACTGATTAGGCATCACAAATCCAAGTGAAGGAGAATTCCAGCGTACAAGAGCTTCCAAAGCAACTATTTTATTGCTTTGAAGTGAAATTTTGGGCTGATAAAGCAGATAAAACTGCTCTTTGAATTCTATCGCCTCTTTTAATGCTGTAATAAGTTTTGTTCTTTCATACAAGGCATCTGCAAGTTTGTTTGAGAAAAGGCTGTAACTGTTTTTTCCCTCATCTTTTGATTTGTACATCGCCAAATCCGCATTCTTAATCAAAGTAGTTGAGTCTTGTCCGTCATCGGGATAAATAGAAATTCCTATACTTGCCGTTGTACGAATCTCATTTTCCCCACAATAAAATATTTCGCCAAAAGAACCTACAATTTTATCTGCAACACTTTGTATCTCTTCAACGGAGTGAATATCTTCTAAAAATATGTTAAATTCATCTCCGCCTATTCTAGCGATGGAGTCACTCTCTCTTATGTTATTTTGTAATCTTTTTGCCACTTCTTGGAGAAGTTCATCACCTACATTGTGGCCTAAAGTGTCATTTATATTTTTAAACTCATCCAGGTCGATAAAAATGACTGCCACTTTGGTCCCGTTTCTTTTTGCACGCTTGAGCGCTGCTTCGAGATTTATGATGTAAAGTCGGATGTTTGGAACATTCGTAAGCGCATCATGGGTTGAAAGATACTCAAAGTTTTCTTGCGATTTTTTAAGTGCATTTTCTCTGTCTTGGATTGTCATGGCAAGAGTATTTATATTTTTTGAAATTATTTCAAGTTCATCACCGGTACAGACTGCCATAGATTTTGAATAATCCATTTTTTCTACCATGGAAATTTGCTGTAAGAGTTTATCAATTGGGTTGGCAAGCCATCTTTTAAAAATATAACTCAATAAGATAGGAATTAATAGCAGTATAAAAATAATGAAAACTAAAATTTCTTCTCTGTTTTGCTCCAAATTACTCTCCAGCTTATCTTTATTAAGCTCTATTTTTAGATTAAAATCACCACTTTTTGTCTTGAGTTTGACAAGCGCATAATAAACTGTTTCCGTTTGTTTTACTTGAAGTCTCTGAGGGCCTCCATCATCACTAAACATTACATAATCTTTATCAGTAAAATTATTTTCACTCGTTTTCATCTTAATATTTAAATTTTCAGAAAAGGCGGCAAAATAATCTTTGCCTACTTTATGGGACATTTCCAAATGAGCCAACACTTTCTTTTTTTCATAATCATAAACGCTGTGATGTGACAAAATATAAAGTTCACCATTGAAAATATGCCGTGTTATTACTGCGAAGTCTTTTACCTTGTTGTTTTCATAATAAACAATATGCTTAAAAGCATTCAATTCTCTTTCTCTGAGCGAGTCCAAACTGTATGTATCTTCATTTTCATATTTCGAATAAAGTTTTTTTTGCGTTTTTTCATAAGAGTAAAAGTATTGCTTATAGCCCTTATCTTCTTTGTTTACAAATACAAGAAGCTCTTCATTTTCATCATACAGGGCGATATTGTCATTAAAGGAAAACTTGACTTTTTGAAGCAGTTTATCTGCAATAATTTTTTTCTCTTCATCCAGCAGGGCAGCATTATAGTTTTCTTTGTTTTGATAATTATTTATAAGTTCTACTGAGGCAAAAAAATCTTCATCACTGTCAATAAAAGCAACTCCGTCTTTAAGATTTACACTTATTGTGTTTATGTCTGACGCGAAGCGCTTATACGCATGATCTATTTGCTTTTGTGTCTGTTGAAAATCGGCATCTTTTAAAAAGTTGTCAAAATAAATCCACAGGGAAACTACAGAAGCCAAAAGCAAAGAAATGACTAAAAAAGATAATTTATAACTTAATTTTATTGTTTTCATTAAAAAATCGGTTCAACTTTATGTAGATTTTCTTTTGTCACAAGAGCTACAGGTATACTTATATGTTTTGGCACGCTTTCTTTTGAGAGAATTTTTACAGCAGTTTGCACAGCTTCTTTTCCTCCAAGAGGAAACTTTATACTTGAATCTTGAGTAGCATTGTCTATCGCTATTTTTGCCTCGCCGGTATAATCGCAACCTACCATTACAATAGAAGATTCCTTAATCCCGTATTTTTGTAAAACCAAGCGGACACCGCTTAACATACTGTCGCTTTGCGAAAATATCGCATCTGTTCTTATGCCCTCTTTAACGAGTTTTTCCATTTCCGAAATGGCATCTTTACGCAAATAATTTCCTGTTCTTTTTATAACTTGAATATCTTTATACTGAGAAATTTCGTCCATAAAACCTTTAGTTCTGAGCTGCGTTACATCTGCGTTTTGCAAACCTTCAAAAAGGAGTACGGAACCTTTATAACTTAACTTTTTTCCTATATGTTTAGCTGCTAAAGTCCCGATTTCTATGTTGTCTGAATTAATAAATGTTGTGTAGTTCTGTGTGTTTATCCCGCGGTCAAGTATTATGACAGGAATACCATTTTCGTACGCTTTACTTATGACGGGAACAACCGCATCCGCATCATTTGTACCGACAATAAGTAAATCTACTTTCTCTTTTATAAACTTATCTATTTGATAAATGAGAGTTGCTGTTTTTCCTTTTGCGTCAGAATAAACGAAATGAAGATTTGAATATTTTTTTATCTCGTCGCGTGTTTCATACACTTGTGCTTTACGAAAATCATTTGCCATGTTGTCCTGAGCAAACGCTATGGTTTTTACACCCTCATAAGCTTCCAAAAATGCAGAAATAAAAAAAAGAATTAAAAATACAACATGTTTATCCATTACAAACACCTATCCAAAAAAATTATACGCTATAAAAGCTCTTTAGCCTGCAATATCAAATCGTTTATTTTACGCTCATACAGCTTTGCGTTTTCTAGTGAGCTTGATTCAAAACGCGTCACCAAAACCGGAGTCGTGTTACTTGCACGCACAAGTCCCCAGCCATTTTCAAAGTTAATACGTACGCCGTCAACTTCAATAATATCTTTAATGAGCGGAAAGCCAGCCGGCGGCGTTTGTAAAAGTTCTTTGATTTTATCTATGATTTTAAATTTTTCGCGCTCTGTTGTCTCTACTTTAATCTCTTCGGTTGAGAAAACCTGAGGCAGTTTTGCAAGTTCTGCGTCTAAGTCTATGCCTTCATAGATGAGTTCGAGCATACGAAGTGTGGCATAGATGGCATCATCATACCCGAAATAACGATTTTTGAAAAAGATATGTCCGCTTACTTCACAGGCAAGGTCTGCTTTGACTTCTTTCATTTTTACTTTGATATTTGAATGTCCTGTTTTATACATGATAGCTTTGCAACCGCGTTTTGCAAGTTCGTCATACATTACTTGTGAGCATTTTACTTCACCTACAACCGTCGGTTTGTCCATGTTCATAGTGTACAAAAGCGCCATCATGTCGCCTTTGATGTTGTTTTTATGCGTCAAAACTGCGATGCGGTCTGCATCTCCGTCATAGGCAAACGCAATGTCACCTTCTGCTTCAAGCAGTTTTTTAATGTCTTCAAGGTTGTGTTCATCTGATGGGTCTGGATGGTGATTTGGAAAAGTGCCGTCAGGGTCAACGTACAAACCTTTTGCATTGAGTTGCAGATTATGAAAAATGTCTTCCGTTACAATACCTGCAACACCGTTTCCACAGTCGTAAACAATTCTCGTATCCATACCTTTAAGATGTTGAAACTCTTCAACCAAAAAGTCTATGTAACGCTCCACTGCGTTTATCTTAGTCACCTCTCGCGCAACTTTGGCAGGAAACGCCATTGTCTCACATTCGCGTCCAAGTGCATAAATATCTTCACTGAAAAAAGGTGCTTTATCTACAGTGATTTTAAAACCGTTGTACTCACTAGGATTATGAGAACCGGTAATCATTACAGAAGCTGAAGGTGTAATTGCGTCCCATTCCTGATAGTTTGCAAAGTAGTTTACAGGAGTAGGCACAAGTCCCATGTCTAAAACTTTTTTTCCGCCTGCGTTTAAGCCGTGAACCAAATACTCAAAAAGAATCGGTGAGTGGCTTCTGGCATCATAACCGACCGCAACATACTCACCCTCTATTTTCGAGGCAAGCACGTAACCTATGCGAACAACGCTTTGCTCATTTAACTCTTGTTCGTAGATACCGCGGATGTCATACTCTCTATAAATGCTCACTGAATTACCTTTTTTAATTTATCGCCGTTATTTTACAATAAATCACTTATGATAGGATTATTTAATAAATTGCTATAATCTGAAAAATCAAATCTTGGGAGTTCTTTTTATGAAAACTTTTGTTTTATTATTCACCTTGGTCTTTACACTTTTTAGTGCCCAAATAGACGAATTCGCTACAAATATGGGATATTTACGAGACTACGATCAGGCGCTCAAAGTTGCCCAAAAAGAGAACAAACCGCTTATGCTCGTTATGGTTGGCGACTACTGTCCTTGGTGTCGTAAATTTGAGCGAAAAACGCTGCAAAGAGAAGCTGTTGCTTTGAATGTCAATGAAAATTTTATAGCACTTATAGTAGACAGAAATCATGACAAAGGAAAATATCCGGAGGGCTTGTACGCCAAAAGAATTCCTACGGTTTACTTTATTGAGCCAAAAACACAAAGTACGATTTTTGAGTCTTTAGGTTATGTCAAAAAAGATGAGTTTCAAGAGACGCTGAATGAAGTTATGACTGAATTTAAAAGTGAAAAGAAATGAGAACAATACTTTTCATTTTGCTTCTTAGCGTTTCACTCTCTGCGGCGCTCCCATTTACCCTTGAGAACCTGAAAAATTTGCGTATTTATTTTATCAACAAAAGTGATTTCATAAACAAACAACAAGAGGCCGAACTCAAAGAAGCCATAGCAAAAAAACTTACTGCGGCCGGAATTGTTTTAAACGCAACAGACAGTTCTACATTTATGATAAAAATTGAATCCGTACATATTGACACAACTTATGTCGTAAACGTTGGCATTGCCGTCGGTGAAGAGATTATTACCAAACGCAAAGACGCAGTGCAGACACTTGCGTTTACCTACCATGCAAACGACTTTATAGATACAAAAGAACCGTACATAGAAACTTTAGAATCTGTTCACTACCTTGTAGATGACTTTATAGACCTCTACAATGAAGACAAAGAGTAACTCTCTTTTGATACAATTCCTAAAAAATAAAAGAGAAAAAATATGACTGAAATGAAAGCAATCTATTTAAAAGATTATAAAAAACCCGAATTTAGTATTGAAAATGTGTCATTAGTTTTTGACTTGCACGAAGATCATACACTTGTTACAAATGTAATGCAAATAAAAAAAGTAGATGAAAATGCAAGTGATTTGGAGCTTCATAGTACAAATTTAGAACTTCTTGAACTCTGGATTAATGACTTAAAACTCAAAGATACACGTTACTCTTACAAAAATGAAAAACTGATTATTTTTAATGTTCCTTCTGCGTTTAGCATAAAAATAATCAATAAAATCTATCCTCAAAACAACACTGAACTCGAAGGTCTTTACAAGTCAGGTCCGATTTTCTGTACGCAAAACGAACCGGAAGGTTTTAGAAGCATTACCCCTTATCTTGACCGTCCCGATGTCATGAGTATTTTTACGACAACCGTTATTGGCGACAAAGATAAATACCCTATCCTTCTAAGCAACGGAAACAAAACTCAATGTCATGACACGTTTGACCAAAGACATGCCGTCACTTGGTTTGATCCGCATCCAAAACCATCGTATTTGTTTGCTCTTGTAGCCGGCGATTTGGGCTGTGTGAATGATAGTTTCAAAACCATGAGCGGCACAGATGTTGAACTCAACATCTACTGCGACAAAGGCAACGAGTCTAAATGTTTCCATGCCATGAAATCCCTCAAAGAGTCTATGAGTTGGGACGAAGAAAAATACGGCCGTGAGTATGATTTAGACATTTACAACATAGTAGCGGTTGACAGTTTTAACATGGGAGCGATGGAAAACAAAGGTTTAAACATCTTTAATTCTACATATGTTCTTGCGAACGAAGACACTGCAACAGACGCCAACTTTATGGGTATTCAGAGCGTTATTGCCCATGAATATTTTCACAACTGGACAGGAAACCGTATTACCTGCCGTGACTGGTTTCAATTAACACTCAAAGAAGGTCTCACTGTTTTTCGTGACCAATGTTTCTCAGCCGATTTAAACTCTGCAGAAGTTCAAAGAATTGAAGATGTTATTTCCCTCAGAGAAAGACAATTTGTTGAGGATGCCTCTCCAACTTCGCACCCTATTCAACCGGAATCATACATCTCTATGAACAACTTCTATACGGCAACTGTTTATGAAAAAGGTGCCGAAGTTATACGCATGATACATACACTTTTAGGCGAAGAGAACTACCGCAAAGCGACAGACTTATACTTTGAGAGTTTTGACGGCCAAGCTGTCACGACCAAAGATTTTTTATGGGCCATGAGCACCGCAAGCGGTGTAGATTTGTCGGCGTTTGAGAAATGGTACCACCAAAGCGGCACACCAAAACTCCATGCTCAAGAGAGTTTTGAAGATGGCGTTTATAAGCTGCGTTTAACACAGGAAGTTCCAAACGCAGTCGATGGCAAAAAACAAGAGGCCTATTTTTACCCGCTTAAAATGGCACTTCTAGATGCAGCGAGTGGTGAAGAACTTCAAGCCAAGACTCTGATTATCTCAAAAGAGGATGAGACATTTCTGTTTCAGGATTTAAATGCCAAGCCAATTCTCTCTATAAATCGTGACTTCAGTGCACCTATAATTGTAGTTCAAGAAGAAGTCAATTACGCTTTTTTAATGAAGCATGACGCAAACAGCTTTTTACGGTATGAATCTGCGCAGTCTTTTGCAGTACAAACTCTTGAGAGCATAATGCGTGGTGAAGCTATCAATGATGAGTATGTAAATGCTTATGGATATCTTCTGGATTTGGATACAGATTTGTCTTATAAAGAACTGCTCCTTGAGCTTCCAACTGTTTCTACGCTTATGCAAAGACAAGAAGTTGTCGATTTTGAACCGATATATGAGGCGAAAGAGACACTTTCACGTCATTTGGCTCTCATTCATAAAGAGAAACTTCTTTCACTTTACATGAAAAATCACAAGCCTAAAAACAGCGATATTGACGCACAGAGCATGGGTGAACGTGCACTTAAGAACAGATGTTTACGAGTGTTGTCTGCTCTTGAGAGTGAAGATATCGTAGTGCTTGCCAAAATGCAGTATGAGCAATCACTTACAATGACAGATAGAATTGTTGCTCTCGACATACTCGAAAATATAAGTGCCGAATTTGCTCCGAGTGCCCTTGAAGATTTTTACAAAAAATACAAAAATGACACTTTGGTTATGAATAAATATTTTTCCATTCTCGCCGCTTCTCATAGAGAAGGAACCCTTGACCGTGTTATGGCACTGCAAAATGATGACGCTTATGATGAAAAAGTACCCAACCTTGTCCGTTCACTTATAGGTGTTTTTGCCCGTAATTACAAATATTTCCATGCAAAAAATGGCCATGGCTATGCTTTTGTAGCAGACAAAATTATTGAGATAGATAAAATAAACGCACAAATGGCCTCAGGTCTTGCAGGGGCTTTTAAAATCTATGAAAAACTGAATCCTCTCAACAAAGAATTGATGCATAAAGAGTTAGAACGTATCATTTCTACACACTCGCTTTCAAAAAATGTTTACGAAATCATCAGTAAAATTTTAAAAATAAAGTAGTTTATAATTTTAACATTATTTTAAGCCCTAAAAATAGGGCTTGAAATACAATATTATCTATTTTTATAATTATTATTTATAAAAAAATAATTCTTTGTGATAACTTTTTGATTTCTATGTGATAGAATTGTGCAGAACTTGAAAAAGAGGAATTATATATGGCAAGATTAGTTGTTTTAGGCGGGGGAGTATCTGGTCACACAGCTGCTACTTTCGCGGCAAAATGGTTAGGTTCAGCTCACGAAGTTGTAGTAGTAACTCCAAATGCGAAATGGAATTGGATTCCGTCAAATATTTGGGTTGGTGTAGGTCAAATGAGCAAGGAAGAGGTAACTTTTGATTTAGCTCCTGTATACGCTAAAGCTGGAATTACATACAAGCAGGCAAAAGCTCTTTCATTAAACCCAGAAGGAAATGAAACGAGTGACAAACCTTTTGTTACAGTAGAATTTACTGAAACTGGTAAAGCAGGGACTACTGAAAATATAGAATACGATTACATTATCAATGCTACAGGACCAAAATTAAATTTTGGTGCAACTCCAGGTTTGGGTGAAGGTAGCAATTTAGGCGAGTTTACTGTTTCGGTTTGTACAGCAGACCATGCAGTTCATGCAGCTGAAGAGCTAGAAAAATGTATTCAAACAATGAAAAAAGGCGAACGCCAAAAATTCTTAATCGGTACTGGTCACGGTATGTGTACATGTCAGGGTGCTGCATTTGAGTACATCTTCAACATTGAGCATGAACTAAACAAAGCTGGTGTTCGCGATATGGCTGACATCAAGTGGATATCAAACGAATCTTTCTTGGGTGACTTTGGCGTTGGCGGACTACATATGAAAACTATGGGCTATGCTGTTAGTTCAAAAATCTTTGCTGAGTCTCTGTTTACAGAGCGTGGTGTAGATTGGATTATCGGTGCACACGTTAATAAAGTAGAAAAAGGCAAAGCACATTATGAGCTTCTTGATGGTTCATACGGCGAAGAAGAGTTTGACTTTTCTATGCTTATCCCTCCATTCGCAGGTGTTGGCTTAAAAGCTTATGCTAAAGATGGTTCTGACATTACAGCTACTGTATTTGCTCCAAACGGATTTATGAAAGTAGATGCAAACTATGCAGCGGGTGCTTATGAAAACTGGAAAGCTACTGACTGGCCTAAAACATACCAAAATCCTACATATTCAAATATGTTTGCTTGCGGTATCGCATTTGCTCCTCCGCATCCAATTTCTAAACCAATGAGTTCTCCAAATGGAACTCCTATCAACCCGACACCACCTCGTACAGGTATGCCTTCAGGTATTATCGGTAAGGCTGTTGCACATAGTATTTGTGACAAAATCCTAAAAGGTGAAAATGCTCCATTACATGAAGCTTCTATGGCTCACATGGGTGCAGCTTGTGTTGCTTCTGCAGGTAAAGGTCTATTTAACGGTACAGCTGCGGCAATGACAATTTACCCTGTTGTTCCTGACTTTGACAAGTACCCGGGAACTGGCCGTGATACAGATTACACTTTTGGTGAAATCGGTCTTGCGGGTCACTGGATTAAACACATATTACACCACTTGTTTATTTGGAAAGCTAAGCTAAAAGCTGGCTGGACATTAATCCCAGAATAATTAAAATATACTATAAAGGATAACTCATGGCAGGAAAAAAAGAAGAAGCGAACATCAAAGCGTATAGTCAAAACTTTACAACTATGACACCTGGTCCGTTTGCTAAAAAAATGAGAACTTGTGTTCTTTTTCAAATCATTAGATTTATAATCATAAATCTAAAAATGCTTGTAGTGGTAAGCAAAAGCCACTAACTAATCTAAGCAACACTTTATCAAGTAAAGTGTTGCTTCTCCCTACTCCCCTATTTTTAAAGGCTTAATCCAATGGTACGAGAAATTATAAAGTATCCGACTCCACCCAGTGTACAGTATGCAACCGATGTAAGAGTATTTAACGAAAATATTTTTTCATTGATTGATGATTTAAAAGAGACAATACAAGCCAATGCTTTAAAAGGACTTGCCGCGTTTCAAATCGGAAGTTATTATAATGTTGTCGTTATCAAACAAGAAGATGGGTCATTTTTAGAACTGATTAATCCCAGACTTCTCTCTACTGAGGGAAAAATCACTACCGTAGAAACGACGGCTTATTTCCCCGGATTAAGTGCAGAGGTTCAAAGACATGACAAAATAAGCGTCATATATCAAGACAGAAATGCCCAGCAACACTCTCTTAAGGCTGAGGGCGATCTAAGTGTACTGCTTCAGCGGAAAATTGACTATACCTTTGGTTCAAGTTTTTTACATAAGCTCTCCAAAGAGGAAAAAGCAAAATTTGAGAAAAAACTGGAGTTTGGTGCCGATGTAGCAATCTCTGAAGTTTGCCCTACCCGATTCAAGAGAGACTATCTCACGAAACTCTCAAATATTCTACTTACAATTCTTGGCTTTATCCTTGTTGCTTCTTTATTTATAAGCAATGAGCAAACACTTGCAACTTTGTGGGACTCTCAGCTCACAATCTCTTATGTAGCTTTAGTGACAAATGTAATATACTTTTTTTATGCCCAGTATGAAGGAAGAGGATTCACTTCGTGTTCAAGCTGTCAAATAGGAAATATTATTGGTACAGTTGTGATATCTTTAACAAAACTCTCACTTATCATGATTCTCTCATACTTTTTAGTAAATCCGGCATAGTAGTATTTATGGAAAACAAGATACCGAATCTTATTGCTGCGCAAGAGAGTTTCAAATCTTCTAAAAATGTTATTCTCAATCAATGGATGGCTTACGGCTCACCAAAAAAAATTTTAAAAATTCACAATATTGATGTTGATTATTTCTTAAGAGAATATGCAAGTGGAGTATTTGACTATTTTATGGGTGTTATTTCCGGTGAACGCGAGGTTGGAAATTGCCCAATTATGCAAGATTTACTGACGTATCTAAAAAATAGAGAAATTAGTGCTGATGAGCTTTTTGAGATATGCAGCCACTTCAGAAGATCGATGATCGATTACACCTACGACTCGGGCATAAGTTCAAAGTGTATAGTAGACGAAATTTCATATATTTTTGACAAAAATTTCAGAGGAATTTTAAAATATTACACGGATACTATTTTTCAAAAGCTAATAGATGCAAGACAGGAAGCCGTACAGGCGGGACAGGCTAAAGAGTACTTTTTATCCAATATGTCGCATGAGATCAGAACTCCATTAAACGCTATACTTGGATTTGTAAACCTTCTTTTAGATGAGGATTTATCTAAAAAACAGAGGAATTATCTCGAAATAATTTTAAACAGCGGGCAAAATCTTCTCAGCATTATTAATGACATTCTAGACTTCTCAAAACTACGCAGCGGTGAGTTTACCATCGAACCTCAAATCTTTTCTCTACACGAGGAGATAAGCCATACGATGGAACTTTTCGTAGCAAGTGCAAACTTAAAAGAGATAACCATTACCTCTTTTATAGACCCTATGATTCCCAAAGAACTTTATGCAGATGCGCTCAGAATCAAGCAGATTCTCTCTAATTTTTTAAGTAATGCTATTAAATTCACACCAAACAACGGACTCATAAGCGTCATTGTAACCTGTCACAATAAAATGCTCAAAATCAGCGTTCATGACAACGGCATGGGAATAGAAGAAAAAGATATAAAAAATATCTTTACTGCGTTTGCCCAGGCACAATACAGCGAGTTTAAAAATTCCGGCGGCACAGGTCTTGGCCTTTCCATTTGTCACCAACTTACCCAACATATGTCCGGACATATCGGTGTTGAATCTGAACTGCGCAAAGGAAGCACCTTTTGGGTTGAAATACCAATCGAAATAGAATCTTACCAGTGTCAGGTTTTTGACGATATTAAACAGTTTCAACAACTTAAAATGGTGGTGTACGCCCCGAATATGAAAACAAGTTTTCAGCATGAATCATTTATAAGGTATGCAAAAATATTTGAGATGAACGTCTCCGTTGTAGATACTTTGGATCTTGATTTTGACGTAGCCATCTTTGTACATGAAGAAATACCTCAACAATTACGAAATAAAATCAAAAACTCTGATAAATACTACATCGCCATGATGAGTAAACAGTATGACGAATATGATAAATATTCACATATTAATGCGATATGTTTTCCTCTGTATTGCTCAAAGATACATGTTGTGTTTAGTGAACTTTTATATCCTGAGACTTTTATACCTTATTCTAAAAAAGTTTCACAGAAATTTTTGGGGCATATTTTAGTTGCAGAAGACAATGAAGCCAATCAGGAACTTATCAAAATCTTACTCGTGAAATATGGTCTTAGTTTTGATCTCGCATCCAACGGACTTGAGGCAGTAGAACTCTATAAAACGAATGATTATGACCTTATTTTAATGGATGAGCAGATGCCTATAATGGATGGAAATGAAGCTATCAGAGAAATTTTAGAGTATGAAAAACTCAAATCTCTCAAACACACACCAATCTCAGCACTTACTGCTAATGTCATAAAAGGAGCTAGAGAGAGAGGTTTACTTAGTGGATTTGATGCATTCTTGGGTAAACCCATAGTCCTTAAAGAACTCGAAAGAGTATTTTTAACCTATCTTAAAGTTGATTCTACTGAAAAAGTTGAAACTTTTACACGCGAAAGTACTTCTAATATGGTGACCGGTTTAGATGTTAACAAGCTTACTGAAGAGTTGATGTTAAACAATGATGAGCTTATAATGCTACTCACTCTTTTTATAAATAAAATGAATAAGTTACTCCCTGATTTAAAAAATGCTATAGATAACAAAGAGTATAAAAAAATTGCCCTAAACGCACATAGCATTAAGGGTTCAAGTGCTAACTTTAGAATAGAAATATTGCAAGCGAGTGCAAATGAGATGGAAAGCATGGCTAAAAATGAAGATGAAAATTTTGATTATTTCACGAGCTATAAAATAATCAAACAAAGAGTAGATGAAATAAAAATTTTCTAAACTACTCTTCTATGTAGTATCCTATGCCTGAAGCATTTTTAATTATGTCTGTTTCAAGTTTATTTCTTAAACGCCAGACCAGTGTTCTTACGCTGTTTTCTGTCGCACCGTGTTCATCCCAAACATAATTCATTGCCTGTTCAAACGTTACCACAAGACCAAGCTGTGCAACAAGTAAACGCAAAAAAGCATTCTCTTTTTTTGTAAGTTTTATCTTTTTACCTTTGTAAAAAGTTTCACAGACACTGATATCCAAATGATAGTCATTGCCAAAGGGAACTATCGGTTTGTCTGAAGTTCTTTTAGAATAAAGTAACTTTTCAAGATTAAGTTTATCTACTTTTAAAGAGTTGATATCATCTTGTCTTTTGTTTTCCATGTCGTACTTAAACATAGCCATCTGTAAAGTAGCATGAAGGGAATTTGGGTCAAAAGGTTTTACAATATAGCCATAAGGTTCCGTAAGTTTTGCCTGAGATATTATTTCATCATCACTATAGGAAGTTAAAAAAATAAACGGTATATTATGTTTTTTTCGTATATGTTTTGCCAGTTCAATGCCATCATTACTCTCTTGAAGAGAAATATCAATAATAACTATATCAGGATTATCAGTATTCATTTTATTTTTAGCCGTTGCGGCATTATCATAAACAGAAATAACATCGTACCCCTGCTTTTTGAGAGATAGTTTTAAATTTAATGCTGTTATCTCATCATCTTCAACTATAGTTATTCTCTTGTTTTGCACACTGACTCCTACTATCAAAAAAAAATAATTACTTTGTGATAAATTCTACCTGAATTATAATATAACTTTTTATTATTTACAAGAATTTTCTCCTAATTATGGAATAATCTGTT
>VMSZ01000021.1 GCA_013791885.1 Sulfurimonas sp. | reverse complement strand
GAATGCTTTGGTATAAATATAATATCATCTTTTTGAGTATTAACCATATGTTTTAAGATATTGTATCGTCCCATTGCAACATGACAATAATCTTTAGTAATATGAACTCCCCAATATTTCTTAGCACCTAAAATATAATTTTCAATCCATTTTTTATTATCTTTCTCAAATATTCGTAAATCTAAGCCTTCTATTCCCCAGCCCTGACGAAGTTTTCCACATTGCCATAACTCTTTGTGTAAGTAATCAATATAATTATTGCATTCATAAGGAATAATATCTTCATTGATTTTTTTTAATTTAGCTTGTATTTCAAGTTCTGCATCTTTTATACTTATGGGGCATTCATTTGTAGGTTCACCACCTTCATGTCCTTTTGCAATTCTAAAAACATATAAACTCATTTTATTCCTTTTTGTATCTGTGTGCTTACTATTCATTGTATGAGCACTGTAGCATATATGGACTGAATAGAAACATTATTTAATATAAAAAATGTATCAATAATAAGGTCACCCCTAAAAACTAGATTGCCGCGCTTCGCTCGCAATGACTGAGCGCCGAGACTTCGAAGAAGCCGTGGCAGTCTAAAAGTGAGTTTTTAGTGATATACATTCCCACGGAGACCGTGGGACGAGTAGCTGGAAAATAGTTTTAATCAATTATAAACTTTATGCTATAATTTTTTCAATCAATTGAAAAGAGGATGCTATGTCAACTATGCTATCACTAGAAAAACTTTATGAGTTTTCAAATCTTTATTTCTCACTCCCTACACCTGCGTTTAAGAGATACCTTTATAACCAAATAGATTTTGCATCAAAGATGATAGGAATTTTGGGACAAAGAGGAGTCGGGAAAACTACACTCATACGACAACTGGCCCAGAGTTATGATTTGCCCTCTTCAAAAATACTCTACATTAGTGCCGACAATATAGTAGATAGTTTAACCGACATAGCCAAGGAGTTCAGTGCTTATGGCGGGAAGTTGCTTATCATTGACGAGATACACAAAGCTGACAATTTTGCCCATGAGCTTAAAACCATCTATGATTTTTTGGATATAAAAGTGATATTTTCAGGCTCATCCGCACTTGAAATAGAAAACTCCAAAGTAGATCTAAGCAGAAGAGTTCTTTTTTTTGAGTTGCATTCTCTCTCTTTTAGAGAGTTTTTAGCTATCAAGTTTGATATGGAACTACCAATATATTCACTTACTGATATTTTGCAAAACCATCAAGATATAGCTACAAAAATCACAAAAGAGTTTAAGCCGCTGGAGTATTTTGCCCTTTACAAAGAGTTTGGTACCTATCCGTTTTTTACAGAGGGTGAAATGGGGTATAAACTCAGACTCAATGAGATAATTAACATCATTCTCGATAGCGAAGTAGCTACTATTTACAATGTAGACAGCGATAAGATAAGCACCATTAGAAAACTTTTACATCTCCTTTGCAGCACTGTTCCTGTTGAGCTTAATATTCAAAACATAGCACAAAACGCAGGGGTTAGCAGAAATACTCTATATTCGTATCTGTACTACCTGCAAAAAGCAAATCTTATTGAAATCATAGGCGGAAATTTTGCAAACAAAAAACTTCTCAACAAGCCCGATAAGATATATCTTGAAAATATAAATCTTTATAATATTTTGTGCTCAAACCAAAATATCGGCAGCCTAAGAGAGAGTTTTTTTGTATCGCAACTCAAAATAGACCACTCTGTCAAATATGCCCAAAAAGGTGATTTTGTCGTGGATGATTTTTATGTTTTTGAAATAGGCGGTAAAAACAAAAGCTTCGAGCAAATCAAAGATATACCGAAAAGTTTTGTAGCAGCGGATGATATAGAGGTGGGGTTTAAAAATAAAATTCCCCTTTGGCTGTTTGGGTTTATCTATTGAAAACTACTGGACTTTGAATAGAATTGGGTCTTATGGAAGAATTGGTGATTTAACTCCAGATAAAAGATAAATTTTATTTACAATAAAGATAAAAATAACTATAATCTTCTTTATGAAAAAGAAAGAACAGCTCAAACAAATTATAAGAGATTTTCATCTGCGTGATAATTATGATGTAAAACCTCGTGCCCTGCAGCCGCCCTATGATACGAAAAAAATTATAACGCTTGTCGGTGTACGAAGATGTGGCAAAACATCTATCCTTTACGACATGATAAATAAGTTATCCGCTATGACTGAAAAAACGAAGATTCTATTTTTAAATTTTGAAGATGAGCGACTCGAACTGGATGTCAGCGAATTAGACCTTATACTGCAGGGTTTTAGTGAACTTTACCCTGAACAAAATCTTAGTGAGTGTTATTTCTTCTTTGATGAGATTCAAAACATAACAGGATGGGAAAAGTTTGTCAGACGCGTCTATGACACTATCAGCAAAAATATTTACATCACCGGTTCAAATTCAAAACTGCTCAGTTCTGAGATAGCTACAAGTTTAAGAGGAAGGACCTTATCGTATGAAGTATATCCTCTGTCTTTTAGTGAATACCTCTCGTTTAAAGGTATTGAGGTGGACTTATACTCTTCAAAAAGTTTGGCGTATATCAAAAATGCGCAAGAGAAGTTTCTAAAAGACGGCGGGTTTCCTGAGACACTTTTCTTAGAAGACCAATACAAAAATCAAACGCTTCAAGAGTACTTTAATGTGTTGCTTTATAAAGATTTGGCAGAGAGATACAACATCACAAACACTGTTGCTCTGAAGTTCTTTTTGAAACGCATTATCGCCTCCTCCACAAAACAAATATCCATCAATAAAATATACAACGAACTAAAATCGAGCGGCATCAAGATAGGGAAAAACACCCTTTATGATTTTTTGGACTATGTACAAAACATCTATCTTGCGCTTACGCTTCGCAGATATGATACATCACTGGTAAATAAAGAACTCGGTGAAAAGAAAATCTATAGTATAGATATCGGCTTAAATAATGCCACAGAATTTAAGTTCTCTGATGACATTGGAAAAGCCCTGGAAAACGCAGTATTTTTGCAGCTTAGAAGAAATTTCAGTGAAATATTTTATTATAGTGATACAAATAGTGAATGTGATTTTATCATTCACGAGAAAAATAAAATAACACAGGCTATTCAAGTAAGCTACGATATGAGCAACGAAGATACAAAAAATAGAGAAATTAAAGGTCTCGTGGCAGCTTGTAAAAATTTTAATTTACAAAGCGGCATTATCGTTACATTTGATAGCGAAGATGAATTGATTGTAAATGAGATAAAAATCAAATTAATACCTTTTTATAAGTGGTGTTACAATTAGCGACCCTTAAATGTCGGCAAATAGTTTTGTAGTAACCAATAAAGATAGAGCAAAAAATGCATAAATAAACTAAATAAATATGAGGAATATTAATGCAAAACGCAACTCTTAACTGGATGCAGGAAAACGGCTACACTCCTGAGGCGATTAACCTGCAAGGAAATTATGGAAACACGGCTTTGATGAAAGCTGCGCGTGAGGGAAACGCAGAGATAGTTTCTGAGCTGCTAAACGCAGGAGCAGACATAAGTGTGAAAAATGTCGATGGCAATATGGCACTTTGGCTTGCCTGTTTTGGAGAAAATCCAGAGGTAGTAAAACTTCTTATAAACGCAGGCATAGAAGTAGATACTTCCAACGTAAACGGAGTAACTCCACTCATGTACGCAGCTTCAAGTGGGAAAGAAAGCATGGTTAAAATGCTTTTAGATGCAGGAGCAGATGTCAGCATAAAAAACCCTGATGACTTCACTGCCCTTGATTTGGCTTCAACTCTCAAGATAGTAAAACTCTTAAGAACTGCGCATATTCAAAACGCAAAATGAGCTAAGCCCATCTTTGCTACGCTAGCCGCTTAGGCTACTGAAGCTTGCCTCATTCGAGGCAGAGAAGTTCTTGTAATTTGGGTTTTAATTCCCCCAAATTATCTCTTCCATACACTCTGCAAGTGCTTCTATACAATTATATTCATCATTGTATTTAATATGTTCCGCGTCACATTCATCAAAGTGGTGAATGTAGTGGTTAAAGTTAAAATCTTCCATCTCAATTATGTCATTTGAATACATCTTAAATCCTTTGTTTGGCTCTCGCCTTAAGTTATTTAAACTAATACATATTGTGTTCTTTAAAAAAAGAGCGCAGATATGCAATTTTTAGTCTATTTAAACAAAAAGACGACAAAAATGTCGCGTTTTTAAAATTTAGTACAAATCTTAGAAACAAAAGCGTATATTCATCATTTTTGTAGGATTTTCAGAGCTTGTCGAACCATAATTGCACTTCTATAAAAAATAATATATTTAAAGGCAGCCTTATGTACCCACAAAATGCGAAACGTTCCCTGGAACACCTCTGTCAAAGAAAAGTCCCGGTATTTTTATGGGGGCCTCCGGGGATTGGCAAGTCTTCCATTGTCGCGCAGATTGCAAAAGAACAGGACATCGGTTTTATAGACCTGCGTTTATCGCTCCTTGACCCGACAGACTTACGAGGGATTCCTTTTTTCAATACCGTTAAAGAGACAGCGCTCTGGGCACCACCCTCATTTTTACCTGATGGCAAACAAGAAAAAGGCATTCTCTTTTTAGATGAGCTTAACACTGCCGCGCCTATGGTTCAAGCTTCTGCATATCAATTAATACTAGATAGAAAAATAGGTGAATACACTCTTCCTGAGGGCTGGTCAATCGTAGCCGCAGGAAACCGTGAAAGTGACAGAGGTGTCGTGTTTCGTATGGCCGCACCTCTAGCAAACCGTTTTGTTCACTTAGAAATGGAAGTGAGTGTAGAGGATTGGAAAAGCTGGGCTATAAAAACGCAGGTTCATCCGGCTATTATCGCCTATATTTCACACCGTCCGGACACTCTTTTTAATTTCGGTAACGGCAATGAAAGCCGTTCATTTGCAACACCTCGTACTTGGCAGTATGTCAATGAAATTGTCTCTTCCAAACCCGAAGCCGATTTGCTTTTACCGATGATAAGCGGGGCAATCGGTGAAGATGTGGCTGCTTCCTTTTTAGGTTTTATGTCAGTCGCCGGTGATTTGCCCGATTTAGATGCCATTTTAGACGGCACATGCAAAGAGGTTCCAAGTGAACCCTCAGCTCTGCATATTTTAAGTTCAGCACTGAGTATGCGCATTAATGAGAGTACAAGCTCTAAAAAACTCAACAATCTCTTAGAGTACTCGCTCAATCTTCCCGGAGAATTTTCCGTCATGCTTATTCAAGACCTCAGAGATAGAAATATCGAACTCGACCATCTTCAAAGTTGGACACTTTGGATGAAAAAATTTAACACGCTTTTACACTGATGACAACCCAAAAGATTTTAGAAAAAGCAAAAAGCCAGTTGATTATGAAGCATCCCTATTTTGGTATGCTCGCTTCTAGACTCAAGCATGAGCCTAATGAAGAGATATCGAGCTATGCAAGTAATGGAGTGCGTTTTTTGTATAACCCTGCGTTTATACAAAAACGTACGCAAGACGAAATTGTCTTTGTCCTTACAAACTGTGTTATGCACCATATCCTCGCTCACCAACAACGCAGACTCGCACGTAAAGGCTTTTTGTGGCAACTCGCAACAGACTACGCCATAAACAACCTCTTACATTCAAGCGGGATTTTTGTCCCTCTGGGAGCAAACTTCAATGAAGAGTACAAAAATATGTACGCCGAAGAGATTTACGAACTCCTTAAAGAAGAGCATTTTAATGCCATTGACGGAGCATTTGATGAAAACGCAGAGCAAACGCAGCGTAGTGAAAATCTTGCTGCTGATGGTTCAAGTGAAGAGTCTGCTCAGTTTTCAAATCTTGAGAATATTGATGAAGATTTAGAAGCGCAAAACGAGTCAGACTGGGAGTATGCCGCTTCTGTCGCCAAGGAAGTTGCCAACAGAAAAAGTGCCATGCCCTCTGGAATGGAGCGACTTGCAAAAAAAGTAAAAGCGAATGATGTGGATTGGAGGTTTGAACTTTACAACGCAGTAAACAGACACATGCGAAACAATTATGCCTTTATGCCTCCGAATAAAAAGCATCTCTACCGCGGGTTTGCACTGCCTTCTCTTACAAGCGACACTTTAAGTTTATGTGTCGCAGTAGACACTTCGGGCAGTATTAACGATGAACTTTTGGGTGCGTTTATGGAAGAGTTTAAGAACATTATGCAGAACTTTCCCTCTGTTAAAATTGAGCTTATACTAGCTGACGCCAGAGTCCATGCTCACCACACTTTCCAAGGCGGAGAGAAGATGGATTTTGTCATAAAAGGCGGCGGGGGAACAGATTACCGTCCCGTATTTGATTACATAGAAGCAAATCTTCCTATGAATACGATGCTTTTGTATTTTACAGACGGAGATGGATGGTTTCCAAAATACCCTCCAAGTTACGAAGTTCTTTGGGCACTCTCAAGAACCGCTAAAGTCCCTTTTGGACGGCATTTAATTATATTTCAGTGATAAATCAGGTACAATAACAAAAAAAAATAGGTGTTAAAACTATGAATAAAAGCGACAACATTGGACTTCTTAATGATTTGTTAAATTATTCACATGATATGGTTTTTATCATACGTATAGATAATGGTCATATTGAGCATGTGAATCAAACTAGTCTTGATAATATTGGCTATACGCTCAAAGAGATGAATGACATCGGACTGGATTCATTTAGAAGACCTATAGATAAAGATGAGCCTTTTCTACAACACCTTCAGGACTTAAAATTAAAAAACAGTCTTACAGACTACGCCTATGTCATAAGAAAAGATGGAACTGAATTTCCCATAGAAGTTAATGCAAAACTTATACATAGGAGTGGTGTTGATTACAACGTAGCGATTGTACGTGATATTACTGAACGCATGGAAGCAGAAAAAAAACTTCAAGATTTAAATAAAAATCTTGAATTATTAGTTATCAAAAAAACAAGTGAACTGCAAAAAAATGTCGCATTTTTAAAATCTTATAAGCGTGCCATGGATGAATCAAATATCGTTTCCAAAAGTGACTTAAATGGCATGATTACATATGTCAATAATAAATTTTGTGAAGTCACAGGGTACACAAAAGAAGAAGTAATTGGGAGACCGCACAGCATCGTTAGACATCCCGACAGTGACTCGAAAATTTTTAGAGAACTTTGGAACGACTTAAGAACAAGACAACCGTGGCAAGGGATTTTAAAAAATAAAAAGAAAGACGGCAGCCACTATTGGGTAGATATAAATATCCTTCCTATCATAGATGACAAGGGTGAAGTTTTAGAATACATGGCAGTTCGACATGAGATTACGGAACTGATAGACCAACGGGAAACTCTTCAAAAAATAGCTACCACTGACACATTGACAAACCTTGGCAACAGATATAAGTTGATAAACGATATTGCGTTACTTGAAAATCCATCAATAGCAATTTTAGATATAGAAAGGTTTAGTGAAATAAATGATTTTTATGGAGATTCTTTTGGAGATATAGTTATCAAAGAGCTTGGATACACTCTCTTAAACCTCATAAAAGATAGATCAACTAAGCAGCTTTACCGACTTCAAAATGACGTATTTGCAATTTTAAACTTATCCCTCAACAAAGATCACTTTATAGCTAATATAGAAGATATAATAGAAAAAATTGAAAATATCACATATAAAATTGATGGCAAAGAACTTATGCTTAATATAAGGTCAAGTATCTCTTTTGAAAAAAACAATCTTTTTATAACAGCCGACATGGCTATGAAAAGCGCTAAAAAAAATAGAATAAATATGCTTGTTTACGATGAAGGGCTAAATCTTGACTCAGTATATGAAAATAACATCAAATATACAAATAAACTCCGAGAGGCAATAGAGAGTGACAATCTTGTCCCTTATTATCAAGCGATAGTTAATAACAAAACCGGCAAATGGGAAAAATATGAAAGTCTAGTCCGTATGATAGATGAAAATAAAAAAATCATAACACCTTTTTTCTTTCTTGAAATAGCAAAACGCACAAAACACTACGAAACTTTAACGAAGACAGTGATTAAAAAAACCTTTGATACTTTTAACAATACCGATATAGAATTTTCTATCAATCTAACCATCAAAGATATTATGAATAAAAATATACAAAATTATATTTGTGATTTACTCCAAACATACAATGTCAACAATCAAGTAGTTTTTGAGATTGTTGAATCTGAAGGTATTGATAATTATGATGAAGTAATCGCCTTTATAAATCAAGTTAAAAAACATGCTTGTAAAATAGCGATAGATGACTTTGGAACGGGCTACTCAAACTTTAACTATCTGCTGAAACTTCAAGCAGATTATATTAAGATAGACGGCTCACTTATAAAAAATATAGACACAGATATGAATGCAAGAATTTTAGTAAAGACCATCGTAAATTTTGCCAAAGAACTTAATATTTCAACTATCGCCGAATACGTAGAAAACAGCACTATTTACGAGATTGTAAAAGATTTGGGAATAGATTACTCACAAGGCTATTTCTTTAGTGCGCCACTAGAATTTCCTGATTTTACAAAGTAAAAAGAGAAGATACGTTTGAGAGACCTTTAGTTATCTTTCAAAGTGATAACTAAAGAAATATTTTGCTCTCTATGCCATGCGCAACACCTACGGCTTTATTATACAAAACGCCATCGTAAGTATTGAGCGCACTTATCATAAGCGGTTTTTTTGTACAGATTTCTGCTGCGCCATACAGTGCTAAATCTTTAATGTAAGGAAGTGTCGCGTTTGTAAGCGCCTGCGTTGAAGTTCTCGGATAAGCTCCCGGCATATTTGCCACACAGTAGTGAACAATGCCCTCTTCCACAAATGTAGGATGCGTATGCGTTGTTGCGTGAGAACTCTCAAAACAGCCTCCCTGGTCAATGGAAACATCCACTAAAACAGAACCTTTCTTCATTACTTTAAGCATCTCTCTTGTAATGAGTTTTGGAGCTTTTGCCCCGGGAATCAGGACAGTTCCTACAACTATGTCGACTTCTGGAAGCAGTCTTGCAATCGTCTCTTTGGTGCTGAAAAGTGTTGCGACATTTGCTGCCATAACATCATTCAGGTAATGCAGTCTTTGGGCATTGATGTCTAAAATACTGACATCGGCTCCAAGCGCAGCGGCAACTTCAGCTGCGGCTTTACCGGCAACACCCCCGCCAAGAACCATTACTTTTGCTCTGTGAGTTCCGACAACTCCACCTATAAGCAGACCGTTTCCACCATGATAACGGCCAAGATGCACACTTGCCATAATAGATGCCATTTTCCCTGCAACTTCGCTCATAGGCTCTAAAAGCGGAAGTCGTCCATTGACTTCAAGTGTCTCATAAGAAAACGCGCGAATACCTTTTTCAAGCAAAAATTCCGTCTGCGTTTTATCTGCCGCGAGGTGTAAATAGGTAAAGAGTGTCTGGTTTTGCTTAAAAAGCCCATACTCACTTGCTATTGGCTCTTTTACTTTGACAATCATCTCTGAGATATCAAATACTTCTTTGGCAGTTGCTAAAAGTGTTGCTCCTGCGTTTAGATACTCTTCATCACTAAAACCGCTGCCCTCACCCGCGCCATTTTGTACATAAACGCTATGAGAAGCACTCACTAATTCACTCACACCCGAAGGTGTCATAGAAACGCGAAACTCATCACTTTTAATCTCTTTTGGAACTCCAATCTTCATCGTGTCTCCTTTGATTTATCTTGAGTATGAACTCTGAAAAACAAGTTTTTAGTAGCTTCCCTCACTCATTGCAATAACAAAATTGTCATCTACTTCGACCACATCAAACTCATGTTTGCCGCAAAATGTTTCGTTCATCTCCTGAGCCCAGGCACGTGCTATTCTATGCGCATTTTCTTTGTCGTCAAGAGTTTTTATCTGAGGCATATTCTTGCGTTTGGCACATCCGCACATTTTTTCAACTACAACATGATATTCCATAATTATATCCTTAATTTTTATTTCATACACACAAATGCATTAAGTGTTCTTACCGAGGATTAAAGTCCTAAAAACAGGTGCTTAGAGAAGGTTTTATAAAGCTTTATTTATAACTCGCAAGCTTCCATAAACCCACCGACTTCTACACTGATTACAAAATTGTCACCCACTTCTTCTACATCAAAACCGTGTTTACCGCAAAAAGAGTTGTTTAAAGAATCTGCCCATTCATAGGCATACTCCTGCGCTTCTTCTTTGGTGTCAAAACTTCGTATCTGCTCTGTTTTTTGTTGTTTGGCACATAAACACAACTTTTCTATAACAACATGATAGTTCATTAAGACAACTTGGAGTTTTCAGATATGAGATAGATTTGGTCTTTGAATTTGTTGAGATGTTTGATGATTAGGTCATGATGGTCGGGGCTTAAGACGTAGTGTTGTTCCATAAAGTCGTACATTTTGTCTATGTTGGTATATATCTCTTGAATCAGTTTGTCTTTGATATGTTTTTCTACACTCATATGCAAACTCCTTTTTGAGTTCTAAATGCATATAGCGTACTAGTTTGTGTGGAGGGGAAATCTAATGCTGATGCTCCGCCTTAAGTATCTCTTCTACAGCCTCATCAGAGAGATGTTCTATTTCCAAAATCTCGCCGATTGCTATCATGGCTATGCCTGCAAACTCGTGGTTTGCGTTTAGGATTGCATATTCGTCATCTATACTTTCAATAACATAAATGACTCCCTCCTCTTCACCGTCAAGCTCCATTCCAACGGCGATATCCTCCGGCAAATCTTCAAGCAGCTCTTTTAAAATTAAAGACTCTTTATGCTCTCCAAACGCATCAGCAGGTGCGAGTGTGACATGAAAAGTATCTCCAACTTTTTTCCCTTCTAGCTCATCTTCTAGTTTTTGAAAAATTTGATTATAACCGCCGTGAAGGTAAATTAATTCATCACTCTCGTCAAAAATATTTCCATTTTCATCTTCGACTTTTATACGCATAGACACCAGTGTGTTTTTTTGAATTGTTTGCATTGAAATTCCCTTACATGATTTTTTCTTTTTAGGCAGTTTATCATAAATGGATTTATAGGAATGGTCTGAAGATGCTAAGGTTCTAATGTCGCGATATTTTTATGACATAGTATATTAAAATGAGGACTAAGAAGGTGTCGTCCTTGAGGGAAGGACGACAATCAGGGAAAAATGAATATATGACGATTAGCGAATCAAGTCGAAGAAGTAGTCAGTTGATGCGATACCTTTTGTATCTTCATCAAGCTGGTCAAGAACTTTGTTCGTAATCCAAGTTAACAAGTTAAGCGCACCATCGTATCCGCTAATTGAATAACGGTGTAAGTGGTGACGGTCAAATATTGGGAAACCAATATAGATTAATGGGATGTTTGTATCTCTCATTAACTCTTTGCCGTAACTGTTACCGATCATGAAATCAACCGGTTGTGTAAAGAGTAATGAACGCATGTGCCATAAATCTTTACCAGCCCAGATGTGACAATCAGCTGACGCAGGAGATGTATCAAGAATTGCTCTGATTTCATCTTCCCAACCACGAACCGGGTTGTTACAAAGAACGTGAGTAGGCTCAGCACCCATCTCAACCAAGAAAGAAACCATACCTACTAAAAAGTCAGGATCTCCCCAGATTGCGAATTTTTTACCGTGCATATACGGGTAAGAATCCTGCATAGCATCTACCAAACGGCCACGTTCAGTTTTAAGTTTTTGTGGAACTTCTTTGCCTGTAAGTTCAGCTAATTTCATAACGAACTCATCTGTCCCTTTGAGACCGATTGGGTTAGAAGTACCGCCAGCATGTTTCCATTTTTTAGCCATTTTCATAGTTTTAATAGTTGCATACTTTTGTAAAGATATAGTTGCTTTTGCGTTTATACAATCTTTTGCATCTGCAATCGGTGTACCGCCTGCAAACATACTGTACTCACCAGCCGGCATATCCCACTGATCAGAGTGGTCACCTAACATTGTGTACTCAGCGCCAAAAGCTTCTACGATAGCTTTAACAGAACGGATTGAACCTATGTAAGTTTCAAATCCAGGGATAATGTTAATTTTACCGTTTTTCTCTTCTTTTTTATTACCCTCAGTAAGCTGAGACATAATACCGTGCATCATGTTGTCATAACCGGTAATATGGCTACCTGTAAATGAAGGAGTATGCGCATAAGTAATAGGGAAATCTTCCGCTAAAAACTCACCGCCGTCTTCTTCTTTTGCAGCAGTAGCAAACGCATACAAGTCATCACCGATAACTTCAGCCATACACGTAGTAGAAACTGCAATCATCTCAGGTTTGTAAACTGCAGCACAGTTTTTCAAACCATCTTTCATGTTTACAAGACCGCCAAATACCGCTGCATCTTCAGTCATAGAGTCAGACACACATGGTGTCGGTTCTTTGAAGTGACGCGTAAAGTATGAACGGAAATACGCAACACATCCATGAGAACCATGAACGTACGGCATTGTATTTTCAAAACCAAGTGCTACCATTACGGCACCAAGCGGTTGACATGCTTTTGCAGGGTTAATAGTAATAGCTTCACGAGCCAGGTTTTTCTCACGATAATCCCAGCCTCTCGTCCACTCAGCAATCTCTGCAGTTTTAGCAGGATTAACTGCACCATAACCACCTTCAAACTCTTTTTTATCAGCAAGTACTTTTTGGTACTCCGGTTTTTTGAAAAGGTCTTTACCGTTTACTATGTTATTTATATCTTGCATTACGCTTCTCCTACTTTATCCCATGGAGCTTTTGTGTGAGCCCATACTGGAGAGTTTATTGCAAGATCCATATCTGCTGCGAATATTGCAAAACCGTCATACCCGTGGTAAGGACCGCTATAATCCCAAGAGTGCATTTGTCTGTATGGGAGACCCATTTTTTGAAATACATATTTCTCTTTAATACCTGAAGCTACTAAATCCGGCTGAAGTTTTTTAACAAAAGCTTCAAGCTCATACTCATTAACATCATCATAAATTACAGTTGAACGGAAAATCTCATCTTTTGTACGTTTGTAGTCATCATCATGAGCGAATTCATAACCTGTACCGATTACTTCCATACCTAGATCTTCATAAGCACCGATAACGTGACGAGGGCGTAAACCACCAACGAACAACATTACTTGTTTGCCTTCTAGGCGAGGACGGAATTTTTCTGTTACAGCATCAACCATTGGCTGATATTTAGCAATAACTTCTTCACATTTTGCTTGGATACTCTCGTCAAAGAATGCAGCAATTTTGCGTAAAGATTTAACAGTTTGGCTTGGACCAAAAAAGTTATACTCTACCCAAGGAATCCCATACTCTTTCTCCATATGGCGAGAAATATAGTTCATTGAACGGTAGCAGTGAAGTAAGTTCAATTTTACTTTAGTAGTAGCAACCATCTCTTTAAGAGTAGCATCACCTGACCACTGAGCAACAACACGTAAACCCATCTCTTCTAAAAGAATACGGCTTGACCATGCATCACCACCGATGTTGTAGTCACCGATAATAGCAACGTCATAATCAGTTACAGCAATCTCTTCACCTAAAGTGTCAACTTTACCGTCAAATACATAATCACGAACAGTGTCGTTTGCAATGTGGTGACCAAGTGATTGAGAAACCCCACGGAAACCTTCACAGTTTACTGGAACAATTACGTGACCTGTTTTTTTCGCGTACATTTTTGAAGTTGCGTTTATGTCATCACCGATAAGACCGATTGGACATTCTGATTGAACTGTAATACCATTGTTTAATGGGAAAAGTTCATCAATTTCATGTAAACATTTATCAAGTTTTTTATCTCCACCGAAAACGATGTCTTTTTCTTGAAAGTCTGAAGTAAAGTTCATAGTAACAAATGTATCTACACCTGTTGTACCGATGTAGTAGTTACGACGACCGGCACGTGAGTACTGACCACAACCAACCGGACCGTGAGAGATATGAACCATATCTTTTACCGGACCCCAAACAACGCCTTTTGAACCTGCATACGCACATCCGCGTTGACTCATAACGCCTGGAACAGTTTTCTTATTCGAACGAACGTTACCGCATGTTTTTTGACTTTCGTCTTCTGGACCGCCAACACCTAAGTGTTTCGCACGGTTTTTAGCAGCTTTTTCAGGATAAGCTTTTAAAACTTCTTCAATCGCAGCTTTTTGTCTTGCTTCTAATGATTCTGGACCCATTTTATTCTCCTTGAAATTATTTTTTATTCTATTTTTAACACAGTGTTACAGCCTGCTATTACGCAGCTGTAATCTTAAAGTGAGCCATAGAATCAAATTTTTTACAAAGAGCTAAAGTCTCATCATCAGTATCTACACGCTTAGAAATCTCAGCAATTTGATAACGATTTGTATAAATCATATAATCAGTTTCTGCTGTTTTTACATAATGCACAAGTGCTTTGAACATAAATGTATCTTTGTTCGTATAAGAAAGCTCTTCTTTTTGACCGTGGTATTCTGTAACCATTTTGATTTCATTAATACCGCTTACGTCTACATTTGCTTCATCTAGTTTTGCAATTACTGCCTCGTCTGGAACGTTGTTACCCATGTCTGCTGGGAAGTGGAAACCTAAAATAAACATAAAATTCTCCTTCTTTATCTATTATTTTCTTTTCATTATGAGAATGTTAGTCTCCTCAAGGGAGACACACTAAATTGTATTTACAAAAGAACAGTAGCGATTAAGCCTCTGCTTCTGCTTTACCGATGTTATCTTCGTCTGCTTCTAAATCTAGACCGAATTTCATAATTAAATCTTCAAGGTCATCCATCTCTAACGGAGTTGGAATGATTTTGAAATCATTAGCAATGATTTTACGAGCAAGTTCTTTGTACTCAATAGCCTGGTCAGCTTTTGGGCTATATTCAACAACTGTCATACGACGAATCTCAGCACGTTGAACGATGTTGTTACGTGGCACGAAGTGAATCATGTGTGTACCAAGATCTGTTGCAAGAGCTTTTGCAAGATCGTATTCAAAGTCAGTCATACGAGCGTTACAGATAAGACCTGCAAGACGTACACCACCAGTGTTAGCGTATTTTAAAATACCTTTAGAGATATTATTTGCAGCATACATTGCCATCATCTCACCAGACATTACGATGTAGATTTCTTGTGCTTTACCTTCACGAATCGGCATAGCGAATCCACCACAAACAACGTCACCAAGAACGTCATAAGATACGAAGTCAAGACCTTCAGCTTCATAAGCACCCTCTTCTTCAAGAAAGTTAATCGCTGTAATAACACCACGACCTGCACAACCAACTCCTGGCTCTGGTCCACCAGATTCTGTACATTGGATCCAACCATGTGGATTTTCAGGAGCAAATATACCTGCACCCGGTTTTAGTGCATCTTCTAGTTCTAAATCTTCAACTGTACCCATTTCTGCAGCTAGTTGTAAGATAGTGTTTTGTGCTTTTTCATGTAAGATCAAACGAGTAGAATCCGCTTTTGGATCACACCCAACGATCATAATATTTTTATCAAAGTAATAAGCCATTGAAGCTAGCGTATTTTGAGATGTAGTAGATTTACCAATCCCGCCTTTTCCGTAAAATGCAATTTGACGTAATGCAGCCATAATTTTCTCCTTAATATTTAAATGTCTCTCAAAACTAACTCTTGTAGTTGTGTTTCAAAAGCCATCTTCGTACTTCGCTGTAGTTAATGCATGCGTTATTCTCAACTTTATCTACAAAAATACCTGACAAAAGATGTTTTGGTACGACAAACTACGCAAACGCAGACAAATTTGTAGGAATAGTTTATGCAGAAATCTGTTTTCTTTAATTTTGTAGGTTTTGGTGAGATTACTTATGCGAAGGCAAGCACTCAGCTACGAGTATAAACCATCGCTTCCAAGAGAAATGTAACACGTGGAAATATGGAACCGATGCCTTGGCTTCGGTAAAAAAGGAATGAGCGTGCGAAGGCAAGCCATCGCTTCCAAGAGAAATGCAACACGTAGAAATATGGAACCGATGGCTTGCCTTCGGCAGTTCTGGCAATACAAACATAATATTGGAACCGATGATTTATACTCGTGGCTGAGTGCTTGCCTTCGGCAGTGCGTAAATAAAAGTATTTTTAGCTCAATATTGTTAAAATACTCAAATGCAAAAACACTTAAAACTCCCTCATGTAGACGCCTTTGGTCACTATCAATTTATTACGTTTAGAACAGATGCGAGTGTTGACAAATATCTCTTACAAATTTTCAATGATGAAAACAGAAAAAATTCTATCAGACAGTATAAAATAGACACATATTTAGATAATTCAGAAAATGGCGCTTTCCTCAATGATGACGTGTTAGCATACCTACACAATTTTTTAATAAATTCAGATGATGACATGTATGAATTAATCTCTTTTGTAATCATGCCAAATCATGTGCATCTGCTATTTAAGCAGATAACTCCTTTGTCAGAAACAATGCGCATACTCAAATCAAAAAGTGCAAGAGACATCAATAAACTACTAAAGAGAGAGGGAAAACTTTGGGCAAATGAATACTACGACAAAGTTATCCGTGATGAAGAAGACTTTTCAAAAGTCTATGATTATATAAAAAATAATGCGCTAAAAGCTGGCTTGAGTTTGGATGGCAGATTTTATTCTAAATATGAAAGTAACTAGGCGAAGGCAAGCCATCGCTTCCGAGAGAATGTAACACGTGGAAATATGGAACCGATGGTTTATACTCATGGCTGAGTGCTTGCCTTCGGCTAAAACACCTAACTATGTAAAGGCAAGCCATCGCTTCCAAAAAATTAAAACTGCAAACACAACAACGGAACCGATGGCTTGCCTTCGGCTAAAATACCTAACTATGCAAAGGCACACCATCGCTTCCGGGAAAATTAAATTCTTATACTTTGTAGTGATAAATACTCAGATGCGTTTTAACAAAACCGCGTCTGTTGTAGAATTCGAGTGCGTTTTTGTTATCTACATCTGCCGCGAGTTGTATCCGTTTGTAGCCATACTCCTGGGCGATGCTTCTCATCTTATTGATGAGACGGCTTCCTACACCCATACGTCTGAACTCCTCCTCAACAACCAAATCTTCCATCTGCCCGATGTAGTCACCCTCTGCACTTGAGATAAGTCTTTGCATGGTTATCATGCCGACAACTTTGCCCTCATATTTGGCGACGAGCATATCTGCCCCTTCATACTCATACAGACGGCTGATGCCTGCAAACTGTTTCTCATAGTCGAAAGTAAAATCGCTCTCAATAGCAAAGAGCACATTTAAAAGTTTTGCCATGTGAGGGATATCTTCTCTACTCGCTTTTTCAATACTTATACCTGTTTTCATACGGATGTCACAGATATCGGGTGCTAAAACCTCTATCACTTTTTTTGCTCCTTCACTGAGTGGATTGTCTTTGATATAAAGTGTCTGTAAAGAGACGAGATTTGCCAAGCTGTCTGGAAGGTTGACAATATTATTTGATTCTATGTCAAGCTGTATCAGTTTTGTATAGTACTCGATTGCATCGGGAATAGCTGCAATCTCATTTGAGGAGTAACACAAGAGTTCAAGATTTTTAGACGGTGGCAAAACAAACTCTTTAAGCCCGCACCCCTCGCAAGAAAACTCACGCAGATAAGGCGCGAACGACTCATCTATGGTGAGAGACTCCAAAGGATTTTCATCCAAGATAATCTCCTCAAGAGAATCAAGTCCAAACAGATGAAGCGCTCCCAGTTGGTTGAGACTCAGATCAAGAAGCTCCACATCCAACTCAAAGAAACTCTCGTCAATCTTCTCTATTTGGTTATCGCTCAAATCCAGCTCTTCAAGATTTTCCATCCGACTAAAGGATGATGAGAGCTCCGACAAGAGATTACGACTTAAATTAAGACGAAGAAGTTCTTCAAGAGAAGAACCCTCAACTTCAAATTTTTTAATATAGTTGGATGAAAGATTGAGTGTTCGGAGTTGATTTTCTGAGCAAAAAGCACCTGCAACATCCGTTATAAGATTTGAACTTATATCCAGAACCCTCAGCTCTGAAAATAAAGATAAAAAAGAGAGCGACTCAAGTTTATTTCCGCTTGCATTAAGTGAACGCAGCGGAAGCAGTGATAAAAAATCCGGTAAAACGGCGAATTTGTTTCGGCGAAGGTCAAGGTTACTTAACTTTTGCAGTTTTTTCATTGATTCAGGCAAGGTACTGAGTTTATTGTTTGAGAGATTGAGCACCAAAAGATGGCTCAAAACTCCAATGGATTCGGGAAGCTCTTTGAGAGAGTGCCCGCTCAAATCAAGCCGTGTAATCTCCTCTGCTTTTGCAACTTCTTCACCAATCGCCCCGTATTGTTCCAGCCAGATTTTGATTCTGTCCCACTCATAATCATACATCATCATCCTCTCCTCCCCCTAAACGCTTGATTCTCTCGAGTCTCTGCTCAATCACATACCCAATCTCGTCATAATCGTATCTTCCAAACTGTGTCATGTCATAAATCTTCATCAAGGGAACTCTACAGCAGCTTTTGTTGCACTCAGTTACCAGTTTTTTGGCTTTTTTAAAGGGTAAAGATGTATCTTGAAATATCTCTATTGCATCTGCGACGCTCTTTTGTCCGCATTCACAAATTTCCATTTTCAGTATTTCGTCTTTATCTTTCATGAGCGATATCCTTTGATACTTTAAAAAGGAGTCAAATTAAAACTCTTTTTTAAAATACCATTACAGCCAAGAAGCTGTAAAACTTAAAGATTATGTTGATCTTTAAAGTCGTTTGCTTCTTGCACTGCGATTTTTAGTTTTTGGGCAAGTTCTGGCATCTTCACATAATTTGTCCAGAGCGTATCTTCAACAATATCATGAATTTCTGACGCAATTTCTACGGCAAGTCTTTTGAGTTTTGCATACTCTCGTTTCAAATCTTTTTCATCATCTGACATTTTTTCCTCCTTTAAATTTTATGTACTTCAATGAGCATCGCTTCTTCTTTTCTCAAAGCAATGAACGAACGGTTTATGAGTACTTGAACCGTACTTTTAAAGAGTCCGAAGTTTTTAACGCATATATTCGTATCGCGGATAAACCCGAGTGCGTTTAAACGCTTTTTGAGTTCACTGTTTACATTTAAAGCGTCTATACAAGCCATTTCGCCAACTTTCATATGTAACAAACACATATCACTCTCCTAGAGGGAAAACGCATAGATATTTTCAAAGCGAACATCACGATCGATGCCATAAGACATATGGACAAAGGTCTGTTTACACTGAAAATGGTAGCGTTTATACAAATCTACAACATGTTCCACGCTAAGAGGAACATCCGCAACTACTTTTTTTAAACCGCGGAAATAGAGCACGCCGCGCATCATTTTTTCTGCTTCATCTTCATGTCCGGCTCTCACCTGCCAAGGGCCTAAGTAAACGTGCCTCGCGTTTACTATGCTTGAGTGCTGAAAACCGTTTGGAAGTGTAAGCTTCAGCGAACTCGTACGCTCCATCTCATCCATGAGAAAAGCTGTTCTATTTTCATGAAAAGTCTCTTTGTCTATCTTGGATATTGCAGTCTCAAAGTTGGCACCGTCAAGCTCTTTGGCATGGGCGTTGGTAAAGTTAAAAGGAGGAACTTTTCCAACATTGATAAATCTGCCGACTTGCATCTTTGACTCAAAACCGTACTTTTTGAAAAAATCTACCAAATCAGGATTTGCATGAAGATAGATACTTTTATACTCCGCTTTTAAAACATCAAAAAGAGTCTCAAACAAGCGTTTTCCGATTCCTTGTTTTTGATAGCTCTTCTCAACCATAAAATATTTTATCATGGCAGACTCTTCAAACTCAACAGCCATAACCGCACCGATGAGTTTTCCCTCATCATAAGCGCCATAACAAAGATGAGGGGAATGCATCACCATAAGTTTTACATGGTAACCGTCAAGCAACCAGCCTACCTCTTCGGAGATTTTTACAAGGTTGCTTACATCAGAAAACTTCAACCATCCTATAAACATAAACTTTCCTTGTATAAAGCCACAAGCTCAGTATTGTCCAAAACACGTTTTCTGGAAGTGACAATCTCGCGAATTTTAGGGAGAAGATTTTGTAAAGTATGCTTTTCAGCACTAATTCCGAGCTGCTGCAAGTGATACATAATTGTACTTGCACCGGAGTGTTTGCCTATCGGGTAAGCTCGGATGCAGCCGACTTCGTCTGCATCAAAAGGCTCATAAGCCGAAGAGTTTTTCATCATGCCATCAGCATGAATCCCGCTCTCATGAGAAAATATACGTTCACCTACAATCGGTGCGCTTGGAGAGAGATGTATGCCCGCTGCGTTTGCAACACTCATAGCAAGATTATGCATCTCAAAAGCATCTATGTGACGCTTTTGACCATAGAGATGCTTTAATGCCATTGATATCTGTTCAAACGAAGCATTTCCGGCTCTCTCGCCAAGACCGATAACGGTTGTATTTATACTGTAAGCACCTGCGTCAATGCCGCTTAAGGCATTTGCGTTTGCAAGACCAAAATCGTTATGAGTATGCATTTCTATTGGAAGGAGATTCAATGAAGTTAATGCTTTAATATCCTCATAAGTCTGCATCGGTGTCATAATACCTATAGTGTCACAGTATCTAAAACGGTCCGCTCCGAGTTTAGCTCCAAGATACATCACTTCAGCCATAAAATCCAAGGAACCGCGAGAGCTGTCTTCACCGCCTATACAGACATAAAGACCTTCTCTTTTTGCCAAAGTTATGACAGATTCCAGTTCACGAAGCATGGCTGATTTTTTGCCGCCAAATTTTACATCTATTAAAATATCGGAAATCGGTATGGACAAATCAACTGCTTTAACGCCGCATTCCAAAGAGGCTTCTAAATCGCTCATCTTTGCACGGTTCCAAGTCATCATCTGCACATCTAAGCCTAAAGCCAACAACTCTTTAATATCTTCTTGTTCTTTAACACCCATCGCAGGAATGCCAATCTCAAGTTCATCTGCACCGCAGGCAACAAGCCCTTGTGCAATTGAGAGTTTTTCTTTAGTATTAAACGCAACATAGGGAGCTTGTTCACCATCACGCAGTGTCGTGTCGTTGATAATTGCCATAATGACGTCCTTTGTCTTTTTTAGTTGTTAATACTAATTTATTTCCATATCTTCTGAGAGATTAAAATACTTTCTTGTCGCTTTTAAAACTGAAATTTCAATTGGCTCATAGGCGTAACTCTGGTCTGCAATCAAACCTGCTTTTGCTAAGTCATCTTGAGGACAGCCACCGATTTTAGCAGTTAAAATCAGCTTACAATCCTTGAGCTTTTCTAAAATCGGCTCCATCGGATTAGCACCGTCTGGACCTGCACAGTACTCATAATCTAGTTTTCTGTGGTGAATAAAACGAATACCTTTGTCTCCAGCTTCATAAATTAAGAACTCTTTTACCGAACCAAAGTGTTGGTTAATCATACCTTCACCCGCAGTTGTAACAGCTACTAAAATAGTCTGTCCGTCAGATGCCAACTCCGCTTTTTCTTTGACAACGCGTTCATTTGCACGGTCTAGGAAAAATCTAAACTCTTCAATTTTTGCCTGAGCATCTTGACGCGCTGCTATATTGTAATGTTGCTCCAGTGCATCAAAACTCATCTCTGAAAAAACATTTTTTGTAAACTCTGCACCACGGTCTTCACCGATGAGTCCGACAGCATCTGCACGGCACTGACGACAGTGTTGCATAAGTTTCATATCCATGCCGCAAGCTTCTTGAACTTCCATCTGTTGCTGGTCTGTTGCACTTGGCACACCGCCAAGACCAAACGCAGTCCCATGTTCAGGTTCAGAGATAATCGGCATGATGTTATGTAAGAAAACGCCAATCTCTTTAAGTTTTTTCGCAACTTCCGGCAAGTGTTTGTCATTTACGCCTGGAATTAAAACAGAGTTTGCTTTAATGAGAATGCCTTTTTCAACGCACATTTTCATACCTTCAATCTGACGTTCTAAAAGTATTTTAGAAGCTTCTTTTCCGTAGATACGTTTGTTGTTGTAAAAAATCCAAGGATAAATAAGCGAACCTATTTCACCTGTTTCATCCACGCTGTTGATAGTTACAGTAATGTGGTCAATATCGTATTTCACCATTTCATCTACAAACGCAGGAAGCTCAAGTCCGTTTGTTGAGAGGCAGAGTTTTAAGTCTGATGCTCTTTCTCGGACTAGCTCAAAAGTTTTAAATGTTTTTTCAGGGTTTGCCAAAGCATCCCCAGGACCGGCAATTCCAAGTACACTCAAACGCTGTACTTCTCCGCCGACATACATTACTTTTTTCGCAGACTCTTCAGGTGTTAAACGCTCACTCGTAACCCCCGGACGGCTCTCATTGGAACAGTCATATTTTCTGTTACAGTAGTTACATTGAATGTTACATGCAGGTGCGACCGCAACGTGAATACGTGCATAGTGGTGGTGTGCTCCCTCTGAATAACACGGGTGGTTATGGATTTTATCTTGAATATCCTGCGGCATCATCGCTTCGGCAGGATTACTTGAACTACAGCTCATTTTAGTTTCCTTTTATTTTTTATACGCCAAAAGAAGTAAATCCCTATAGCTTCGCTTGCCGCTGAGGCACTAAAGCTAGCCTCTGAAAGAGGCAGAGTATAAATTATTTTATTTATTGGATTTCAAATGATCTCGCATCATGTAGCTACAATCATTTCTTAGTAATGTATTGCAAGATATGTTCTAGAGCTAGTTTGGTAATTGTATGCCAAAGAGTGACAATTTTGTATTTATCGGATGATTTAAGAGATAGAATTTACATTGCCTGGAAATTTTTTGTAATTTTTTTAACGTCTAAATTTCTACTATTATTTTTTCACTTTAAGTTACATTCAACACAGAATATTTTTGAGATGTAAGTATTTTCATTTGACTTATCGCTATCTCGTTAAGTGTTCTTAATCTCAAAGTGACGAAAAAGTGACATATTTTGTTATGGTCATTTAACCGCGATTCTTATAGACTAGCGGAATTATAAATGGTTAAAGGAAGAAACATGGTTCAAAATATTTTAAAAAGAGACGGGACTTATAAAGAGTTTGCCGCTTATAAAATTGAAGATGCTATTAAAAAAGCCTTTAAAAGTGAACATGTTTTGTATGACAGTAAAGTTTTTTTTAACGTCTTAGAAAAATTAAAAAGTAAACGCAATGTAGCGGTTGAAGACATTCAAGACTGCATAGAAGTCGAACTTTTTAAAGCAAATTATTTTGACGTTATGCGCTCATTCATGCTTTACCGCCATACGCATAAGATGCAAAGAGAAACTTTTTTAGATGAAGACACCACCTACATCAACTCCACACAAACCATAGAAGAGTACATCAGCAAAAGCGACTGGAGAATCAAGGCCAACTCCAACACAGGCTACTCAAACGCAGGACTCGTCAACAATACCGCAGGCAAAGTCATCGCAAACTACTGGCTGGACAAAATCTACTCCAAAGAGGAAGGTTACGCGCACAGAAACGGGGATTATCATATTCATGATTTGGACTGTTTAACAGGTTATTGTGCGGGTTGGAGTCTAAGAGTACTTCTTGATGAAGGCTTTAACGGAGTGCGAGGAAGAGTCGAGAGCGACGCTCCGAAGCATTTCCGTGAAGCGCTTGGACAGATGGCGAATTTTTTGGGCATATTGCAAAGCGAATGGGCGGGAGCGCAGGCTTTTTCCTCTTTTGACACCTATTTGGCACCCTATGTTTTTATAGACAAACTTTCGCAAACAGAGATAAAAAAAGCCATCAGAAGTTTTGTGTACAACCTCAACGTTCCCGCACGCTGGGGACAGTCTCCTTTTACAAACATCACTATCGACTGGACTGTTCCTCAGGATTTAAAAGAGCAGATTCCGACAAGAAAACAGGTGCACCTTTTTAAAGGGCTTCATAATGAGGAACTTTTGGCTCTTGCAAAAGAACGCGGCTGTGAAAAACTCGAAGAGATGACCTACAAACATTTTCAAAAAGAGATGCACCAGATAAACAAAGCCTATTATG
>VMSZ01000058.1 GCA_013791885.1 Sulfurimonas sp. | reverse complement strand
CTAATATTTTAGTCTTTTTTTGAGCTTCTAAGTGAATTTTCTTTTGTTGTAGTTCTTCTTGTAAGGACGTTAATTCTTCTTCCCATTTTTTATATTGAAGAGTGTAATTTTCATTTGTAAAATCTGTATTGAGTTCTTGTTTTGGTTTATCAAGATACTTGTTTTCTAGTTCCTGAATGAGAGATGAATTGATAGTGTTTTGAAGTTTGAAATTTTCAACTTTATTGTCTAACTCCACTATTTTATCTTGAATACTCTTGATAATCGTATTCTCTTTTGGCTTTCTACCCTCTATATAGTCTAATCTCTGATTTAAATATATCAAAGAATAATTTGTATCAGCTTCTTCTTTATCTTCGAGCTTATATTCAATCTCCAAAATAAGTTTTTCTATCTCAGAAGCAATCTCATCTCTTGTTTTTGTATAATCATATTCGGACACCTCTTTATACAAATTCCAGTCTTCATTAGCAACTTCACCAATCTCTTTGATTGCTTTTTGATTTTTGTCATAAATTACTATGAAATTATTATTAAATGACTGATAGGTAATAAAATCTTCATATGTAAATAATAAAATTGAATGTTCTTCAATTGTGGAATCTGCCCTAACAAAATCATATATAATTATATCGATGTCATCCAATACATTCATAATGTTTTCTAATGTATTTCTTGCTATTATCATAAATCAATGTCTTTTTTTGTTTAATAATTATTTTCGTAATTATATCTTTTTTTGGAGTTTTGAAAGAGGTGTAACTCTCTTCACAAGTAGCTAACCTTTCAGGTTTGCTATCTTGATAGTGATAATTAAAAGTGTGTGGTTTAGTGCATTAAATGAAAGTGTAAATGATGTGTCATCATATTATCAAAAAGGATAATTATGAGAATGACACCAAGAAATTTTTACACTAAATTTTTGACTGTTAAATCTACTAAATCTCTTATAAATTTAGTAGATTATATAACAGACAAGCACGATGAACACATCAATCATTTAAGTGATAATCACAAGACGATAGTCTTTGATGAACAACAAGTGATTGATAGAAAATTAAAGAATATGATAAATATTTTTAATTATCACAACACCAAAGTGAAACTCAACCGCAAAGGCGGTAGACCAGGTTCACCCGCTTCTTCCATTATGATATCAATACCAGAGAATATTGCCAATAAAACTGTTGATATTAAAACAATGGAAAAATTTCATAAAAAAATGGTGGATGACACCGTTTCTAAACTCAATGAAATATACAACTTGAATTGGACAAAAGAGGAAGAGGAGCTTTTTAAAAATAACTATCTGATTAGCTCTATCCATTTTAAAAAATCTAATCCTCACATAAACATTATGATTCCGTCCATAGTTCAAACATATAAAAATATAGAAAAAGACAATAAGGTAATGAGAGCCAAGAGTGCTATTTTAAAAATTAGACTTGGACTTCGAAAACTATCTTATCAAATCAAACAATTAGCTAATAGGAATATGTTGTCTCTTGGTTACTCACTTGCAGATTATGAAATTCAAAAACAAAGAGAAACTAAAAGGTTAAATCCTATCGCTTCTTTAAAACAAGATATTAAAGAGGAAAAACAAAAGCAAGAGCATATTTCAAAAGAGATGCAAGAACACCTTCTTGAACATCAAAAAATGCAACAACAATTGGATAAGTTTTTTAAAAATATTGAAATCTATAAAAAAAGGATTAATGATGCTATTGAGAGCAATAATGTAGAGAAAATGGTTAAATATGAAAAACTCCAAGATAAAGCTCAAAGCAAATTTAACACCCTCAAATCGGCACTTGAACAACTATCTTATAATAATCCAAAACCTGACTTAAAACCTCAGTAAAGGAATAAATATTATGGGTAGTACCGTCACAAAAAAGCAACCATCAAACAGAGTTAAAAAAAACATAGAAATAATTCTAAGTCGCAAAACTTTTATTATCGAACGAGTTCAAAAAGCTTCTTGGCTATCTGAAGAGAAACAAGAAGCAATTGTTATGATGATAGAGATATTTACAGATTTTGCAAAAGAATTACAAAAAAGAGAGGGTAAATAAATGATATTTTCACTATTTTTCAACTTTTTAATGTCGGCATTTGATATCTTGGAGTTTTTATTAGAAAATGAGATTGATATCTTTTCACCTCTGTTAAAACCAAAAAAAGAAGTTAAAAAGTCTAAAAGTCTTTCATTAAAGCGTTAATCTGCAACATTTCCCGATAGGGATATAAATTAAAAACTATTTCAATGAAGTATATAACAACCACCGTACTAGGTGGTATCAATTTTTTACAAAACAAAAAATCAATAAATGACTTTAAAATTCTAAATCTTATTAATATACATAGAGTATATAATATTAATGCATTATACATTTATCGCCCCTAGAATGCTCCTAATACACCGATATAAAACACACCTTCACATTACCATAATCCACTCAAAAGCGTCTTTTTCCACCATTATTGAATGATATTTTTTTATTTTCCTTTTTTTTAATAGTGCTATATACTCTTCAAATCAATATAAAAAGGACACTATGAAACCCAAGCAATTTAAAATGACAATTATACAAAGAGGTACCGATGACAGAGAATAAAAATAGTATTAAAAAAGCCAATCCTCTTATACAGATATATGCGACTCTAAGCCTTAATGAACAGAAAATATTTAACTATATAATCTACTGTATCCGCAATGACATGCTAAGCAAAGATAATAAGCTAGCTTTGTCTCATTCACAAATAAATAAATTTTTAAATCAAAAATTAAATTCTCTCCAAATTAAAAGTAATTTCAAAAACCTACAAAGCGTAGTCGTAGAACTCGGTGTTGAAGTTGGCAATAGGAATTATGATGAAAACTGGGAGCTAATAGGACTTATCGCACATGCGAAATCAATCAATGGAATAGTTGAAATCAGATTGGAACAAGAGTTAATAAAATTAGTTCTAGATCCGTCAAAATTTTCTTATACAACTTTGGACTTCAATATTATAAACCTTGCAAAATCCCGTTACACCATTCGTTTATACGAGAACCTAAGAAGTTTTATGAATTACAAGAAAAAGTATTTACACTTCCCTCAAATAGATATATTTACATTTAAAAAATTAATGGGTATTGACAAAATAAATACCTATAATCAATTTAGCTCGATTCGCAGAAAAGTGATTGATGTGGCGGTTGCTGAAATCAATACAATAACTGATATCAACATAGATAGCTATGAGCTTATAAAACAAGATAGAGGTAAAAGTATCACTCATATAAAATTTCATACCTCATTTAAGAGTAATGATAATTTTTCAAAAGAACAGATTATGAGTTATGAAAATAAAAACTTTTTAATTTTTGTTGATGATTACTTACCTCTGTATGCCAATAAAAAAGAGATAGGCAAAATAAATTCTCATAAAGTCATATTTAATGCTCAGAACAATTCTTTAACAATGCAAGACACATATGGAAAAAATACACTTAACCCTACTTCTCGTTGGCAAATTTTAAACGATTGCTACAAAAATCGTAAAAAATTCGATTGGTTTAATGAAGAAAATTTTACAAATATTTTACATAACGAATATCAAAAAGAGAAGAGTGAACAATTTCAAAATTCTATGAGAATAGATTAATTTTTTCTATAATTCATTTTATAATAAGCTCTAAATATAAGGTTTAAAATGAATAAAAAAGAGATATTATCAAAAATAAATTTTTATAAAAACAAACTCAGGGAGCTAGAATTTTATTATCAAATTTCAATAAATGATGAAGATAATTTTCTTCCTGAAATGCAGAGAATACATCAGTGCATTAAAGAGCTAGAAGAAAAATTAGATGCCAATATATAATTTTTCAACGATATAGGGTACTTTTTTACCCTATATACTCATATATGTCATTGTCTATTTTGTAGTAACTTCCCTCAATCTCCAAATCCCTACCAATTTTTTCATAGTCGATATTATTAGCAATAATGTCAGGGATATTTTCAAAACTATAACACTCTTGAATATAGTCATAAGCGATATCTTCCATAGATTGATTTTCGTAAATTCTTACACTGTCTTCATAAGTTTTCATAGCTTCAAAAATATCTTTAACAAGATTGTTTTCCATAAGAAATTTGATAGCTTTTACACCATCTTCGTCTATTCCTTCCATATCTTCGGCTATATGATTATATTTACCAAGTGGCGAATATTCTTCAATCGTCATATACTCACACTCAAAATCTGTTATGAAGTATTCTTCGTGGAAATGTTGGTGATTACAAGTGTCTCTGCCTTCTTGTAAAATGTTTTCTACACATTCCGCCAACAAATCGTCATTCATAGGTAAATCAACCCATCTACCAACTAAATATCCGTTATTGTATGCCTCTAAATCCGTTATATATACTCTCATTTCTTGTCCTTTAATTTTTAAAATCTATTTGAAGATTTTGAGGGGTGGTTCTTTCTTTTCTTAACTTTTTAATTTTAAGAATTTCAAAAACTAAATCTCTAAATCTTTCAAAATCTCTTCGTTAGTTCATCGGGTTTGTAGGAGTGTATGAAGAAAATCTTCTACTTTTAATAACCTATAAATATGGAATATTTTATGTTAGTATCAGTAAATGATTTGATAGAATTAAGTGACGAAAACTTGAACTAATGATTGATTTTTGAGAGATTATTGATTTAGTTGAATTTCTGTTGAGCAACAAAATTAGAAAGTTAAGAAGTGTTTTTAATATTATTGATTTATAATCAATTCCTTTTAATTGTTGAAGACAATAGGTATTGAAAAGGGATTTACTCCCTTCCTTATCTTATACTTTTGTAGATAGTGGATATTAGGATATCCTCTCTTTAAAAAAAATTAGAGAATAAAACAAGAGACGATAGAAGAATTAATGTAGAATTAGGTATGACAACGATGAAGATGATTAAGGCACCTGTACTTCAGATAATAATCAGTGTAAGGAATTGTAAAAAGGTGGCGAATAATACTTTTAAATTTATTCCTTGATTTTTTGCTGGATATATTTTACTTCATTAAAAGTTTATTAAATTCACACACAACAAAAGAAAAGAGTCAATTTTCTATGAAAAAAGATTATCAAGACGACATGTTTTATCATATATTACTAAATTCTGCCTTGTTTAAGAAGAAATTTTGCAGCATTTGACAACACATGACTGTTTTCAACTAAGTCAAAATGCTTCAAGTAAAATCTTCGTGAAGCTTCTTTTATTTCATCCACTTGGTTGCTAATATTAATAATATTATTTAAATTTATTACATTATTCATAAATGATGTTTCAAAAAATCTTTGCTCTGAATTTCCATTTGACAATAACATATCAAATAAAACTTTCCCTTCAAACTTCTTTTTTATCAGCTCTTTTTCTATTGAATTCAGCTGTTCAGTTGGACTATGATAACTAGTTGATAAAATCAACATTGTTGAATCATTAAGCTTATTAATTCTATAAAACTTTGATTTCATTTGCCCCCTCCTCAATTAATTTACAAACAGTATCTATTATTCTGCTTGCTTCTTCTTTATTTATTATATAAGACATACTCGGTACATTGTCTGCATGAAATGTTCTATGTCTATTTTGATGATAAAAATTATAACAACTTTCTACAACCATTACAGTATTATTAGATTTAACATGCTCTTTAAAATCTAAAACTGCTTCAAATCTACCTGCATTTTCCTTAAATATTTCACCAATTCTTCCAACAGTTTTATATTTTTTGTTTAATACAAGTTTTATAAATGCCTCTAGTCCTCTTAAACTTCCAAAAGAAAACGCACTATAATCATCCATTTCTACATCTATTTTTCGTAAAATGACTGAAGACATTAAAATCTTTTTTGTTGTGTCACAAAGCGCACTGTATGCTGTAGGCAACAACATCTCAAGTTCGTTGTAGATATCGTCCTTTTTAATTGATACTTTAAATATTTCATTATTTATACTAATGATTTCATCACTTGGAATTAGTTCAGAAATAATAGAATACAATTCACTATATATACTTAATGGCTTACCTTGAAGATGTGTATTACCATTTGAATATCTTATGAGAAAAAATGTATCTTTAAAATTAGTATTTTTTAATTGATATTTTTTACCATTTACAATTTCTTCTTCGTTTACTTCAAGAGTTTCTATCATTTCATTTAAATATTCAAGGACAAGTGAAAAATTTTCATCTGCTAAATTTTTTATAGAATAATTTACAGATTGTCTATCAGAAATACTAGTTGATTTAATTATATGCTCGACAATCAATAAACTTAATGCATGTTCTTTCCCAACATTTGGGTTAAGAGTAGTCGTTCCATCAGCTTTTATCCAGATAGAAATAGTTGCAATCTTATTATCACACTGGATAGAATAATTATTACCTTTCATACTTAACAATTTTGTATCAGGGTAACTGTTGATAGCATCTTCTATTTTTGTATGATTTAAATTTAAATTTTTAAAACTACTCATATTACAACCATAATTTTTTGGTATTGTAGCAAACAATACAGTAACTTAAGCTTTATCTTAATATCGGATAATTTTCATTTACTACCTTAAAATGCACTTATTAACTTAGATACAGAATTGTTAAAGGGTGTGAAATGATGCTTATAAGCATATTTCTTAATTTTTCAACTTCTTCAATCAATAATACACCTATAGATGTCACGTTAATCTCTCTAAACTTAATTTAAATAATAACTTTACAAGCATATCTATTCTTGCTAGAATTACACTACAAAGGTGGGAATAAATGGTTTATAGTGAAAATGATTTAGTCAAGATATTTAAAAATTTAGGATTTATTATAAATAAAGTAGATAAATACACATCTATTGAGATGAGTGCATATGAAGCATTTATTTTTTCAGCTATAACGGGGGCAACATATTTATTAGCAGAAACAGGAATAACAATGAAAGGTCGTAATGAAATATTTATTCATAGATCTATTTTTCAAAATGATAAATACATTTATTCACCTGGACTATTCTCAAGAGATATAAATGAAGGTTACTTGGAAGAGAATTCTGCAGATATGTTAAAAAGAAAATATCCATCTGTATTCAAAGGTAAAAAAAACATAATATTAAAGGAAATCTCTAGCGGTTCATCAAGTAGTATAGAAAAAAATATTTTTAAATCTTTATATGAATGTGGAGAAGATACAAACAATATAATACTTTACAAGCATTTTCAATCAGGAAGTTCATTTGAACCCTTCCTTGAATATTTAACGACTAAACATTTCTTGTCCAAAGGATATTTAATTGAAAACCAAGTTCCCTGGTTTCAACAAAAATTTTCTTATAATGGTAAAATCTTAAATGGTGGAATTCCAGACTTTTCAGCTTTTCATTCAAATATATCTTCCGATTTATATAGATATAGCATCTTAAATGAAAATTCTGGGATTATATTAAATATGATTCCATTATTAAAAAACTTTGATGAATTTGATTTTAAAGACAAAAAAATCCAAAAAACATATAGTTATGAATTAATTATTGGTGAAGCAAAGTCAGATAAAAATAGTCTAGAACAAGCTTTAATCCAATTATCAAAATACCAATCCGTTGAGTTAGCTACTGAACTCTTTACAATCATAACAGACGTTAATAATAATGAGAATGATACATTTGGTGAAATATTTATAAACGACTTTGCATTATCTGTAAAAAAATCTGCTAATGTAGCTTGCACCAATTCCACTAATCAATTAAAAGACACTATATGGATGGACAACTATATTAAAGCTTTATTGTTAGGTAATCTTGGTAAAGATAAAATTGATGAATTAATAAATGATTATAGACTGTCTAACAATTTATCAATTTTAAAGATATACAAGTCCTTTCATCTAATAGATATGATTATTCATACCTCAATAGATATCATTATAAATCAAATTTCAAAGAAGTAACTATGGCATATACAAGTGATTTAAGAATAAAAAATATCTTTAAAGATATACATGAAGATGTTAAAATGTCATTAAAAGAATTTAATTTAGAAGACAGAATCCAATTAAGAATATTTGATGAATCCTCAGAAGACAATAAACTATTTGAAGAGGGAGGATTATCATTTAAAGACCCATCAACTGATAATAATCTAGGATCCAATGATGCAGGATGGACAATAGACAATAAAATACCTTTGGTAGTTGTTGAGGGTACATTTGGCACAGAACGAGGACAATTTGGAGATGGACAGCTTAATAGATTTAGTCATTCATTAGGTGTTGCATTGAATGGTTATATTGGTGTTACATATGTGCCATTTAAAGGTGAATCTTATTCAAAGAAAGACAAGAATATACCATCTGATATCAAGTCTAAACAGCTTAATGTAGAATATGCAACCATTCATAATGGTATGTTGACAGGAGCGTTAAGAATATGTAAATCAGAAAAAGGTTACTACCTTGTCATGGACCCTTATAAAAAAGGAGAATTAACAAGATTAATTGTTGAAGCAACAAAAGAATATTTTAAACTTGAAAATGTTCTTGATGAATGCATCAAAGAAATTATAGAATCAATGAAGAAAGCATTGGGAAAGAATACATATGCATCTAGAAGTAAACAAACAGTATATTCTCTCTTGAATACACATAATCAAATTATTAGTGATTGGTCTAGACTCTTTACACAAAACTATGAAGCATTAACAACTTCACAGAAACGTGATGGGCATGGATTATTAGGGAAAGTTTTAATTGATATGCACTTTCCAACCAATGGTAAATTTTATGCAATATTTATTAGATTAACAAAAGATGAAATAGATAAAATGACAAAACGTCGTTCTAAAGAATTTCAATATATTAATAATCATCCGTTAATTGAGGTTAGATGTATTGATGATCTTATTTTCACAGATTCTTTGCTTGAACAAGATATAAGAAATATAAAAACGTTAAATTTACTTCAAAATTCAAGAAATGACTTGCTAAAAAAACTTCAATTAGCTGTCAACAAAGGTGAAGTTAAATTAAAATATTAGGTTTTATTTTGTAACTAAAAAAAAGACTATTAATAGTAAAGTCAAATATATCTGATTTGTTTTGATATCCTAATAGTAGTGCTTCTTTTTGGAGATCGAATAATAATTTTTGATATTCTGTATTGGATAATTCAGTTAGTGTAAACTTTTTAGAATTTTCTTTTTTCAATGTAAAAACTAAAAAGCACTGTGAATTCTTATTTGTTCTGTGTTGACTTGATGTTTTATTCTTTGAAATTATTCTATTTGGAAGTTTTGTTAGAATTGGAATAAAATTAGAACTTATTATAGTTTCTTGCAAAGATGCCCAATGTTCAATACTTGGATGATGAAAAACAATTGTAAGATATTTGTTTAATTTCAATACCCTATAGGCTTCATTCAAAAATTTTAGAAATTGGCTAGAATAGTCTTCTACAGATTTATTTTGAAATTTATTTACAATCATTTCATCAGATGTATCTGTTATCCCATCGAGCCAAGCTTCCCATACTAAATTCAATTCACTATAGCTAATTACATCGGTATATGGAGGATCCGTGTAAATATAGTCTATACTGTCATTGCCAATACTTTTTAAATCATGAGCACTATTATTTAAGATTGTAATAGTTGACATTGAGTTTTTAAATATTACTTTATTCACTTTAATTATATTAAATAATTTTTTTTCAAAACTTTTTAAGACATTATTATCTTTAATAATAGGAGGTATATAGTATGTTCCCATCTTAATTGAAGTATTTTCATAGCTTCTATATCTACTCATCAAAGAGTTATTAAATAAAATTGACGTAAATGCAAACAAAAATAATTTAAATATGTCTTCTTCTTTTATTTGTTTAATTTCATCATATATCATTGATATTGCAGTTAAATTTCTTGGTGAATAAAGTTGAAAAACTTTGGTAATATTTTTCTTAATATTTCTTTTTGGTTCATTTCCAAAAAAATTAAATTCTGGATAATATAACCCTTTATACTTGTCAGTTAGATACAAATTTAAATCATCATTGGATGGTGTCTTATAACATTTCTCTTCTGAGCATGTACAATTATGAACAATCTTTATAAGCTTGAAAGATTTAAAATTTAAATCTTTTGGAGCTTTATATGTTCCTCCACTACGAATCGCAGAAAACATCTTGTCTCCTACCGAAATAATATTATTATCTTTATCATAATATTCTTCACCTACAATGCTATACATGATTTGATTAGAAGTATTACAGTGAGCACATCTAGTTAAATAAAGAGATTCAATTCTCTTTTTTATTCTATTCCAATATACATTTATTTTCTCATCATTATCATTCATTGCTAAATTTGTAGTATACCCAGATGAAATATGACGAGCAATAACACTAATATCATTTAGAATGCAATTTCTGTCCATTTTTAGACTTGCAACACCTGTCATACCTGTACCTGAAAAAGGGTCCAGAACGACATCTCCTCTTTCGGTATATTTATCTATATAATATTCAATTGGTTCTATTGGTTGTTTAGTCCAATATGTATGTAAATTAAAAATTGGTCCAGATTTTGTGTAATTGAAATCCATTTAATTCTTCGTTAAAACCATTATTCTTTCAAATTTTTCATTTTTTGTAGTCTTCTGCACTGACTTATTTGGAGGAATTTTATCATTAACTATCCCATGCATAGTGAAACCATTTCTTAAGAATACTGGGGTTAATTCCTCCGCCGTATTAATAATCAGTTTTCCTTTAAAGTGATCTCCAACTACAAAAATACAAAATCCACCAGGTTTTAAAACTCGAGATATTTCTTTAATCACTATTTCAATATCTTTAATATATGAATTAAAATGTTGTATTAAATCATTTTTCAAACTCTTTTTCTCATCTTCATCATGCATACCGAAAATAGCAAGTCTTAGTCTGTGAGAAGTCACATAATCTAGTGTATTGTAATAAGGTGGACTGGTAATAATATGATCTACACTATTATCATCAACTAATAGTTTACGAGCATCATTAAAATGAATAGTCATTGGAGACATTTTTTCAAAACTAAATTTATATGTACGTTTTACTTTGTCAATCAACCTAGGCTTTAATTCTCTGTATTCACCCATATCATCAGGTCTTGGTTTATATGGTAATGTCCACGCGCATGGTTTAGACAAGTGACCTGGACGATGTCCTTGACTTATAGCCACTAAACAACCTAACAAAAAGTCTTCTTTTTCTCTTTTTAAAAAATCTACAGTGTATAAAATCTCTTTAAGAGTGTCTTGATTGTAATATTCACGCACCCATTCAGGGATGTTACTCAAATCTATTTCATCTGTCTTAATATCAATATTTTCTATATAAGAAATTAAATCTTTCAGCTTTTTTTTATTATCTTTTTTTGCATTAGAAATACATATAGCGTAAGGGTTTAAATCATTTCCTATCGCTATTCTACCCATTAATGCAGCTTCTGTTGGGATTGTTCCAATTCCACAAAAAGGATCTAAAATGGTGTCTCCCTTTTTTGATACATATTTAATTAAAAAATGAGCAAATGATGGTTTAATTCTACCAACATAGGGTGCAATTTTATGAATGTGACTTCCCCAACTTTGTTTTCCATAGTCACCATTTTTCCATTCTAATTTAGAAATATTTTTATACACAGTTAAAGGATTCTTATATTTATTTATTTCATTCAGTGTATCAAATTGTAATTGCATTTCTTACCTAATTTTTTTTAAAATTATAGCCACTATATCTGAATCTATGATTTCAATCCTCACATGTAAATGAAATAAATAAATATAATAATCTTTTAATTAATACTGTCCTGATATAATTATATGAATTGAATTTGATGATAAATTAAATGCTATTGAAACAGAAGTTTATATTGTAGAAAATATTCAAATTACCTCAAGCAGAATACAACTGTCAAATTAACTAAAAGGAATTATTTGAACCCCCACACACGTAGTGCACTACCACCTCAAGGTAGGATTCTTAACAACCCCATATATACAAATAAATGAATTTATAAACATTTTACTATGCCCATACTATGCCTCCAGTTTGACACTTTTTCGATTAAAATAGGAATTTAAGTGTGCAGACATTCCTATTTTTAGGGGTTTTTAATCAAAATATAAGTCTATTTTATAATCTTAGTAGATAAAGACAATAAGCTTATATCACTTGAAGATGATGTATTTACTCCTTCTAAACTTGAATAGCATTAAATCTAATAACTTTTAATATATGAGAGAGTTTATTTAAGGTATATCTATGAAAATACAAATAGCCAAATATTAATACAAGCAGTTTTAAAAGAGGCTTTTGGAAAATAATGGTAAAATACAAAAAAGAAGGCGGGGGTGTTGTATTATGCAAAAAAACAATATAGCATTATCTTACCTTTTTACCTCCAATGTTTTAAGAGATTTTTTCTATAATCACCATTCTAATCGTTTAGTGAAAATTTTTGCTGAGTTTAATATGCTTGATAAAATTTATCAGAATATTACACTAAAAGATTTTTTTGAAAGCTCTTATAAACAACTTTTAAAAACATATCGAAATGAATATATTTTCAAGAATGCTATCGCCCAAAAAATCTTAATAGGACGACATTCTATAAACTCTTCTTCTTTATTTACGGAACTGCGTGTTGAAACATCTAAAGCTGATATTGTCATATTTAATGGAACTTCACATGTATACGAAATTAAAACTGAACTAGATAATTTTGAGCGACTTGAAAGCCAAATTGAAAACTATAAAAAAGTTTTTGAATATGTTAATGTGGTTTCTGTAGAATCAAAAATAGATGAAATCAAATCTTTGATTGATGAATCAGTAGGGATAATTATATTAACAGATAAATACACGCTAAGGACAATACGCAAAGCCAAATCTGGTTTGAATAGACTTAACAAAGAAGCTATGTTTAATCTTTTACGTAAAAATGAATATCTACAAATCATTCAGAAATTCTATAATTCTGTTCCTGACTTACCTAATACAAAAATTTATTCAGCTTGCAAAGAATTATTTATAAAGCTACCTATTGAGATTATTCATAAAGAAATGTTAAGAACTTTTAAAGAACGTAAAAATCACAAGAATTTCATTAGTACAATAAACTTATTTCCTAATTCTCTAAAAATCGCAGTATTAGAATCCGACTTATCCATGGAAGAACAAAAAGATTTTTCATATCTATTAAATCAAAAAATGAATGTTATTTTTAACAAAAAGGATTACAATGTATCATCCATATCTTAGAGGTAAGCAGAACGAATTAATATTACTTAGAGAAAATGCCAAACTTATAACTAAATCGGCAATGGTACCTATTATAGAGCCTGTTAAAAAAAACTTTGCACCCTTAAATAAAGCTATAGAATCCCTAAAAAAAGAAAATACAGAATTTATTTTAGTGATTAACCCTAAGTATGGTGACTTTAAAAGTAATTCCCTCCCAATATTTGAAAATACGATTAACACAATTTTACGTGAATATGATAAATATAGTATTGCATATATTGTAGATGCTGAAAGTAATTTATTGGAAGTGAAAGATTTCATAGATGATAATTTAGATAAATCTATTGTGATTATTCATAATGGATATCCAAAAGCTAAAGAACTAGCTGAACTTACAGAAAGTTTTTCGAATATCAACAAACATATTTTTATGGATGCTCAATCAGGAAAGCTGTATCAAAAGCAATTTAAAAAAAATGGTATCCCGAGAATTTTAATACGTGATGGATTCAAAAAGAATAAAAATAGAGACTACCCTCATAAAGAACATTTTTCAGATTTACATATTACATATGATGATGAAGGAATGGAGGGCTTTGGAGATTTTCTAATAGTAGGAGATGATTATTCAGAAAGTGGCGGTCCTGCATATGCTATTGCACTTCATTTAACATATTTAGAAGAAGATGAAGATATGTATATTCGTCATTTTGTTTCAGATAGAGTGGATACACCAACTGACCCAGCAGGAAAATTTTTAGAAGCTTTAGAAAAGTTAGTTAATGCTGTCGAGGAAGAGGATTCATTGATATTAAAAACAGAAGCTTATCAACAGTTTAAAAACTTTTTTGAAGAAGCCCATTTTCCCGGTCTTGGTTATGCAAAAAAACTATCTATGCAACATCACTTAGAGTTAATATCAAAATACTTACTAGAGCAATAAATGCTTTGTTGTTCAAATTGTTTTAATGATAATTTTCTTACTGCTATTATCGATGGAAAATCAAATTCTAAAGGTGAATGTGATTTTTGTCATACATCAGATACTTCTTTAATAAATACAGAAATATTAAGTGCCTATATTGAACCACTATTGGAAAGGTATGAACTATCAATCGAAGAAGGTTCATTAATTTCATCATTATTAAAAAATGATTGGAACTTATTTCAACAGTTAGATAATGAGACGACTTTAAAATTACTAGAAGACATTCTACAAGAAGATATGAGTGGATTATATATTCCAACTAAGCAAGAAAATGAAACTAAAATACTGAATTGGAAAGAATTTAAGGAAGAACTTAAACATGTGAATCGTTTTTTTCCACAAAAATCACCAGACTATGAGCATTTACAAACACTTCTAAACTATATAATTTTACCACAAAACGAAGTTCCAGAACTTTTTTATCGTGCAAGAATTAATATTGATATTGATATTATTAATAAAGAAGAAATGGGTAAGCCTCCTGTTAAAATTGCGAGTGCGGGACGTGCAAACCCTTTAGGAATTTCTTATTTATATACAGCTTCAAATAAAGAAACAGCCATTGCAGAAATAAGACCTCATAAAAAAGATTCAATTACAGTCGCGAGCTTTCAATCATCTGAAAAACTTATTTTTGCTGATTTAAGGAATCCGAGAAAGATTATCTCACCGTTCAAACTTCCCGAAGGTGGAATAGCAGATTTGGAATTTTTAACGCATTTAGGTGAGGAACTTTCAAAGCCAATTTTACCAAGAGAAGCACATCTAGAATATTTATCGAGCCAATACCTTTGCGAACTAATTAAACATTGTGGCTTTGATGGAGTTATATATAAGAGTTCTGTTGGTGATGGTGATAACTATGCCATATTCTTTGATGATAAATTAAATGCTATTGAAACAGAAGTTTATATTGTAGAAAATATTCAAATTACCTCAAGCAGAATACAACTGTCAAATTAACTAAAAGGAATTATATGCTAGCGTTTAATGTATTTGTAGGAGATAAAGAAACTCCTTATGTAAAAACAAATTTTCAATTTGGGCACAATGATGAGAATATTGACATTGAAATTCATTCAAAAATCATTAATAATGAAATTGAAAGCAATATCATAGGATTTGAAAATATCGCTCATTATTTTGTGGATGAAGATGAAGAACAACTTGAGTATCTTAAAGAAAATATGAATGAAAAATATATGTTGTTTGTTAATCACGTTCATAATAATTTACTTGAATTCTTTTATGAAGAAGAATATATAATACATGACGGTATTAAAAACATATTTAAAGAATATGTTTAGAGCTATAAAAATATTATAAGGAATAATAAATGGGAATTAACACTTACAACATAGATATTGAAACTGGGAGAGGAATAGAAATAGCTACTCTGTACTTTGATGATAATAAAAATTCTTTAATACTTAAAAGATGGGAAGAAACAAATTTATTTTTACTATTTGAAAGAATGAAAAATAGTTATAAAGAAATAGTAAATTTTTTAGATTTCAATAATCGCCCAGAAGAAAAAGACGGATGCATTGTAATAGGTGAAAACAAAAGTCGAGATTATTCATATCTAATAGATGAAATGAATGAAAGGGCTGAAGACTGTTCTTTTTATCAAGATAATTTAGTAAAGAACTCTACAAAAGATAGATTTGAAGAATTTGTAATTGGAGAATTGGCGAAGTATGAATCTCATACAAATACTATTATTGATATCCATAATTCTTTAAACTAAATACAAACTCATTATTTTTATTAAATGAAACTTAATTTATTGTGCAATTAAATCACTGAAAATCAAAAATATTTTCAAGACTGTGCAATAAAAGTGTGCAATAAGACTGTCAATAAGCTTACATTCTGACAAGTTAAAAAAATGAATTGATTTGAAAAAAAATTGATTGATTATAAGAAAAACAAATTTGTCCGCGAGACTGCAATTACTTTTTTGTTTTTTTTATTTATTGTTGAAAGCCCTTATTATAGGGAGTTAAATGGTGCGGACGGGGGGATTTGAACCCCCACACACGTAGTGCACTACCACCTCAAGGTAGCGTGTCTACCATTCCACCACGTCCGCTTTTTTTACTTTTTCTTCTACTTTCACAATGCTTTGGAGCACTACCTCAAGGTAGCGTGTCTACCATTCCACCACGACCGCATTTTGTTCTTTTTCTACTACTTTTACAACGCTTTAGAGCATTACCTCAAGGTAGGATTCTTAACAACCCCATATATACAAATAAATGAATTTATAAACATTTTACTATGCCCATACTATGCCTCCAGTTTGACACTTTTTCGATAAAAATAGGAATTTAAATGTGCAGACATCCCTATTTTTAGGGTTTTTTAATCAAAGTATAAGTCTATTTTATAATCGTAATAGACCCTAATCTTCATGCTAAACCCCTTTGTATACGGCACTTTCAAGCTATTTCATCATTTCGCGGACACAAAACCGGTCACTAAAATGTTTGAAACTGAAAGCTCTTTTCTTTTTATTGGTGTAATTGTACTTAAATCAAACGCTATTTTTGATGAGTTAAAAATAGAGATATTTTTAGTGTCCGTTAATACCCTCACTTAACAAATCTATATGATAAAGAAAAGATTACTCATGTTTGAAGAGCTAATAGAAAAATAAATACTATTGAGGCGAATGTGGACTTACTTTTACACTTAGTGAGACATATAAGTAGCTTATAGCACCAACTTGATCCAAAAACTACAGTTTTAAGCTGTTTAATTTGATTTTCAAGGCTTTAGCTTGAAGTTGAAACTCTTGCATATCCTACCTTCATTGTAAATCCTTCGTAATAATATTTTGACTATAGCTTTTAGAGTTCTAGTTTATGCTATAATTCAATTAATTATATAAAGAATTATTCAAAGGATTATTATGCAAGCCTACAAAAGAGACGAGATGATTTCAGTCACTGATCTGCTCAAAGGATTTAAAATGACTCTTGAGAAATTGACTTCACATCAGCTTGAAAAAGTTGCCGTGATGAAAAATAATAAGCCAGAAGCAGTGATACTAAGTGTTGATGAATATGAGCGCTTACAATCAAAATATTACTGGAATCGTTTGGATGAAGAAACATATTTGACAAAAGCTTATGAATCTTTAACAGATACAGATTCAAAAACAATGTCAATTGAAGAACTCGATAAAAAACTTGGTGAGATTATAGGTCGTCATGAATCTTGAATTTTTACCAGCATTTGTAAATAGACTTGAAGGATTCGTGGAAGTGATTGCTGAAGACAAGCCTTCTGCAGCTAGAAAGTTCCATAAAGAGGTTATCACTGCCTGCAAAGAGATACAAAACTTTCCCTATAAGCATAGAAAGTCTATATATTTTGATGATGAAAATATTCGTGATCTTGTGCATAAAGGTTTTGTGATTATCTACAAAATTGATGGAGATACGATAAGAATTTTTGCTTTTATAAATCGCAATAAGTTTTCAGAATGAACATCTACATAGTTGTTCATAAAATAACAGTTTTTAGTACATTAGCTAAATTTTAATTTTGAGTTAGTACTTTAAAAGGAATGGCCTCGAATACTGGAAAATTTAAAATATATCAAATAGCCTTAAAATAGCTACTTTAAACTCTCTCTTCTATCAAAAAAACTACCAAGTAGCTAAGACTCATAATTTTTTAATATAATACTTTAAATCTTCAAAGGTCTATAAAAATTGGATACGCTTAATAAAAACAATTATTCTTTAATTACTGAAACTTATTTAGAATTTGACTATAACTCTATTTTTTGGTCAGCTATTGGTGTAAACAATAAAGTTTTTAAATATGTAGATATATTTCCATCTCAAAATCAAAAACGATTAAAAAAAGAAGAAATTGAAAAGCTTTATAACAAATACAAAAATATTAGAGAAAAAAAAACTGATGAAAAAAGTCATGAAAGGTTTTTAAATAATAGACTAAAAGATACAGATGTGATTTTTAATTTTAAAACTAATGAAATTTTATTCTTCACACAACTTCTTCGAGACATTATACAAGATAATAGAGATTATGAGTTTTTTCGAGATCAATTTTTTAATATCCATGCACACTGTATTGGCTTTTTTAGGAATAAAGTTAATACTGAAAATATACTAAATATGTTTGCATTTCAACTTGCTTATATTATAAAATACTTAGAAAGACAGAACCTAGATACAAAGCTCCTAAAACTTTCTATGGAGGAGAATTCTTTAAAACCTTTCTTGAATGAATGTAGAAAGAAAACAAAATGCAAAGCAGATAAGTATCTGGCTAATGAAATGAGCATGAGGCATGAAGCTCTTAAAGAAAGATTCTATCAAATAGCAATTCACATTGAAACAATAGAAGAACCAACATTTAAGAAATATATTTCCCAGTGGAAGAACAACAAAAAATTACCTAACCTAGCCCATATATTTTCTATTACAGGAACTTTACATAATATATATAGTAGACAACAAGGAGCAGATTTTATTCAATTAATATTAATTAGATCACTATTACACATAGAAAAAGAACATAAAATCTCCAGTAAAATGAAAGAGGGCTTTTTAGAAAAAATCAATTTCTTTCAAAAAAAATCAATTCATTAGAAAACAATGGAACCGAGATTTTAAAACTTCAAAATAAATATTTAACAGATGTTTCCTATATTTTAAGAATTGACCCTGAAGTATTAAAAAATTGTCTATGATTGGGTAATAATATACATAATTTTGAATGTATAATTTTTTTAAATTTTATATTTAAAGGATCGCTATGGCTTATTATCACTATCAGTGCCAATATTGTCTTCAAACAACTTATATGTATGATGATGGCAAAGATGACGGAATTATTATTCAAGATGCATTTGATGATTGTGGTTGTGAAAACGACGATTATGAAGAAGAGAATGATTACTATGATGACGATGATTAAAGTATACACGAGTACTAAATATAGCTTTATATCTATAAATATAATACTGAAGGGAAAATTATATGGGAACATATGTACCTAAAAAAATAAAAAAACAAGCGGAACAAATGATAAAAAGTTTTTTTCATGTACCAAGTAAGTCTAAAAGAGAAAAGTTTTCAGAGCTTGTATTCTTGAAACGAAAAAAACAAGCAATTAAATTAATTGAGATAACTAAAAAGCAAAATAATTTATCTTTTTTAGAAAGTAGATATAACAGTACGTCAAAATGTCAAGTAATATGGGGAGAATGGTCTTTGCTTTTAAAGTCAAATGACCCTGAATATCTAGAATATGATAAAGTTAGTTTTGACCTAACTGTAGATTTACCGAATAATAATCAAATATATAAATTCTTCTATTTAGTTTTCTCAAAACATGCTCTAGAAAGGCTATTAGAACGTGCTGAAACTGAGTGTAAAAACTCTTATGAAATGAGAAATTACTTAGATTCAATACTAGAAACTATAATTTTAAGATGCCTTGAGATTTGGGAGAATAATGTAAAGTTAGAAAAAGCCGAAGGATATGAGGTTGTAAATGATTTGTACTTACCAATAGCGATGGAAAAAGGACGGAATATCAGAAAAGAAACATGTCATTCATTTACTATTAAAACAGTTATGCCTACATCTTACAAAAAAAATTTAGAAAAACAACCGGGACCAAAAGAAAATATATTTGCTTACGAAGATTTACTTATACCTGAAGAAGAAAACTTAGACAGAAAAATAAGGCAACAATTTCTTAGTAAGCAAAACTTATTAAGGATATCATAATTAGAATGAGAAGGATTGCTCCCGAACACTGGAGCTAATTCTATAGATTAATTTATATCACTAAATACCTTATTTACAGAGTATGAATGTCTCCAATAAGTTAGACACTTATAAATTCAACCACTTCTTATTTTTGGAGCAGTTTTTACTAACGGAAAGCATATTCTAAATAGAGTTTAATTTTTGAACATGCTCCAAAAAAGAACACTTTGTTGAACTTACCATATCTAATAATTTCAACAAAATAAAAGGTCATTTCCAAATTCTGTTAATCATTAATAATTTATGTGTTCCCGCTATAATGTTCCTTAAATAATTAGTTATCCGCTCGCTACGCAACCGGATAACGAGGGGGGCGCGGGAGCACCGAGCACCCGTTAGGCCACGAAATTCATAAATGGAATATTAATGAAAACACCATACGTTGCTCATATATTTGGAGAAGAGGTAGACAATAAACTTCGAAGCCGACGTGGGTGGTTAACAGCAGGTGTAGCTTCCTCGATTCCATGGCCTTCTCAAGATGTTTGCGTTAAATATGATGGCGATGAATACTTTCTGAGAGGCTCAGAACGAGACAAAAAACCGTCTCCTCCTTGTATCACTATTGCTTGTAACGATGGTGATGCCGACCAAGCAATTTCAAAAGTATATCGCTTCACATCAATACTGAGTTGGTATATGGGTGGATACGTAGATGTATCTGGTTATATATGGGGCGGTCATCCTTCCCTTTATGGCAATCCACGAACTGTTTATTCATCTTTAGGCATTGCAGGTAAAAAGTCATTTAACTGTAATCACATGCCTATTATTGAAGAAAAAAATATTCGTAAAGCTCTAGCGTTCTGGAGAGAAGCAAAAAGACTAACAGAAGTCCATGATAGCTATGCATTCTTAAGTTACTACAAGGTAATCGAATCACAATTTTCTGATTCCAAAAGAAAAGTTGCTTGGATTGCCAAAAACATTGAAAAGTTAACGGATCGTGCTGCCAAGCGTGTTTCAGAATTGCGCGAAGATGGAATTGATGTAAATCGTCATCTATTTGACAGTGGTCGTTGTGCGGTTGCTCACGCATCTTTAGAGGGTGAAATCATTGACCCTGACATTCCTGCTGATAGAAAGCGCCTCTCGGCGGATTTGGTTGTGATCGAAGAGCTAGCTCGCAGTTACATTCGTGATGAGCTTAAGGTGCCAGATTCGATGGCTCTATATAGATTAAGAAATCGTTTGGAGCCATGGGAATCATTAATACCTCAAGAGAAGCGAGAATCACTTAAGAGTGGAGACACTCCAGAACAAATCAATGAATTACAAGGCCTAATCGTATCTGTAGGCTTATGGCCTGATGGTCCAATACCTGGCCTGGAAAAAATGACAATGCATGTAGATATGATCAGTGAAGGCGTAGTAAAAGTTGTGTTAATAAATGATCGTAAAACAATATTACTTGTATTTTTTCTCGATTACCGGAACGGTAAAGCCCATACGAATCTTGAAGATGGTGGATTACTTTATGGTGATGGCGAGCCTAACGAAACTGATGTAAGTGCTTATGCTACTTTTTTTTATAAAGTTCTTTGTAATGGTATTGCGGAACTTGCCATTGAAAATTTTGAGCCAGTGGATTGTGAGGTCGTTATACCAGTCAATATCATTCCTCCGAATCCAGATGAAGCTATAGCTGAAGCTGTTCAAAGGTTTAGAGCAGAAAATGCAGAAAAAGAAAATACAGATGAATAACTGGCAAAATAAAAACAGGTCTAACAAGGCGCTCGTTCGGATGCAAACTACGCTGCGCTTCATTTGCGCAGCGCAGCTTAAACGTTATACAAAGGAAAGTGATTGCTAGATTCATATGAAAAATTTTTATCAGAATATGTGACAAAAGAAGATTTTTTCAACTTTGGTTTGAATGAAACTATTTATATTCCTATTGAAAAAGTTGAAGAGGAATGGAAGCTTCTAAAAACAAGAATCAAAGAAAACCAAAGTGTCTTTATCAGAGGGTTTGGGCGAGATGCTGCTGGAACACATTTATTTTTTGACTTTTATTCAAAAGTATTTCAAAATGATAATATCGATAAAGATCCAACCAATAATCAAAAACCCACTAAATTAATTGAAACTCTAACTCAGCTAAAAAAGAATAAAGACATTCGAAATTATCAAGTTTCACATATCTTTGGCAGAACCAAAAATATATTTGCTTTTACCGCACCTTGGAACATAGTTTATATGCCAAAAATTCTCGATCCTTTTACAGGTCACGAAGCAAAAGGTGAAATGATAGATGAGTATCAAAAATTATTTCAACAACAAAGTTATGAAAAATTTCACCCTTTTATAGATGAATTCAATAATATTATGACCGATTCGGAATTAGTAGAAAGTATTGAAAACTATTTTGAAGATCTGTACAATACTAATAAAGATATAAAAATAGTCCAAAAATTTGAAAAAGCAGTACGTGATGAGTTTTCACCAATTGAAATTGTATAACAAATCAGTGGAGCCAATAAGTTACCTAGCGGTCACTTATTGGCTCCTATTTAAACGTTATGAGTAAGGAAAAAAATGACATTTGAAGAACTATGGAATATTTTAGAACGAGAAGTTCCAAACAAAATAAACCGACATGACGGATTAAATTTCTTTATAAAAAATAGAGCAAAATTTGAAGGTTGGTTTAAAGTGGAGCTTTGTGATATTTTATCAAGACACACAAATAATATTACACCAGAAAAAGATCGAATAGATATAGTATTTGATGATTGGGCGTTGGAATTAAAAACATCAAATACTAATTATCGTTATGAAGATGTTGAAAATAAAACTAGACCAGTTACAAAAAATGTCACAAGTATCATCAAAGACATTGTGGATTTAAGAAACAATGAAAATTACAAGAACAAAGCCGTAGTTTTTATTATATTCCCATTGTCAAAAACTACAAAAGATTGGGATAAACATATCTCGAAAATAAAAAATGAGTTACAAGAGTTAAAAGAAAAAGAGTTTAGTTTTAAAGGAGGAACAAATGCCATGCTGTATTGTGGCTTGGTATGAAACACACAACAAAACTGGAATGACCCCTGTAAACTAGACATTATTTATATATTCAATAACCTCTAGGTTTTGGAGCATTGCTTTCAAATGTACGTTTATTGTGTTCCACAAAGTGTTCAAAAGTTAAAACTACAGATTCTCACAAAGCCTTAGGGGTTGTGGAACAAATTTTAAAAACAGCTGTCGATATACTGCCGAAACCATTCCATTAAAAAATCTAAAACACTCTAAGCAGCTCAAAAACTAAGGCTTCTAATTAACACTAAGCTACTAACTCTCTGTGCATGTAAGCCTCAGGTTGAAAAGAAGTGTAGTCGTAATTGACTCTTATTTTCATATTAAAGTCCTTTATATAGCTTACTTTCAAGCTTTTTATAATTTAGCGGACACAAATACTGTCACTAAACTATCTGAAACTGAAAGCTATTATTTATTATATTTTTTTTTATTGTACTCAAATCAAATACTATTTATAATTAGCTGAATATGGAATACTTCCTATAAACTAGAGTGGAATTCCACCAAATATTAGAATCTAAAAAACAACTGGATTATTAATTAACTTATTTATTATAAAGATAGTTGAGATATAAGATGTTATATTTCTAAAATAAGGAAGATACATGCAAGACATTAAACAAACCACTCATACTATAAACAGCCTCAATGATCTAGCACTCTTGTCAAACTATTCCCTCATGGACACACTCAACTCTGATCCAAATGCTAAAGCAAACGGCATAGACCACTCGCCAAGGCAAGTTTTTAGCGGACATTATGTTCCGGTAAACCCTACCCCAATCGAAGCTCCCATTTACATCGCACATAGCAAAAGCTTCTTTGAAGAGCTTGGCATCTCTGAAGCTCTAGCAACATCAGAGGATTTTATGCAAATGTTTTGCGGTGACACTTCGCAGTTAAGAGAGCCATTACGTCGTGTAGGTTGGGCAACAGGATATGCACTCTCCATCTACGGCACAGAGTACTATGAACAGTGTCCTTTTGGAACAGGGAACGGCTACGGTGATGGTCGAGCGATATCCATTCTTGAAGCTGTAATAAATGGCAAACGCTGGGAAATGCAGCTTAAAGGCGGTGGCAGAACGCCATATTGTCGTGGAGCTGACGGTCGTGCGGTACTGCGTTCAAGTATTCGAGAGTTTTTAGCACAAGAACATATGCATGCTCTTGGAGTTCCCTCGTCACGCTCTTTGACTCTCTACACATCAAAAACAGAAAAGGTCAAACGTCCATGGTTTCGAAATGATTCATATTCCAGAGATCCTGAAGTGATGATAGAAGAAGATGTCGCCATCACAACACGAGTCGCACCCTCTTTTCTTCGGGTAGGTCAACTTGAACTTTTCGGTCGCCGTGCGCGTAAAAACGAACATCCAAACGCGATGCGAGAGCTTGAGATGATTTTGTTACACTTAATTGACCGTGAATATAGTGATGTTATTGATACAAATTTAACTATCCCAGAAAAAGTGGTATTACTGGCTCGTGAGTTTCGCTCTCGCCTCACCTCGCTTGTAGCAAATTGGATTCGCGTCGGCTACACTCAAGGAAATTTTAACGCAGACAACTGTGCGGCAGGAGGTTTTACCCTCGATTACGGTCCGTTTGGATTTATAGATATGTTTGATCCTAAATATCAACCGTGGACGGGTGGCGGAGTTCACTTCTCTTTTCTCAATCAACCTCAAGCTGCCGAGCGTAACTTTGGCATGTTTTGTAAAGCACTGCAACCCTTACTCCACTCACATGAGAACGAACTAGCGCTACTGGGTGAGATAAAAGATGGCTTCTCTAAAGTTATGCAAGACAAAATGATGCAGATGTGGGCTTCTAAGCTAGGGCTTCAAACCTTTGATGCAAATTTATTCAATGAACTGATAAAGCTCATGATAGAAACCTCTGTCGATTACACACTCTTTTTTCGTGAACTATCAAACGTGCCCGATGATATATCTGCACTCACCAAAAGCTTTTACGGTGACTCCAAATATGATGAGAAGATTTTAAAAAGCTGGTCTGAGTGGTTACAAGTGTGGAAATCACTCATCAATGTTACAACGCTGGAATCGAGAGAGAAGCTCTCTCAAGAGATGAAACTAATCAATCCAAAATACACGTTAAGAGAGTGGTTTCTTGTTCCTGCCTATAAAGAGGCCGCCAAAGGAGATTACAGACTCATAAAAGAGTTGCAAGAAGTCATGACGAATCCATATGCTGAGCAATCTTGCGAGAGAGAGGAAAAATACTATAGAGAAAAGCCTTCTGAATTCTTTAAAATTGCAGGCATATCGCATATTAGCTGTTCATCATAGTGAAAACGCGAACTCATCTCTGCCTAAAAAAAGAGGTGAGTTAACCAATATCAACTGCGGAGTTAAAATAGGCAGAGTATTTGTTTATGTGGTGGTGAAAGAAGACTGAGGAATTGTAATCCATTTATATTTCAAGATATTTATAAGATGATAGAAGAGGTATATTTATACTATTTTTCAGCCGACAACTAACAAATATGATAAATATTATCTTCTAATTTTTCAATACACAAATTCAATAAATGACTTATTATGGTAAAATCATCACCAAACATAGAATCTCTAAGGAGCTCATATCAATAAAGTATTTTCTATTCCCATGAGTCCATACTTGTCTTACGAAGAGTACCAGCAGTTCTATCTCCCTTTTGTTTTGCGCAATAAAGAGTACATAAGCGATATCTACACAACTATCAGAATCGCTCCTTTTATGCACGATGCTATGGGAGGAGAACTCAATGTAGATGAGCTTATAGCAAAGGCTCTCAAAGTACAAAAAGATACCGGTATAGAGATAAGCGCTACATTCAATAACATCACCATCGATCCAAAATTTGAAAACTTTGAGCTATTTATCAAAAATTTTACTCCCCTGTATAATATGGGTATTAAAAGTATGACTATGCCGATATATCATTGGATGGCAACAAAAGAGCTCAAAAGGGTTTTTCCTCAGATAAAGATAAAAAATACCATTTTAAGTGAAGTCTCAAACGCAAGAGAGTTTTGGGATGCGGCAATGGTTGGCTATGATGTGGTCAATATAGATAGAAATCTTTTACGAGATTTTCATACCCTCAAAGAGATAAAAAAAGCCCAAACAATTTTTGCTGAGCGACACGGAAAGTATGTAAAAACGCAGATTCTTCCCAATGAGCAGTGTATTGGGCACTGTCCGACGCGCAGAGAGCACTATGCCACAAACTTTAGTGGCAAACACTATTTTGGAGAGGCACTCTCAGAAGTTACTTGTAGAGATTGGGAGAAAAAAGATCTGCACTATGCATACAAAAAAGCTGTTGCTTCTCCTTTTCGTGAAGATATTTTAGAACTTTTAGAGTATGTTGACATCTTTAAAATGTTTGGCAGAGACGGCAAGACGATGCTTAAACACTCTTTTGCTGTTATGGAGAGTTTTATCCAAAAAGAACCCATAGTTCCTACGTTTCCAAACGCTATGAAGCTGGCAGACAAAGATTTCAGTAAGTTTGAACGATGGAGAAACGCCATCAAAAACTGTAAATTTCAATGTTTCGATTGTGATATTTGCAATAGTTTGGAGCCACTGTGATGAAGAACATAAAAAAAGTAAAACAATATATTGCAGACTCTGCGTTTCTTTTGGAACATTTTAAAAATAATATGCCAACTATACATAAGATAGATGATGGAAAACTCAATAATGTATATATGCTTACACTCGATGACGAGAACATAACTCCACTGCTCCTCAAACATTTTCCAGAGTTCATAACAGAAGAAAAACGCAAGATTTTTATGCCAAAGAAGAGAGAACTCTTTGAGTATAAGGGCTTGCAAAGCTTTAAAGAGGCAACTCCTAGATATGTACCTACTCCTTACCTGCTTGATGAACAAAATCAGCTCATCATCATGGAGTTTATACAAAATGCCAAAAGTTTCAAAGAGCTTATAAACACCAAAGCAGACCTTAAACAAACACTTTCCTCTCTCGCAGAGTTTATCGCTGCAAATATAAACGCAACTGCCTTAGATACAAAAAAAATTTCACAAGAGTTTTTAGAGAGTGAGATGCAGCACTATATTTTTGAGTCTCTTTTTATTGTTGCACCACATATATTGGCACAAAGTGAAAATCTTAAAAAAAATGTTGCGTTTTTACAAAAGCGCTTTTTTTCACAAGAGACTTTTACACATGGAAATCTTCAACAAAGCTCCATTTTAGTTAAAAACAACTCCATTTTCGTACTTGATTATGAAACATTTTTCATAGGACCTCTTGGGTTTGATACGGGAAGATTTTTGAGTAGCGTTTTGATTGACTATCTCTTTTACTCAAGAGTAGATGCTGTTTATGCCAACCATATCTTAGCAACAACTTCTGAATTTCTCGAGAAAGTTCTTCGAAAAACAACTTCTAAAAAAGAGGAGTTTATCTCTGATATTTTTGGTTTTGGGGCACTCTATATCATACAACACGCAAGCTATTTAAAAATACAAAACAATACGCCAAAAGCCTTTAGTGACACACTTTTAAACCTTGCTTTTGCCATCTTGGAACATCTTAAAGAGCTTAAAAATATGCAAGATCTTACACAAATTATGCGCAAGGTCCTCTAGCGAAGATGAGAAGCGACAAGCTTTAGGAATTGTTCTATTGAGGTGAAAGTTTCATGTTTCAAGATGGCTATTTTTGCAATAGCATAGACTCTTTTATAGTACATATACTCTAGCTCCTCTTTTGATTTAACAACAACAGCCGCATCCGGAATCACTAGAGCTATGCTCATACTGAGCATATGCACTCCGAAGAAACCCACGCTCTCTTGAAGTACTTTTTGAAGGTGCTTTTGAACGGCTCTTTCATCTTCAAACGAGCTTTGCTCCCTATGAAGCCTTAAAAAATTCTCCTGATAGCTCTGCCAGAGTGCCTCAATGTTTTCTAAAAGAAGATTTTGGTATCGCTGGTTTGTCTCTGTGACGGAGTAGCTGATACTCATGGCGACAAAGGAGTGAAAAAGTGCCCCCAAATCATACCCCATAGGTGCAAAAGAAGAAAACTCAAAATCTATTATAGAGATCTTTTCTTGATTCAAAAGAAGTGCTCCACCTTTAAAGTCTCCATGAATCAAAGCATCTGAATCTTCATAAAAACTCGTTTTCAGCCGCTTTATTTTTAAGAGAAGCTCTTTTTTGTTATATCTGCTCTCATGAAAGATTGGATTTGTTTCATGGCCTGTGTCTTGACTTGCTGCTTCAAACATCTCAATAAGAGGATCGAAAATAAATACCACACTAACAGTTTTCATCTCATTTTGAAGAAAAAAATCTAGACACTTTTGTCGCTCTGAAAAATCAGCATTAAAACGAGAGGTGTAAAATGCAGTACTGCTCATTGCAAAGGCTATCTTTGGAGCAACTAAAGAGAGTTCTATAGCACTTTGCAAAGCTCTGTTTAAATTGGATAAGTGTTCAATGTACTCCATCACTACAATAGAATTTTTTCTATCTTCAAAATATATTTTTGCTACACTCTCCGCGGCATACTTTGCAAAAATCTGCATACTTTGTGCTTCAAAATGAGCTCTATTCTGGTTTAAAACTTCAGATGGTGTGTTTTTAAAGTGAGGCAGGTAGCGTTTAAGAAGTGCTTTTTTTTCACTGCGTTTGCTCTGAAGTATATAGACCTCGTTAATCCCGCTGCTAATCTCCTTAAATTCAATCTCATTCGAGCCAAATATTTCTTGAATCTGGGAAGAATTTCTAAGATAGTGTTCTATATTCATAAGACTACTTTTTGTTTCCATGCAGAAGATGTAACCAGCTTAAAGTACTAAAGATACCGCTTACTCTCAAGCGAAGAATTTCCTCAAATTTTTCTAGACGATAGAGTTCTACAAGCTTTTTTTGCAAAGCATTTGGCTCTATAGTTGAGGCATCTCTCCAAAAAGGGCTATCCTCTCTTTGAGAGAGAATATAGTGCATCTCTATAAAATCTTTAACACTGAGTATATATCCTAAAACCGTGGCATTGTATTGGTGCATATAATTGTGTGCAAACGCAGGGTTAGTCTCAAGAATCTTTGCAAGCTCCATGATTTGAATCTCAAAAAGAGCGATTCCCGTTGACTCTAGCGGCTCGATGAAAAAAGATGCAAGTCCAATGGCAATATTGTTGCCTATCCATGAGTGTTCATGCACACCACTTCTGTACTCTACATGATGCAGCTGCGTTGCATCTAAATCCTTATACCCAAAACTTTTCTGCAGATAGGCAAAAAACTCATCTTTGGCATCCTGCGCATTTGTATGTTTTCCCGAATAGACATACCCAAGGGCAAGAACATCCTCTAAAGGAGTGTGCCAAACCCAACCATTTTTGAGTGCTTTTGCAAGTGTGGCATTTCTTTTTTGTTTTGGTATATCTACATAAGGAAGCTTTATAGCCATCGCCTTGTTGCAAAAGAGTCTCTCCTCGAAGGAGAGAAAATTTGTCTTTAAGTTTTTAAAGAGAATATTTTGAAATCCGCTGCAGTCTATAAAAAGATCCCCTTCAACCACTCGATCATCTTCCAAAACCAGACTCTGAGTAATATTTTCATCTTGGTTTATTGAGACAATTTTTGCATCAATATGCTCTACACCCCGACTCAATGCTATCTTTTGTAACTCCTGCGCATAGCGTTTAGCATCAAAGTGGTATGCTCCTAATGCAAGGTTGTCATTTGTATTGTCACTAAACTTTGTATTGCAGAGATTTTGTGTATAAAAGAATCTTTCTGTAAGCTCTAAATGAGGAAGTGTGCTGAGGTGTTTGAGTGTCATAAACTCCTCATACTCTTTGTACGCACTCAAAGGATGTACCCATCTTGAGCCCTTTTCTTCCATAAAATCTTCAAACTCCAGGGTGTATTTGATAATACCTCCGACACGCTCTATCCAGTTCTGCTCTTCAAAAAGTCGAAACTTTTTATGAAAATCACGAATAATTGGCAGACTGCTCTCTCCAACACCAATGCTCTTTATTTTGCTTGAATCTACGAGTGTGATATGTAAGTTTTTATTACATGAAAGAGCCGCTGCACACGACCATGCAGCGCTGCCGCCCCCCACTATTACTACTTGCTTCTGAGCTGTCTCTTTCATAGGAATGCTCCAAGCTCTTTGATTTTTGCCCGCACATCTTCTCGTCTTTCTTTAAGATTGCCAGGAATCTCTTCACCCCGTTCAAGAAAGACCAATACACTCTTATCCGTCTGCTTCAAATAGGCCTCTAAAGAGTCAATAGCTTTTGTGAGACGAATATTCTCTTTTTTACAAACGAGAGAGTCTATAAAGCCTGCTATCTCCTCTTTTTGCCATGGCTCAAGAGAGTGCTTCACACCCCTGAGAACATAAAATGCCTCTCTTGCCGTAAAGAATAGCTCTTCAAACTCAAAAGAAAGATATGGTTTACTCCCGCTTGTAAAGCGCTCATTTTCATCTCTTACACTTGCGATATTGTCCTTATATATAAGCTCTTGCACTGCCTCACCCTTTATTTATTTTTAGTAAATGAGATATTTTTTAAAAAATCATACTCTTTAATGAGATTTTCTATGCGTTTTTTTGACATATTTTTTTCTACTAGATGCTGCATAAGCACATAAAAATTGATAATAAATCTTTGCCCTAAACGACGCTGTAGCAGCGTTTGCAAATAGGGTTTAAGACCTTTTGGCATATAGCGTTCTAAAAGCTCATCTTCTATGCTTAAAATTGTTCGTACGCTCCCATTTTGCCCTTGCCTTCCGGCACGACCAAAAAGTTGCAAATCAACACGCCGTGACTCATTTCGCTCTGTCACAACGACATGCAGACCTCCAAGCTCATTACATTCATCCGAGATATGAATGTCTGTACCTCTTCCTGCCATATTTGTAGCGATGGTAATAGCTCCTATCTCCCCTGCGTTTGCGACTATGTTTGCCTCTTCTTCATGGTTGAGGGCATGAAGCACGCGAGACTCCAGCCCCCTGCTTTGAAGTTTTTTCTCCAGTGCATCTGCTTCAAGAATCGTACGCACACCCGCAAGTACAGGTCTTTTCGTCTGATGAATACTTACTACTTCCTCGCACACCCTATGCCACTTTTCATCTTTATTTGCAACCATAATATCTTCAAAGATTTCTATTTTTTTAGGAACTCTTTGCGGGATTTTTATGATGTGTAAATGGTAAATTTGCCACAACTCTTTTGAGATATTTTGCAGCGTTCCGCTCATACCGCAGATAGTTCCATAGAGCCTAAAAAATCTCTGAAAACTCATCTTAATATTTGTCTTGGTCGGCTTCGTAAGCTCTAAGCCCTCTTTTGCCTCTACCGCTTGATGCAGACCTCCACTCCAAGAGCGACTCGGCATCAATCTTCCCGTTTTTTCATCAACAATGACAATTTTTTCATCTTGAATAACATACTGCTTATGAAGATGATAAAACTCTTTGGCTAGAAGTGCTTGACGGATGATGTACTTGAGACGATATTCCACCTTCCACGAGAGAGGAAAACGCTCTTTAAATCTGTTTATATACTCTAAACCCTTTGGGGTAAGCTCTATTGTATGGTAAATACTATTCTTAATATAGTGCTCTTTGACTTGCATAGTCTGGACTATTTTATATGCCTCTTTTGTAGCAGTGCTAAGATCTTCATCTTCAACTTGCATGGAGATTATAAGTGGCGTTATTGCTTCATCTGCAAGCACACTGTCTGCCTCATCTATAATCACTGTTGCAAGCGGGGGAACAAGTCTTGCTACCTGCTTGTTTAAAAGTTTATCTATGAGTCCTTTTGTGCTATCTTCTTCATACTCCACTTTGAGATTGTCTTTGAGGTGGTCTGCTAAGATATCGCCGCTTGTTGCATAGAGAACATTTTTTGCATAATTAAGCTTGCGCTCTTCATCTTTCATTTCTCCCGTAATGTAGCCAACACTTACGTGCGCCTTTTCATATAGCTCTTGAAGCAAGAGTGCATCTCTTTTAGCAAGGTAGTCATTTGAGGTTATAAGATGGCACGGTTTTCCTCTCCAGCTCAGAACAATTACAGCTAAAGATGCCGTCAGTGTTTTTCCCTCTCCTGTGGACATCTCTATGATATTTCCGCGAAACATCGCTAAAGCACCCATTATCTGAACACTATAGGGTCTCTTTTGGAGCACCCGTGATGAGAGTTCACAGATCAATGAAAAAGAAAGATGCAGCTGGGCATCATTCTCTTTTTTTCGTAAAAACTTTCCCTTTTGTATTAAAAGTTTTTCACTGAGTTGCCCATCACTTAAACTACTCCATTCTAAGGAGTCTTCATAGATTTTATTTGCCTCTTCGTGCAACTTTTTTGAGCTGATTTTGAGTCGTTTAAGTGTTCCTTTAAGGCTGTGAGAGAGAGAGTCAAAATCTTTGTAAAGTATTTTTTTTTCTTTCACAGCTGGTATCTCTTTTGCAAAAGTTGTCTTACAAATCTTACTATTTGTAAACTCAAAGGTTTTGGTGTTGTAGTAATTTTGAGTATGCCGGTTCTATCTTCATAAAGTAAAGGATTATTGGCATCAGGGCTGATTGATGCAATAACTTTAAAAAAAGACTCCTTTGTTTTTAGGCCGTTTTTATCACCCTCCAAAATAGCGATATCTCCGCCGCCTAACATTCCTAAAGCTGCTGAGGGAAGCTGGTGCTGCTCATGTGGAATAATATTAAGACTCTCTACTTTAACTGTTTTTGAAGCAATACCATAGAGTTTTATCTCAGACTCGAAAAGATTTTCATTAAAGAGCTGTGATGCTTTTTCTTGAGGCACTATAGCTACAAACTCATAGCTGCTATCATCAATGACTTTGCCCAAAAGCTCCCTTCTTTTAATGAGTCTGCCTTTGCGTTTGTTAATATCTTCTGCTATAAACAAGCCATCAGCCTCAGACACTACTACCAAGTCTTGTGCCTTTTCTTCTAAAAACCTAAGCTTCTCTTGAAGAAGTTCAAGTCTTTTTTCTATGGGTTTGATATTTGCAATGTTATCTTCGCTTGCTTTGAGCCGCATTGCTTTAGTCTCTAAAATCATCGCTTCTATTTGCTCTATTTCAAAGAAAATTTCTTTATTTTCCAGAGCTACTATTTTAGTCCCTTTGTGAACTCTTTGTAGCTCTTGAACATAAATCTCATCAACATAGCCCTCATTTGGCGAGTAGAGATTAAAAGAAGATTTGCTTTGCACTATACCACTGGCTTTTATGGAATCATCAAAGGGTATAAATCCAAACAGAACTATAATCACTAGCGCAAAAAAACTACTCACACCTATAGCCCGTGTGCGCACTGTTTGAATCTCATTCTCTTTTAGCAAGTATTTTATGGCACTGTAAATAGGCTTTAACACCCACATAAACAGAGATATAATCACCACAACAACACCAAGCAAAAACCACTGATCTGCAACAAAAACAGCGATAAGAAGTGCAACTATAAACTTATATATGGTACTTGTAAACGCATAAGCAGCCAGCCAAAAACTCTCAACATTTGAGTCTGATGGACTAAATGCCTGCTTGACTCCAAAGAGATACTTTTTTATCCAAAAAAACCACTGTTCGCGTGATCTCTGGTAGAGGTTTGGTATCTCTAAAAGATCAGATAAAATATAGTACGAGTCAAACTTCAAAAGTGGATTTCCATTAAAAAACAGACTTGAAACAGAGCCTATAATCATAATGTTAAACGCAATAGAGTTTATGACGCCCTCTCCTGTGTTTGCCCAAATGATGACGCAGATAAACGCAACAAAGAGCTCCACAATCATTCCGGCAGCCCCGACTAAAGCTCTTTGGTACTTGTTTTGAAATGACCAGCTATTGCTTGCATCCATATATGGAAGTGGCGTGAGCACAATGAGCATAATTCCCATTGTAGTGACATTTCCTCCAAATTTTCGCACCATCATCGCATGCCCAAACTCATGGAAGATTTTAAGAATCACTAGCCCAATGTATAAAAAAACTATATTACTTGGTGCGAGTATTCCCTGCCCTTGTGCAGAAAAGCTTTCAAAATTTTGAGCAATAAGAACAAGTGAGTAGATAAAAAGTGCTATCCAGATAAATGCAAACTTTTTACTCAAAAAAAGTTCAATAAATTTTGTTTGATTCTCAAGCCACTCTCTAGGATTCCAAAGGGGTATACGGATAAACAAAAAACTTGCCAGTTTACCTTTAATCTCTTTGTGCTTTTGCTCGGTTGAGCGTTTAAACATATTTTCACTATCTGCTCTGTTTTTAAAATAGAGCAGATTATTTCCGTGGAGCTGACTTAAAAGATTGACTATTTCATCCTGCGTTGGAGTAATTTCAGGATTTGCTTCAAGGTACTCCAGCCAAATCTGCTCTACTTTCTTTTTGACTGTAAGCTTGGATAAAAAACGGTATGCTTCTGGGGTGATTTTGAAAAATTTACTACTAAATTTATCGTGAAGCACATACCATGTTTTACCTCTGTAGTACTGCTTTTGAATTTCTATACTACTTAAAAGTGAAACTCTCAGCTCAGAGACTACATGCCATGACTCACTAAAAACATTCTCGCTCATAGTTTTCTACCTCAAATCCAAAAATAGACTCGTAAAAAATCCATAGTAGAGTGAGTGATAATCCAGATAACTTTTCTTGGTCCGACATTTATTTTGGCTATACCGCTCATTCCCGGTCTCCACCATGATTCCACTTCTTCTAAAGACCTTGCTTTGAGCACAAAAATATTTCCGCTCGCTCCATCAACCTGAGCTATGGGAATAATATTTTTCACCTCTATAGGGTAGTAAGTATCGGGTTTACTGAGAAGTTTCAACTCTCCTTTGTCATGGATCTTTATCTCATCAATATACTTTTCATTGAGCTTAAACTTAATAAACATATCTTTTGCATTGGCTATTTTTAAAAGCATATCACCTTTTGAAACCGGTGAAGAGAGAAGCTCTTTTTTATCTCCCTCAACTATATATCCATCAAAAGGTGCTTGAATCTTTGAGTGACTCAAATAGTACTCCACTTTTTTAAGAGCTGCCTCTGCTTGATTGACTTTTGCGATGGCTATGTTCATATCGGCTAATTCACTTTTAGCTCTTGCTTTTTCCGCCTCTCTGCTATAGCGTATAACATCTGACTCCATCTCAAGTTTTTTTAGAAGCAGCTCCTCTTCATCAAGTTCTATAACCGTTTCGCCTTTGGCAACAAAGTCACCGGGGAAATAGTTAACACTCTTAACAAAACTATCGTAAGGTGCTTGAATGTAAGAAATATTATCAGTATCAAGTGTAGCACTCACCTCTATTTTATAGTCCCACTCAAAAAAGAAGGAGTAAAGAAGCAATGCAGAGACTATCACCCCTGCAAATTTCGCAAAACTGTTCTCACTTCCAAAAAAAGAGCTGAGCATATTTTTTGCACTATCGGCTATTTTTTCTCCCAGCCATTTATCTTTTTCATAAAGATCAAAGAGCCAGACATTCAGTTGCAGAAGCGTTAATGTCAAAAGCGTAATCTCTTCATCACTAAAGCTTGCATCTTCTCTCTCTAACGTCACAACTCCATAAATTTTCTCATTGTAAACAATAGGCAAAGAGACGATGGCATGCAGTGAATTTTCTTTTATATACTCCTCGTGTGCAAGCGTAAGAACGTTTTGATCTTTCAAAAGTGGATAGACTATAACCTGTTCTTGATCAGCACACTCCTCATAAATATTTTGAAGTTTTTTAATTAAGCTGCTTTTTGTATCAAACTTTTCAAGGTGTGAGACAGCCACACTATTGATGTATTCATCACTTTTCCACCCTACACTCACCCTGGAACAATCAAATTTCACACAAAGCTCATCTGCGAGTTTCATGCAGGCAAGTACAAATTTTTTCTCATCTTTGATGAGATTTAAAAGCTCAAGAACTCCAAAGATATCCTCTTGATCTGCTCTGTCAACTCTATTGTGTATATCTCTTTTTTTGTAACTCACATAGACATCATTTACAAGCTGAGTTCTTACCAGCATCTCATTAAACTGCTGTGTATTGGATCTGTCGGCTACTATAAACGCTATAAGAAAGTTATCTTTATCAGACTCAATAGAAAAAGTGAGTAAAAAAGGGGTGGACATATTTGGTATTTTGATATTCAACGGTTCATAAGAGTAGCCATTTTGTACTATTTTCGCCAAGTTTTGTAAGAGAAACTTCTCCACAAACTCACTGCTTTGAAAAATCTCCAAGAGACCACTCTTGGATTTTTCTCGCCACTTTAAATCTTCTTTTGAAGCAGACTCTACTATATAAATAGCCGGAGATTTACAAAGTGCTAAAATATTTGCAGCATAATGGCTCCAAAACTCCTCTTCGCCTCCATCAAAATCTCGTAAAATTTTGATATTACTCAAAACTGCCAATCCCTCTGTGCTTTGGGATAATCTACTACTGCTCATTTTTTACTTTTTCACACTATCAAGAGGAATAAGCCCATCTTTAAGCGCATCAAGTTTTTGCCCACTTTTGTTTTCTAAAGTAACCACCGCGGAAAGCCCGGGAGTTATTGAGAGGTCTTTATTTGAAAACTGCGTTTTGATTCTTACAAGACCGCTAGACTTATCGGCAACTGCAGAGATAAAGACTACTTTACTCATTTTCTCTATCTCTTTATCATCACCGCTTTTTACTTTCAACGGGAGTGTATCACCAACTTTGAGATGAGAGATGTTATTTTTTTCTATGTTAAATTCTACATAACACTCTTCATAAGCAACAAGCTCCACAACAGTTTCACCACTGCGTACCCACTCTCCTACATCATAGTTTATTTTTGTAATCACACCGCTAATAGGGGCTTTGAGTGAATGACTCTTCAAAACAGTGTTTGACATTTCATACTCAATGCCCTCTATAAGTTTTTTCTGTTTTGTAGCTATTAGTTGTCCTAAAGTTTCATAGTAGCGAATCTCCAAAGATATCAGTTCATCCTTAGAGATTGATTTCGTATTTTCATAAAGTTCTCTTGTAGAGTTAACCATCTCTTTGAGAAGCTTTTCATTGTGACTCAGAGAGTCCACAAACGCAGTATCTGTATGGATAAGCTCTTTTCTTTTTGCATCATACTTTTGAAGTTTGTCCTCTAGCTGTAAAATGGTTTTGTCTTTTAAAACACGATCTCCCTCACGCACCAATAGATGAGAAACTTTCCCATCTATCGCAAAAGTTAAATGCAGATGGTGTTTTGGAAGAACTATTCCTATAGCTTCAAAACTGTATGCCGCAGCCGTAAAAATAACCATTCCCAATAAAATTTTTTGTAGTTGTTTCATCACATGCCTTTTGTTTGAAAATTCAAATCGTCAGAGAGTCCATCAGATTCGATTTTTTCTTCTAAATTATTTACTTTAACCTCGATGTTAAAAGAAGCGAGAAGTGTTCCCATAACCTTTTGCAAAATTGCCTCTGCGGTTTTATACTCTACAACTTTTTGGTACATCTTTTTTTGATACAAAATATACTCCTCTTCAAGTTCAAGAAGATTTTTAACATTCGTTTTTCCGTGGAGCAGCTTTTTATTTTCTATCTCTAAAAGACCCTTTTTTATCTCTAAACCTTTAGCAAAAAGCTCCATTTGATTTTTCGTGCTTTGAAGTTTTTCTATTCTTGTATGTAGACTGTTTTGTAGGTTTTTCTCTAAAGAGTTGAGTTCTAGCTTAGCTTTAAGTATCTTAAGTTTTGTATTTTCTTCATGCTTTTGTAGTTTCTGATTTCCAAAAATAGGCATAGAAAAATTAACACCTACACTCCAAGATTGGTAATCATCTTTAAAAGCATTCTCCATAGCTGCTCTATTTTGATTCTCTAAGGACTGATTTGTCACATCGGCTTTAAGATTTAGTTCAGGAAGAAGTTGATTATGCACATACTTTTGAGTTATCATCTCTACTTCTAATTTTTTTTGAGCAATCTGATACTCTGACCAATTGTTTAGCGAACTCTCAAGACTTTTTTGAAGTGTAGGAATCTCAAAAGAGCTAGAGAGCGGTTCAAGTAATTCAAACTCCATATCTGCATAACTAAGCACCGGAATATTGAGCAACGAAAAGAGTTGATTTCTTTTTTCTAAAAGTTTATCGGTAGCTTCTATCTTTTCAAGCTCTATCATATAGAGTCTGTTTTCCATCTCCAATATTTCTGTTTGAGGAATTCTCCCACTATTTGCCAAGTGCTTTACTGTTTCATAATTTTTCTTTGTAAGTACAACTAACTCTTTTAAATTCTCTTCGATTTTTTGAGCACCATAAAGTTCCCAATAACTCTGAATAGTCACGCCGACAAGTTCTGTAGCAAGCTTCTCATACTCATTTTTACTTATCTCTGCGTCAACAGTGGCTACCTGCTTTTGAATCGTAGTGATATCATAACCAGCATTTTTTAAAAGCGGTTGTTCAACTCCAAGTTTAACATAGCCTCTATATTCACTATCATTTCCGGTTCGACTCTCTATGACATTACTTGAGAGAGTATTATGAATGGCACTGAGCGACCACTGCGCACCGGTTGGAGCAAGTCCGCTAAAGCCCACTTCATAGTTAGATGAACGAGATTCATACACATTGCCAGAACTCAACAAATCAGTGTAGTAAAAATCCTCGGCACTCGTTTTTGCTTTTTGTTGGGACTCCAAAAAGCTCGCCTTAAAAACAGGTTCAAAAATCCAATTTTGAGCTTCAAGCTCATTTTGTTTTGTTTTAAGTGTTATAAGTTCACTTAAGCCTTTGGCATTTTTTCGCACCACTTCATGCACAAGAGCATGCAAATCAACCTGCACGGCTTCTCGCTTATCGTTTACATCTTGCGCAAAGAGAGAGAGTGTGACACAAAAAAGAGCAAATAAAGTTCTAGCTACTCTCATCTATCCACTTGTTGTGAAACGCTAAAAGTACCGCTACAAGAGCTTGCACTCCATGAACCGCTGATAGTATTTTGGCTTGTATTTATATCTGCTACAGACCAAATTCTTGTATCATCTTTCAGTGTTACTTTTGTTCCGTTTACACTTAAATCTGTTCCATAAAAAGTAACGCCCGACTCAGCCTGCCAAGATGCACTGTACTCACTTGCAAAACTAATAGTTATAGTGCCATTTGCATCTTCACAGCTATCGCTCAAAGTTCCATTCCAATTTCCAACAAGAGTTGCAGAATACAAAGCATCTATTTTTATAGGTGCTAAAGCTGTTGTTATGTTGGCATCAGTAAGTTCTATAGTATTGGCGTTGTTTGTTGGAATAGACTCAGTATCTGCATTTTTTACAGTCACATTTCCTTTGATATTTCCATACTCGGCTGTGTGAAGATCAAAAACACCCTTTGTAAAGTCAAGTCTATATGCACTACCATTGTAATCACTGATACTCACTACACCATCAAGTTTATTGTTACCACTTTGGCTATTTCCTTGGAAGTGTTTTTGTGTGTACTTCGCACTCAGAAGTGTATTGTTTATATCATTGCTAAAGATGAGTGTTCCCTCATACGCCAACACCTCATTTTGTGTATAGCTATTTATGGTTTGTTGTGTGTTGTAACTGTTTTTAAAGATTGCTGTGAGCGTATTTTCATTTTCTAAATAGATGATGTTTTCTATTCTGTCACTCTCATTATTCTCTACTTTTCCACCCACTGCATCCCCATACATTTGGACTACATAAAATGCAAACTTTGTATCAATGAGTGATTTTATTCCTACACTCTCTTCATTTATATTACCATCTAAAAGAAGTGCTTTCAAGTCACCACTAAGCTCATAAGGTGTAGTTGTAGTCGTGTTTATTATCTCTTGCTCTTTTGCTTCATTACTCTCTTGTACTTTTTGAGTAAGCTGTGTAATGGTGCCGTTCATATCTTTGTCTAAGATATACGTTTGAAAAAGAGTTACACTGTTTATCTCAGTAGTCTCTATAAAATCCGTTGCGTTTGCATCCAAGCCGCTCAAAGAACTATTAAGATCTGCTAAATAACTCTTAAATATCGTAGGATTAAGATTTTTTGTATATTTAATTCCATTAATATTTACATCACTCATAGACCCGCTTGCTGTAAAGCTTACAAACATTTTAAAAATAAGCGGAGAATTACCGGCATTATCTACTTCATCACTCGTGTTGAGATCACTGCTACCCTCAGCAATGACAAGATACTCTTTTCCAGGATCAAGTACATACTTTATAGTGTATTCTCCCCTCTCGTTTGTGATGTCATAAGGCTCTCCGATGTCATAAGCTCCATTTTCATTAATGTCCAAAAACGCTCGTGCATTTTTTATAGGACCATCTGAAACCACTCCCGATATTTCACTTAAGCTTGTCGCTTCAACAGAAGTATATGTTCCGCCACCACTGCCTGAACAACCACCAAACACTATCATCATTCCCCACACAAGAGATGTTATTGTGATATTTTTTTTCATATTTTCTCCTTATATTGCTATATCTTCAATCCAGTATTCATACAACTCTTCGTCACTCTCACCTATTACTAAACTTGCATCAAAGCTTCTAAAATCCGAATAGTTCATTCCAACGGAGGGGAGATAATGCCCTGCGAGAAGAGGTAACTCAACCGCACCATCATAGACGCTCTGCTGTAATACTGTAAAGCCAAAAGTTTGCGCTGAGATTACCATTGGTTGGACTTGTTCATAATGATTCTGCATTACAAACGCAGAATTCAAGAGTTGATAATCGAGCTCTTTTGTAAAGCTATACTGCTCTATACCTTGATACTCAGCGCCTAACTCAAGTGTTGTCTCTATTTGAGTTGTTTTTGGAGTGATAACTCCTTTGTTTACGAGTTGCATTGAGTAGTTATCACTCTCTTTAAGAACTACAAAAGTATCTGTTCCTATTTTG
>VMSZ01000052.1 GCA_013791885.1 Sulfurimonas sp. | reverse complement strand
GTCCTTATAAACGCAGCCGCAGCCCTTATGGTCGATGGTCTTGCCCGTGATATGCAAGATGGTTTGGAGATGGCAAGAGAAGCCATTAAAAATGCAAGAGCTAAAAAGAAACTTCGACAGATTATAGAGATATCAAACAAGTTATGAAAACATATAAACTAAAATTAGACGAGCTTGATGTGCTCGTAGACGATATCTTAAAGAGTTTTAAAAATGGCGTGGTGATTTTAAGAGGCGACTTAGCCGCAGGAAAAACAACGCTTGTTAAAGCAATGGCAAAAAAACTCGGCTACAACGAGGATGTTACGTCACCTACTTTTTCTCTGCAGCAGTGCTACGGCGAGAAGATTTTTCATTACGATATTTACAACCACGGCTTGGAGCATTTTATTGCTTTAGGGATGCTTGAAGAGTTGGATAGAGAAGGGCTTCATTTTGTAGAGTGGGGCGATGAAAAACTGAGTGAAATCTTGCAGAACGCAGGTATAGACGTAATAACTATAGAGATAGAAAAAATTTCAAACGAGATGAGAGAATACAAAATATGCACACACTAAAAGCGGTCAATTTACAGAAGAAAATAAAAAATTTAGAAATAGTCCGCGGTATGAGTTTAGAAGTATCAAGCGGTGAAGTTGTCGGACTTTTAGGACCAAACGGTGCCGGAAAGACGACGACTTTTTATATGATTTGCGGACTTGTAGAGTCAAGCGGCGGCGAGGTCTTTTTTGATGGTGAAAACATCTCGAAAATGCCTTTGCATGAACGCGCTCTTAAAGGCATCGGTTATTTGCCTCAGGAAGCTTCAATCTTTAAAGATTTAAGTGTGGAAGATAACCTTATGGTTGCCGCACAGGTAGGCATAAAAGACAAGGCAAAACAAGAGGCGAGAATATTAGAACTTCTGGATATGTTTAATATTGAACCTATCCGCTACCGCAAGGGAATCAGTCTCAGCGGTGGAGAACGTCGTCGTGTTGAGATTGCCAGAGCGCTTGTAAACTCACCGAAATTTTTGCTGCTTGATGAACCTTTTGCAGGAGTTGACCCTATTGCGGTTATGGATATTCAGGGTGTTATTAAGCAATTAGTCTCTTATGACATCGGTGTTTTAATCACAGACCATAATGTCCGTGAAACGCTCGACGTTTGTGACAGAGCCTATGTTATTAAAGCAGGAGAACTGCTTGCAAGCGGAACAAGTGCCGAAATAGGACAAAACGCAGATGTAAGAACGCATTATCTTGGTGAGAGTTTTAAACTTTAATAGATGGCAGCATTACGACAGACTCAGAGTGTTGAGAATAAGCATAAACTCTCCAACACTCTACGCAATTGGCTCCCGATTTTACACTCAAGTCTTGGGGATTTGGGTGAAGCAATGGCACCTTTTGTGGAGTCAAATCCGCTTATAGAAGTAAGTTCGGGCTATGAAGAAGAGTTTGCAAAAAAGATTCCAAAAAAAGTGCTCTCGGGCGCGGTAAGCAACTCTAGAACCGAGCAGATAGAAGCACTTACCGTTCAAAACAGAACGCTTTATGATGTCTTGGATGAGCAACTTGAAGCACCTCTTTTTCCGACACCGATTTCTCAAGAAATTGCTGCGTTTGTTGTGGCCAACTTGGATGAAAACGGCTATTACGAAGGGGACAGCGAAGAATTTTGCGCAAAAAAAGGCATACTGGAGAGTGAGTTTGAGAAGGTGAGGTTGCGTTTTGCTCATGTGGAGCCAATTGGAATCTGTGCTAAAAATCTCTCTGAGTCATTTTTGTTTCAACTTGAGAGCTCTGAAATCAGTGATGCGGCTTACTCCTTGGCGCTTGAAGTTATCAATAATATGCAAAATATCCATGATTACTCCGGTAAAGAAAATTTTCACGAAGTTATGCGTGTGATCGGCAAGTTTAAAAATCCTCCTTCAATTGACTTTCAGGAAGAATCAGCACAGATTGTGGCTGATTTGATGATTTATTTTAATGATGAAGACGGCATTGAAGTCAAACTCAACGACGATTATTACCCAACCATCAACATCAACACAAATTACGGTGTAGAACACGAATATGTTACACAGAAATTTAAAGAGGCAAAAAGTCTTGTAGATGCTCTTGACATGAGAAAAGCGACACTCTACAAGGTCGGGCTGATGATAGTGGAATACCAATACGAGTTTTTTACAGGCGGAGCAATTATGCCTCTGACACTCAAAACTTTGGCAGATGAGTTTGGACACAACCCCTCAACTATTTCCCGTGCTATTGCAAACAAGTACATTGCCTGTGACAGAGGTGTTTTGGCTATGAAAGAATTTTTTACCACAGCCATTGACGATGATGTTTCAAACGCAGCCATTAAAGAGTATTTAATAGGCATTGTAAAAGCAGAAAATCATAAAAAACCTCTGAGTGACATGAAGCTTCTTGAGATGATACAAGACAAATTTAAAGTCACAATGGTCAGACGTACCATTGCAAAGTACAGAAAACAGCTCAATATTGCAGGTTCGAGCGAGAGAAAAAAACTCTACAATCTTCATTAAGATTCCGCAATGAAAAAAATCCAAAAAATGCTCGATGCAGAGGTGCAAAAACGCAATGCTTCTGATGAAGTATCTCTAGAAAAGCTCGACCCTATTTTAGTCGCTCATCGTTACAAAGAACCGACGATTTCGCTCATTTGCGCACTTTTTTCTTATGGAAATGTAGGACAAATAGTCAAGTTTTTAGACTCTCTTGATTTTTCTCTTCTTCAACAAAGTGATGAAGCCATAAACGCAGCCTTGCAAAACCACTACTACCGGTTTCAAAAGAGCGAAGATGTTATTGCTCTTTTTATTGCACTCAAAAGACTACTTCAAACAACTACTTTAGAAGAAGTTTTTAAGTCGGGTTATGTAAAAAACGCAAGTGTCATAGAAGGCATAAACGCAGTCATAGAAATGTTAAATTTTTTATACCCGCACAAAACGCAGGGTTACACCTTTTTACTCTCGCAAGTTACGACTAAAACAAAAGGAGTAGGGGCACTCAAGCGCTGGATGATGTTTTTGCGCTGGATGGTACGAGATGACAACATTGACATGGGGCTTTGGAAGGGCATAAATAAAGCAGATTTAATCATGCCTCTGGATACACATACGTTTAAAGTTTCAACAAAACTTGGACTTTTACAAAGAAAAACGTATGACCTTCAAGCCGCCATAGAACTCACGCAAGCTCTCAAAAGATTTGATAAAAACGACCCGCTCAAATATGACTTTGCACTCTACCGTTTGGGGCAGGAAAAGAGAGAGCTTTAGAGTAAGTTTATGACAAAAACTTGATAAGAAAGAATAAATAATTTATGTGATAAGATTATCACAATTTATTATATAAGCGGTAGAAATGAATTTTTTAAATAACTTTACTATAAAGTCAAGAACGTATGCTCTTGTCGCTCTGAGTGTTGTTGTCGCTCTTACACTCTCTTTAGTTTCTCATAACGGATTTAACATCATACAAACGCAGCTTGATGAACTCATTAAAGCAAATACGATTGAACGCGATACATACAGAGCGATTTTGGAAGAAAAAAACTATCTTTTAAACTCAAACGGTTCTGTAAGAAATCATGAAAATGCAAACCAAGCTTTCATTAATGCAGGCGTTGCCATACAAAATATTCATAAAACGCTGGATACTTTAAATAAAACCAATGAAGGGATGCAGCAAACAATTAAAGGTCTTAAAACTGCTATTGCAGAGTATGATGTTTACTACAACAGAGGGGTTTACCTTCTCAATGAACTTGAACTCGAACGCGATAACCTGCAAATGCAAGGAGATACGATTACCTTGCTTATTCAGCAGTATGTTGAAGCAAAACGTGAAGATGTAAACAAAGAACTCTCTAAAGCAATAATGGAAAAAATTAATACGGGTTCAAATATATGGCAATATACTTATGTCATGCGAGCTGATGAAAAACTTTATATTTTAAGCCCTCAAGATTCTGTTTATAAACAGCTTCAAAAAGATTATAAAATCATCATAAAAGAGCTGGAGCATCTTAAAGCAATTTCCAATCAAGAGTTTGAAAAGCAAAAAATAGAAACTTTTTACATTGCATTGCAAAACTATGACGAGGCGATGAAAAACTGGGTGCAATATAACAAAGAACTTGTCACGATTATTCTTCCAAAAACTAAAGAACTTGGTGACATTATTGTAGTCAGAACTCTTGAAATTGCACAAAATACACTCCATTCCATAGACAAAAAACGTGAGAACGTGATGCATACTCTTTTGATTGTAACATTTATGGCAATTGTTTTGGGTCTTATATTTGGAAGTATGATTTCTCGCTCCATCTCTTCAGTTTTGCTCCATTTTCAAACAGGTTTGCTAGACTTTTTTTCTTATCTTGACAGACATAAAAACAGCTCTAGTCAGATAAAAATCAATAGTAAAGATGAGATAGGTTTGATGGCACAGGTTGTTAACGAGCATATTGTAAAGATTGAAGATGTGATGGAAAAGAAACTTGAGCAACTTAAAGAAAAAGATGAACAGATGCTTCAGCAGTCGCGTTTAGCTCAAATGGGTGAGATGATTTCTATGATAGCACATCAGTGGAGACAGCCTTTAAACGCTATTGCAGCAACTAGCGGCGATATTGAAGTAAAACTTTTTCAAAGACGCATGTTTGATTTGAATGTTGAGCTCCAAAGAGAAGAGATGCAGGCATATACGCTTGAAAGTTTACATAAAATCAACTCTTTTGTGCAGTATCTCTCTAAAACCATAGATGATTTTAGAAACTTTTTTAAACCGGACAAGAAGGAAAGTTATTTTAGACTTGAAGACCTGATGGGTAAAACGCTTAATTTAAGTGCACACTTAATTCGTACTCATGGGATTATAGTGATAAAGAATTACGATTCAAATCTGCAAAAGATGAAAAATTACGATAATGAGATAACTCAGGTTCTTCTTAACATCCTCAAAAATGCTATTGATGCCATAGTTGAAAACCAAATCCAAAAACCGCGTCTCTATATTACTATCAAAAAAAATAGAGTCGGTAATCAGTCTATAAGTATTGAAGATAACGCCGGTGGAATAAATGAAAGTATAATCGAGAAAATATTTAATCCCTATTTTTCTACAAAAGACAAAAATGGAACAGGGCTTGGTCTATATATGTCTAAAATTATTATTCATGAGCATTGTCATGGAGAATTGAGTGTAGTCAATAGTGAGTTTGGCGCATGTTTTACTATAGAGTTTTTACCGCAAGAGGAAAACACAAATGAAGTTTGAAGATGTATATAAATACACAAAAAATTTATCTCTTTTGTATGTTGAAGATGAGGCGGACGTAAGAGATTCTACTGCTTCACTTTTGCAAAATTATTTTCATGAAGTGATTTTGGCCAAGAACGGTGAAGAGGGACTTTTGCTCTATGAAGAATCTCTTAAGAGTAAACCTTTCGACATAGTTATTACAGATATCAATATGCCGCGTTTATCGGGTATTGATATGGTTAAGCAGATTAGAGCTTTGTGTGCACAGCAAAGTGTAATTTTTATCAGTGCACATCATGAAAAAGATTTTTTGCTCGAGGCCATTAAGCTTGGTGTAAATTATTACATCATAAAACCCATTGATTTACAGGAACTTTCAACTGTTCTTTACCAAGTCGCACAAAATATTTCAAACAAGTGCAGCGTAGAAAAGCAGTTAGAAGAAGAAAAAAAAGAGTGCAAAAAAATGAGCGTTACAAAAAAGCACTTGAATATTGGTCGAGCGTAGATTTAAAGCACAATGAATCTTCGCTCAAAGAAGCTACAAAGCTCTCGGCCCAAACTTTGGATATTGAAAGAGTGAGCGTCTGGATTTTCGACACACAAAAAGAAACACTCGTTTGTCAAGACCTCTATTCTCTTAAAGACGACACCCATACAAGCGGTATGAGTTTAGAAAAAAGTTTGTATCCTAACTACTTTGATGCGGTGAGTTCAAATACTATTGTTGCCATAGAAGACGCACTTAATGATGCGCGAACCATGGAGTTTAAACACTCTTATCTTGAGCCGCTTGGAATTTGCGCAATGCTCGAAATTCCTCTTCTTCAAGATAACCAGCTCATAGGTATTGTCTGCCACGAAGACACTAAGGGTGTGAGGCAATGGGATGTTGATGAGCAGAAATTTTGTTTGAGTTTGGCAAATAATATCAGTCTCTCTCTTGAAATTAAAAAACGCTATGAAATACAAGAGATGCTTGATTATCAGGCACATCATGACCAACTCACGGGATTGCCAAACCGTACACTCTTTTTGGACAGACTTTTTCAGTCTATAAAACAGAATAAACGCAACCAGACAAAACTCGCACTTTTGTTTATAGATTTAGATAATTTTAAGCAGATAAACGACTCTCTGGGACATGACGCAGGTGATGAAGTTCTTAAAATAATAGCAAAGCGTTTACTCGCAAAAATACGTGATAGTGACACTTTGGCCCGCCTTGGCGGTGATGAGTTTACTCTTATATTGAATGATATTATAGATGATGAAACTGTTGTTGATATTGTTGAAAACCTCTTGCACGTAACGCAGGAAGTTATGGAAATAGCTTCTCAACAGTTTTATGTAACGCTAAGTGTCGGCATAAGTATTTATCCTAATGATGGGGAGAGCGTTGAAGATTTACTTAAAAACGCAGATGCCGCGATGTATAAATCTAAAGAAAGCGGCAGAAATACCTACCAGTATTACACACAAGAGATGACGCAAAAAGCAATGCGAAGAATAAAAATAGAGGCGGATTTGAGAAAAGCGATTGAAAATGAAGAATTTCTTGTCTATTATCAGCCTCAGGTAGAAGCTTCAACTGGCGCTATAATAGGGATGGAAGCTCTCGTACGATGGAATCATCCTCAAAATGGCCTTATTTCTCCTATTGACTTTATACCGCTTGCCGAGGAGACGGGTTTTATTATTGAAATTGACAAGTATGTTATGAAGCGCGCCATAAAACAAGTTTTTGAGTGGCGTAAAGAAGGCCTTTATAATGGTAAATTGTCTTTAAACCTTTCTACGGTTATGCTTGAATGTGACACTTTTGTAGAGGGAATCCAAACTCTTTTGCGAGAGATGGAATTTGATTCTACATGGTTAGAACTTGAAATTACAGAGGGTCACATCATGAAAAATCCTCAAAAATCGATAAATAAACTTCACCAAATCAGCCAGCTGGGAATTTCAATAGCCATAGATGATTTTGGAACAGGTTACTCCTCCTTAGCTTACTTGAAAAAATTGCCAGTAAGTAAACTTAAAATTGACAAATCCTTTGTTGACGGTCTTCCTTTAGACGAGGACGATGCTGCCATTACAAGAACGATTATCGATCTTGCAAAAAACTTAAAACTTGACCTTATCGCCGAGGGTGTTGAAAACGCAGCACAAAAAGATTTTTTGCTTCAAAACTCCTGCTCAAAAATACAGGGATATTTTTATTCTAAACCTCTGTGTGTGGAAGATATGAACAAGAAACTCCTCGGGCTGGAATAATAGAAAGGATTTTGATATAATCCCTTAAAACTTAATATAATAAGGGCTTGTCATGGAATGTGAATTTCCTTCAATTAACTCAAATAAACAAGAAATTAAAGAAATTTTTGAGAGTATTAAAACTATTGCTGTTTTAGGACTCTCTCCGGATGAGACAAAAGATTCTCACAGAGTTGCAAAATATTTGCAAGAAGCAGGGTATAAAATTGTTCCTGTTTATCCGAAAGAGGAAACAATTTTGGGTGAAAAAGTTTATAACTCACTTGCAGAAATACCATTCCCTGTTGATATGGTGAATATTTTTAGAAAACCAAATGCACTTGATGCAATTGCCGATGCATGTATAGCCAAGGGTGGAGTGAAAGTATTCTGGGCCCAAAAAGGGATTGTAAACAATGAAGCAGCGCACAAAGCCAAAGACGCTGGCATGAAAGTTGTTCAAAACATGTGCAGCATGGTAGAGCATCGCTCACTATAAATAAAAGGTCACTTATTGTTAGATTTACAGAAGATTTATGAAGCCAAAGAACGAATAAAAGATGTCATTGTAGATACGCCTTTTTCCTATGCACCATATTTGAGTGAGTTGGCTGAGTGTGAAGTCTATCTCAAAAAAGAGAACCTTCAGGCGACAGGCGCGTTTAAAATCCGTGGAGCATATAACAAAATAGCAACACTCAGCGACGCACAGCGTGCATGTGGTGTTGTGGCTGCGAGTGCAGGTAATCATGCTCAGGGCGTGGCTATGTCTGCATCTAAATTCGGTATCAAAGCCGTTATCATTATGCCCGAATCTACACCTCTTACAAAAATAAACGGTGTGAAATATTTTGGGGCAGAAGTTATTCTTGCAGGTGCAAACTACGATGAGGCATATGCTTATGCGAAAAAATACGGAGAAGAAAATTCTTTAACTTTTGTACATCCTTTTGAAGACGACGAGGTTATGGCCGGGCAGGGAACTGTAGCTCTTGAAATTTTAGATAAATGCCCAGATCTTGATGCTGTCATTATTCCCGCAGGCGGCGGTGGGCTTATTTCTGGAATGGCTACTGCGTTTAAAGCAATTAATCCAAATATAGAAGTTATAGCTGTAAGCGCGGCTGGTGCTCCGGCACTCAAAAATTCTTATGATTTGGGCCGTGCAGTTGACAGTATGAGCGTAAGAACAATAGCTGATGGAATTGCGGTTCGTGATACATCAGAAATTACCCTGGGCTACATGCTAAAAACCGTAGATAAATTTCTAAGTGTGGATGATTCAGAGATAGCAAGCGGGATTTTATTTCTGCTTGAAAAACAAAAACTAGTGGTTGAAGGTGCCGGAGCAGTCGGTGTTGCGGCACTTTTACACCATAAACTTGACCATCTTAAGGGCAAAAAAGTGGCTGTTGTTCTAAGCGGCGGAAACATGGATGTTACCTTGTTGTCAGTAATTATTGAAAAAGGTCTCTTAAAGTCCGGAAGAAAAATGAACATTACCGTCACACTCATTGACAAGCCGGGTTCACTTATGCGATTTACTGAGATACTTAAAGAGCTGACTGCAAATATTGTGCATATTTCTTACGACAGAACTTCTGTCTCTCTGGATTACGGCGATGCGAACGTAACGGTGCATATGGAAACAAAAGGTGAAGAACACCAGGAACAGATAAAAAGTGTGCTAAAAAAAGAGGGATATTTAAGAGACTAATAGATGACCCCAATCAAAAAAATAAAACTTAATGATGCCATTATACTCACCAAAATTCTTGATGACGGAAGTCTTTTGGTTGTTGATGAATATACTACTTGTAAATATTATAACCTAGAGAACTTAGACGTGATTGGCGGGTTTAAAGCAAATATAACACATCTTAGATATAAAACAGATGTTGTTGCGTTTAGCAGTGACGGTGAGTATTTTGCTGCCATAAGCAGTGATTGTCATGATTCCAAACTTTACAATACAAGTACAAAAAAAACCATTGCTAAAATGGACAGACATCATGGAGAAGTCTCTTGTGTTGGGATTGATCCAAAGAATAGATATATGTTCTCCTGCGGAGACGACGGGAAAACTTTTGCCATAGATATACATAGCGGTAAACTTGCGTTTACACTGCCAATTCATGTTGATACCATTAATGATATAGCTTTTAGTTCAAACGGCAATTGGGTTGCCACAGCAAGTTATGACAAAAATATTTCTCTCTTTAATATAGCGACAATGACGCCAAAAAATAAATTAAAACTTCACGACTCCCCTGTAATGAAGCTAAAGTTTATCGCAAACAACAGATTGATAAGTGTTGATAAAAACTCTGTTGTATTCGTCTGGAATGCATTAAGCGGAAAAATATTGGCAAAGCTGCAAGGGGTGCATGACGATGTGACACAAATTACTCTCAGTGAAGACAATAATTTTTTGTTTTTGGGCACGTTGCTCGGTTATGTTCTTGCATATGATTTGAAAACATATGAGCTTATCTCACGAAATTTTGTTAAATTAAGTTCCGCAATTACTGCTATGGAATTTCGTCCTCAGAATAATGAACTTATTCTAGGTACTGCAAACGGTGAGTTATTGTTTTACAATATATATGAAGGCGAAGAGTACCTGCGAGAGCTTTTAAGCCAAAAAAAGTATGATGAAATTCAAAAACAATCTGAGGTAAATCCATTTTTAGTTTATACACAAATATACGAATTGGTATCAAATTTGTGGGAAAAAACACTTGCTCAGGCAAAACTTTATCTGGAAAAGAGTGATAAAAAAACGGCAATAAAGCTGTTTAATAATTTTAAAGACATCCCTGCAAAAAAAAATATTATACAAAAAGTACTTCTTGAATATGCCGATTTTGATAAATTTTTACTCTTTGCAAAACAGGAAAAATATACACTCGCATACAGTCTTGCTAACGCACACCCTATGTACAAAGATTCAAAAATTTATAAGATTCTTGAGTCCAGATGGAAAAAAGCTTTTGCTTTGGCGCAGCAATACACTTTAGACCCAAAAGGTGCTGACAAGGCAAGAGAAATTTTAGCGCCATACAGAGGCATCAGTGAGAAAACAAGGCTTATACAAGAACTCTTAACGCAAAGTGAAGTATATAAGCGTTTTCGCGTTGCCTTGGGTCAAAAAGATTTCAAAGTAGCCTTTGAACTCATTAAATTAAATCCTTTTTTAATGGAGTTTGAGGAGTATGAGACTTTAATGCGATATGCAGATACACTCTATATTAAATCTCAAGAATTTATTCAAAATGGAGATACGCATTCAGCTATAAAATTGTTAAGGGTATTAAGTGATTTTAGCGATTTTGCCCAGGAAGTAAAAGAACTCATTTTAAATATAGAAGCCAAACAAAAGTTTTTTAACGCAATAAAAGAAGAGGATATTATTCTTGCGTATAATCTTTTGGACAAGAATGAGGACTTGCAAGAAACGCCAGATGGACAAAAACTTCAAATGGCGTGGAATTCAGATTTATCAAAAGCAAGTGAATTCGCAGCAAAAGGTGATGTGGACGGGATTATATCTGTCATTAACCCTTATATGAAGGTAAGTTCAAAACATATGTCTTTTGGAACACTATTTGGATGGTGTTATATGGTTCAACTCGAAAATGCAATTAAAATGAAAAAAGAGAAAGCGCAAATTGAAAACGGAATCAAAAATTATATTCTCAATTTTGGGCTTCAAGATCAGATTGAGAATATCTTTAATGTATTTAAAGAGTACTATCCTGATTCAAAACTCACCCTTGAGTTACAAACCAAAGGTTCTCTTGCGATGTGGCGGCCTTCTATGATAGTTAAATCAATATTAGAATAATAATTTATCTCACCTTTTAACCTCAAATATAGCTCCTTTTTTATATAATCAGCAAATTTTTAAATTTAACATTTATATTGAGGAGACTTTTCATGCAAATTAGTGGTGCACAGATGGTCATTGAAGCTTTTATTGCAGAAGGTGTAGACACAGTTTTTGGCTACCCTGGCGGGGCAATAATGAATGTATATGATGAAATATACAAGCAAGACGGATTTAAACATATTTTGAATCGTCATGAACAAGCATCTATCCATGCTGCTGAGGGTTATGCAAAAGCAAGCGGAAAAGTCGGCGTCGCCATGATTACGAGTGGACCGGGTTTTACAAACGCAGTTACTGGTTTGGCTGATGCCTACATGGATTCGATTCCTTTGGTTGTTATCAGCGGTCAGGTTCCTATGAGCCTTATCGGAACAGATGGTTTTCAAGAGATTGATGCTGTCGGAATCAGCCGTCCATGTACAAAACACAACTATCTTGTAACCGATGCTGCAGATTTGCCTCGTATACTTAAAGAAGCGTTTTATATTGCAAACTCTGGCCGTCCAGGTCCGGTGCATGTCGATATTCCTAAAGATGTCACTGCTCAGATTGCAGAATTTAATTACGATATTGAGCTTGATTTAGAGACATATAAACCGCATACAAGAGGGAACCCTCGTCAAATTAAAAAAGCTATGGAAGCTATTGCAAACGCAAAGCGCCCACTTTTTTATCTTGGTGGCGGTATTGTAAATTCAAACGCAGCATACGAAGTACGTGACTTAGTTCATGCCACTCAAATTCCTGCTGTTGAGACTTTTATGGCTCGCGGCGTTTTAGCGCATGATGATGCACTTCTTATCTCAATGCTCGGTATGCATGGCTCTTATGCGGCAAATATGGCAATGAGTGAAACAGATTTGGTTATAGCTCTTGGTGCGAGATTTGATGACCGTGTAACAGGAAAGCTCTCAGAGTTTGCTAAAAACGCAGATGTTATTCACGTAGATATTGACCCGGCGAGTATTTCTAAGCTTGTAAACGCAGACTATCCGATAGTTGGCGATGTTAAAAATGTTGTTATTCAGATGCTTGAGCTTACATCTCAGATTGACCCGGATAAATACGAGTCTTGGAGAGATACTATCAATAATTTTGATGAGCTGCATCCTTTAACTTTTCATGAAGATGAAGAGAGATTAAAGCCGCAATGGGTTGTAAAACGTGTTGGAGAACTTCTTGGTGACAGTGCAAACATCTCTACAGATGTTGGTCAGCACCAAATGTGGGCTGCACAGTTCTATCCGTTCTCACGTCCCCGTCAATGGATAAGCTCTGGTGGTCTTGGAACAATGGGCTTTGGTTTTCCTGCGGCTATCGGCGTTAAAGCAGCATGTCCGGATAAAACAAGTATCAACTTTACAGGAGACGGCTCAATTCTTATGAATTGTCAAGAATTAATGACGGCAGTAGAGCAAAAGCTTCCGGTAATTAATATTATTTTGAACAACAACTTCTTGGGAATGGTTCGCCAGTGGCAAACACTTTTCTATGATAAACGTCATAGTGAAACAGATTTATCTGCGCAGCCTGACTTTGTAAAACTCTCAGAAGCTTTTGGCGGAATAGGGTACAGAGTTCATACTAAAGAAGAGTTTGACGCAGCGCTTAAAGATGCTGTTGAAAAAAATGTTGTTGCGTTTATTGAGGTAATCGTAGCAAGATTTGAAAACGTTATGCCGATGGTTCCATCAGGCGGAAGCTTATTTAACATGATGTTATTAGAGAAAAAGGAGACAAAATGATAGCTGAAAATAGTGAAAGAAGAGTAGTTTCAGTTATTGTTGTCAATGAGGCGAGCGTTTTGTCCCGTATTACAAACCTTTTTTCTGGGCGCGGTTACAACATTACATCTTTAACAGTTGCACCAATTCCAGACAGTAAGTATTCAAGACTTACTATTGTTACATCCGGTTCTGTGAGAGTGATTGAGCAGATTACAAAGCAATTGCATAAGCTTATACCTGTTTTAAAAGTATATGAGCATGCAGACTTGGTTGAAAAAGAGATGGCCTTGGTTAAATTCCCAATCACTGAAAATGTAAGCGATATAAATGCAATTTGTGAAGCTTACAATGGAAAAATTGTCAATGTCGGCAATGATGTAATCATAACGATGGTAGCAGATGAGCCAAAAAGAGTAGATCACTACCTTGAAGCTATTAAAAGATACAACCCAAAAGAGATAGTAAGAAGTGGTGCTGTCGCTCTAGAGAGATAAAAAATGAAACTTCAAGAGATAGCTTCCATTCTTGGATGTGAGTTTGGTGCAAGTGATGTTGAAATTACCGGTATGAATACCCTCAAAGATGCTTCAAGCTCTGAAGTCTCTTTTATCTCAAACTCGAAATATGTTAAAGATATTCAAGACACTAAAGCTGCAGCAGTTATTATAAACGCAGCTTTGGTAGAGCATCTGCCAAGCGGATGTGTAGCGCTTGTAGTAGAACACCCTTACTGGTCTATGGCCATACTCTCAAAATACTTTGCACCGGCTATAGAAGATGAAAACGCAGCTCCTGCACAAATAGGTACCGGCACTAAGATTTCTCCAAAAGCAGAACTTGCAAATGGTTCTGTCGTTGGAAAAAACTGTACTATCTTGGCGAATGTTTATGTTGGCTCGAATGCTGTTATAGGTGATAATACAATCATATATCCAAACGTAACTATTTATAGAGATTGTAAAATCGGGAGTGATTGTATTATTCATGCAGGAACAGTGATAGGAAGTGATGGTTTCGGTTTTGCTTCAAACAGGCTCGGTGAGCATAAAAAAATCTATCAGAATGGAAATGTTGTCGTCGAAGATGATGTTGAAATTGGTAGTAATACTTCTATTGACAGAGCAGTTTTTGGAAGCACGACTATTAAAAAAGGTGTGCGTTTAGACAATCTTATTCAGGTTGGACATAACTGTGAAATTGGAGAATATGTTGTTGCAGCTGCACAAAGCGGATTTGCAGGTTCAACAAAGATAGCTAGAAATAATGTCTTTGGTGCCCAGTCCGGTGTTTCAGGACATTTAGAGATTGCACCTTTTAATACATTTGCAGCGCGTACAGGTGTTACTAAAAATGTAAAAGAGAGCGGTAAAACATTTGCAGGTTTTCCATTTATGGATCATAAAACTTGGCTCAAGATTCAGGGTAAACTTGCTAGACTGATAAAATAAAATTATATAAGGATTTAAAATGTCAACAACAATCGCATTAAGTGGAACAAAAAAAGGGGTTATCTCGGTAACGAAAATAGATGAGCCGTATGGAGCAGGAAGTGCTACAGTAGCGAGTATTGGAATCTCTTTAGCAGGAAATGCAAATGAACCGGAGTGGAAAGTACATATTCCTCTAGATAATCTAGAAGAAGTTATTAAAGCTCTTCAAGCTTTAAAGTAGGTTTTAAAACCTGTTTTTTTTATTCATGCAAGTGAACAAGTCCCCTTGCATGGCGCAGGGACAGATGTCCCTACAACCCCCTAAAGCTACTTCTATCCGTCGGATAGGGGAGAAAAACAGACTTTTCTTCCTCTTTTAAAAGAGTACGTAAAGTTAGTTTTTAAGTTCTTTTACGAACTCTTCTATTCTTTTTATACCTGCACGGATGCTCTCAATATCAGTCGCAAAACTAAATCTAAAATAACCTTCACTTCCAAAACCGACACCAGGAACAACGGCAACACCTTTTTTAGATAAAAGTTCTTTACAGAATTCCATAGAGTCGTTGCTTACTTCTTTTATGTTTACAAAAAGATAAAAAGCTCCGTCTGGTTTGTAAACACTAAGACCGTCAATTGCGTTGATAAGCTCTACAGCTTCATCACGGCGTGCTTTAAAAGCGATTCTCATTGCTTCTATATCTGCATCTGCCGCACCGTTTAAACCGACTATTGCAGCTTTTTGAGTAATTGAGTTGATGTTTGATGTGCTTTGACTTTGAAGTTTTTTCGTAGCTTGGATAAGCTCCGTATTGTGAGCAGCCATATACCCAAATCTCCAACCTGTCATTGCAACCGATTTGCTTAAACCGTTAATTGTAACAGTGCGTTTGTACATATCTTCGCTTACAGCAGCGGCAGAAGTAAATTCTCCCTCGTACAAAAGTTTTTCATACATTTCATCACTTGCTACAATTACATCCGTACCTTCTAAAACTTTTCCTAACTCTGTTAACTCAGCTTTTGAGTACACTGAACCTGTCGGGTTTGATGGAGATGTTAAAACGAGCATCTTTGTTTTTGGAGTTAATGCATCTTTTAATTGTTGCGGAGTGATTTTGAATGCACTTGCATCATTTGTGTGTATTTCAACAACCGTTCCGCCGCAGTAAAGTACTAATTCAGGATAAGTAACCCAGTAAGGAGCAGGGATAATGACTTCATCACCTTTTTGGATAGTTGCAGCAAAAAGATTAAAAAGTGAGTGTTTTGCTCCATTGTTCGCAATGATTTGGTTTGGAGCATATGTGAGATTGTTATCTCTTTTAAGCTTGTTCGCAATAGCTGTTTTGAGAGCCGGAATCCCATCAACCGCAGTGTATTTGGTAAAACCTGCGTTTATAGCTTCAATAGCTGCATCTTTGATAACTTGAGGAGTGTCAAAGTCAGGTTCACCGGCAGAAAAGCTCAATATGTCTTTTCCTTCAGCCTTTAATTCCTGCGCGAGAGTTGAGATTGCGATAGTAATAGACTCAGATAGTGTGTTAATGCGATCAGTTAGCATAAATACCCTTTAGGTGAAAATAATTTAGGGAATTATACTAAAATAATAATATATACAAGTTAAGTGAAATGTTATTTTTTAATTTTTCATAGCTTTTATAAAAGATTCGTAAATTTGTTCCAGTTCAAGGTCTTGTTCTAAAACACCTTTGTTGTCTTCAACTAGAATATGCTCCAAAATTGCTACCCTTTTGAGTAAATATTCAAACATCTCTTTATTTATGTCCGGTAACATATTATGCATAAAAGGATCTTTACATCTTCCTTTTTCTATAACATGTGCCGGAATACCGATAGCCGTTGAGCAATCCGGAACAGCTTTTACAACAACAGAATTCGCACCTATTTTTGCATATTCACCAATTACGATGTTGCCAAGAACTTTTGCTCCCGCACCTATAACCGCACCTTTTTTGATTGTGGGGTGGCGTTTGCCTTGGGTTAAGGAAACCCCGCCTAAAGTCACGCCTTGATAAATGAGAACATCTTCTTCAATAATGGTAGTTTCACCGATAACCACACCGACACCATGGTCTATGAAAACTCTTCGTCCAATTTGAGCCGCTGGATGAATGTCTATATTTGTAATAATCTGGTTAATACCCATAATAATTCTGGCAAATCTTTTGAAGTTGTTTGTATGGAGTTTATGAGCTATTCTATACCAGGCAATTGCCCAAACACCAGGGTAGTTAAATAAAAAATCTACTCTGGAATTAAGTGCGGGGTCATTTTTATAAGCGTTTTCGAAGTCTTCTTTTATGTCAGAAAATAGTCCCAAGGGTTTATCCTGTAATCGTATCTTAGTTGGTTGTGCGTAGATACCCATTTTGTTCTACGAACATCTCTAGTTTCGCAAGTGTATCATCTTTTTCTTGTTCTGTGATAAATTCACTTTTGAGTAAATCACCCTTAAGTTTATTTAAAATTTCGTCCTGATTATAGCCTATTGAACCCAAGATACTTAAGATACTTTTTGATTTCACTTCTTTTGTAACTTCATAAGAAATATCATTAATATATACGGTGTATTCTCCCGGGTGGGTAAAAAGATTGTGACTCATTCCTAAGGTCTCTTGATAAGCTCCAACATTGAAAAAGCCCAAAAAGTAATCTTCTTCATCGAGATTAATATCGTGCAGATAGAGTGGTTTATCAGGTTTGAAACCGATTTCCCCATCACTATCGCAGGTAATATCCCAAATTGATGCAGCACGTATCGGCGTTGCGTTTAGATGGTGTAGCGGCATAACTGGAAAATGCTGATTTAAACCCCAATAATCCGGCAAACTTTGAAATATTGACGCGTTAATAAGATATCTTTCCTGCAATTTTACTTGAAGCTGTGCAAGCTCATTTGTAGGGTTTGAAGATGTCAAATAAAGTGCTTTTTTGATAATGTTATGCACAAGAATTTCTGCATTTGAGCGATCTTGAAGATCAATATATCCTAAATCAAAAAGAGTCAAAAGAGATTCCATGTGGTCAAGAGCATCATGTAAAAACTCCGTGCAGTTTTGGTTGTTAAGTAGCATATTAAGTTCTATAAGCTCTTCAACAAGAGGAGGATTAACTGCTTTGAAGTTTAAAAGTTTTTCATGATAATCTTGAGTAAAAAGCTCAAGAACAGGAGTGATTAAAACTGCATGGCTTGCCACAATAAATCTTCCCGATTCTGTAAATATATC
>VMSZ01000064.1 GCA_013791885.1 Sulfurimonas sp. | reverse complement strand
TGGCGGATTGGAATCTTATTTTATCGCAGCTAACCTCTCTCTTCAATCCATTCTTTTAAAATTTTATGTGTTGCACTTTAAACTTGAATTGGCGAATCTCAAGAGCTGAAGTGGAACAAACAGATAGAGCGGCAAGGTACATGACCGACACAATCGGCAATGTTTTTTACCTCATAGCCGCGGCAACATCCATACTCATTTTTGCCGGATGGAATTCGCTTCGTGACATAAGACGAAAAACAGAAGAGATAGTTGAAACCAGACTCGATACAATTACACAAAAATATAACTTACAGCTGCAAACGCTTCAAGAGACCCTCACACAGCAATCTAAAAAAATACTCGACAATCAAAATAAAATCTACAACACTCAGTACATTCACTCTTTGTGGATGCGCTCAAACTTGGAGACAAACCCGCAGTCAAGAATAGATTTGTACGACGAGATTTTAAAAGTAAACTCCAATGATGCGGAAGTGTATGCCTACAAAGCAGACGCAGTTCTTGACATGGACGAGTATGAATGGGCGTTGAACCTCAGTAACAAAGCCATAGAGATTGACCCGGAATACGGCTACGCTTATTGGCAACGTTCATGTGCAAACGCAGTCCTTGGCAACAAGAATGAAGCAATTGAAGATTTAGTAACAGCCCTAGAAAAATCTCCCCATTTAAGAGATGAAATTGATGGCGAAGAGCTCTTTGAAAACCTCAAAGAGAGTGAAGCGTTTAACAAAATACGAGCCTAGTTTGAATTAGAATTTAATACAAGATGTTACAATGGCGTTTATGATAACAACACAACTAATAAGCATCGTTAAAGATTGTCGTGAACTCTTTTTAGAGGGCTACCACGCACAAAAAAATGTCAAGTACAAAGGCACGGTTGACCTTGTCACCGAGTATGACGTGGCCATAGAAAAACGTCTCACCGCAACTCTGCAAAAAGCCTTCCCCGACTTTACAGTTGTCGGCGAAGAGAGCACAAAAGAGATGATTCATCCCAAAAAAGCAATCTACGTCGACCCCATAGACGGTACGACCAACTTCGTTCACGGACTGCCGTTTTGTGCAATCTCTGTTGGAATGTGGGAAGATGGAAAACCGCTTGCAGGCGTGGTTTATAACCCAGTTTTAAATGAGTGTTTCACCGCAGAACGCGGCAAGGGCGCGTTTTTAAACGGACAAAAAATCAGCGTTTCCAAACAAACAGATTTTCAACAGTCTCTAATTGCCACAGGATTTCCTTACACAAAAGTAGAAAAAGGCAAAGACTACGAATGGGTACTGCGAACCATGGCAAAACTCCTCCCAATCACCCGTGACATCAGACGAGGCGGCTCCGCGGCCATTGACCTCTGCTACGTTGCATGCGGTAAGTTCGAAGCCTACTACGAATGCAACCTCAAACCCTGGGACGTAGCCGCAGGAATGCTCATAGTCCAAGAAGCAGGCGGAAAAATCTCCAACGAAAAAGGGGAAGAGTACCACTTGGATGAGCACATTATTGCAAGTAGTAATGGTCTTGTTCATGGGGATTTGGTGGAGCATATTGGCTGAATAAAGCCAAAAACATTTTTAAATACACATCGATATTTTAAAGATTTTAATGGATTTTGCAAAAAAAAGAGTCAAGATATTCCACTTTGCAATAATTTTCTCATCTAAACTAACATTTTTTGTGTCAATTAATTGTGAATTATCGGGTCATTTTATATATAATGTTCGTTGAATAAATAGTTATGTGATTAAAAAAATATACAAGGAATATTATGAGTATTACACCAAGAGGTATGAGTTTACAAGAAGCTTATCGAAATTATTCTGAAGGTAAATTTTTAGTAAATAGAAAATATCAAAGAAAGCTAGTTTGGACAGTAGACGAAAAAGAATTTTTAATTGATAGTATTTTAAATAATTTACCAATTCCATTAATTTTATTAGCACAAACTGAAGATGGAAGATTGGAAATTATTGATGGTCTACAAAGGTTAAATGCGATTATGTCATTTATTGAAAATAGATTTTCAATAAATGGAAAGTATTTTGATATTGAACAATCATCAAGAGCAAAACAATCATCTGAGGAAGGGTTATTTGAGCCTATTACAGAAAAAGAATTATTATTAACACCTAAACTATGTGCAAATTTTCTAGATTATCAATTAGCAATTACTATATATCCTACTGCAAAGGAAGCTGAAATCACAGATATATTTGGAAGAATTAACTCTGGTGGTAAACAATTAAGTCCTCAAGAAAAGAGACAGGCAGGTATGGTAGATAATTTGGCTGATACGATAAGAAAAATTTCTTCTGAGATAAGAGGTGATAGTTCTAAAGATTTATTAAATTTATCAGAAATGCCAGAAATAAGTATTGATTCAAGCCGCGAAAAAATTGGTTATGGTTTAATAGCAGATGAAATTTTTTGGTGTAAGCATGGCGTAATTTGGAAAAAGCAACTCAGAGATAGTGAAGATGAAGAAATGATTCTTGACATCGTAGCAAGTATTTTAAATGATGAGCCTTTAGCAAAAAGCAGGGATTTATTTAACAAAATTTATGATTCAAGTACTGATGAACATGCAAAACTAAATCAGCAATTAAACCAATATGGCATTGAACGTTTGATACATGAGATAAAAGTTACTTTTTCTATTATTGAAAGTGTATTTGAAGATGAAAATACAACAATAAAAAATATAGTTAATCCAAAATCTAGAAATCCAGTTAAAGAATCCTTTTATTCTATATTTATGGCAT
>VMSZ01000044.1 GCA_013791885.1 Sulfurimonas sp. | reverse complement strand
GCACGCAGTGCACCGACGGTAAGATTAAATGTGTCATCATTTATTAGGGTTATATTGCGAACAGTATTTAAATCCATGCCGTTGAAAAAACCGAATTGATGTAAGAGATTAATATTATGCTCTTCATTCCCTGCGGCTTCGGGAGTATGTGTTGTAAAAACAACATGTTTTTTTACTTCTTCCAAATTTTGGAGTTTATTGTAAAGTTCATAGACTAAAGGTAGAGCATGCCCTTCATTCATATGGTAAATATCTATTTTTTGTTTGAGTGCTTCAAGTACTCGTATTCCGCCGATTCCTAGCACAATCTCTTGAGATATTCGTGTCTCTTCATTTGCATCATATAATTTATGTGTAATAGTTCGGGAGAGAAAATCATTTTCAGGGATATCGGTTGAAAGTAAAAGAAGCGGAGCTGAACCAAAAATGTTTCCCGGTAAATAGAGTACTTTTATCTGTACATCTTTGCCACGAATATTGACACTTGTCTGTATGCCAAGATCTTCAAGAAAATAGTAATGTTTGCGGATGAACTCTGCCCCAAGAGAGCGGTCTTCGCGACGTACCTGATCGTAATAACCATAACTCCATAAAATGCCGACACCCACAATATTTTGCTTTAAATCATAAGCACTGCGCATATGCGAACCTGAGAGAAAGCCCAATCCACCCGAGTATATTTTCAAAGCCTGATGAATTCCAAACTCCATTGAAAAGTATGCCACAGCTGTCTTATATTTCGAATCGAACTCATAGTCGTGTAATATCATTAATCTACCTTTATATTTATGGAATTGTACCCCATTTGACAAAACATTCTCTTGAAAGGATGTCTATTTTATGAGCAATTTTTTTTGTATTGTACAAAAAAATGTTTTTGATTAAATTACAGTCAATGATGTTATCAATTTGTACCCATAAAACGCTAAACTATTGCAAAATATTTAAGGAGTAAGTTATGGTCGCAACAAAAACAAATGGTCAAAAAGTTTGGGTTACTTTCACTTTGCCTGTGGCGGGAGAAGTAGAGCGTGTTAGTATCTGCGGAGAATGGAATTCTTGGGAAGATGAGCCTATGAAGCAGAAAAAAGGCGGTGACTATTACCTTACAAAAATATTTAAGAGTGGGGATAGTTTTGAGTTTGGTTATAAAATTAACGGATGCGAATGGATGACAGATGAAAGCTGTTCAAAAGTAGCCTCTCCATATTTGAGTGAAAACTCTTTATTAAAACTCTAAATCATAAATTTTAAAGCATTAACTTGCTAATCTAATGTAAGAACAAATTATAGGAGAGTATATGAAAGCAGTTGTAATGGCAGGTGGGTTTGGAACGAGAATTCAGCCACTGACAAATTCTCGTCCAAAGCCGATGTTACCAATTATCAATAAACCGATGATGGAACACACTATGATGAATCTTAAAGATTTGGGAATTACTGAGTTTATAGTTCTTCTTTATTTTAAGCCTGACATCATTAAAAATTATTTTGGGGATGGAAGTGATTTTGGTATTAAGATTACCTATGTTGTTCCCGATGATGATTATGGTACTGCGGGGGCGGTAAAATTGGCTCAGGATTTAATTGGTGATGATAATTTTATTATTATCAGCGGAGACCTTGTAACCGACTTTGATTTCCAAAAGATTTTTGACTACCACAGAGAGAAAAAATCAAAACTCACTATTACTTTAACTTCCGTAGATAATCCTTTGGAATTTGGTGTGGTTATTGCAAATGAAAATGGAAGAATTGAAAAGTTTTTAGAAAAGCCGAGTTGGGGTGAAGTGTTTAGTGACACAATTAACACGGGCATCTACATAATAGAGCCGGAGATTCTCAATTATATTCCAAAAAACGAGAACTATGACTTCGGAAAGGATCTTTTCCCGAGTTTGATGCGTGAAGGAATAGAGCTAATGGCTGGACACGCTGAGGGCTACTGGCGAGATGTTGGAAATCCTGAGAGTTACAGAGATGTGTATGATGATATCCTCACAGGAAAAGTAAAACTCAAAATCTCTGGAAATGGAGAAAAAATCCAGTTTCCTGATGGCGTTTTGTATAGTGAGACTCCTTGCGAGTTAGATAAAAGTGTAGAAATTATCGGAACGGTTATTTTAGGTAAAAATGTCAAACTTCATAAGGGTGTAAAACTCAACAATGTTGTGTTGGGAGATAATGTTTTTATAGGCGCTGACTGTAAAATCCGTAATACGGTTGTCTGGGAAAATGTGACTATTGAGCGAAACGCAATGCTTGATGGCTGCGTTATTTGTAACGACAATGTCATCGGTAAAAACTTGACAGTTAAAGCTGGTCTTATTTTAGCAGAAGGGTGTGAAATCGGGCAGTTGGTTACAGTTGAAAAAGACGTAACTATCTGGGCGAATAAAGCTGTCGAAGATGCGGCCATTATCAGTAACAGCCTTATTCTTGGAAGCAAGTACAAAAACTCTATTTTTGAAAACGGTATGGTCGTCGGGCACTCAAATGTTGAGCTCTCTTGTGAGATGGCAACAAAACTTGCAGAGGCTTTTGGGGCACAGCTTCCGGTCGGTTCAACAGTACTTATCTCCCGTGATTACCATAAAAATTCCCGTATGCTTAAGCGTGCATTTTTGGGCGGTTTACTCTCAGCGGGTATTAATGTTATCGACTACAGTGACATTCCTTCTGCGGTACTGCGTTGCAGTCTCTCTTCTCATGAAGAGTACTCTGCGGGTGTGCATTTTAGACAAAAAATAGACGATGCTTCGAGCACGGTTATTACTTTTTACAACCATGAAGCTCTGCGCATAAACAGCGATGTTTCCAAAAAAGTCGAAAAAGCATTTTTTAAAGAGAATTTTAGACGGGTAGATTACTCAAAAATAGGAAAGATTTTTGAGTCAGACCATGAGACAGAGTATAAAGTCTACAAGCAGGGAATACGCGAACAAATTCAGGCGCATAAATTTAAATGTGTAGATTGTCGTATTGGTGTGGATATGATGCACGGTATGGCTTCTGAGGTTTTCCCTGATATTTTAAATGAACTCGGTGTTGACAATATTATGTTTAATGCGTATCAGGATGAGAATCGTTTGGCGAATATCAACCAGCTTATTAAGCAATCGACTGATGATATGAGCGCGGTTGTCAAAGCACTCAAGTTAGATGCCGGCTTTTTTCTTTATCCTTACGGACAGCGTTTAGATATTATGTGTAACGACGGAAAAACACTTGGTAAACAGACAGCCTTATATGTGGTTCTTTCACTTTTAAATATGGAAGCAAAGGCTGCCGGTGTTAAGAAAAGTGTTTTCCTGCCGACATGGGCGGCAGATATTGTCTATTTTGATTCTCTTAATATAGAACGCGGGCAGTACGCCAACTTTACCATTTCTCAGATGAAGAAGTATGACTTAGTTGCAACAGGTGAGGGGAACTTTGCTTTTACAGAATTTGCGACACATAGAGATTCTATGTATGCAACACTGAAAATTTTAGAGATGCTTTTAACGTATGATGTAAAACTTTCAGATCTTATAGACGCTCTGCCTAAGTTTCATTATGCAAATACGCAGGTAAAATGTTCTCAAGCGCTTAAAGGCAAGATGATGAGAATGTTCTTGGAAGATTCTAAAGGCAAAGAGTCCTCTACTCTTGATGGCGTCAAAATCTGGTTAGATAAAAATGACTGGATTTTAATGATTCCTGATCAGTACAACGACCACTTGAACCTTTACATCCAAGCAGAAGATGATAAACAAGGCGAAGCGATTTTAGCAGAGTACACAGCTAAAATTGAAGAATGGTCTAAGGCTTAAAATGAAAGTATCACTCAATCTCTGTTTCTTTTGGCATATGCATCAGCCTGATTATCGTGGAAGCGACGGGATGATGAGTATGCCTTGGGTATTTCTTCATGCCATAAAAGATTATTATGAGATGCCGTGGCTTTTGAGTAAATACAAAGGGCTCAAGGCGAGTTTTAACATAACAGCGCCTTTGATTGAACAGCTTAACTTGTACAGTGAACCTTTGAAAAATGACCATTTTTTAAAGCTTTGGGAAATGCACCCTTCAAAGCTCGAAGAAGAGCAGAGAAATCGTCTGATTAAAACATGTAAATCAACGCAGTATGAGACTATGGTCAAACCCATGAATTGTTTTAGAACTCTTTACAATAAAGAAGAATTAAATGATGATGAACTTATGGATTTTGAAGTTGTTTTCATGCTTGCCTGGTGTGGGAATTATCTCCGTCAGGAAAATGCAATAGTGAAAGAGCTCTTTAAGAAACAAAAGGGCTATTCCCAAAAAGATAAAACAGCTTTACTCGGAACTTTAACAGCATTTATAAAAACGATTTTGCCTTTTTATGCGCAACTCCAAAATGAGGGTGTAATTTCACTCTCTACAACACCATATAATCATCCTATCCTACCGCTTCTTTTAAATATACAAAATGCCAAAGTTGCAAATGAACATACAACTTTGCCAGATAACCCTATTTCGCTAAGAGAAGATGCCATAGAGCAGGTTGAGCGTTCAATAGCTTTATATGAAGAAACTTTTGGAGTAAAACCGACAGGTTTTTGGCCGGCTGAGGGTGCTGTTGATGAAGAGAGTATAGCAATCTATAAAGAACATGGCTTAAAATGGATAGCAACAGATGAAGCAATTTTATTTCGTTCTTTAGAAGATGATACCCGCTCAAATCTCTATAAACCTTATGATTTTAATGGTGTGAGCATTGGTTTTAGAGACCATAGTTTAAGTGACCTTATCGGTTTTAACTACAGATTTAAATCCGGTCGTGATGCAAGTGAACATTTTATGCAGTCAATTAAACCGATTGCAAAAGAGCTCAAGGATGCTACAGTTTTTGTCATACTCGATGGCGAAAATGCCTGGGAGTTTTTTGATAATAATGCCTATGATTTTTTTACGGCACTTTATGAGGATTTTACAAAAACTTCTTGGTGTAAAACAGTGACAATGGATGAAGCATCAAGCCTAAAAAATCGTGGAACTTTAGAAAAACTTTCTCCAGGGAGTTGGATACACGGAAATTTTGACACTTGGTCCGGGCATTATGAAAAAAATCGTGCCTGGGAACTTATTTATCAGGCAAAACGCGACGTAGCCAATCACTTTGGAGAAATCTCCAAAAAGCAGGCGGAAGAAGTGAAGTTTCATTTTTTGGCTGCAGAGTGCAGTGACTGGTTTTGGTGGTATGGAGATGACCATTCTACAGAATTCGGCCTCGAATTTGATGCACTTTTTCGTGAACACCTTATTGCTATTTATCATCTGCTGAATATGCATCCTCCGGCAGATTTATTTATGCCGATTATTTCGCACAAAAGTACGGTTTCATTTTTACTCAAGCCTCAGCTTGCAATTTCTCCGCTTATAGACGGAAAAAACAGCTCATTTTTTGAGTGGCTGGGAAGCGGAAGCGTAGATGAAACGAAGCTTTTTTCGACTATGGACAGAGTTCGCGGACCTATTGAAAAAATTCATTACGGTCATGATGACAAAGCTATTTATCTTGCGTTTGAAGGCGATATGGATGCGCTTGCAATGACAAATCTTCATATTCAGATTATTACTGAAGAGACAGGGGAACATCTGACCTTTGTAATGAGCGAATGTTACGACAAGGAAGGCGTGCAGTTAGTTGTAGATGAACGCATAGAACTCTCTCTTGCGCTTTGGCATTTTAAAGATTTTGCGACAGTACATTTGCGTTTTGAAATAGTTAAAGGAAATGATATTATTCAGACAATGCCAGGTTACGGGGCACTTTTAATTGATTTGGATGAAACTTATGCCGAGAATTGGTTTGTTTAAAAAAGCTTTTGTGTCAAGAAACACTCTGCCTCGAATGAGGCAAGCTTTAGTAGCCCAAGCGGCGAGCGTAGCAAAGATGGGTTTTACTCATTTTGCGTTAATTTAGATATAAAATTGATTGGAAAATAAAGATGACTAACACAACAAAACTACTTTTTGGAATTCATATGCATCAGCCCGTCGATAATTTCGACTGGGTAATAGAACATGGTGTTGAAGTTTGCTATGGTCCATTTTTTGAAGTGATGAGTAAATACCCTGAGTTTCGCTTCTCGGTGCATTGCAGCGGCTGGCTTATGGAGCAAATAAAAGAGAAACATCCAAAACTTTATAAACAGATAAGTACTTTGGCAAAAAAAGGAAGTATAGAGTTTTTTTCTGCGGGTTATTATGAACCTATTTTGAGTGTTATTCCTGGGCAAGACAGAGTAACACAGGTAGATTTACTCAGTGACTCCATTGAAAAACAGTTTAAGCAAAGACCAAAAGGACTTTGGCTGACGGAGCGTGTTTGGGAGTCTTCTCTCATTCCGGACCTAAACAAAGCGGGCATCAAATACACGGTTATGGATGATTATCATTTTCAGTGTGCCGGTTTTGATGAAGAGATTTTAGACGGTTACTATATGAGTGAAGAGGGCGGTGCCCAAATTGGACTTTTTCCTATCAGCAAGAAACTGCGTTATGCTATTCCGTTTTTAAATGTAGAGACGGCAATTAAAGCCATAAAATCGTACACAAGAGAAAAAAATTCTGCTGCTATTATTTTTGATGATGCAGAGAAGTTCGGTATGTGGCCCGGGACACATGAATGGGTTTATGCAAAGGGCTGGTTAGAGCGTTTTGTGCAGGCGGTTATTGCAGATGAAGCCATAGAAACTATGCATTACGGTACTTACTATGAGCAGGAAAAAACGCGGGGAATTGCTTACCTTCCGAATGTCTCCTATTATGAGATGGGAGAGTGGAGTTTAAGAGCAAATGATGCGCTTAAACTTGAAGCCTTCAAGCAGGAAATGGGACATGACCGTTACGAAAACGAGGGTGTAAAATTTCTTAAAGGCGGCATCTGGAAAAACTTTCTTGTCAAATATGAAGAGAGTAACCGCATTCATAAACGCACACTTGAACTCTCTAAAGCCAGAGAAAGTGTGAAAAAACCAAGTTTTGACAAGGCACTGTATAAAGCACAAACAAATGACTCTCTTTGGCATGGCGTTTTTGGCGGATTGTATCTGCCGAATTTACGTGACAATGCGTATCGTTACATTATTGAAGCTGAAGATATCCGTTATGGGAAAAAGAGCCTGCTTGTAAGTGATGAAAATGAGTTGGACGGCTATGAAAAAGTCAAAGCCGTTACTCCAAAATACATCTTCCGTTTTGACGCCGCTCATGGCGGACAAATGGTAGAATTTGACAACAGAAAAGCGTGCTTTAACTGGCAAAACACTTTGACGCGCCGCAAAGAAGCCTACCACCAGCGTTTACTTGAAAACAAACCCCAAGAAGCGCCAATCGCAGCAGAGGATGGAATAGACACCATTCACCATGCAATGACTCAGGTAGATGATTCTTTGCGTGATGCAATTATTTATGACTGGTATCTGAAGAACTCTTTTGTGGATCACATAAGTGATGCGAACTTTAGTGCAGATAATTTCCGTCATTGTAACTTTCATGAATTTGGAGATTTTGCAAATCAGCCTTTTGTCTGCAAAAGTGATAAAAAAAGTGTTACTTTTTCTCGTGATGGAGGATTGTTTTTTCCACAAAAAGTAGAAACTTCTCTACAAAAAACATACACTCCAAAAACAGAAGGCTTTGATTTTGAAATCTCTTTAAAAACAAAAGTCGAGGGTGATTTTAACTATGTTTTAGAACATAACTTTCATTTTGGCGAATATGAACATATAACTGTAAACAGTGAAGTCTTGGAAGAACAAGGCTCAATTAACGGGACAGATTTTTTAGAAATTTATGATGCCTATCTAAAGCAAAAAATAATTATCAAATTAGAGGCTGTATGTGATATTTACTATTATCAACTCAAAACACTCTCGCAAAGTGAACACGGTTTTGACCTGAGTGTTCAGGGAGTGAGTTTTGCCATGGTTGTACCGTTTAACGAAACTTTGAGACTCAAAGGTTCTTTGGAGGTTCTGGATGTCTGACATTCGTTACGACCGTATTCGCGATACACATGTCATTGTCTCTCCTGAGCGTTTGCACAGACCAGATCGCAACATTCAGTTCAGAAATAGACGTAAGGTCGAACGAATATGCCCTTTTTGTGAGGGGAATGAAAAGATGACGCCTCCAGAAATTTATGCTAAACGCAGTTCTGCTTCTTTTGCAAATGAAAAAGGGTGGCATACACGCGTTGTTCCGAATCTTTATAAAGCTGTTCAGATAGAAACGCCGCACAAACACCACTTTGGTCTTTTTGAGCATTGGAAAGGTTTTGGTGCGCATGAGGTCATTATAGATACGCCTCAACATTACACTTCCATGACACAGTGGAGTGATGAAGATGCCATCCATTGGTTACAGACACTGGCTTCGAGAGTGCGTGATTTGAGAAATGACCACCGTATCACTTATATTTCACTTTTTAAAAATGAGGGTGAATTAGCCGGTGCAACACAGCTTCACTCGCATACACAGCTCATCGGCTTGCCGCTTGTTCCAAAAGATATAAGAGATGAGTATCAACGCTCGTATGAGCATTATAAACATAACAAAAGCTCTCTTTTTGAAGAGATTATTACTCATGAAGAAGAAGAGGGTGTGCGAGTTATTGATACAAATGCGCTATTTACAGCCTATTGCCCCTATGCAAGTGCTTACCCTTTTGAGATAATTATCAGTTCAAAAAAAGCGCTTGGACAGATTGATACTTTGAGCGAGAAAAGCATAGAGACTTTAGCACCTTTACTTCTAAGTACGCTGAGAAAATTAAAGGTGCAACTCGGCTATTTGGATTTTAATCTTGTGCTCTCAACCCCACCGCTTCAAGAAGGAAGTGTTGAGCATGAGTTACTGTGTTTCATTGACCAGTCGCACAGATTTTCGATTCGTATTATGCCGCGTATCTATAAGTTCGGAGGGTTTGAAAAGAGTACGGGTGTAATTATTAACCCTGTCTCGCCTGAACTTGCGGCGAAGCTTTTGAGAGAGACCAAAGATGCCTAAGCCAAAAGTGCTTTTTGCTGCGAGTGAAGTATATCCTTTTGCAAAAAGCGGAGGCTTGGCAGATGTAGCCTACAGTCTGCCCCGTGCTTTACACTCCACCTATGACATAGATGTAGTTATGCCGCTCTATACGTCTATAAACCGTGAGAAATTTGTAATTGAATCACTTGATGAGTACTTTGAAATAGAGATGGACGGAGTTTTGTACCCGGTGGAAATTTACGGATGTAAATACGAGGGAATCTCATACAGATTTGTATATGCACCTTTGCTTTGTGAGAGAGAGTTTTTATATGGACCTCCGGAGTGCGGATATGAAGACAATGCGCTGCGTTTTGGGTTGTTTAACTACGCAATTGTTGCAATGCTGCAAAAAAATAACTACGAGATAGCGCATCTTAATGACTGGCAAAGTGCTTTGGTACCACTGCTTCTTAACGAAAACAAAACTATAAAGACAAAGAGTGTTTTTACCATTCATAATCTTGCCTATCAGGGAGTCTTTGATTTTTTTTATCTTCAAAAGATAGGGTTGGATGAAAAATATTTTATACTAGATGCCTTGGAATTTTATAGTCAAATAAATTTTATGAAAGCAGGAATAGCTTACGCAGACGTAGTCACGACCGTCAGTCCAAAATATGCAAAAGAGATTTTGACACCTGCGTTTGGCTGTGGTTTGGAAGGTTTTTTAAAACTCCATGAAAAAAAACTCAGCGGCATACTAAACGGCATTGATACAGACCATTTCGCACCTCCTTTTAATGAAATAAAAGGCAAAGCTGTGAGTAAAAAAGCCTACCTTAAAGAAGCGGGTTTAAAGGGTGTCTCAAAACCGCTTTTTGTTTTTGTCTCGCGTTTTACCTGGCAAAAAGGGATGGATTTACTCATCGAAATGCTTCCAAAACTTGCTTTAGCGGAGTGTAACATTGCCATCTTGGGTGAGGGAGAAGAGCTTTACCACTCCAAGCTCAAAGCCATTGCAAATGAAAACGCAAATGTGCATCTGAGTTTTGGTTACGATGAAGCACTTTCTCACCGTATGTACGCTGCGGCAGACTTTTTACTTATGCCCTCACTTTTTGAGCCATGTGGACTCTCTCAGCTCATTGCTATGCATTATGGAGCTTTACCGATTGTCCATAAAGTCGGCGGTCTTGCAGATACCGTGCTTGAGTATAAAAAATGTGACAGTGAGACAAAGAAAGGGTGCGGACTCACGTTTTCTAAGGAAAACGCAGCTGCGTTTATGAAAGCCGTAAATACAGCTCTTGAACTTTACAAAAATAAAAGAACGTACAATAAAATCGTACAACACAATATGCTATGTGACTTTTCCTGGAATACAAGCGCAAAGTCTTACAGTGAACTGTATGAAAAAATTAGACAAAAGAGAGATAACCATGAATAAACTCAACATTTTACTTGCAGCCTCAGAGGTAGTTCCGTTTGCAAAAAGCGGTGGTTTGGCAGACGTTTCCGGTGCACTTCCAAAAGCTTTGCGCGCGCTTGGGCATGATGTAAGAGTTGTTATGCCCCGCTATTATGTGATAGACAAAGAAAAATACGGTTTAAAACTGCTTGAGGGTTCACTCGGTGTTCCTATGGGTATAATGGGAGAAGCCTGGGCAGGTGTTTATGAAGGCGTACTTCCCGGCTCTGACGTTCCGGTCTATTTTATAGAACACGAGGGCTTCTTTGGGCGTAAAGGTTTGTATGATGAAGATGGAGAGGGTTTTGGCGATAATGACAACCGCTTCATTTTCTTCTCAAAAGCCGTGATGCAGCTTGCGAAAAAACTCCATTTTAAACCTGACGTTATCCACGCCAACGACTGGCATACGGCTCCGATTCCGGTTTTACTCAACACGACTTACGCACATGATGAAAACTTTAAAAATACGGGAACGCTTCTAAGCATTCATAACCTTGAACACCAAGGGAAGTTTTATAAGGGTGCTATGGATGTTTTAGATGTAGGCTGGAGTCATTTTAATGCTAATGAACTTGAAGAACATGATGCGGTGAATTTACTTAAAGGCGGCATTGTTCATGCAGATGCTATAAACGCAGTGAGTAAAAAGTATGCGCAGGAGATTCGCACCTTAGAGTTTGGTTGGGGACTCAACAACCTTATCAACGAAAAATCCTACAAACTCTACGGTATTTTAAACGGTGTAGATTATGACGAATGGTCTCCGGCGGTAGATGGGTTTATTGCTCAAGCATTTGATGTAGATGCAATGAGTGGTAAAGAGGTTTGTAAAACGCAGCTTCAAAAAGATTTTCATCTTCCGGTGCGCGCAGATGTTCCTTTGATTGGTTTAGTAGGAAGACTTGCAGAACAAAAGGGGATAAGACTTTTGGCTTCGGCAATCTGGGACTTGATGGACTTAGACATTCAGATAGTGCTTTTGGGTGCGGGAGAGAAGTGGGCTGAGAGTTTCTTTAGTGAAATAGCTGCCAAGTTCCCAGAGAAGTTTGCTTGCTATATAGGGTATAGAAACGATTTGGCTCACCAGATAGAAGCGGGAAGCGATATGTTTTTGATGCCTTCGCTTTTTGAGCCGTGTGGACTGAACCAAATTTACAGCCTGCGTTATGGAACTATTCCTATTGTAAGAGCAACAGGCGGCTTGGACGACACCATCCAAAACTATGACAACATCCATAGAAGCGGCACAGGGTTTAAGTTTTATGATGCAACGCCAGAAGCACTTAGTGGAACCGTAAAATGGGCTGTAGATGTTTATACACATGATTATGAAGGATTTAAACAGCTTCAAGTAAACGCAATGCAAAAACGTTTTGACTGGATTGAGGCGGCAAAGGGTTATGAAGAGCTTTACGCACATATAATAGCTGGCCGTAAAAACGCCATGCATACATAGGAGTTATTATGAAAAACGCCATACACTATAATGTTTCAACTTTAAGTGAACTCGATATATACCTTTTTAAACAAGGTTCTCATACAAAACTTTATGAGAAATTTGGTTCGCATAAAATGAAACTCAAGAATAAAAACGGGGTTCACTTTTGTGTATGGGCTCCTAATGCTCAGAGTGTAAGTGTGCGTGGGGATTTTAATAACTATGAAGTAGACGCACATCCGCTTCAACTCAGAGAAGATGACTCCGGACTTTGGGAAGGTTTCATAGAAGGCGTAGAAGAGGGACTCACGTACAAGTACCATATTGTCTCAAAGTTTCATAACATTGTTCATGAAAAAAGTGACCCCTTTGCGTTTTACAGCGAAAAGCCTTCGAAGTCTGCCTCTCGCGTTTGGGGACTTGACAACTACAAATGGGAAGATGAAGCGTGGATTTCTGAGCGTTATAAAGTAAACGCACATGATGCGCCTGTAAGTGTTTATGAAATGCATTTAGGTTCATGGAAGAGAAAGGTTGAAGAAGATAACCGTTATCTGACATATAGAGAGTTGGCTGTTGAATTGGTTGATTATCTCAAACAAATGAATTACACCCATGTGGAATTTATGCCGCTGACTGAGTATCCGTTTTTTGGTTCATGGGGATATCAGGTTGTAGGCTATTTCTCAGCAACGGCACGTTTTGGCGAGCCTGAGGATTTGATGTATCTTGTAGACGTTTTACACCAAAACGGCATAGGCGTGATTATGGACTGGGTACCTTCACATTTTGCCGTAGATATGCACGGACTTATTAACTTTGATGGAACAGCCTTGTATGAGCATGAAGACCCGCGTCAAGGTTTTCACCCTGAATGGGGAAGCATCATCTTTAACTATGGCCGTAATGAAGTGAAATCTTTTCTCATCAGCTCGGCAATGTTTTGGCTTGATAAATACCATATAGACGGGATTCGTGTGGACGCGGTTGCCTCAATGCTCCATCTTGATTATGAGCGTAAAGAGGGTGAGTGGATTCCAAACGAACATGGAGGAAACGAAAACCTCGAAGCGGTTGCGTTTTTGCGTAAACTCAACGAAAGTGTATATGCTGAATTTCCCGACATCATGATGATAGCTGAAGAGTCAACGGCTTGGCCGATGGTCACGCGTCCGACAAGCATCGGCGGTTTAGGTTTTGGTTTTAAATGGAATATGGGTTGGATGCATGACACGCTGAAGTATATGAGCTACGACCCAATCCATCGTCAGCATCACCACCATCAGCTTACGTTTAGTCTTTGGTATGCGTTTGATGAGCATTTTATGCTGCCTTTGAGTCATGATGAGGTCGTGCATATGAAAGGCTCACTCATTAACAAAATGCCTGGCGATGACAATCAGAAGTTTGCAAACTTGCGTGCGATGTATGCTTACATGATGGCGCATCCAGGGAAAAAGCTCCTCTTTATGGGTGGAGATATTGCCCAATATGCAGAGTGGAATTTTGAGAAGAGTTTAGATTGGCACTTACTTGAAAATCCTAGACATGCAAAACTGCAAAAAATGGTGAGTGACCTCAACCTCATTTACCGCGAAGAAAGAGCATTGCATCAGTATGATGAAAAACAAATAGGTTTTGAGTGGATAGATAACGGTGATTATCAGCATAATTGCATAAGTTTTATGCGAAAAAGCGATGATGCTCAAGAGACTATTTATGTAATTTGTAACCTTGCAGACCAAACGCGGGAATCATACAAAATAGGTGTACCGTTTGAAGGTGAGTATGAAGAGATTTTTAATTCTCAGTCAGCATATTATGAGGGCTGGAACATTGGCAACACTGGGTCATTAAAAACTCAAAGAGAACACATGCACGGGCGTGAATATTCTCTTACTTTGACACTGCCGCCACTTGGCGTTTTGTATTTGAAACGTAAAGTTTAATTCTCAAAAAGTTGTCTTGACTTTTGACAGTAGTATATTTTTGTTCCATAATCCCTTAAGGTTTGTGGAACTTTGCAGTTTTTACTTTTTGAACACTTTGTAGTATTCGGAGAACTTGTTTCAGCTGATTTTGTTCCAAATATAAGTGCTTTAGCAACTTATCTAACGTTCTACTTAACCAACAGTTTCATCTGTTTGGTTCAAGGCTTTGTTATCTTTAGCCTTTTGGAGCTTATCAATAATTTTACCTTTAACTCTATCTTTCAAAATGTTAAGCCATACACCTTTAAGCGTTTTTTCTCTTTTAGGTAATTCTTTATCTAAAAGTTTTTCAAATTCATGCCAAAATTCTAATTCATCAACAAGTAATTCATTAATAGTTGCTTGACTGTATCTCTTTTCTATTGTTGGCAAAATTCGCCTTAATGTACTATGTTTAATATTCAATATTGTATTAAAAAAGCTCCCTACATCAATTTTTGAGAATATAGGAAGCTCTTGTAAGTTATTTACGAACGACTCAGATAGCTCAGTTTTAAATTCTTCATAGTTATTGTCATTAAGAAGGTCTATTAACTCTATTCCAATATCTTCTAGATTATTGTTGATTGACTCATGAGTTTTATAAAGTAAATAATCCTTTACTTCAATTAATTCATCTGTTTCTGCTTCCATATAACCTAATCCAAAAGAACTATATTCTAAATCTTTATGTATATTTTTTTCCAGTATCTCTAAGTTTTTATCAATATTATCTTTTGCTTTATTTACAATTTCTATACTTGATTTATCATATAGCTTTAATTTTGAAAGTCTTAATAAAATTCCAACTACATGCAGTAATACTTCATGCTCTTTATATTCATTATTATTAAAATTATTTACTACTAGTTTCAGTCTTTCTTTAAAATCATCATCTTCTAATTCATGATAATGCCATAAAGGAATCCATTCTTTTGGCGATTCGACTACAAAGTATTTACTATTATCAAAACTTTCGGTAATTTCTTCTTGCTCTAAAATTCCAAAATTAAATAATTCAATCCACATTTTTTCGGTTAATAATAGACCCTCTCTGCTAGTTAATGAATATTTTTCAAATAATAAGTCTAATGGCTTTCTTGTGAAT
>VMSZ01000025.1 GCA_013791885.1 Sulfurimonas sp. | reverse complement strand
TCAATGATCTCAAACATATTCGACGGCTTCTACTTGAAGTCCCTCTAGGCCTAAACTTTAGGTCTCTGTGTTTGTGGACGGGAATTATAGGGAGTATATGCTTAGAAGATTCTTAAAATATTAGAGAGATTGTGGGGAATTTTCGAATTGTTTACAAATAAAATATTTTTATAAAAGCCTATATATTATGTAAGTAATTTAGCCGTACATATAACTATCTAAATCAACTATTAAAAATAGCTATTTATATTTTTTCTACAAAAAGGCAACTTTCTTTCTTAAAAAAATTTTTACCATTGCATATATATTCATTTTCTTCTTGCATCTCTTTTATTAATACTATATTTTCACACATGCATGTTTTTGCATAATCTCTCAGATATTCATACATCATATGTTTATAGCCATTATTTCTATAATTGATATCTGTTACAAAATCATGTACAACAAGATGGCGTTTATATGTCAAGTTTGTACTTACACTGACGCCGGCATAGCTTATAAGCTCCCCGCGTTCAAAAATTCCAAACATTTTGTATTCTATATGTCTCATGTCATAAATTAAATCTTCAAACTCTTTGTATGAAAGATGTTCCCTTAACTGACACACGACTCCGTAGGCTGTTTCTAATTCTTTTAAAGTTAATTCTCGTATCTGCATAATGTAAGTTTATTATAATTTAGTAACATTTTCTAGAATCTACATGTGCATTGAAAAAAACAATTTTTTAATAAATATTTCTTTATATATAATCTTAAAATTACCTCTAATATAAGAATAAGTAATTTAATAATAGTATGCTCAAATACTAAATATTATTTAGGAGTTTAAAGTGAAAAATACGGTAACTATTATAGACAACAGAACAAATAAAGAGTACGAGTTTGACATAGTGGATGCTACGAGAGGGCCTAGTGTTGTAGATATTTCTACTTTTTATACACAGACAGGTATGTTTACCTACGACAACGGCTACACTTCCACTGCAAGTTGTAAATCTGATATTACTTTTATTGACGGTACGAAAGGGGAACTTCGCTACCGGGGCATAGAGATTAGTGAGCTTGCTCAGAAACACTCTTATCTTGATGTTTGCTATTTACTCTTAAACTCAAAACTGCCTTCAGAGGAAGAGTTAAATGATTTTGATTTAGAACTCCGCCATCGCGCCTTTCTGCATGAGGGACTAAGACACCTTTTTCAGGCTTTTCCAGCCGGTGCTCATCCTATGGCTACTCTTTCAGCTGCTACTGCTGCACTCTCCACCTTTTACTATGACCATCTTAATATTAACAATGAAAATGACTATCAGGAGATGGCAAGACGTATCATTGCAAAAATCCCTACCATAGCTGCGTTTGCATTTAGACATTCTATTGGAGCACCGTTTATTCATCCAGACATTGACAGATCCTTTAGTGAAAACTTCTTGTATATGCTTCGTGCCTATCCTGGAGGGAAAATGCACCGCAATATAAAGGGTGAAAATGTCATCAGAGAAATAGAGATAAAAGCACTCGACACTATTTTCACTCTGCATGCTGATCATGAGCAAAACGCGTCAACAACGACTGTACGAAGTGTAGCGTCAACCGGAGCACACCCTTATGTAGCAATCAGCGCAGGTATCTCTGCTCTTTGGGGAAGAGCGCATGGCGGAGCAAATGAATCTGTAATTGCTCAACTTGAGATGATAGGCTCTGTTGAAAATGTTGATTCATTTATAGCCAGAGTCAAAGACCCTAATGACAGCTTTAGACTCATGGGATTTGGCCACCGCGTTTATAAGAATTTTGACCCCAGAGCAAAAATACTCAAAGAGCTGCAAGATCAACTCAAAAAAGAACTGGTTTTAGATTCTCATCTTATGGATATTGCTCATAAAATAGAGGAAATTGCCTTAAATGATGAGTATTTTATAAAAAGAAACTTATATCCAAATATAGACTTTTATTCGGGTGTTATTTTAACAGCACTTAAAATCCCAAAATCAATGTTTACCCCTGTATTTGTGATTGGCAGGACAGTTGGCTGGATTACACAATGGATAGAATTCAAAAAAGACAAAACCATGAAAATAGCAAGACCAAGACAACTCTATCTTGGAAAATAAACATGTTTTAAACAACTCTTAGCTATAATCGCGAAAAATAATGGGCTCACAATAAAGCCTACTACAAAAGAGAAAAATCATGGTAACAGTACAAAATTTAATTATGCGTTTTGGAAATAGAGTTCTATTTCAAGATATAAACCTCAAACTAGACCGCCATAAGCGCTACGGCCTCATCGGTGCAAATGGTGCCGGAAAAACAACTTTTCTAAAAATATTATGCGGTGAAATCAAAGAGTATGATGGAGAAGTAATTATTCCTAAATCGAATAAAGTTGGCGTTTTAGGTCAAAATCAATATGCTTTCGAAGATTACACAATTATGGATGCTGTTCTTTACGGCAACAAAAGACTTTACGATGCCATCAAAGAAAAAGAGGAACTCTATATGAGCGGTGACTTTGAAGATGATGCCGTCAATAACCGTTTGGCTGAACTTGAGACCATCTGTGTTGAAGAAGATCCAACCTATGAATATGATGTAAACATAGCAAAAATTCTTGAGAATGTCGGTATTCCAGCTGAACAGCATAACAACCTCATGAGCAGTCTTGACAGTGCAGACAAATTCAAGGTTCTTTTAGCACAAGTGTTATACCCAAAACCTGATGTATTGTTCCTCGATGAGCCTACAAATAATCAGGATATTGAAACAATCACTTGGCTTGAGAATGAGCTTCAAAGACATGAAGGGACAATGGTTGTCATCTCTCACGATAGACACTTTTTAAATGCTGTTGTAACAAATATTCTCGATGTGGATTACCAAAAAATTCGTGAATTCACAGGAAATTATGATGACTGGTACATAGCAGCAAACGTAATCGCGAAACAAAATGAACTCAATAACTCTAAGAAAGAAAAAGAAAAAGAAGAACTTGAAGCCTTCGTTCGTAGATTTAGCGCAAATGCTTCTAAGGCTAAACAAGCCACATCAAGACAGAAAAAACTTGATAAACTTGTTATTGAAGATATTAAACCTTCATCACGCCGTGACCCGAGCATTGTATTTAAAGCAAAAAGAGCTATGGGTGATGAAGCACTCAATGTTGTCAATATTTGTCATTCATATGGAGACAATAAAGTTTTACAAGGTGTAAGTTTTAAAGTCGATCCGGGTGAAAAAATTGCTATCATCGGCGGAAACGGTGTTGGTAAAACTACACTCCTTAAAATTCTCATGGAAGAGATGAAACCAAGCTGTGGCGGAGAAGTACATTGGGGAGCTACAATTGAAAATAGCTATTTTCCTCAAGATACTGCTGACATCATCGAAGGCAAAGGAACTCTATACGATTGGTTAAGAGGCTTTGACCCTAAACGCGATATTGCAGAAATTAGAAACTGTTTGGGTCGTATGCTCTTTAATGGTGAGCAACAAGAAAAATCTGTTGAAAGTATCTCTGGTGGTGAAAAACATAGAATGATGCTCAGTAAAATGATGCTTGAAGGCGGAAACTTTTTAGTTCTGGATGAACCGACAAACCACCTTGACCTTGAAGCTATTGTTGCACTTGGTGAGGCTTTGCATGAGTTCAAAGGTAATGTTATTTGTGTGTCTCATGACCGTGAGTTACTCGATGCATATGCAGACCGTATTATTGAACTTCATGCTGATGGCTCTTATGTCGACTTCAAAGGTTCTTATGAAGAATTTGCAGAAGCAAAAGAAAAAGGTGAACTGCGTAAAAGTTAAATAACTTCAGATGAGAGAAGGCTTTTCTCTCATTTATAAAATTAAACAAGGAAATAAAATGGCAAAATATAAAAAATTCTTAGGTTTAGGTATTGCAGGCAACTTCGCTCTTCATTTAGCACAGGCTGGTGAACTCGAAGACTTCAAAGACGTTATAACAGCAGAAGAAGCTGCTCCTAAGGGTATGTTTCCATTTTATCTTCCCCTTCCAAACAAACCGGAAAACGCAGCAAATCTCACAGCAAAAAAGATTCTCACAACTTATCCGCTCTCAGCTGATAATATTTATCTTCCAAAAGAAGCTGTAAATGTCCAAGCAGAACCGGAAGTTGGGCTAGTTTGTGACCTGGAATACACAGCCGGCAAACTTTCCAAAATAACACCTACATATTTTGGTGCCTATAATGACTGCTCCATTAGAGTTGCCGGTGCTTCTAAAATAAGCGACAAAAAAAACTGGGGTGAAAATTCTAAGGGCTTTAGTAATCAACTGATTGCCATTGACAAATTTGAAGATGGCGGAGTAATGGATAACTACTCTATTTGCAGTTTTTTACGTCGCGATGGTGAGCTTCATGCTTATGGCGAGAATGTAGAGCTTAACGGTTATAGCTACTTTTATGAAAAACTGAATGACTGGATGCTTAATCAAATCACTACTCAAGAGGATTTTGGTCCACTTGAGGCACTTGAAGAATACATCGTTGCATGTGACTATCCAAAAGAAGCCATCATAAGTATCGGTGCAACAAGATACACGGAGTATGGAGAAAAAACATTTTTAAAGCATGGCGATGAAGTATTGGTAGTTCTCTACAATAGAAATATTTCAAGCTTGGACAATGTAGTAAAAAGCTTGCAAGAGCATCACTACGTACAAGATGGTATGAGTGTTTTAGCACAAAAAGTTATCTAAATGAAAACCGGTATCTATGAGCATTACAAAAGCAATCGCTATGAAGTTATAGATACTGTTAGACATAGCGAAACTGAAGAGTTGATGGTACTTTACCGTGCTCTTTATGGTGATGAAGGTCTATGGGTAAGACCTTATGCGATGTTCTTTGAAACAATTACTATTGATTCCAAAGAAGTGCCCCGGTTTAAATATATAGGTCAAAGCAATGAGTAGAGGGAAAAAACTAGACCTTTTCATCGGTGCCGAAATAGAAGATGGCTGGGCGGAGGTACAAAGTTCTAGAAAAAGTGAAATTTCGAATGAAATTTGTGAACCATCAAAACATTTTCTTTTCTTTAAAAAAGAGAAACGCCGTGGAAAAACAGTCACTCTTGCCGGTCCTTTTCAAATCTCTAAAGATGATGCGGAGACTCTTCTTAAACTCATTAAGAAAAAGTTGGGATGCGGGGGAAGCTACAAAGAGTCTTGGATGGAGTTCCAAGGAGAGTTGCAAGTCAAGTTAAAAGAACTTTTACTCCAAGAAGGTTTTAGATTTAAACATGGGCATTAAGCTGTTGCCTCTTCTGTGGCCTGCGTTTGGCATTCACTAATATTTGAAGTTATAACATAACCGTCTCTTCCGTTTTTCTTTGCCTCATAAAGCATTTCATCTGAACGAGAGATTAAAATTTCCTCATTTAATGCCTCGTCAGCTATACAGCAGACAACTCCTATTGAAATAGTCACATACTCACAAACTTTTGAATTTTCATGCTTTATTTCTCTTGCTTTTACTGCAGTGCATATATCACGTGCAAGCTTTGCACTGCTGGATTCATCAGTGTGTGTCAGTAAAACACCAAACTCTTCTCCTCCAAGCCTAAACACAAAATCTGTAGGACGTTTGAGCGTATCCGTCAAAACTTTGGCTACACTTTTTAAGGCAAAATCACCTTCTATATGTCCATAAGTATCATTGTATTGTTTAAAAAAGTCTATGTCTAACATCATAAATGTTATATAACTTTTTTCGCGCTTAGCACGTTTGAGTTCTCGGTCATACACTATATTAAAGTATCTCCTATTGTTAAGCGAGGTAAGAGAATCAGTATAAGACGCGTTTTCAAGTTTTTTATTTGCTTTTTTGAGTCTTGAAGTTGTGATTTCAAGTCGGCTTTGATCTTTTTGAATACTTCTAAACACATAATAAGAGATAAGCATCACTCCAATCAGGATTGAGAACAATATAAATCCCAATTGTGCCATACTCATGTTATATGTATCCAAAAATTTTCTTCTTTCATATTGGGCAATTTTCACTTCATAACTTATAAGTTTTTGTATTACGTTGTGCACATGCGTTATCTTGTGTTCAAGCGTATTAAGTGAAACTCTGCTCATGTCAGAGCCATTCATGGCCGCAGTTGAGAGCCTTCGAAAATAATCATTTACTACTTCTATTTCGTGTCCTGTATATTCTACATATTGCTGCTCATCGTCTCTTTTAAAATGATGTTCATAGCTGTCCCATAAGTTATTAATTTTAAAAATAGAATTTTGAATTTTTGAAGAGAGTTCTGAAGGGCTCATTTGAGATTCCCTTGAGGCGTAGATACTGTTGGCTAGTCCGTTATGATAGGTTTGCAAAATTTCATTTAACTCTGTTACGGGAACAAGTGAGCCAAAATAGACAGAATCGATATTTTTTTTCATCGCTTCTATATTGAATGCACCCATCACGCCTACGACAACAAGTCCAAAACTTATGAGAAGAAAAAGAAAAAATAGCTTACTTCTAAGCCTTAAAGCTTCTAAAAACTGCATATTGCTCCCTATGATCTAAAATATTAAGCATATCTCATGCCAAACTTTAGAACATATATTATGCTAAAATACAAGGACAAATTCAAAAATAGGCAAATTGCAATGGCAAAAAGAGAATTTAAAAATAAACGTATAAAACAGATTGTAAAAAATATTGCTGATGACTTTAGATTCTCTCAGGATATGGGAGAGTTTGCTTTGCTTTTTTATAAGGCAGACGGTGACGGAATAATTAGCGGAGGCCAGATTGACAAGATGCTGGAATATGTGACGACAGGGCTCGAAGAACTTTCTAAAAATATACAATGGAGAGAAGAATTTTTAAAAGACAATACAGGAATAGATGAGATTAAAATGTTACAGAACATGAAAACAATTGAAGAAGAATATATCGAGTTACGAGATTTTTTAAAAAAATAATATGAAAAGTAAACTGGACTACATTGCAGAATTGAGCTTTTTTAAATCTTTGACTAAAGAACAGCTTTTGACGCTTGCTGAAATATCAAATATTTCCAGCTATCCAAAGAACTCTATACTTTATTATGAAAACGACACAAGCAACAAGCTCTTCTTCCTAGCTTCGGGAATTTTGAAAATTTATAAAATTGACAAATTTTCAAATGAGATATTTCTTTATCATATATATGCAAATTCCCTTATATCCGAACTCACAACACTCGAATCAGAATCTATATATTGCGTCTCAAACGCAGAATTTCTTGAAGACAGTATTATATTGGAAATCAATTTTACAGAATTTAAAAATCTTTTTTTATCCAAAAATATTCTCAACAATGAATTCATCAATGAAATTCTTTTAAAAAACCACCAACTTCACTGTGTAGTAAATCGAGAACTTGTTTTTGATGCTACTGCAAAAGTCGCGTTCATGCTGAATGATGACTTGAGTATTTTCAATCAACTCAAACGCCAAGAAGTTTCATTTATGCTTCATATTCAACCTGAAACGCTTTCACGCGTTTTAAAAAGATTAAAAAGAAGCGACATAATAGATATTGAAAATGGCAATGTCGTTATCTTAGACAAACCGGCTTTACAAGCTATTTATAAAGGAGAATAAAATGTTTAAATTCAATACTATAAGTTCTAAAATAAAAATCTTGGGTGCTCTTCTTGTTGTACTTATGCTCAGCGTTATTGTTACAACAATTTATCTCAATCAACAAAACGCCAAAGATGCTTTGCTTATAAACATAGCAGGGAAGCAAAGAATGCTCACGCAAAAAATTTCTAAAAATATCTTTTACATCCATTACAGTTCCAACAAAGATTTTTATGAGTTAAACGCAGCAGTAGATGAATTTATTAGCGGTTTAAATACTCTTAAGCATGGGGAACAAGACAGAGGGATAGCATCAGCTCCAACGCCAAAAATTGCAGAACAACTTAAACAAGTCAGTCTACTTTGGAATGATTTTCATGAAGACATTCAAAATTTTAAACTCCATCTTAATGCAAATGATGCCGATAAAGAAGTCCAACTTAATCATATTGTAACTTCTATCTATAAAAACAACACAATACTCCTTGACAATGTCGATAAACTTGTGACAATGTATACACTCTATAGTGAAAGTAAAACCGAATACATCAAAACATTTCAATATATAAGTGCATTTGCTCTGCTTTTAATTTTCATCTATGCCCTCGTGCAGCTGCGTTTGATAGAATCCCATGTTGACGAATTTATGGAATATTCAAAAAGGCTCATAAATGAAGAATCCACAGAGAAAATTCAACCTCTGAATATAAACGCAGAGAGCGAAATTTTAGAAGTCAGCGATACTATCAACTGTTTTATTAAGAAAATAAATTCTGCTATGGACTACTCGAATGAAGCCCTGCTTCAATCTCAAAACGCAGCTTTAAAACTTGAAGAAATTACAGACGAATTTGACACTATATTAGATGAACTTAAAGATAAATCATTAAGTTCCAAATATCTCAATAATAGTGAAGATATTGCTATTGCATCCGCAGAAGGTCTCATTAAGTCAACTAAAAAATTACAAAATTTAAAAGAAGAACTTGAAAAACTTACAAAATCCTGTCAAACCAGTAGCATTTAACGCTACTGGGCAGTTTTGCCTCTCAATATAAAAAATTTCTTAATATAATTTATTAAGCACTTGACCTAAGTCAAAGATTTTAATCCCCCAAAGTGATACCATTTAGCCGTAATAGAATTTAGGCGGCGTTGAAAATAGTAATTTTAGTAGTTGCTAAATTTTAAAAAAATGATCATAGAGGAGATAACATGTCACTTTCAAGAAGAGAATTTCTTAAAAGCTCAGCAGCAGCATCTGCAGCAGCAGCGATGGGTATGGCAGTACCGAGCAATGTGCAAGCAGCCGCAAACGAAGCTGAGGCGAATTGGAGATGGGACAAGGCAGCTTGCCGTTTTTGCGGTACCGGCTGTGGAATTATGATGGCTACAAAAGATGGGAAAATTGTAGCAGTTAAAGGCGACCCGGCAGCACCTGTAAATAGAGGTTTAAACTGTATCAAGGGTTATTTTAATGCAAAAATTATGTACGGTGCAGACAGATTAACGCAACCTTTACTTAGAGTTGATGCCAAAGGAAACTTTGATAAAAATGGAAAATTTGCACCTGTAAGCTGGAAAAGAGCTTTTGATGAAATGGAACTCAACATCAAAAAAGCACTAAAATCCGGCGGTCCTGAAGCTGTCGGTGTTTTTGCCTCTGGGCAATATACCGTTATGGAAGGCTATGCGGCTCAAAAACTAATGAAAGGCGGTTTCCGTTCTAACGCCTTTGATCCAAATGCACGTCACTGTATGGCTTCTGCTGTTGTCGGTTTTTACCAAACATTCGGTATTGATGAGCCGTCTGGCTGTTACGACGATATTGAACTTACAGACACGGTTGTTGCCTGGGGTTCAAATATGGCTGAGATGCACCCTATTCTTTGGTCACGCGTAACTGACAGAAAACTCTCAGATCCTGAGCGTGTAAAAGTTATCTCTATTCAAACATATAGACACAGAACTTCAGACTTGGCAGATATAGAAATTATTTTCACACCAAATACTGACCTTGCACTTTGGAACTATATCGCTCGTGAAATTGTTTACAATAATCCGGAATCTATTGATTGGGATTTCGTAAAAAAACATATCGTTTTTGCAGCAAGTCCTGTAAATATGGGCTATGGTATGAGAAGAAGTGACGAAAAGTCCGTAAAAGAAGGCAAATATACTGACAAAGAGATGGAAATTATCTCTAAAGAGATGCAAAAAACGGTTTCTGCTACAGAAGCACCTGCTTTAGCGCCATATGGCTATAAAGAAGGCGATATGATGGTAAATAAAAATGCAGGCCTTGCACACTGGGAAATTTCTTTTGATGATTACAAAAAATTCTTGGAGCCATATACACTTGATTATGTTGCAAGCATTTCAAAAGGTAACCCTGATGAAGATATCAATGAGTTTAAGAAAAAACTTCAAACGCTAGCGGATTTATATATAGAAAAAAATAGAAAAGTTGTAAGTTTCTGGACTATGGGTATGAACCAACATACACGTGGTACATGGGTTAATACGCTTGCGTACAATGTTCACTTTCTACTAAACAAACAAGCAAAACCGGGTGACGGAGCATTTTCTCTTACAGGACAGCCTTCGGCATGTGGAACAGCCAGAGAAGTTGGAACATTTACACACCGCTTGCCTGCGGACATGATGGTTGCAAATCCGGCACATAGAAAAATTGTTGAGAATAAATGGATGGTTCCTGAGGGAACAATCAACGCCGTTGGTGTTCAAGACATTATGAAAATCCACAGAGATATTGAAGACGGTCTTATTAAATTTGCATGGGTAAATGTTTGTAATCCATACCAAGATACTGCAAGTGCAACACACTGGATTAAAGCTGCTCGTGAGATGGACAACTTTATTGTTACTTCTGACGGATACCCTGGTATCTCTGCAAAAGTTTCAGACCTTATCTTGCCATCGGCTATGATTTATGAAAAATGGGGCGCATACGGAAACGCAGAGCGTCGTACGCAGCACTGGAGACAACAAGTTCTTCCTGTAGGTGATGCCATGAGTGATACTTGGCAATGGGTTGAGTTGTCAAAAAGATTTACAGTTAAAGATGTATGGGGTTCTTATGCTCCAAGCGGTCCAAGAAAAGAAGCGCTTGAAGATATGATTCCAAAAGCAAAAGCTATGGGATACACTGAAGACACTACAATGTATGAGATTTTATTTGCCAACAAAATTGCACAATCTTACAAACTTGACCAAAATGATCCAATCCAAAAAGGCTATGACAATACTGAAGGATATGGAGATAAAAGAAATGTCGTAGGCAGTGACGGTAAAGTATTTAAAGGCTATGGCTTCTTCATTCATAAATACCTTTTTGAAGAGTATGCTGCGTTTGGTCGCGGTCATGGTCATGACTTAGCTCCGTTTGATGTTTATCACAAAGTTCGTGGACTTAAATGGCCTGTTGTTGATGGTAAAGAAACACAATGGAGATTTAATGCGCAGTACGATCCATATGCTGCAAAAGCTACAAAAGAAAGCGGAAATTCACACGCATTCTACGGAACACTTGCGAAAGCACTTCCGTTTGGTGACTTAAGAGGCGTTACAAAAGAAGAAAAAACCGGTCTTGCCAATAAAGCCAAAATATTTGCGCGTCCGTACATGGATCCACCAGAAATGCCAGATACTGCATATCCGGTATGGTTAAGTACAGGTCGTGTGCTTGAACACTGGCACTCTGGAACTATGACAATGCGTGTACCTGAACTTTATCGCGCTGTGCCTGAAGCATTATGTTACATGCACCCAGAAGATGCAAAAACTTATGATGTAAAACAAGGGGAACTTTGCTGGGTTGAATCTCGCCGTGGTAAAGTAAAAGCAAGAGTTGAGACAAGAGGAAGAAACAGACCATCACGCGGACTTGTTTTCGTACCTTGGTTTGATGAAAAAGTATTCATTAACAAAGTTTGTTTAGATGCAACCTGTCCACAGTCAAAACAGACAGACTTTAAAAAATGTGCTGTAAAAATTTATAAAGCGTAAGCAACATGAAAAAACAAGTAATAAGTGATAGAAGAAAATTTATTTTAAACATGGCAAGAGGCGTAGGCCTAGCCGCTGTGGGTGGATTAGTTTGGAGTGCGTACGTTGATGAAGTAACAGCATCAACACTGCTTCTTCGTCCTCCCGGAGCAATTAAAGAGGACGATTTTCTATCTACCTGTATCAAATGCGGCCTATGCGTTGAAGCCTGTCCGTTTGATACGCTATTGCTTGCAAAGCCGGGTGATAACAAACCTCTTGGAACACCTTATTTTATTCCAAGAGATGTACCTTGTTATATGTGTACAGATATTCCTTGTGTTCCCGTTTGTCCAACGGGGGCTCTTGATGCGGCAAGTGTTACGACAGACGGCAAACTTGACATAAACATTGCAGACATGGGTGTAGCCGTTGTAGATTCCAAAAACTGTATAGCGTTTTGGGGTATACAATGTGATGCATGTTACAGAGCTTGTCCACTTTTGGGAACTGCAATTACAATTGAGTACTCAAAAAATGAGCGTACCGGCAAGCATGCTTTTATGAAACCTATAGTTGATAGTGATGTATGTACAGGATGTGGACTTTGTGAGAGAGCTTGTGTAACTGAAAAAGCATCTATTTTTGTGCTTCCTAGAGAAACTGCACTTGGTCGTGCTGGTGATTATTACATTAAAGGTTGGGATAAGGAAGATGAAAAACGTTTAGAAAACGCAACTTCCAAAACAACAACGACAGAAATAAGTAAAGATAGCGCTGTAGATTCTTTAAATGATTCTGAGGATTTATACTAATGAAAACTCTATGGAACAGTTATAGATACCTTGTTTTAAGAAGAGTGACTCAGATTGGCTTGTTATTTTTATATTTCGGAGCGAATGCTTGGGGATGGAAAATACTTCAAGGGAACCTGAGTTCATCTCTTGTTTTTGGTTTGGTTCCGCTGAGTGATCCTTATGCAGTATTGCAAATGCTGTTTGCAGGCGGAGTTTTGGCAATGAACTTGCTCATTGGAGCTGGGATTATTACTGCGTTTTATCTTGTACTAGGCGGACGCATCTTTTGTAGCTGGGTTTGTCCTGTAAATATGATTACAGACGCAGCAAATTATTTAAGAAGAAAAATAGGTGTAGATACTCTGCCAAGCAGACAATCTGTCTCTAGAAAAATGAGATATTGGGTTTTAGCTTTAAGCCTCATAATCTCGTTTATGATGGGAGTAACTGCGTTTGAGTTTATCTCGCCTATTGCTATGGTACACAGAGGAATTATATTCGGCCTGGGTTTTGGTTGGGCTGCGATACTTATAATTTTTCTTTTTGATCTGTTTGTTTTAAAAAATGGATGGTGTGGACATGTATGTCCTCTTGGTGGATTTTACTCTTTACTTGGGAATTTCAGTCTCATTAGAGTACATCATACAGAAGAGAATTGTACTTTATGTATGAAATGTAAAGTAGTTTGTCCTGAACATCAAGTACTCCATATGGTTGGAAAACAAAGTTTACCTGTATTATCCGGCGAGTGTACAAACTGTGCCAGATGTATTGAGGTCTGCGATGATGATGCTTTAGGATTTTCTATTAGAAAATTAGCTCAGAATAAAAAATTGGGAGAAGAAAATGAAAACAATAACTAAGATAACACTTGCCTTTGGAGCTGCAGCACTTTTGATGGCGAGTTCACTCTATGCTGCAAGTACAGTAACTCCGAGTATTAGTGAAGAGTCTTTAGGACTCAGAAAGACATCTTTAAGTAAAGAGTCAGATACTGTTGCTAGTAAAACAAGCTACGCGACAGATACAGCAGGAACGAGTACAAAAATAAAAAGAGCATTTCAGGATGCTCCGCCGATGATTCCACATGATGTGGAAGGAATGTTGCCAATTACTATCAATGACAATCAGTGTGTAAGTTGTCATATGCCCGAAGTTGCAGCAGATATGGGTGCAACGCCTATTCCGGCTTCACACTTTACAGACTTTAGACCGCATCCGACGTATGATGGAAAAGAGTTTAAACTACCTGCAGATACTATGAAAAACGATATATCTATCAAAAAACTCGACGCACTTGCAGGTGCCAGATTTAACTGTTCTCAATGTCATGCTCCTCAAAGTGACGGGCAACTTGTTGAGAATAACTTTCAAGCACAGTATACAGATAAAGACGGTGCGAACAAGTCTACATGGAGTGGTTCTAAGTTAACAGACGGACTCAACACAATTATAGGCGGCGACTCACAAGTAACAGCAAATGATTTGGATAACAGCGACTCTAAAGCTGGTCATCTTGACGGCGGAGGCCACTAAAACTTATGAATAGAAGAGAGCTTTTTGGCTCTCTTGCTTCATCGTTTAAAACAGAGCAAAAGCAAGAGAGTTTGTTGATTCGTCCGCCTTATTTTGGTAATATATCTGCATTTGACACAGAATGTCAGAAATGCGATGGCAAGTGCGCCGCTTTGTGCCAAGAGCAGATTATTATCATTAACGCCGACAAAACGCCCTCTCTTGATTTCTTAAAAAGTGGTTGCACCTACTGCGATGATTGCGCTACTGCGTGTGAATTCGGCGTTCTAAAAATTGAAAATAAACAACTGATAAACGCAGATGTCACAATCAACCAAGCTACTTGTTTGAGTTGGAGCGGCGTTATGTGTTTTTCATGTAAAGACCCTTGTTTGGAAGATGCTATAGAATTTCGTGCTATGTTTATGCCGCTCATAGACCCATTAAAATGTACCGCATGCGGATTTTGCATCAGCAGATGTCCAAGCTATGCAATAGATATAAAGGCTTTGTCGTGAAAATTTTGCTCTTAATTTTTTTTATCTCATCTCTCTTTGCTGGTTCTCTCAAAATGCCTATTGCAAGCTTTAATGCAAGCGGTGGAGTGCGAGATATCGTTTTCACAGAGAATAAACTCTATAGCGCAACAGATGCCGGATGTGTAGACATTTTTGATATCAATACAAAAGATATGCTCTCTAAAATTGAGGTAGAAAAAATTACCGACTTTATGGGCGACAAGATAGAGGCAAAGATTTATTCCGTCGATGTTTTGAAAGAGAAAGTTTTGATTTTATCTCAAGGAAATTCCGGTTTTGCGCAAGTGTACATTCATTCTGACAACAAAACGAAGCTTCTTATTGCATCAAGCGAGATGCTTTCAATTGCAAAGGCCAAGTTCATTGACGAAAACACGCTTCTTTTAGCACTTTTAAGTAACGAACTCATCTCGTATGACATAGATAAAAAAGCAATAAACTATCAATTTCAAGTCTCTCAGTCAAAATTTTCCAACTTTGCACTTAATGAAAAAAAAGATGAAGTGGTTGTTGCAGATGAAAGCGGAGCTTTGAAAATTTACTCTCTTAAAGATGCAAAACTTTTAAAAACGCTCAAAGGCCAAAATCTTGACAATGTTTTTCAGGTTCAAAATAAAAACTCCATTATCGTCACCGCAGGACAAGACAGACGTGTTGTTGTATACAACCAAAAAACTGGCTCAGCATACTACAAAACATCCGGCTTTCTCGTCTACTCTGTTGGTCTCTCACCAAGTGCTAATCTTGTGGCTTTTTCAAGTGATGAGCACAACAACATTACACTTTTTGAAAGACAAACGCAAAAAGAGCTGACCCGTTATGGCGGGAACAAAATGACGCCGACAAATATTTTGTTTTTAAATGAAGATGAATTTTTAGTGTCAAGTGACGACAAAGTCATTAATTTATATAAAATTAAATAGAGGTGAAATATGCAGTACAATGAATCGGAATTTTTAATAGAGACTGTTGTTCCAGAAGATGAACTTATTATTTCAAGAACGAATCTTCAAGGGATAATTACCTATGCGAATGAAACTTTTTGTGAAATCAGCGGTTATACAGAAGCGGAACTCATCGGAAAATCTCACAGCCTTGTAAGACATCCGGATATGCCTAGTGTAGTTTTTAAAGAGTTATGGCTCACTATAAAAGAGGAAAAGCAGTGGAGCGGAATCGTCAAAAATCTCCGCAAAGACAAAGGCTTTTACTGGGTTCACGCTATTATCTCCGGCGTCTACAAAGACGGCGTTTTGGTAGAGTACAAATCTTTGCGAACGCCTATCACCTTTGAGCAAAAGCTCGAACACCAAAGGTTGTATGATAAAATGCGCAAAGAAAACGGTGAAAAAACCAGAACAGTTACATACGAATAGTCAAAATAAAGAATTAAGGAAAATAAAAATGAATATTTCAAGCATAGTAGTACAAACACTGCCAAAATACATAGATGAAGTTGTTGAGAGTTTAAAAAACTGTGAGGTTTGTGATTACCACTTCCATGATGAAAAGGGAAGAATCATTATCACTATTGAGGGTGAAGGTGTAGAAGAAGAGCTCAAAAAACTCCGAGTTGTTGAAGGCATCCCGCATGTTATGTCGGCTGATATGCAGATGGCATACAGCGAAGATGAGCTTGACGCACACATGGAAGTTATCAACAACGGTGATGTTGTGCCTAAAATGTTAAATGATGACACAATTGATCCTGCAGATATTGTTTACAACGGGGATTTGAAAAAGAAAGATTTAGAAGGCTTTGCCCAAACTTTTAATGCGACACACAAAGAGTAAATATGAGCGTAGTTTTTGAATCAATCATTAAAATAGACGACAACGGGCAATGGTTTATCGAACTTAAAGACACAGGAGACGGCAGAGTTGCGTTTTGTCTGAATCTCGATGAGTATTCTCAGAAAGTTGAAGATTTTGGAAGTGATTACGGCGGTCACATCGATGAAGTAAGATGGAGCAAAGACGCGAATGTTCCACCCCATGTCATGGATGAAATACGACTTGAGATGGCTGCCCATCAAGCAGAAATAGAAAAGAAAAAAGGTGAATCTCTTACTAATTGATGCGACTACGAAAACGAACTCGTCCGTTTTCGTAGCAGGGACGCCGGCGGCTATGCTTGCGCATATAGCCTCTGGTTCCACAGCTAAAAAATCCAAGCAGTTGGATTTTTCAGAACGCTTTTCACCTACAACCCCCTAAAGCTACCCCTATCTGTCGGATAGGGGAGAAAAAATACGTAATGTGAACTACTCAATAATTTCCCCTTTTGTTGACGTTTGTCAATGTTTAACTATGCACAATAGTATAAACTACCACAAACGCAACACAAGGGAAATACGATGCAAAACAATCAAATAGAAGTACAGGGAGCGACAGTTCCTTTTTTTAAAGAAAATATCGACGGTGTGACAGTTTACACTTTTGACACAAGTGCCACTCCTCCTCCCGAACCTATGGTAAACGCAATGCTAGGTCTCCAACTCCTTGATAAAAACAGCAAACTTGTTATGATAAACCACAAATCACCCGGCGGCCTTTTTCCAAAAATCGAAGCAGAGTTTGATTTTGAAGAGAGCAATCTTGGCGATGGACGCGTAAAAGTTGTTTTTACTAAAAAACACAATGCCGACCAAACAACGGACTTTAGTCAAAACAGTTGTAACGGTTAAACGCAGCGATGAATATCTCTCAGCAGTTTGCGCCCCCTTTTAGACTTGTAGCACCCTATTTTATTACGGCTGTGTTAGTCTATTTCTCTACTGTAATTTTTCTTTTTAGCTTTGATATCTCAACAATGCACACACTTGGGAACAATACTCTCGCGTTTGTGCATCTCATGCTGCTTGGCTTTGTCATGATGTCAATATTTGGAGCTATGGCACAACTTGTGCCCGTTGTTCTTGAAGTTGAGCATTTTGCTGTAGAGCTTTATTATGCAATCTACCCCCTGCTTTTTATCGGAACACTTTTAATGGTACTCGGATTTTACAACACTCCCGTTCTTTTATCTTTTGGCGGTGTTATCGTTTTCATCTCATTTTTAATCTTTTTGGCTGAAACCTTTGCCACCATTTCAAAAGCAAAAAAGCTCAATTTCTCATTTTACGCGGTTTTGCTCGCAAATATTTTTTTACTTCTAGGCGTCATAGTCGGACTCATTATGGCGTTTGGATACAGCGGATTTATAGATGTAGATGTAAACAAACTCTTAAATATCCATATATATCTGGTTTTATATGGCTATGTGGGTTTTAGTATTATAGGCATGAGTTACATTTTGGTGCCTATGTTTTGGCTCTCACACTCTTTTGATAAAAGATTTTTACAATACTCTTTGTATTTTTTGTCTGCGGCAATTTTCTTTGTTTCTCTGGGAGAGTACTCTTATGCACTTTTCAGTGACCTGGGCTATGGTCTTTTACTGCTTGCCTTTTGTCTCTATGCATACGAGTTGTATCTCATCTATAAAACAAGAGCCCGAGTTAAAAAAGATATCTATTACTACTATTTGCTATTTTTCAGCGTTTCTCTACTTATGAGCCTTTTTCTTGGTATTTTTTATTTTTTCTCCACAGCCAATCAAGTTCTTCTTTTACTTGGTTTTGTCATGTTCTATGGCGTTTTGGGTTCTCTGATTTTAGGCCATTTTTATAAAATAATTCCTTTTCTTATCTGGTTTGAGCGATTTGCCCCGCTTGTCGGAAAAGAAAAAGTTCCTATGCTCGCAGAGATGGTTCCAAAAAAAAGTTCTGCTTTGTTGTTTTTTTACAATGTCACCGGTTTTGTTCTCGTAGCTCTTGCCATTGCGTTTGAACTGGAACAAATTTACTTGGCTGGGCTTAGCTTCATGTTAATGAGTGCTCTGTTTTTACTTAAAGACATACTTTTTATGATTAATTTTAAAGGATAAATTATGTACACAAAAAATGAAATATTTAAAGCAGTCTCAACGGTAAATGACCCTGAAGTCGGATTTAATCTCGTAGAAATGGGGCTTATTTATGATGCAAACTGTGATGAAGCCGGAAATGTTAAAGTTATAATGACGCTCAGTACGCAAGCTTGTCCACTGCACCAAATGATAGTTCAATGGGTAGAAGAAGCCGTCTTAAGGGAGCTTCCAAATGCACAAAACGCAGCAGCAGAAGTTGTTTGGGAACCTGTTTGGAATATAAGCATGGCCACAGAAGATGTAAAACGCCAACTCAGCAGCGGCTTATAACTGAAGTAATTACTCTTTAAATAATTTCATTCGAGATATTTTTTAAGAAGTGTTCTATCTTGAATAATGATTTTTTTTCCTACTACTTCTATTGCGCCCTCTTGTCTTAAAAGTTGAATTCTGCGAGAGAGCGTCTCAGGCGTCATGTTAAGAATTGCAGATATTTTAATCCTTGAGAGTTCATCAAATATCTCAATTGTATTTAACATGAGTGATGCCACTCTTTGCATAGAATTTTTTGAGATGTTTAAATCAATACTGCTTTCAAGCATTTTAATTTTCATACCCATAGAAGTTATAATCTGAAGTGCAAGCTTGGGAGTTGCTTCAAGCAAGGCAATAAAATCTTCTTTTTTAATAGTCCAGATATCACAACTTGTTTCGGCAATTGCGTTCGCAGGGTAAGGAATATCTTCAAAAGTTGCCATTTCACCTAAAAGAGATTGATTTTTAAAATAATGCAAAACTAACTCTTCCCCATTCGAGTTATGCTTATAAAGTTTCACCATTCCTTTTGCCAGTATGCGGAGATTCTGTGAACTGTCTCCGCTGTAAAAAATTATACTCCCCTTTTCATACTTGTGTTTCATAATTTTTGATTCAAGAACCTTCACCAAGTCACCGGAAAGATCCCGAAACATATAAAAATCTTTTACATTCATAATACTTTTTCCTATGCTGGTTCTTAGATGAAAGAGATGCGGTACAACACTCTGTATCTGGTATTTGGAGGTTTTTTTACTCTTACTGCTTAAAATATCCGCCAAGCAGAGTTGGCGGAGGGAAGATTATTTTACTATATGTTTAGCAATAGCTTCTATTTGAGCATCATCAAGAGATTTAACCTGTGCCGTCATTAGCCCTTTTTGAGCTCCGCCGTATGAACCGTCTTGGTACCCTTTAAGTGAAGCGATAAAATCTGCCTGAGACATATCTTTGATTATTTTGCTTTTGCCTAAAGCTACCTTCTCGCCTGCTTTACCATGGCATATTACACATTTCTCATAAAGTGTTGCAGCGTCATCTGCGTTTAAACTCGTAAACATGCCAAGAGCAACTACTGTTGCCAATAAAACTTTTTTCATACTATTCTCCTGATTTTGATACAAACATTCTATCATTTTTGCATAAAATAATTCCTGATTCATATCACATTTCACATAAATTAATCTTCTTGAGCATAATTACAATTTACAAAAGATAACTATGAAAAAAAATGCAATAAATACAGATAAATATTTTGAACCCGTCTAAAGAGTGATTTTCTAAAATTATAAAGTGAGTAAAGCAGTATAGTGCTTTGAATCAGACTTTTGGAGGACTTTTTCTATACTGCTTGAATCATCCACCAAACGAAGCTGGTGGAGAAGAAGTTACTTTGCTATATGTTTTGCTATAACTTCGATTTGCTCTGCGTTTAAAGAAGCAACTTGACCTTTCATAAGGCCTTTCATTGGTCCGCCGTATGAACCGTCTTGGTAACCTTTCATTGCAGCGACGATTTCTTGTTCTGACATATCTTTAATGATTTTGCTTTTTCCCAAAGCAACTTTTTCACCTGCTTGTCCATGACAAGATGCACACTTTTTGTAAAGAGCCGCACCATCTTCTGCGCACACATTTGAAAATAAACCAAGGACAACCACACCTGCCAGTAAAACTTTTTTCATATTTCTCTCCATATATTGAACAGACAAATTTTATAATGATTACATGTTAAAAGCTTTGACTTATATCAACTTTCAAAAAACTAATCTCCTGTAAATTCTTCTTGAGTATAATTACAATTTACAAAAGGACTACCATGCAAGCAAACGCAATAAAAACAGATAAATATTTTGAACCCATAGAGATATCAAAACATCTCGAAAATGTAGAGTACATTCTTATGGCGGCACCTGCCCCTACTCATTTTAAAGATACGCCTATACACTTTACTATATTTTTAAACACGTCAGAAGAACTTCCTCAAGATGTTCAAGCAGCAATTTTAGATAAATTTTTAGATGAGAATAAAATAAAAAAACCGGCAGAACTTATGAGTAAACTTATGCCCGTAGGCTTTTCCCAAAGTCTTCAAGACACTCCTATGCCACTTCTTCTGGTCAAACCTGAAGACCAAAGAAGCATTCCGTATGCTGTTATGCATGTTATGGATTTTTTAGCAGATTCCGATAACTATAATGAAGCAAAAATAGAGAGTCTTACGGGCTGGAGTTACAGCTACAACTAATCTCAAAAAAAAGCTAAGTTATTGGCACAGGCACTGCATCTTAACTTCAGATTATGAGCAGAGGTTTAGAATACTCTTACTTATCTCATAGAACAAGGGCTAAGTCCCGATTTAAAAAACATCGCTGTTACTGTATCCATACTCTGTATATGCTGCACAAACCATTGCGGCACTGTTTGGGAAATATACTGTTTCATCATTACTATGTCACTTGTAGCCTCAAAAGCTCTATAGACATCATCCATTACTGCAAGGGCTTTGTCATGCTCTCCCTTGTGCATAGGATAGGGAGGGAAACTTTTCTCAACCATCAAAACTTCTTCCCCTCTAAAGTGTTCTATAGTATGCTCAAACCATAGATTGTATTGACTGTTCAAAGCCTTCTTGTTCTCTTGTGTCGGTTCTGATTCGTATGCCAAAACCAACTCATAGAGGGCATTAATTATCTCTATGTCCTGCGCATGCACATCATTCATAAACTCCATAGCGACAATTGGCATCTCATTTTTATCTAATAACATAATCCGTCCTATAAATTTTATTGAAACTTCACACCATCATATCTATCATAAATCCACTCGGCAACAGCTTCTTTTTCATCAGCGGTAAGTTTGCCTTTTTGCGATGGCATAACACCGAACTTCTCCAAGGCCATAGGGTTACACATGCTTTTATCAAGAAGCGGATTATCAATATAGTCCTTAATAAAAAGCTTCACCACATGACGATGAACGTCGTCGTCATCATCACCGATTATAATATTTCCTTTGACTTGGTTGGCAACTTCAACCATTGGAGGCGCTTTCATTTTTGCAAAATTTTTCACTACATCTGCCTTTGAAATATTTTCAATATGACACTGCGAGCATTTCGACTTGTAAACCTCATAACCATCCACAGCACTTAGCTGTGTAAACGCCAGAACACTCATAAGAGACGTGAGAACAAATATTTTTTTCATTTTAAACCTTTTTATTGTGTAGATAGTAGCAGGAATTTGGAAAGTGATTATTGACGTAAATCAAAGATTTATGAAAATCTTTGAATTTCTTTGACAGTTTTTGCAATACGCATAGAGAGATTTTCATAACCGTTTTTTGTCACTAATATATCGTCTTCAATGCGGATACCGATACCACGGTACTTTTTTGGTACTTTTTTATCATCTTTGTCTATATAAATACCCGGTTCTATGGTTAGAACCATTCCATTCATCAAAGGTATTTCATCACCGTTTTCATATTTATACGGACACTGGTCATGCACGTCAATACCCATCCAGTGCCCTATTCCATGCGGATAATATTTTTTATACTTCTCTTTTTTAATGTTTTTTTCAAGCGAACCTTTGAGTATGCCCAAACGCAGCATTCCCTTACAGAGGAGTTTCACCGCTTTAGTTTGAAGCTCACTGCGTTTTACTTTTGGTTTTACCATTTTTATGATTTGAAGTTCCACATCTAAAACCATCTCATAAAGCTCTCTTTGCGCTTTTGAAAATCTGCCATTAACAGGGATTGTTCGAGTAATATCACTTGCATAGTAGTCATATTCGCAACCGGCGTCTATGAGTATGAGTTCTCCATCGAGCAAAGGCTTATTGTTTTCTACATAATGAAGTGTGTTGGCTGCGTTTGCGCAGGCTACTATGGAAGTGTATGCGTCGCTGTAAGCCCCATTTTTTTTAAAAATATATTCTATCTCAGCTTGAAGTTCATACTCTTTTTTACCGGCTTTTTGAAGCTTCATAGCCTTATGATGCGCTTCTTGTGTTATTTCAAGCGCCTTTTGAATCATCATTATTTCAGCAGGAGATTTAATAAGTCTCATGTTAGCAATCTCACTCATAATATCTTTATGGGACTTGAGTGTTTTGGCATGTTCTTTAAGAGTAGTGATGCGCTCATCTTGTGAGTTTAGATCAAAATAGAGGCCGTGTTTATCTTTTAAGAATTCCTCTATTTTTTGGGGAAATTCATCGCTGGTATAGACGGCATCAACATCAAACTCTTTTTTTGCCTCTTTGGCTCCAAGCCTTTTTCCATTCCAAAGTTCTAAGGCTTCATCTTTTTTCTGTACAAATAAAAATGTTTTAACAGAAGCTTTTGTTTTTACAAAAACAAGAGAGGCGTTATCCTCTTTGAATCCTGTCAAATAATAAAAATTACTCTCTTGTCTGTAAGGATACTCCGTATCATTGGAACGCGTTTTATATTTTGCACTGTATAAAACGCCGACAGAATTTACTGAGAGTCTCTTTGCAAGAGATTTTCTGCGGCTTTTATACTCTTTTTGAGAGATCATCTGCAGATCTCATTAAGCCATATACCGCTTTGAGGCAACAGTTCTTTAAGAGCTTCATTTAATGCTACAACACCACCCTCGGCATCAAGCGTTTTTACAGGCAGTTCTATTTTGAAATTTTTCATACTTACAACATTGTTTTTGCTTGTATCTATCAAACTCAAAGTGATAGATACACGAACAAATGAGCTCTTTTCATCTTCAGTAAAATATTGCATAAAATCTTCTATGTTTGCTTCAAGAATATAATCTGTTTTCGCTCTTGATTTTGGAACATTGACACTGCTAAAAAGATTACTTGATTTTAAAAAGTTAACTATCTCTGAAGTAATCGCTGCGTTTGGACTCTGTACCCATTTAGACTGAGTATATCTAAACTGTTTATGCTCGCCGACCCCGTACATTATGTCTAAATTTGTAAGTACGGCCGGACTGAATGATTGGGCTACTTTTAAAGATTTGTCTTTGCAAGCCTGAGAATTCAAATGAGTATCGTAAATATTGGAATTTATTCTAAGCTCTGATACTGCCGGAACCACTTTTGCACATCCTGCAAATAAAAAAGTCATAAACGCTATAAATAAAAAGTTTTTCATTATTTCTCTCCTGGACCTTTTTTAATCTCTTCTTGTTTAAACAAAACATCTCCTGGACTTCTCTCATATTTATACAAAGAATCCTCAATCTTATTCATCATCTCCTGCATTTCGATAAGCGTCTCATTCATTGTCGGAACAACATCTGCACTAATATCCCTGAAGTTGAACTGACCGCTTGAAGCTGCTTTTTTTACTTCATCCATTGCACCTTTAATACTCAAATAACTGTTCATGATAGATGCAAGACTTGCGGAAATTTCATCTTCCCAGCTAATACTTTTATGTATCAGATTATCTATATTTGGCACAACTTTATCTACTTTGGCTGTAATAGATTCCAGGTTTTGAGCACTTTGCTGCATATTACCGATAGTCTTATCATCCAATAAACGTTCCATCTTATCCATAAAACCGGCAGCTCTGTGTAAAAGAAGGGTAATCTGTTCCTGATTCTCTTCGTTTAAGAGCCTCTCCGTTCCGCTGAGTGTCGTTGAAAGTTGCGACGAGAGGGAGCCAAGTGATCTCTCAAAATTCTCAAAAAATGAGGGAATAGATTTAATAACCGGGTGTTCTTGTCCCTCTTGTTTGAGAAGTGGAGGAGCATTATTATCTCCAAGACTCAGGTTAATATAACTCAGACCCGTAATTCCTTGCGCGGTCAATTGTGCCACGGTTGTCGACTTTACCGGCGTTGTGTTGAGAATATTAATGAGGACTTCGACTTGTTCTGAGTTTTTTGGATTTACACGTACTCGCGTAACCTTACCAACACTGATTCCTCTGTATTTTACAGGAGCATCTATATTTAAACCCAGAACTGATTCATCAAAATAAACCAAGTATTTTTTTGTTTCTTCCTCATCTGAAGGCTTTAATAGCCAATAGCTAAAACCAATCATAAGTGAAATTCCAAAAAGAACTATAAATCCGACAAGCGTGTAATTTACTTTATTATTCATTATATTTTCCAAAGAAAGTTTTTATAAATTTATTGTCAATCGACTTTACATTAGCCAAAGATCCCTCATAAGCTATTTTTTTATGATCTATGATTGCAACTCTGTCAAGTGTATCGTAAATAGATTGCAAATCATGTGAAACCATAACAATAGTCAGCCCTAAAAGGGAGCGAAGTTCTAAAATAAGCGCGTCAAATTCCCTTGCAGAGATAGGGTCAAGTCCGCTTGTCGGCTCATCCAAAAAAAGAAGTTTCGGGTCCATAGCAAGCGCTCTGGCAAGACCTGCTTTTTTCTTCATTCCTCCACTTATTTGCGAAGGATAAAGATTTGCATCACTCTTTTTCAAACCTACAAGATTGATTTTAAAATGGACTATCTCTTCAATCATTTTTGGAGAAAGATCTGTATACTCTTGAAGCGCCAATGCAATATTTTCTTTGAGAGTCAAAGAGGAAAAAAGTGCTCCTGCCTGAAACAAAACACCCCACTCGCGTCTGAGTTTTTGCGCGTCACTGCTGCTGATATGCGTTAAATCATAGCCTAAAATATTAATACTTCCGGAATGGTATTTTTGCAACATAACCATCTCTCGCATCAGTGTTGTTTTACCGCATCCGCTTGGACCAAGCAAGCCATAAATTTCTCCCTTTTGTATAGTAAGGTTTAAACTCTCATGAACTACTCTTGAGCCAAAAACTGTTTTCACATCTTTTACTTCTATAACCGTGTTCATCATATCCCCAGATTTGTAAAGGCAATAGAAAAGAGTGCGTCACACATAATAACTGCAAAAATTGATTCAACAACACTTTTTGTTGTATTAAAGCCTATACTTTGCGTGTCATTTTCTACCATCAAACCTCTATAGATTGCTATACTTGCTATTAAAAAGGCAAAAAACGGTCCTTTTACTATTCCCACTGTAAAATGTTTCACTGCAATAACATCGCTAAATCTATCCATAAATAGATCCACAGTAATATTAAGATCAATATTAGCAATAAGCATCCCCCCGAGAATCCCGGCGATATCTGCTACAAAAATCAAAATAGGAAGTGCTATCATTAAAGCTATAATGCGGGGAAGTACTAAAAACATATAAGGGTCAAATCCCATGGTGCGCATTGCGTCTAACTCTTCTGTTATCTTCATAGCCCCAATTTGTGCAGTAAACGCAGAGCCGCTTCGCCCGGCAATTACAATAGCAGTCATCATAGGAGCGAGTTCTCTGAGAATAGAGAGCCCCAACATATCGACGATAAAAATATTAGCTCCGTATAATTTTAACTGATAGGCAGATTGATACGCAACAACAACGCCTATCAAAAAACTTGTAAGTGCAATAATTCCTACGGCTTTTATGCCGCTCTCATTGATTTCAAATGCTATCTCTTTAAAGCGTATGTTTTTAAGAGCACTCAAATAATATATTACGGCAGTAAAAACTTCTCCTAAAAAAGCCATAAAGGATAAAAAAGATTTGTAGTAATGATAGACTGACTTCCCTAGTTTCTCTACAAAAGTTTTACCTAAACGCTGTTTGTGCTGTGTCTGAGGTTCCTGTTTTTTACGTACCAGTTCCAGTGTTTTTAAGACTTCTTTATTCTCACACACAACTTGCACTTGAGTATCATCGGAAGAAAACTGCTTTTGTAAATTGTGTAAAAAAATTGCTGCTGCCGTGTCAATAAAAGTGACAGCGCTTAAATTAATAACAACATTTTTTACTTTTGAAAGATTGAGTTTATCGATAGTTTCTTGATGTTTTGTAAGGGTGTAGATATCAATCTCTCTTAAAAAATTTAAAGAGAGACTTTCATCTGTTTGGGTGATGTTGAGTGAAGATGTATTCATATTACAGTGACTAAAAATCTCTCTCTAATAACTTATCCACTTTTAATATGGTAATAATCCCATGATCTTGTTTTCCAACACCGTCAATAAGAGTATCATCACCATTTACGGTATCTGGAGCAGGTCCAATCTTGTCTTTTTTAATTCTTATAGCCATAGTGAGTCTGTCTATAACAAAACCGGCAACATCGTCACCGTGACGCATAACAATAAAACGCGTTTCATCTGTATGTTTTTTTGTTTGTATTCCAAACTTCGCTCTTAGATCAATAAGAGGAATAACGGAACCGCGCAGGTTAAAGACGCCTAAAACATATTTCGGTACCTGAGGCACTCTCGTCCATTCAAATGGTTTAATAATCTCTTGAATAGATAATATAGGAACCGCATACTCCTCATCTCCAATCACAAAGCCAACCAATTGAACTATGTCATCTAACTGAGATAAAACAACATTTTGTCTCTCATTCTGCTGACTGATAATCTCTTTTAATTTGTCACTCATGATAAGAACTCCGATTTAAAATTAATATTTCTCTGAACTACACTCGATAAATAATCCGCTGAATATGGCTTCGTAATATACTCTATCATTCCAGATTCAACGCCTCTCATACGGTCTGATTTGCCCGTTCTTGATGTCACTGCAATCAATGGAAGATTTTTATATCTGTTGTATTTTTTAATCTCTGAAGCAAGTGTATAACCATCCATTCTCGGCATCTCTATATCTATCAGCATAGCATCAAAATTATGATCACCCTGCTTTAATATATTGAGTGCTTCTTGTCCGTCTGTTGCTTCAATAAGTGTAATTCCTAAGGACTCTAAAGATTTTCTCATGATAGTTCTGTCTGTTTTAGAATCATCTACTACCATCACCTTGTAATCACTGGCTTTAGATTTTTCTTTTAAGAGTTGAGATGCTTCACTATTGGATGAAGTCACTGTTGATTTGACATTTTTTGCCATATCCATCAGAGCTACAACATCGACAATAAGTGTCACTCCTCCATCTCCTCTTATTGTTGCTCCGGCAATTCCATCTATACCTTTTAAATAGTCTCCCAAAGATTTTATAACTATCTCTTCTTGACCCACTAAGGTATCTACAATAAGACCTAGTTTTTGCGCACCAAGTCCAAGAACAACAACATAAGCATGTTCACTGCCATCAAGGATGCGTTCAACTTCAAAGATATCGCCTATATGTACCAACGATAAAATATCTTCGCGAAGTCTCATTACTGAACGGCCCTCAACAGTATAAATCTCATCTTTGGAAATTCTTACCGTCTCTAAAACCGAAGCTAAAGGAATAGCATAATATTCTTCTTGAACACCAACCAAGAGAGCTTGGATAATTGCCAAAGTAAGAGGAATTTTCAACTTCATTGAAGTCCCGACTCCAATCTCACTCTCTATGTCGATTATACCATTGAGTTTTTCGATATTTGTTTTTACAACATCCATACCGACTCCGCGTCCGCTTACGTTCGTGACAGATGCCGCAGTAGAAAATCCAGGTTTAAAAATAAGTGCAAATGCTTCTTTATCACTCATCGCATCTGCTTCTTTCTCTGTTATGATTCCCTTTTCAATAGATTTTTGTTTAAGCATTTCAACATCAAGACCTTTTCCGTCATCATCAATTTGAATAACAATCTGATTCCCTTCATTGTATGCTTTAAGGCCTATAATTCCTGTCTCATCTTTGCCGGCTGCTATACGTACGCTCGGCATTTCAATTCCGTGATCGCATGAGTTACGAATGATGTGAACCAAAGGATCGCCTATCTCTTCGACAATTGATTTATCAAGTTCTGTATCTTCGCCGGATATTTCAAGCTCTATTTTTTTATTGAGTTCACGTGTTAAATCGCGAATCATCCTTGGGAACTTGTTAAACACTTTCCCCACAGGAAGCATTCTTGTCTTCATAACAGCTATCTGAAGGTCTGTTGTAACAAGAGATACAATAGAAACAACCTGATTAAGCTCTTCTAAAAACTCTTCGCCCTCATAACGTTCTTCAACATCATCGTTGATTTTAATCAGTCTGTTTTTAGCAAGAACAAGTTCCCCTATTAAGTTCATTAAATGGTCAAGTCTTTTAACATCTACACGAATAGTCTGCTCAACCGCTGCAGGTGCTCTTTTTGCAGGAGAAGCTGCTCTGGCGTCTGAATCTTCATCGTCATCATTTTTGCGTACGGCTGCTTTTGGAGCCGGAGTTACCGGAACTGGAGTCGGAGCCGGTTTTGGTTTGGGTTTGGGTTCTTCTTCGCTTGGAGCCGGAGGAGCTTCAGGAACACTCTCTCCTGCAGCTATTTTTGCAGCGCGTTTAGCTTTATCTTCATTTTGACGCTGGTTAAGAAGTCTCTCTATCTCTGCTTCTATTTCATCGTCTGCCATATTCTCATAGTCAGGCTCTTGCGTTTCTTCCACCAATGCGTCTTCAACTTCTTCTATCTCATCTTCTATCTCTTCTTCAAGAGGCATATCCGCCAATGAAGATTCATCATCAAGTTCGCCACTGCTTATTTTGTCAAGTTTTACAACACAAGCCCCAACTTCTATTCCCCCATCACTGCTGGTATCACGAATAGTATGCAGGAGAGCTTTCATGAGGTCAATTGACTCTAAAACAACATCCATTACATCCGGAGTGATGCGAAGGTCACCGTGTCTTGCTTTGTTGAGAACATCTTCCATATGATGAGTCAGGTGTGTTAATACATCAAAATTTAAAAATGAAGAAGCACCTTTGACTGTATGCGCAACGCGAAATATTCCATTTAAAAGTTCTAAATCGTCAGGTCTGTTCTCTAGCTCTACTAAATCCTGGTCTAACTGCTCAATAAGCTCAAAAGACTCAACTAAAAAATCTTGTAATATTTCTTGAAATTCATCCATATTTAACTCCTACTTAATATGCGCACGAACAATTCGTGCTACTTCATCATAAAATGGACCTGCTTCAAACTTAACCAAATAAGCTTCTCCGCCTGCTTCTAAACCTCTGCCTTCACTAAAATGATCACTTATAGATGAGTTAAAAAGAATAGGAATATTATTAAATCTGCCATCTTTTTTAACTTTCGCTGCAAAGTGGAAACCATCCATTCTCGGCATCTCGACATCCGAAACAATAAGCTTCAATGTATTCGCGATATCCTCAGGATACATCTCTGCAAGCTGATAAAGCTTGTCAAGCCCGTCTTCTCCGTCAATCGCTTCAATAACATCAAATCCCATTTTAACAAGCGCTTCTTTGACAATTTTTCTTGCAGTAGCACTATCATCCAAAATGAGAGCCGTTCCACTGAATTTTTCCAACTCTTTTGGAATGTCGTTGATATCCGGCGCATAGAGTCCCAAGTCCTGCACAACACTCTCTAAATCAAGGATAAGCAGAACATTGTCATCTTCTATCTTTGTTACACCGGTAATTTTACTTCCGTCAATAGTATCAGAACTGCTTAAAAACGCAGCAGGCTCAATATTGCTCCAGCTTATTCTTCGTATTCTTTTTGCCTCATGTACGATAAAACCGATAAGAACATTGTTAAATTCCGTAATAATGACTCTTGAATTTTTTTCAACATTTTCGGGCTGAACTATCCCCATCCATTTTGCCAAATTCACAACAGGAATTACCACATCTCGTAAGTCAAAAATACCTTCTATAAACTCAGGTGTTCCCGGCAAATCAGTCAAAACAGGTATGCGAATAATTTCACGTACTTTAGAGACATTTATGCCATAGATGCCCTCATATACTTCGCCGTCTTCTTGCTTAAATATACGAAAGTCTACAAGCTCCATCTCATTAGAGCCGACCTTGAGTGCTTTTTCTTTCATTTCATCCCCTTAGAAAAAATGTTTTCTTCTAATAGTGCTTTATTTTGCAAAGATTCTACAACAAAGTATCTTTGATTGCAAGCAAAAGCCCCTAGGTTAATATATGTAAAATCTTTTAATTCCAAGCCTTTATTCTGGTGGAAGTGGCCCTCTATAAAATAATCACACACAAATTTATCTGATAATCTTCTCTCGATAAAAGCCTGAAAACCTGTAAACTCTTTACAATCATCTTTTTTTCCAAGATACGCATCAAGCTTTTTTAGAATAGAGTGACTTGTGAGAATATCCACATATTTGAGCACAAAAAGAAGCAGAGGATTTCTAATGAGGGTAACATACAATCGGTACCCAAAATCACCTCCGAAATCGCCATGGGCTAAAAGAATTTTCTTGCCTTCATAACTGCAAGAAACAGGCTGCTGAGAAATCTTAAATACTTTTGCATAAGGGAAAACTTTTTGAAGATTAAAATCGTGATTTCCCTCTAAGTATATCACTTCTATCTCTAAAGATATTGCGTTTATCAGTTGAACCATCTCTGCGTTTTCATCACAAGTGTAAGGAATTCCACCAAAAAGTGCATCAAAAATATCACCCATTAAAATAAGTTGTGTCGGCTGAAATTGTTTGGAGTGGATGGCTTTTATAAATTCTAAAAGCTCAGGACGAAGGTGCGAGTAGTGTGCGTCTGAAATGACAAACGCACCTTTTTTTATCTCAATGCCGCTACGGTACATAGGCTATATCTGGTACTCCGAGAGACTCATCAAGTCCCATCATCAAGTTTGCGTTTACAATAGCTTGAGAAGAAGCACCTCTCATAAGATTGTCAATAGAGCTGGAAATAAAGAGCACTTTACCTTTTTGTTTAACATAAATGTCACAAAAATTTGTCCCTGCAACATTTTTCATATCTACAGGATTTTTAGAGACACGCACAAAAGGTTCATCTTTGTAGAACTCTTTTAAAACTGCTACAGCGTCAAACTCCGCGTTTACTTGAATGTAGATTGAAGAGATCATTCCGCGAGTCAGAGGAACTAAATGCGGTACAAAATTTATCTCATCAAAGCTCACACCTAATTTTTGCGCCATCTCAGGAGCATGTCTGTGCATAAGCGGATTGTAGGCAAATAGATTATCGTTCACATTTACAAAGTGTGTCACATCGCTGAGTTTTTTTCCCGCTCCGCTGACACCTGTCTTGGAATCTACAATAATCGGCGTATTTGGACTGCGTTTACTCATAAAAGGAAGCAGACCTAAAATGGCAGAAGTCGGGAAACAGCCTGGATTTGCCACAAGTTTCGCAGATTTTAGTTCTTCTCTAAACATTTCAGGCAAGCCGTACACTGCGTGAATGAGGTTTTCTTTGTCAGAATGTGGGCAATAAAATTCTTCATAAATATCTAAAGGAAGTCTATAGTCAGCTGACAAATCTACAACTTTCACACCTTTTGCAAGTAAGGGTTTTACGTAAGCCATAGCAGTTTGATGCGGTACAGCCAAAAATACAAGCTCACACAATGCAGCACACTCATCCATGTCTGCTTTTTTGACTTCATCTTCACAAACACCGCTCAGTGATGGATGCAACTCATTTATTGTTGTTCCACCCTCCGAATTTGCAATGTAACTCAGTTTAAACTTCGGATGCTTTAAGAGCATTTTTACAAGTTCTAAACCCGTATAACCGCTTGCGCCGATGATTCCAACATTAATTGCACTCAAAGACTATCTCCTGATATTTAACCTCTTCGATTTCAAACTTTTTCGCTCCGCTAGGGAGTTTTATAGTCACTTCGTCACCCTCTTCACGTCCCAAAAGCTGCTTTGCCATAGGTGAACCAAAAGAGATAAGTCCCATATCAGGATTACTTTCACAGCCCCCAACAATGGTGTACGTCACCTCTTCATCTGTGCTGAGATCAGTCATCACAACAGTAGAGCCAAAGCTGACACGAGAATGTTCCAATTCGCTCGGGTCAACAATACTTGCGTTTCCTATAATCTCAGCCAACTCATCCAAACGCCCGTCAATCAAACGCTGTTGCTCTTTTGCTGCATGGTACTCTGCGTTTTCCTTCAAATCCCCATGTTCAAGCGCTTCCTCTATATCTTTAATGGTTCGAGGACGCTTGACCTCTTTAAGGTCTTTAACCTCAGCCTGAAGTTTTTTGTAGCCAAAAAGTGTCATCGGTTCTATTTTTTGCATAAGTATTCTCAGTTTTTATTTAATTTTTGTTGGAAAGATTATATCAAATTTCACTTGTGATTTTTGTCATGAAGGATAAATCTAAGAGTATTTGCTCACATCATTTCTGTAAACTATAAAAAAAATCACTTTAAACAGAAGTACATTATGCAGGGTTATAAGTATATATTGTTTGTACTTTAGTATAGAAATCTATGTTCCATCGACCATGTTCTGCTGTTCCAAAGCCGGAGGCCTTCCAACCGTTAAAAGGTCCGGAAACAGAAAACTGCGGTCGTGCTTGATTAATGCTGATAATCCCGGCTTGTACTTCATTAACATAAATGTGAGTACATTTGCTATATTAAGAGTAATTCCACATCTCAATGTCCATAATAAAAATTATTTAAGGTAATCTGAGCTACCCTATAATTAGGGTAAAATTGTAAAAAATGGGGGAAAAGATGAAAAATACGGTTGACTACAAGTCAAGATTTCGTATATTAAAAGGCGGGAAAATTTCTCTGGTCGTTTCGGCGTTACTAGTAGGTTCTTCTTTAATAGGTACAAGTGCACATGCAGTTTGCCATGATACTTTTATCATAGATAGCAATACATCAAAGCAATCCATCACCATGTGTGCTGACACCAGTGTTACAGTAGATGGAACTTTAAATGTAACTAATAATAGCATTGCATTGGAAATCAGTGGACCATATTCATTAACACTGACAAATAATGGTACGGTCTCTGATAATTATTATTGGGGAGCAAATGCAATTTTCATAACAGATGTCACTGGTCTGAATTTGACAAATAATGGAGATATCAATGCTACTGCCGGTGAAGATTCAGCTGGTATTAGATTATATAGCTCAGATTTAAATAATAGTTCCATTATAAACAACAGTGGGACTATAACTGTCACAACCAATAATTACTATGCCGATGCTTATGGCATAGTAACGGGTTCTCTTTCTGATAATGCTTCAATTGTGAATAGTGGAACTATAACTGTAACAACCAACGATTATGATGCCCATGCTTATGGCATAGTAACGGGTTCTCTTTCTGACAATGCTTCAATTGTCAATAATGGAACTCTCAATGTTAGTTCTGAAGCTGCTATATATGGGAATGCCAGCGGTATAACAGCCAGCTCTCTTTCCGGTGACGCTTCAATTGTAAATGATGGCACAATGAATGTAGCTGCTGACTATCATGCAAATGGCATTAATGCTGGGACTCTTTTAGATACAGCTTCAATTATAAATAGTGACACACTAAATGTTACAGCTTTTCGTTCTTATGCCAATGGAATACTCGTAAATACATTAAGCGGAAGTTCTAGCATACAAAATACTGCAAATGCGACCATTGATGTAACGGCACGAGAAACTGCTACGGGTATTAAAACTGAAATAATAAATGGCAACTCAAGCATTAGCAATGATGGAACTATTAATGTGACGTCTACAGATAGTAATTCATACGGTATGTTTACCAACTCCCTTGAAGACAATGCTTCAATTGTAAATAATGGAGATATAAACGCAATAGCAGATGGCAATGCGTATGGTGTCTATGCGTCCGCTATGGGCGAAGATTCTAGTATAGTCAATGCAGCAGATGGTGTGATAGACGTAAATTCTACAGGTAGTGATTCTTATGGCATTTTTGCATTGAGTCTTGATGGAAATGCTTCAATCGTAAACAGTGGTGCAATAACTTCAATTTCGGAAAGTGATGGATATGGTATCAGAAGTAGAAATCTAAATGGAAACGCTTCGATTACAAATGATGGTACGATAACTTTAGCGGTAGGAGGCAGTGGCTATACATATGGTATTAGAACAGATGATTTAAATGAAAATGCTTCCATAATAAACAGTAACACAATCATGATAACAACAACTGGCGGTGGATATGGTATAGAATCTGGCACGCTTAGTGGAAATACATCGATTACAAATGATGGTACGATACATGTAGAAGCTGACAATGAAGCTACCGGTATCCACGTGTATAATATGGGCGAAGATTCTAGTATAGTCAATACAGCAGACGGTGTGATAGATGTGAACTCTACTAGTGGTAATGCATCTGGTATTTATGTCGATAATAATCTTTATACCAATGCTTCAATTGTAAATAGCGGTGTTATCAGAGTAAGCACGAATTCAAGTCGAGCATACGGTATTCAAGTAGAGGGTGGACTTTATGATGATACTTCGATTCTAAATAGCAATACAATATTGGTAACAGCGGCCGGTGATGCATATGGCATTCACATAGAAGATGGACTTTTTGGTAACTCTTCTATTCTTAATAGTGGTACAATTACCGTAAATTCAGGTTCATCTACTGCATATGGTATCTATGTGGATCAAATAAGTGGCACAGCAAGCATAGAAAACAGTGGAACAATTACTGTAGATGGTGAAGACAACTCTTATGGTGTTCATCTGTGGGATATTCTCAGCGGCACTGCAACAGTTACAAATACAGGAACGATTACAGCTCTTGTAAATGGCGAGCTGGACAAAAATGGCTTTTCAATTTATGGAAATGATTTTAATGGCAATAATCTCGTTGTCACAAATGAAGGTACTTTAAACGGTAATATTTTCCATAGGGGTACTCTAACCAACTCGGGTCTTATCTCACTTCCGCATAATGCTGCTGGTTCTAAGTACGCGCAAGCAGATAACTTCATCCAAACAGCTACAGGTACACTTGAAATCGGTCTCTTTAGTGATGCTACATTAGGCGAAGACAGTGCTCCGATTATGAGCTACTCACAACTTCGTACAAACAATGCTTCATTCGCTGATGACTCAACGATAGCGGTAAATGTTCTAACTTTATCAGAGAATCAAGGACTCTTAAGCGGTCAGACACTCGAAAATGTAGTAACTGCAAATAACAGCTTAACAATGGATGGCACACTCAATATTACAGATAACTCTGCGCTTCTAAACTTTGAGTATTTTAC
>VMSZ01000033.1 GCA_013791885.1 Sulfurimonas sp. | reverse complement strand
TAATGGCTTTCTTGTGAATTCTTTTTTTTCTTCTTCTGCAGTTCTTTGTTCGTCATAGTATTCGAAGGTTTTAATATATTGAAAGTCGTTTAAATCTTGAATGTCAAATTTTCCATTTTTAATTTCTATAGAAAGTGCAAAAAATATTTCTATTAATTCTTGCATTAACTCTTTATGAGTTTGAAATTTTTCCTCTATATTTTCAAAAAAGTGTTCAAAATCTAGTAATGATTGTCTAACATGCCTCAAATTATGATACTCAGCAATAATAAAAATATTTTCAATTGTAGTTTTGTTATCCATTATTACAGTTTTTGAAAGATTTATTAGTTCCACAAAAGTCTCAAAAGAAGTATTAAAATCTTGTTTTAAAAGAAAAGTCTTTCCAATAATTTTTTCTTTGAACTCTTTGTACTGATTTTTTTTGTCTAATTCTAATTCGTTAGCCAGCAAAATAGTTTTTAGCTGTAGTCTTTCTACTAAAATATTTATATATCCTAAAATTTCGGGAATATTTACAGTAATTCGTTCTAGGTCATCAAATATGAAAATAATTTCCTTATCTAGTTTCTTTGTTAGTGTTTTAAGAACTTGTTCAATTGGAATGTCATTAATTCCCAAATTTATTTTCTTCCCAAATGCGTCTAGTATAGATGATCCGATTTGTATCACTGAGTTTGCCAAAGAACCTTCTTTAGTTCCGATTAGCTGAAATATAATCTGTTTATGTATTTCATTTACAGACTTAATCCCAAATAAACTTATTTTAATAAATTTTATTTCCTCATGACTTTCTTTTTCTAAATAATTATTAATAAAAAATGTTTTTCCAGTGCCCCATTTTCCAGAAATGAGTAATGCATATTCAGGAGATATTTTTAAATTTATATAATGCTTCATATAACTATAAATATGTTTATTCAATTATTTTCCTTAGTTGTAAGATAACGTTTGACTTGAGAAATAGTTGTGCCCGCAGGGTCAACTATTTCTCTCCAAGGTTTTGTTATATAGGTATACAAGTTAATCATTTATAAATTGGTCCATAATATAATCAAACTCTTGAGATAAATGTTGTTTACCTTGTCGTCTGTCTAAGTCTAATAAATAAGACCCTAACGATGGACCTCTATTCTCTTTTTTTACTTTTGAGTAGTCTGCTAAAGCAGCTACTAGTCCAAAGGAAACAGATTGAAAAATATTTGAAGTAATAGTTGCTTGTGACATAGTAGCTAGAGTACCAAATGCCGTAAGTGAAGTTGGAATACCAACAATTATAGATGACCTAACTAATTCAGCACCTATAAATGATGTACTGTCTTGAAATTGTTTTTTAACTCTATTTAATTCATCTTTATAGCTTTCCGTGGTTTCATATGTTCCATCTTCGGTAGTACATAAAGTTAGCTTATCTAAAAATTTGCTTGCTACACTTCTAAACTCATGTCTTTCATCTTTTGCGTAGCTTGTATGCTTGATAATCTCTTTTATACTAAGATATTTTACATCAGTAGGAATTAAATCTAACAGTTCAACACTTGTATATTGCCCATTAGCTTCCATATTATAAACCATTTCAGAAAAGTTTCCTTTTTCGCCAACATAAGCGGACATTATCCATGCATCTGCATTGTCTGTTGCAAGAGAAAACTGTCTATTTTCAGCTACAATTTGAGATAAATATTGCATGTATCCTCTTGCGGCTTCTGTTGGTAAGTCAAACCATTCACCATCAAATTCTTTTGCTAGACTTTCCATTAATGGATAAAGTCTTGAACTGATCTTATCTTTATGAACTTTTGTTGTACCATCATTATTACGTAAACCATCAGGAACAAATTCTAGGTTTTCTAAAAAGGATTCATATTTTTTATATGCGGATTCTAAATCAGCATCTTGAAGAGTGATGTTTTTTATTCTTCCGCTATCAATAGCAAACTTTACTTCATCACTATCATTTGGAAAATAATCATATGGTACTATTCTATAGATATTATCCCAAATTAAAAGAGCTGCTTTTAACCAGTTTTCATCTCTAAACTCTATGGTTGGATAATATAATATTGAATTTGAGTCTAGCATTTGATTCCTTCGTATATAACTATTTATTCATTCCCATTATAATGAAGTAAGACTTAATAAAAACAAATATAGGAACACATAAAATGTCCTCTATAAAGTGATAATCTATATGTTTCAATGACAATTTGTTATATTTTCAATGTTTTTACATTATTTTACTAATTATCTTTAAATAAAAAGTGTCCTTTTAGCATGGAATAAACCGTTATTTGGACAAAGTGTTCCGTTATTTGTTAAATAATCCATTAAAAGGACAAAATGTCCCTTAAGGAAGTTCAACAACCTGTAGGTTATGGAACTTTTTAAGTTCTAAACTAAATTGTTCAACTATGATATAACTTTAATGACTATCGGTTACTGACGCAAAACTCTGAACGGTCTTGAAATTCTCGAAAAATTCATTTTTTCTAAAGAAACATTTTCGCTTTGCGAAAAGTGCTTCGCTTGTTTTGTAGCTTTAGGGTTGTAGGTGAAAAACGTTAAGAAAAATCCAATCGCTTGGATTTTTTAGCTTTGGAACCAAAGGCTTTATGAGTGAACATAGCCGTCGGTGTCCTTGACACTAAGACGGGGAGGTTCGGCTTAGTGTGCAATATCAGTTACATGATTCTACTTTTGGACTCCAATAACCTCTTCAATCTGTGCCAAAGCTAGTTTTTTAGCATTTTCCTCTTCTTTTGCATTCCACCAGTACTCTATAATCTCTTGTTCAATTGTTCCAAGCAGGGTAACGGGAATGTTTGCAAAAACTTCGTATGAACTTACTTCATGAGTTTGAGCTCCATTTCTTTTTGCAATTTCACTCACAAGTTCACGGATGGACTTTTCAATGTCTGTGGGCTCACTCAGTGGCATCTCATCTGTGGGCTGCGTTATTTCCCTTGCAAAATCTATCCACGTTTTTATCTCATCTTCAAGGTGGTCATATCCATATATCTGATAACAAAGTATTTTTTCAGGAGTGTAGAGTATTTCTTCATCTTCTTCCAAAACATCCGAAGTAATAACCTGAGTGTTGTATTTGTAAACTTCAATTCTTTGCGTTTCACGTAAAGTAGATGCTGTTTCAAACGCGTTTCTTGCCTGTTTAAGCAATTCTGATTTGAGTGTTTCATAGTTCATGGTAAATCCTTTTTTTATGTTAATTCATATACGGTATATCCAAGAATGCATCGCGGTCTTGGGCATCGTACTTGTAGGTATCTTTATACTCTATGTGGAGTATTGGTTTTTTTAACGCTATTTTTTGCAAAGGATGCAAGTTTAATTTCTCAATGTTTTTAGAGACACCTTTGAGAAAATAATTGCTGACAATTGGATGCCAATTGCTGTGTTCTTTGGCAATCAAAGTATTAAGCTTCGTTAACTCATCATAATTCATAGAATCTATTTTAGGGAGTTTTCTTACTACATTTCTTACAAACTGTTTTGAAAAATAGGGCTCTCCCATAAATAGAAGCTCTGAAGCTGCGTTTATGTCCGCATAATTTTCACTGTAACTGTAGGCATATCTAAAGTGCTCACAAACCCACTCGGTATATTTAGGATAGTGTTTGAGAATATTGACCAAGTCTGTTAAATCCTGGTCAATAAGCACTTGAAAAAGCGTAATCGCATTTTTGCTAATTCGTCTCCAGTGAGGTTCATCTACTTGAAAATTGTCTTTTTCCAATATGGGACGATACTGCTCTATATTGGAAATGTTGTCAATTAAACGCGCTTTGCTTTTATACTCTTGGCTCATAATTTACAGATTGTTGTAATCCCAAAGTCTTTTGTAAAATGAATCTAATTTTGAGAGGGTTGCATCAACCAGCATTAAATCCCTCATACTCGGAAAATGTTCTCTTGGATGTTCATCATACCAATTTTGCATCTGCTTTTTAAGCGAATTTCTTTGAGCCACCGTTTGTGCTATCATGAGTTTGATTTCCTTCATCTCCGGAGTGATGATTTCATTTTTTAGGCTTTGCATGTGCACTCGCAATTTTCACTGGAAGTACCCGGGTCAAGATAAACAGATGCATTGTTGGCATCCACTTTTATAAAGCCTCCATTTTCTACTTTTTGCACAATTTCATGTAGACTCATAGGCTCTTTTCCTATGTAATAAACATCTATTCTGTCTTCGTTTAAACTCTTAAACGGGCCGTCTCCCATATAAGAGTAAACAGTAGTCGTAACATCCGAGTCATGCAGCAACTTTGCAGTTTTTATCCCATTTCCAGATTCAGTATTTTTTAAAAACTCAAAAGTTTTCTTTTCCGGTTCATAGATAGCAAAGAAGTTTACGTTACCAAATAGTTTGGATGATTTGGCATCTAGTGAGAGTGCGTCGATTGGAATTGCAATCATTTTAGCTCCTTAAATAGATAGGGTCGATTTTTCTTGAATTTGCATATTTCGTTCTAGAATAAATTATGCAGTTTATGCTTTAAAATAAACGCATAGTGAAGGACAAGAGCATGAATATGATATTTGATAAGGCAATAGCGGAGTTTGAGTTAAAACATTATAATGAAGCGTATGAACTTTTTGAACAAGCCTCAGAACTGAATCCAAACGCAATGGTAAATATTGCCATTATGCACATGCGCGGGCAGGGCTGTCAAAGAAGTAACGAACTGGCAAAAGAGTGGTTTCTTAAAGCGGCCGAGCATGACAATACACAAGCCCTTAACAGTCTTGGCATCTTTTATGAAAAAGGAACAGTAGGTAATGCAGATGAGGCTAAAGCTTTAGAATACTACAAAAAAGCTGCTGATCTTGGACATGTAGAAGCTCAGCTAAAAACAGGCTTGCTTTACAAACAAACAGGTAATAATGCAGAGGCAATGCGCTATCTTATTACTGCTGCGCATAACAACAATGACCAAGCCCAATCAATTATTACCTATGTCAGTAATGCTTCTGATGCAAATGAGCTCAACCATGACTTTCGCGCTCTAGATGCCCAGCGTCAAAAAGAATTGATTGAAAGTTTAATAGAGACACAAATACGTCCGACTTTGGCAAGTGATGGCGGGGGCATACAACTCGTAAACTTTATGCCTGGTCAAACACCTCAAATTTGGCTCAGTTATTTGGGTGCTTGTTCAGGATGCCACTTAGGTTCAACTTCTACGGCGGATATGTTGCTTGATAATTTTCAAACAATGATAGACAAAAATGTCGTACTTTATTTGATGTAGGTAGAAAATGAACCAGATAAAAGCCAAAGTTATACGCATAAACGCAACTGACATAGTGACTTACATAGATGTTCGAAGTGCAGATACAGAGATTCGTCTCATAAAGTCCAAGGCACCCTTATGGCTCTGCGAAGGAGACACTATACACTGTAACTTTAATGAGGCTTCTGTTTGCGTGAGTAAAGATTGTCCGGGCAAAGTCTCCATAGAAAATAGAGTTCCGGCAACTTTACTTGAGGTAAGAAAAAGCGAATCTTTATGTGAACTCACATTCCAGAGCGATGTCGGAAAAATAGTTGCGCTTATAACCATGGAAGCTTTTGATGAGTTAGGTCTTGAGCTTGGATGTAAGGCAACCATGCTGCTTCGGGGAATAGATATTTCAGTTGAGCCGATTGTTGATTTTAAAAAGGGATTTTTAGAACGAAATATGCAAATATGAAACTAAAGAATACAAAGGATTTAAAATGGCAGTAATGATAACAGACGCGTGTATAAACTGTGATGCTTGTGCACCGGAATGCCCGGTAGCGGCAATAATGAGTGATAGTGATGATAAAAACCCGTTCGAGGGAGAACGCTTTTATGTAAAACCTGAAAGCTGTGTTGAGTGTGTTTCTCATGCAGATACCCCTCGTTGTGCAGAGGCTTGTCCTACTGAAGGTTCTATTGTTTGGGATATGCCGTATACGACAGATTTTGAAGAATACTATACAGTTGGAAATGACAACGGAACGTATAAAATCCGTGAACATAAAAAGAAAGGTTTAATGCTTCCAAGTGTTAAAGCGCAACCTTTTATGGAAGAGATCGGTATGGGAGTACGCGAGAGCCACTCAAATGTACTAGACTCGTTTTAAAGGCTGACTATGAACATTGCGTTTGCATCCTCTAGCGGAAAATTAGTTGACCAGCATTTTGGCTGGTCAAAGAGCTTTTATCTTTACAAAGTGGGTAAAGAGACGCATGAGTTGCTAAGCGTAATTGACAGTTCTAACGAACCCGAAGGTGAAAAAGAGAAGCTTGACTACAAGATAGGAACGATTGAAGAAGCAGACATTATGTACTGTACACAAATCGGCCCTATGGCTTCAAAGATGATTCAAGCAGCCGGAGTGCATCCTGTAAGGGTTGCTGAGGGTGAGAGTATAGAAGATGCAATAGCAAAACTTCAGGAGATGCTCAATGATGCACCTGCACCGTGGTTGTTACGAATTTACCATAAAGCCCAAGCAAGAAGCGTTTAAAAAAGTACTCTTATGTCCCCGCTTGAGGTGCCGTGAGTATTTTTCGAATGCATTCGCGTGCAATAGCCAAAAAAATTAAAGGAAAAATTATGTCTGTAATAATTGATGAAAGCTGTATAACTTGTGATGCTTGTCTGCAAAACTGCCCTGTAAACGCAATAGTGGATGATTCAAACAATCCGACAGGAGAAAAACGCTACTATGTACAACCAGAGAAATGCGTAGAGTGTGTTGATCTGTTTGATAACCCGCAATGTGCGGCGATTTGTCCTAGTATTGGGTGTATCACTTGGGATATGCCATTTACAAAAGAGTTTGATGCTCATTTTTTAAATGAAGAGATGTATAAACTCTCAACAAAAGACGGTGTTGCCAAATCTCCTGCGTTTAAAGAGAAAAAATTTCGTTCAGATATCTCTATGAGTAAACGCGGAGTAAAACAAGAGGTGCAGGTTGCGCCCTCTGAAAAAGAAATAGGTTGATTACAAATTGTATGATTTAACAAAAATAGGCGCAGTTGCCAGAGCCATGAATGGCTTTGAATGCGACTGCGCCATTACCGTGGCGCTTAAAATATCGGATGACTCCTGCAAAATGGACGAATACGAAAAAAGCGTTTTCATGGCACTATATGATGCCATGATAGACAAACAAACTGATTTTTTTGATGACAATATCTTTGAAGTCATTTCTCACACCCGCGCTCACCCTGACGCTTCTTCCTACGCCAAAATAAAAATTCTAAGAGAAAACGCTATGGAGATGATTACTCAAGAGAAGATGAAAAAATTTAAAGCGGATGTAAGAGAACGCATAACATCATAAGCGTTTATCTGCTGCGTTTAATCATCTCTTTCTCGTCACATCTGTTATATTCACACTGAAAAGTAGTGTGTGAGATTCCAAAGTTTTTTTTCAAACTCTCTTCAAGAAAATCCAGTATTTCATGGGATGCTTCAAGTGACAGATTTTGGGTAAAATCAAGATGCGCTTCGAGATATATTTTATGGTCATCTAATTGCCACAAATGCATATGATGCACATTGCTTATTTGAGGGATTTTACTTATCTCCTCGCTTACTTTTTGAAGTTCAATATCTTTTGGTGCAAACTGCATTAAAACACCGCTCGACTCTCTCACAAGACCAACAGAAGCCCAGATGAGATAAGCGGCGATGAGTAGAGAGACTGCAGGGTCAACCCAATAGAGTTGGAAGTAGTACATAAGCAAGCCTCCGAGTACAACCGCAACGGAGGTCATAACATCGGTGAGCAGGTGAATATAGGCTGCTTTAATATTCATGTTGTGATGCGCATCCTCTTTTATCAGCAATACGCTCACTGCGTTTAAGACAATACTTAAAACTCCTAAAGCGATAACCCAGACAGAGTTGATAATTTCAGGATGATAAAATTTATGAAATGATTCAACAATAAGAAATATGCCAATGCCGATGAGCACCGATGCGTTAAAGAGCGTAGCTAATATTTCCGCCCGTTTGTAGCCGAATGTTTTGCCCTGAGTGTTTGGACGCGCCGCTAAACGATTTGCTCCATAAGCGATAACTAAGGCCAAAACATCACTGAAATTATGCATTGCATCACTCAAAAGCGCCAGTGAACCGGAAAGTATTCCACCTACAACCTGCGAAATTGTAATGATGACGTTTAAGACAATGGTTAAAAAAAGATTTTTACCACTCACATGGTGATGATGATGTTCTGACATATTTTTCCTTATAAAGTATGGAGTATAGGGTATTTAAGTTTAAGATATAGATAAAAATTTTTGATTGTTTGCTGTCTGAATGTGTATAAACGCAGTGAAAGCCACTAAAATAAAAGGAAGTAAAAGGGTGCAGAATAACTCAAAAGAGTTATTCAAATTTTATACCGCTCCAAAAAGAGTTTTGCCTTTGCTTGCGTTTTGAAGTGCTTTTACTTCTTCGTATGTTTTATCTGAAATTCTTAGAGGTGTAGATTTAATCTCATCAAAAACCGTATCTATCTTCTCTTCAGCGCTCATTTTTTTCAAGTCACCCTTAGATAAATCTGCATGATCAACTAACTCATTCCATACAGAACTCTCATCTAAAGCAAACATGTTGAAAGTAATGCCCTCATAAGTAAATTTTCCATTCCCATCAAGGTCAGTAACAAAAAGAATGTAGAGACCCTTTGGAGAGAGCAGCTCTTTATATTTGTCTACAAACGGTTCAAAAAAGTCCAGAGTTTCAAGCTCACAAGCCAAGAAGTCAATTGTGTCGCTGTCTGAAACCAATACAGTTTGCGTAGTAGTCGCCTTTGGGGGAAGCTGTTTGTCAGCTGAGAGAACTTTACCCGGAGTGATGATAAGAGAGCCTCTGTAGGCGTAGTCATATTTATCCGTTTTGGCGCTGAATGTGGCTTGCCACTGAAGGTCGTTGTTGTAGATAAACTCTTGTACTTTTGACATATATAATCCTTATGGTGTTTATATATGCCAATGCAATTTTGGTTCTAAACTTTTGCTTTATCCTACTTCATTTGTGTATGCATACGTCGATGAAATAGAGCGTAAACGCTCAGCCGCAGCCATGAAAGTTTTAATCGTATAATCTATCTCTTCTTCAGTCGTAAAACGTGACAAACTCAAACGCATTGCAGTATGGGCAAGTTCCGGGTCTTCTCCGATTGCGCTCATAACAGGATTGGCCTCAAGAGATTCTGATGCACAGGCACTACCCGTTGAAGCTGCAATTCCGGCTTTGTTTAAATCCCAAAGCATAGATTCGCCCTCAATACCGCGAAGTGAAATAAGGATAGTATTTGGCGTACGTTTGTCTCTTGGACCGACTACGATGGTGTCGGGAATCATTTTCAGAGCGTCTTCTAGTTTGTCACGCAATCTTTTTACATCCGTGTTCATTTTATCAACATGTCCTGCTGCTTGCTTCATCGCGAGCCCCATGCCTACAACATAAGCCACATTGAGCGTTCCGGCACGTTTACCGCCCATCTGCTCGCCGCCGTGGAGGAGGTTAGGGAGCTGTTTCCCTTTTTTGACATACAAACCGCCGATGCCTTTTGGGCCATGAAATTTGTGTGCTGAAAATGTTAAGTAGTCAACATTAACGGCAGTTAAATCTATTTTGAGTTTTCCAATGGCCTGAACGGCATCTGTATGAAATAAAATCCCTTTTTCTTTGGCAAACGCACTTACTTCTTCAACCGGAAATATCATCCCAGTTTCATTGTTTGCCCACATCATAGAGATAAGAATTGTTTTGTCTGTCACAGCGGCTTTTATAGCTTCAGCACTCACGCCACCCTCAGCATCTACATCAACATAAGTAACATCAACGCCGAAATCACTCAGATACAAAAGAGTGTCCAAAATGGCAGGATGCTCTACAGAAGTTGTCACTATGTGGTTTTTCTCAGGATTTTTGAGAATGTATTTAAAAAAGATACCTTTTAATACCGTGTTATTGCTTTCAGTAGCGCATGATGTGATGATAATATCATCCGAATCAGGAACATTCAGAGCATCATACATATCTCCCAAAGCCTCATTCAGAGCAGGGCGTACTTCCATGCCGTACTTGTGCAGGGAGTTCGGGTTTCCGTAAAGCTCCTCAAAAAATGGCTGCATTTTTACTCGAACGAGCGGGTCAATTTTTGTTGTTGCGTTATTGTCTAGATATACTCTCATTGTGCTTCCTTTGCGTTTTTATAGGTAAATATAGGCTCTTTTGTCGGGTCTTCAACCACAGCCTCAGTAATGGTACAACTCTCTAAATTCTCTTTTGATGGGCAGGAGTATTGCAGCGGGAGCATCACTTCTTCGATGATGCCTCGAAGTCCACGCGCGCCGACACCTCTCTCAGTCGCTTTTGAAGCGATTGCGTTTAAGGCTTTTTCTTCAAATTTCAGCTCTATGCCGTCCATTTTAAAAAGTGCCTGAAACTGTTTAATAAGTGCGTTGTCCGGCTCTTGAAGTATCTGCACCATCTGCTCGTTAGTCAGCTCATAAAGTTGCGCAATAACAGGAATACGCCCGATAAATTCAGGAATGATTCCATAATGAACCAGAGCTTTTTGGTCGACTTTCATCTCTTTGGTATCTTTTTGTATCTTTGAACCAAAGCCGACTTTGTTCCCTTTTTTTGTATTTTTGTCGGGAACAAGTCCGACAAACGCACCGCCGCAGACAAAAAGTACATGCGTTGTGTCAAAAAGGACAGTTTCGGTTGTAGAGTTTTTACGGCTTCCTTTGAGCGGAACATAGACCTCCGCACCTTCGAGTATTTTGAGAAGCCCTTGCTGTACGCCTTCGCCCGAGACATCGCGTCCCATTGTAGAAGATTCGCTTTTGCGGGCTATTTTGTCAATCTCGTCAATGTAGATAATCCCGCGTTGTGCCAGTTCTATGTCGTAGTTTGCGGCGGCTAGCAGACGTGAGAGTATGCTCTCAACATCTTCACCCACATAACCGGCTTCTGTGAGCGCCGTCGCATCCGCCACGGCAAAAGGAACATTCATGATTTTTGCCAAAGATTTTGAGAGCAGAGTTTTTCCGCTTCCTGTTGGGCCTAAAAGCAAGATATTGCTTTTTTCAAGTTCTACATTATTGTAGACAGGGTTTTCAATGCGTTTGTAGTGGTTGTAGAGTGCCACGGCTAAAACTTTTTTTGCCTCTTCCTGACCTATAATGTGTTTATCTAAAAACTCTACAATTTTTTGAGGTTTTGGCAATTGCTCATGCATTTTTGTGCGTTTTTCATAGTTGACTTCTTTTTGTAAAATACTCGAACAGGTCGTTACACACTCATTACAAATGTTTGTCGTTTCCGAAGAGAACATCTTTTTTACTTCGCTTTGTTTACGGCCACAAAACGAACAGGTTTTTTCTTGGCTCATTTGGCATCCTTTTTCTTAGAACTTGTCAGTATTGTGTCGGCCAATCCGAATTCAATTGCTTTAAGCGCTTCAAAATAGTTGTCACGATCACTCTCTTTTTCAATAGTTTTAACATGTTTTCCAGTCGCCTTTGCAATGATTTTGTAGAGTCTTTTTTTGAGACTGAGAATGTGGTTTGCCTGAATTGCAATGTCGCTTGCTTGCCCTGAAGTTCCGCCAAGAGGTTGGTGAATCATAATCTCTGCGTTTGGCATAATGTATCTGTGGCCTTTTGCTCCGCAGGTAAAAATAACCGCTGCCATAGAAGCAACCATACCCATAGCGTAGGTATAAACAGGTGCGTTTATAAGCTCCATGGTGTCTAGTATGGCAAGTCCGGCCATTACAGAACCGCCCGGAGAGCTGATGTAGAGGTGGATAGGCTCATCAGAGTCTTCTGCTTCGAGGTAGAGCAGTTGGGAGACGATGATTCCCATCATGTGGTCATCAACCTGTTCGGTGATCATAATGACTCTGTCGTTTAAGAGTTTTGAAAAAAGATCAAAGTAACGCTCACCCCGAGGGGAACGGTCTTTTACTGTTGGAATTATTGGCATATTTATATCCTTGTGTTAAATTCAGTTTGAGATGTATTAAATGAACTCTTTAATGAAATCTTCTAGAGAAAGAGGAACAACTTCAAGATTGTGTTTTTCAACAAACTTTTTCTCTTTTTTCCCCAGCTCTTTGTCTGTAATTACATAACCGCCCTCAAGGTCAAGCGTGAGTTCATTAGCTACCATTCTGTCTGTGTCTCTGTCAAACGAAGTTCCTAGAAAAAGGTATTTTTTTGCTTTTCTGTAGGTTTTTAAAACAGGAGGCAGAGCAAATCCGCCCATAGCCTCCGTGAGCCAATCCACATAATCCGCGTCAGAGATGACAAATGTCGGTTCTGGAAGCGTTGAACCCATTGGTTTAAATAGAATTTTTTGTGCTTCATCTAGCACATCATCTTCTACTAAAAAATATTTTTTATTTTCAACATCGTACTCATAAGTCTCATAACGATTTTTATCTGCCATAATACGGGACTTTCCGAGAATTAAACAGTGAGGCTCGTACGCAAGCAGTTCTTGAAATTTTGAGTCTCTGTTTGTGTCTATGATGTATCTTGGCAACATATCCACAATGGCTTTATGCAGTGCAGTTGGTTCAAAATCTTTTGTGTACAAATGATTGACAAGTTGCTTCAAATACTCAACTCCGCGACGCTCTTCAAGGTGCATTGCCGCACGTGAATACTCAAACATAAGTCTTTGGCTCATTTCACGGCCATTGTTGAGCGTTAAAATCATAGAATCTGAGTCATAAGGCATCTGCTCGCCATCTTTTGTTTTTGTTTGAGAAAATACACCCAGCCCAAAATAGGGAACCGTGGTCTGGTTTCTCAACTCTTTTTTTATTTTGCTAATTACTTCATTCATTAATGGCATCCTTTTCCAGTGTAGCAGAGTTGTGCCGCTGCTATTTTTCTATAGAGTGTGTCTAAATTAAATTTATCTTCTAAATTGGAAGAAAATTCATCATAAAATATTGCTCCGTCTTTTGATACTAAAATGAGCGCTTTTGTAAATTCATCATGGTAAGGCTCTCCTTTGAGACGCACACCGTAAAAATCCCCAAACTCCTCTTGTGTATCGATGTAAAAATCAAATCCCTCAATTAATGGATTTTGATGTTTGCTATTTGCGACAATAAGTGAAGCAGTTACTTCGTATGCTCCGCCTTTAGGAAGAATTTCACTTAGACTTTTAAGCTCTTCTAAAAACGCAGCGTCAAGAGAGGGGGCAGTAACAAAGAGCTGTGTAAGACCATTTTGTCCTCCAACAACACACTCTTTGCCATTTATGTCACTCATTGTCACTTTTTGGGAGGCATAGCCTATGTCCAAAGGTAACTCTTCAAGATTCATGGTGTATGTGTTTGATTGTATTTGCAAGTGAGGCTCCTATTAAAAAGTTTTTAATCGCTGTGTCTATTTTTTTTGCAATCGGCGGTATTTTTATAATGGTAATACCACCGTTTTTCATCATTATTTTTGTGTTTAGACAATATTTGCTTGCCAGTAAAAAAGTGCATCCATGTATGATTTCAAGCAGGGTGTAGTGTTCACATTTGTGTCTAAGATTGTGCTGGCGCTCTGTGTTGCAATCGCAGTTGCGCTGTTCCATTTCAAAGTCATTGCATTTGATTGCGTTTAAGGGATTTTCAACAATACTATTAAGAGTTACGTGAATATCATCACAGTCTTTATCTATGTTATAAATGCCGAACTTAGGCGCTGTATGCGCATTGTCGTGGTAGATTGCTAGAGAGTCGTGCAGTGGTAAAGCTATCTTCATAACAACGCCTTTATTGGTTTATTTTATGAAAATAATGCATTTTGCGTTCTAGATGCTTGTTTAGTTTAATAGTATGGGAGTGACAAAATGAGGACAAAAATGTCGTATCATTGTAATTTGTATGTTATATTGCATATTTATAGGAGATTAAATAATGCATCCTTCAAAAGTAGTGCGTAAAAATGTAAAAAAATTGACCGATTTACCAAACATAGGTGTAATTTTGGCGAAAAAATTACACTACATAGGGATAAAATCACCGCAAATGCTAGAAGGAAAGAAGTCGCTTGAGCTTTATAGATTGATGTGTGAGCAAAGTGGAAAAAGAGAAGACCCATGTCTTCTTGATGTCTTGATTTCTATTACAGACTTTATAAACGGGGGCGAACCGCGAGTTTGGTGGTATTACACAACAGAGCGTAAAAAGAGTTATCAAATATAAAAAATACAAAAGCATTTCGCTAAAATACAAAAAAATAGGAGTTAAGATGAAAAAAATAATTTTAGTGGCTTTAGCGCTTTTGTTTACGGGCTGTGTCGGAACGACTCCCGTTACAGAGAGAAGTCAAGTACTTTTAATGTCACCGAGTGAAGAGAATGCTCTAGGAGAAAAGAGCTACAAAGAGTTTATGGCGCAGGCAAAATTAAGTACAGACAAAACGCAGAGCGCGCGTGTTAAAAAAATTGGTGAAAAGATAGCACTTGCCGCGCAGAGAAAAGATTTTCAGTGGGAGTTTAATCTTGTTGACGATAAGCAAGTAAACGCTTTTTGTTTGCCAGGAGGCAAAGTAGTTGTATACACGGGCATACTTCCAATGGCGCATAATGATGACCAGCTGGCAACCATAATGTCACATGAGGTAGCTCATGCGCTTGCAAGACACGGTGCAGAGCGTATGAGCCACCAACAAATATCTCAGGGTGTTCAAAGTCTGGGAAATATTCTCGTTCAGGCAACAGCCCCGGAATATACTTCTGCGTTTAACACAGCGTACGGATACGGCACGCAACTTGGAGTCATGCTTCCTTACAGCAGAAGTCATGAGCACGAAGCGGATGAGATAGGAATCCATCTGATGAAAAAAGCTGGGTATAACATCAATGAAGCGGTGGAATTTTGGAAAAATATGAAACAAAGCAAAGGTGCCGCGCAACTGGAATTTCTTTCAACACACCCAAATGATGACAACAGAATAGAGAGAATCACTCAGATAGTCAAAAAACTCAATGCAAAATAAATTCTACTCGTATTAGTTGGGATGTTCTTCTGTAGCTAAGGGTAAGGTAATGCTAAAGCATGAACCTGAGGCTATGTTTGTAACTTCTATTAGGCCTTTCATTCTGCTTTCAATAATATTTTTTGCAATATGCAGTCCGACTCCGGTTCCATTTGCATGATGTTTAGTGCTGAAGTAGGGGTCGAAAATAGAATTTATAATACTTGGATTAATACCGCCGCCATTGTCACTGATTTTAATAACTCCTTGTTCTTCTTTGCATTCGAGTGAGAGAGAAATAGTGCCTTTTTCTATTTTCCCTTTTTCAATCTGTGCTTTAATAGCTTCTCTTGCATTATTGAGAATAATAAACAGCACCTGCTTAAATTCGTTTTCTACTCCATAAAAGAGAATATCGCATTGAGTTTTTAAAACCTCTATAATATTATTGTTGTGAAATTGCGCGCTAAGAATAGTTAAAACTTCTTGAATGCTCTTTTTTGGAGAGAAGTTGACCATCTCTCGTTCAGGCTTGAGGAAGTTTCTAAAATCATCAATAGTATCGGACATATAGTTAATATTAAGACCGATAATATCCATTTTCTCATGAAACTGTTTTTCAGTCATTTTCCCAAAGGCATACAGCGTTTCAAGATTGACAGTCGCTAAGCCTATGATATTGAGCGGTTGTCTCCATTGGTGAGCTATGGACTCAATCATCTCTCCCATAGCCGCTTGTCGTGATTGATGCAGAATCATATGCTCTTGTTTTTTCTGCTTTTCAATCTCTTCTTTTACTCTCATTTCAAGCTTGGTATTAAAAATCTCAAGTTGCTCTTTTTGCTGATCGAGAAGAATAAGACTTTTTTCTAAATCAAGCTGTATTTTTTTTAGCTCTGTAATATCACGTCCGGTGCCTACTGTACCGATAATCTTTCCGTCTTTGTCATAAAAAGGAGCCTTGTTCACTTCTAAATAAAGCAATTCTCCTTTAACATTTCCATACTCTTCAAATTTCATCGCCCGATTGTTCTCTATGACAATCATGTCTGAATTAAAACATAACTCTCCAAATGTATGCCAATCCGGATTGTCTATATGCTTTTCTCTTTCTCGCAAAGCAAAAAACAGATCATTTTTGCCTATGGGCTCGTTTGTGTCTTTGGCCATGAGTAAGCCGTCGCAAATAGCTTGATTGACGTAGAGGTATACTCCGTTTATATCTTTAACCCAGAGCATATCAGGAAGATTCTCTGTTAAAAGTTTGAGTAAATACGAATTGTGTTTTTTTAGGTTTGAAATTTCAAATGGCAAGAACGCTTCTCCCTATTATGTATACTTTTTAGATGATGACATAGTATAGAAAATTTGCTAAGGAAAGAATATATTCTGTTTGAGGTGAAAAGATAAAGAGCTCAAGGCTCTTTATCGGAAAGAAGATTAGTCTGCTACTGTTACTTCTACAGGAGTACCTTCCCAGATACCGTGTTTTGTACAGTAACCATGAGCAACTAGAGTAAGTTTTTTACCAGTTGGGATGATTGTAAAAGTTGTTGTGTTGTGAGCTTTTACATTTCCAAGAGTACCAGGAACATATGTAGCTTGAGCTAATTTAGTTTCACCGTTGAAAAGAGTTACAGACTCGATGAAGTGATCAAAATCATCCGGGTGAGTATATTCTTGACCCATTTTTACAGTTACTTCGAATGGTTCACCGGCTTTTGCAGTGTCCGCACAGTGAATAAACGGAGAGTGACGGTCAATTAAATCTTTCTTAGCTTCTCTTTCTACAGTGTCGATATCAACATATTTGTTAATCTTTGGCATATGGAGTCCTTTAGGGTTAATTTATTTTGCAGTATTGTAACTCGAAAAACTTTTAGATAAACATAAACAAGAGTATATTTGTCTTATTTAAGAAAAAATTTATTTTATACTGTTTTTAGTTTGTAGCCGGTTGAGCGTATATTCTCGAGTGTATCTTCAGGCAGTTTTTTTCTTAGACCTTTTACAAGTGTCTTAATAGCCGAGTATTTATCGTTGATATCTTCAGGCCACAGTTCATAAGTAATATTTTCATAAGAAACCGTACTGTTTGGCTTCAGGCAAAGCAGATGAAAAAGCTCTTTTTCGTTTTTAGTTAAAGCAATTGGCAGGTTATTGCAAAAAAGTTCTTTGGAATCGTTATCCCAATGGTAGCTGTCTTTGAGGGATAGTATCTTTTTGGAAAAAATATTAAATTTTATAAGCTCTGCTGTAGCCGAATCAAGAGCACTTTTGAGAGTTTCTCTGCTTACAGGCTTAATGAGATATTTTGTAAGGCGTAGATCCATAGATTCGAGTAAAGAGTTTTTGTCTGAGTGAGCGGTGAGCATGATGGCTTTGGTATTGTGGTCATTTTTTCTGATTTTTCTCAGGAGCTCGATACCGTTAAGATTTGGTATATTAATATCTATTACAAGAATATCAGGCCGTTTTTGTTTGTATATTTCATAGGCTTTTACACCATCATCAGCTTCATAAACATCTTTAAAAAAACGCTTCAAATAAAGAGAATACCTCGTGCGTATTTCCAATTCATCTTCAACGTACAAAACTCTGTAGTCTTGGGCATTATTCATGATTCCTCCTTTTCTAACGGCAGCAAAATACTAAAACATGCTCCATCTTTGCTGTTTTTAACACTTATATTGCCCTGCATACTATCTTCTATGATGACTTTAGACATATATAAACCTAGGCCGGTTCCCTGCGTTTTATGTTTTGTAGTAAAATATGGATCAAAAATTTTATCTATGATAGCATTTTTGATTCCACCTCCGTTGTCACAAATGGAAAGGACAATTTCCTTGTCTGTTTTATGGATTTTAATGATGAGTGTAGGGTTTTTAATATTTTTGCTTAAAAAAATGTCCCGGGCATTATTGAAAATTATTAAAAATACCTGTTGAAGTTCATCCAAATAGCCCTTATATATGATGTTCTCCTGAATATCCTTTATGATGTCAATGGAGTTTTTATCCAGTTCATCTTTTAAAAGCATGAGAGAACTGTTGAGTACATCTTCAAGAGAAAAAATCTTTTTTTCTTTATTGTGATCAAAAAAGTTTTTAAAATTGTTAATTGTATTAGACATATACTCTGTCAAATTTTCTATGTTTTGGAGTTCTTTTTCTATCTCATCATCTTGTTTGTATTTCTCAAAAATGATGTTGTCTATAAGAAATACAGATGCGTTTACCTGCGAGAGCGGCTGTCTCCATTGGTGAGCTATGTTTTCTATCATCTCCCCCATGCTCGCCATCTTTCGTTGCTGAAACATAATTTTGTCTTTTTCTCTGGAGAGTTGTACTTCTTGTTGGATTTTGATTTCAAGTTCTTTGTTAATTCTTCGAAGTTCTTCTTGGACCTGTAATGTTTTTTCTCTTTGCATATCGTTTTCGCGTATGGCGTTTATATGTCGAGAAAGAATAAGCGCCAAGGCAAGCGACTCTACTAAAAATCCCACGCCTAATGCATGAAAAGTGTAGTTGCTGTAAGGTAATAGCCCTAAATAAAAAAGATTGTCAATAACTGCAGTAAGTAAAAAAAAGCTGTTTGCGATTAAAAATACTTTTGCAAATGGCTCCTTGTTCTTATATAAAACGATGGCGATTTGAAAGATAACTGCAAACATAAAAACATAAAGATAGGGGGTGTAGCGCAAAGCATGCGGTATGTCCCAGAGTCCAAAGACAAAATTGATTCCAAAAAAGATTAAGAGAAAATTAAGAGACTTGTTTAGTTCGCCATAGCTTTCTTTTGTATTGAAAACAGTTTTAATAAACAAAAGCAAAAAAATAGGGGCGAGTATAACAGATAAAAGCAGATAGCTGTTTGTCGGATTATAGTAAAAAGAAAATTCGTTTGCGAGTAGACCCGAAAGCTGCAGTTCCAAGGTAAAACCACTCAATAAATAGAGTGTATAGAATAAATACTCCTGATACTTTGTCGTGACATAAAGAATAAAGTGGTAAATACTGAATGCTAAAAGCATTCCAAGCATTAAAAGCAGATAAGTATTTTTCTCTCTAAAAGAGTCTTTTGAGCTTTGGTTATCGTAAATATTGAAGTTAAAAAATTGGTAGGATTGTGTTTCATTTTTAATGTAAACAATCTTTGTCTGATCAGGTTCGAGTTCAAAAGAGAATATGGCGTCCGTTCCAAACATATTTTTTGTATTGTTCTCCTTGGTTAAGTCAATTTTGAGAGTGTTGAGAACTTTTTGGTCCAAGGTTTCATAAAAGCTTATAGCATTCGTGAGATATGCAAGAGAATTATGAAGATAGAGTGTTTGCGTGTTTGATGTTTTATTAATGATGGCAAATCTATACCAGGTATAAGGCTTGTTGTTTGAGAGAGAAGCCTTGTTTGCTACTTTTATAAAGTTTTGTTCCTTTACCCCGTTTAAGCTCATGGTTTGTGTGCGATCGACAAAGTATTCGATGGTAAAGTCGGTGATATTTACCTTTTTAGAGTCACTTACAACAGTCGGTATTGCATATGTGAGTGTTGAAAGTAGCAGAAAAAAGATTATTTTTTTCAAAGAGAATACCTGTTTTTTTGATACATAATAGTACGATAATAATGATTAAACAGCACTTTTTAACCAAAAAAGAGGTAAAATCGCGGCAATTTAATAGATAAAGAGATTATGATATGTTTAAAACACTACTTATCGAAATAGGCGTTGAAGAGCTTCCGGCGGTTCCGCTTTTAAAAGAGTTAAAAAATATAGAGAAAAAATACGCTGATATTTTAGAAAAGAACTCTCTCATGTGTGAGTTTGAATTTTACTACACGCCAAGACGCTTGGTGATTTGGCACAATGAGTTCCCGACTTCTCAAGCAGACAGTGTAGAAGAGTTTTTTGGCGCGCCTATGGCTGTGGCATACAAAGACTCCAAAGCAACGCCAGCAGCTGAAGGTTTTGCAAGAAAATGCGGCGTTTCTTTAGAAGAGATTGGCAGTGCAGAAAAAGACGGCAAAGAAGTTCTTTACTACAAAAAAGATGTTCAGGGACGTGCATCTTCTGAGCTTTTAGGCGAGATGCTTCAGGCATGGATAAGTTCTCTTGACTTTGGAAAATCTATGAGATGGGGAAGCTCGAGCGAGAGTTTTATCCGTCCTATCAGATGGGTAAATGTATTGTTGGAAGATGCGCTTGTTGATGTTGAACTCTTCGGTGTGAAGTCTGCAAAACACACTTTTGTGCATCGTATCAGCAACTTTGATGCAACGCCTGTAAGTGGAGCAAAAGAGTATTTCGAGACGCTTAAAAAAGGCGGAGTTACACTTTACCCTGAGCAAAGACGTGAGAATATTCTTACTGCGTTTGCAATTTTAGAAAATACACATGGCATCATAATTGAAATAGATGAAGATCTGCTTGATGAAGTTGTTGCCATCACAGAAAACCCGACGCCTCTTTTGGGCTCGTTTGATGAAGCATTCTTGAGGCTGCCTCCTGAGGTTATCATAGTTTCTATGAAAGAACATCAACGCTACTTTCCGGTCTTTGAAAATGGTAAACTCATTAACAAATTTGTGGTCGTCTCAAACGCATTGACAAATGATTTTTCAAAAGTTATAGAGGGGAATGAAAGAGTTTTACGTCCGCGTTTGGCTGATGGACTTTTCTTTTACGACAACGACCTAAAAAATGGTTTAAGCACGCAGGCACTTGAAAAGGTTGCGTTTTTCAAAGGTCTTGGAACTGTTGCAGACAAGATTAAACGCGAAGAGAAAATTGCTTCTGTTCTTTTTGACATATACAAACCAGAAGCGAAAATAGAGGACTTGACGCGTGCAATTTCTTTGGCGAAAGCTGATTTAAGCAGTGAAATGGTGTATGAATTTACAGAACTTCAAGGACTTATGGGTGCTTACTATGCACTTGCTCAAGGGGAAAATGCAGAAGTTGCAACGGCAATTCGTGAGCAGTATTTGCCAGACGGCGAAGAGAGTGACTTACCTTCAACGCCTCTGAGCGCTATTGTTGCAATGAGCATCAAACTTGACACACTTTTAGCACTCTTTAGCGTTAATCAAATCCCGACAGGTTCTCGCGACCCGTTTGCACTGCGTCGTGCGGTTAACGGACTTCTACGCATTACAAAAGAGCATAACATGGCGTTTGACATTGTTAAGACTCTTACAATGCTCTCTGAGGGTTATGAGAAAATAGATATGCAAAAACTTGAGAGTTTCTTTTTGGAACGTGTAAAGCAGTACTTTAAAGTGAACCCGTCTATTGTTGAGGCGGTTTTAGCTTCTGGAGAGAGAGAAGTTTTAAGTCTTGGCAAAAAAATAGAAGCACTTGCAAACCTTGTAGACTCTGAAGGTTTTGCAGAAGTTTCTTCTACTTTCAAACGTGTTGCAAATATTACGAAAGATATAGATTTAAACGCAGCTCTGTCTGTGGATGAAAAACTTTTTGAAAACGCAGCAGAAAGCGCACTCTTTGCTCGTTACACGACAGTAAGTGCAAACACTTACACTTCATACGAAGAAGAACTTGACGCACTTCTGGGCTTAAAACCTGAACTTGATAAATTCTTTGAAGATGTTATGGTAAATGCAGAAGACGCGGCGGTAAGAAACAACAGAAAATCTTTAGTTGCTTCTATTTACAAAAGCATCTTAAAAATTGCGGACATAAAAGAAGTGAGTATTTAACTCACTTGTTTTTTAAACTCGCCAGATAGATTTCTTCAATCTTTGCTCTTGCCCATGGTGTTTTACGCAGGAACTTCAGACAAGAGTTAATACTCGGCTGAAACAAAAAACATCGTACTTCCACACGTTTTCCAAGTTCTTTATAGCCATACACTCTTACTAATTCTTCCAATATCTCTTGTAACTTTATTCCGTGAAGAGGATTGTTTTTATTTTTTTCTGCTTCGCTCATGAATATCCTTTTTTGCTTTTGTATTATACTTAGTAACTGCCACAAAAAATAAACAAATTCTAAATAAGAGACGGTTTATGGGATGATGTAAAATATTTTTATATGTTTTTAGAGTATCATATAAGATATTGTAATTTTATAAAGGGGAAAGGCAATGAAAAATGTGTGGATGATGTTACTGTTTGTTTCGGTTTTAGGGGCCGGGATTGTTGAAACGAAAGAGGGCACTTTTTTGGAGATTTATTCTGAAAAAAATCGTGATTCGAGCGTACTTGCAAAGGTCTCAACGCGAAAAGGGAAGATAGATAAAAAAACTTGTTTTAACAACCGTATGCAGGAAGAATGGTGTAGAGTTGTTTATACCTATGACGGCATAATTCTCGAAGGCTATAGCGATAAAAAGTCGCTGGATATTATTACAAATACGCCAAATACAAAGCTTACTTTTGAAAAAAGTTACGGCGGGAAATATGATGATGAGGCAAAAGCCCTTCTCGTTTTGGAAAACGGCTTTTTACTTGTGGGAAAAACGCAAAGTTTTGGTCAAGGCAACACTGATACGTACATAATAAAAACAGATAAGTTTGGAAATGAGCTGTTTTGGGCTGCTTATGGCGGAAGAAACAGCGATGAAGCAAACGCAGTGGTAGAAGTTGAAGACGGTTTTATGATAGCCGGTACGACAAGCAGTTTTGGAAATCGGGTGCAAAGTTTGTATTTGGCAAAGATAGCACAAAACGGCAATCTTCTTTGGCAAAAAGGATACTACTCAGATAAAGACGACTACTATGTCGGCAATGATCTTATAAAAATAAATAAGAGCGATGTTTTGGTAATGGGAGTAGAAGAGCATGTTGCATTTTTTGATTCGGAGATAAATTGTTATCTAAACGCAATGGATAGCAAGGGACAAAGATTTGCCATTAAAAGATATGGCGGAGAAGATATTGACAGAGCAAATTCTGTTGTAGCGCTTGAGGACGGGTATGTTTTTGCCGGTGAAACTGAGACTTGGGGGCACGGAGATGCAGATGCTTATGTGGTCAAAATTGACAAAGATGGAAATAGAGTCTGGCATAATGCTTTTGGTTTTAATCACGATGAACGTGCGAACCAGATAATAGCGACTAAAGATGGCGGATTTATTTTAGTTGGGACGACAGACAGCAGCTACAAACATCAAAAAAACATCTATGTGGTAAAAATAAGAGAAAACGGAACCAGAGAGTGGCACGGGAGTTATGGCTATGAAGAGGATGAAGAGGGGTTTGGAATTGTAGAAACTGATGACGGCTATGTTTTAGCGGGATACAGTACCGACACAAAAAACTACGACAGTGATGTTTACCTCCTGAAACTTAATAAAAATGGCGATACGCTGTGGAACAAACGATATGGCGGTACAAAGGACGACAAAGCTTATGCCATTGCAAAAACAGAAGATGGTTTTGCCATTGCAGGCTATACAACATCAAGCGAGAGCTACAGTAAAGATGTATTACTTCTGAGAGTAGATAATAACGGAGATATAAAGTAATTTTGCTATAGTTCACTATTAGAAAATTTTAAAATTTTAAACGGATTAAATGTGTATGATGTAGCAATAATAGGTGCGGGGATAAACGGTTGCAGTGTGGCGCATGAGCTCGCACAGGCCGGAAAAAGAGTTGCGGTGTTTGACATGAACTCCATAGCCGGCGGTGGAAGCGGAGCGGCCGGTGCGTTTATATCGCCCAAGTTTTCCAAAGGCGGAGAGCTCAAAGAGCTGTTGCATGAGGCCTTTGTTTACAGTATGGCGTTTTATGAGCAACACTTTCCGCAGCTTCTAAAAAAAGCTCCGCTTTTGCACGTAGCACAGGATGAAGATGATTCTAAAATACTTCAGGAGTATAAAAAGAACTCATCTCTTACATTACTCAATCCATCATCAGAGATATTAGATAATATTACTACAAATGCACAAGAGATGGAAAGTGTCTCCATAAACGCAGGTATCGTAAACGCAGAGGCTATGTGCAAAGCCCTGTGCAAATCTGCTGCGTTTATACAAGAAAAAGTAGAGAGTTTGATTTATGATGAAGGTTCATGGAACATTAATGAAGAGTATCGCGCCAAAGAGGTAGTTCTGGCAACCGGAGCGTATGAGAGTTTAATGAAAGAGCCTTATATGCAGCTTCGCGGAATTTGGGGGCATCGTATAGATGTGAAAACGACTACACAAAATTCTCACTCCATTCATCAGTTTGTATCTATTTCTCCAAGTTCTAATGGCGTTTTAGCCATAGGAGCAACGCACAATGTGCATTATCATCCGCAAACAGCCAAAGAACCTTATGACGTAAACGCAGGCAGAGAAGAGCTTTTAGAAAAAGCCTCCCGTACAATTAATTTGGAAAATATAGAAGTTGTCAAAGATTATATGGGGCTTCGTTCGGGATCTTTTGACTATATGCCTCTTGTGGGGCCTTTAGTTATGTCAAGTGAAACATTGCAAAACAAAGCAATAAACTTCCATACTAAAAAGCCTGATTATGAAGCTTATACCTACTATCCGAATCTTACAATGATTAACGGAAACGGCGGATACGGTTTTGTTTTGGCGCCTTATTTGGCAAAGATGTTAAAAGAGTATATTCTCAGTGATATGAAGATTAGCCAGAAAGTTCTTCCGGCTAGATTTTTTGCGAGATGGGCTAAAAAAACACACTAATGTTATGCACTTAAACGAACGCGTCCGTTTAAGTGGTAGGGACAAATTTTGTCCCTTGCAACCCCCTAAAGCTACGAAAACAAGCGAAGCGCTTTTCGCAAAGCGAGAATGTTTCTTTAGTAAAACTTTGTTTTTCGAGAGTAAAAAATATTAAGAGATTTTTTGAATGGTCGGAGGATTTGTTTTAAAAGCACCTTTAAACGCGTAGATGCGTTTGTCTCTCATCTTCCCCGGAATTAGCGGTTCTAAAAAGTAAATCTCTTCTATACAGTCCTCTGCCGGATGGTTATTATCATGGATAAACGCAACCTCTTTACCAAGTTTTACAGCTTGATTGGCGATGTTTTTAACATATTTAATAATCTCTTTGTGGTGTCTGTCATATTTGCTTCCGCAGGCAAAAAAGACAAATTTTCCACTTAAACGGATATTTAAGTAATCATGGTAATTTAGATTTTTGTCAAAGCGTGTGAGCTGGTTTGAAGAATATCTGTCCAAATCTGCTTCAAACTCTTCTAAAACATACGTAGGCTCGATGTTTGGACGGTTAAGATTAAAGAGATATTTGATTTCTAAAAGTTTACCTCTGTAACCTTCTCTGATTGCCTGAGAACAAAGATTTACTATGTCATTTGCTTCAAGTTCGCAGTATTTACCATCAAATTCATAGCCCTGAAGAGCCAGTTTTTTGTCAGTTTTGTAGCCCATTGGGGAGATTGTCGGGTTGTATAAAAAGATTGTTCCGGCTACCGTCTTGCGTTTTTTTGCGAGCAGGGCTTCAAACTCTTCAAGAGTTATTTTGATATCTTGATTTTCTTCATCTCTTTCGTTAATATATATGAAGTGTTCAGTTAGAAACTCAATGTCAAAATTTGTTGAATATTTTCCGAATGTTTGCATGTTTTATCCTATAATTTAGGCGAATTATACTGTTTTAATACGAAAGAATAAATTAAAAAAATGGAGCAAAGAAAAATGATACTTTATATACACGGCTTCGGCGGAAGCGGGGAGGGTTCTAAGGCTAAGGCTTTTAGAGAATATTATAAGAGAAAAAATGAAGATTTTATTGCTCCTTCGCTCTCTTACATCCCGGAACTTGCACTCAAAACCTTAGAAGAATTGATAGCACTTCAAAAAGGAAAAGTAACACTCATCGGTTCATCTCTGGGCGGATTTTATGCAATTTATTTGGCTCAGAAGTACAATGTAAAAGCCGTGCTCATAAACCCTTCTATTTACCCCTACATAACCTTAAGCACATGTTTAGGAAACGCTCCGAGTTTTTATGATACGAGTCATTTTGAGTGGCTGCCATCGCATATTGCAATGCTTAAAAATTACAGAACACAACTTACAAAACAAAGTAATTTTATGCTTTTACTGCAAAAGGGCGATGAAGTTCTTAACTATAAAGAAGCAGCAGATAGATTTTCAAAAGCTTCTTTAATTGTAGAAGATGGCGGCGACCATAGTTTTAAAGGGATTGAGAAGCATTTTCAAAGAATAGATACGTTCTTTGGAGTTGGAGTTTAATTAAAATGAGACTATAATTCTCTTATGTTGTACCTAGCCTTTTTATTTTTCACATTGATTGTATTGTATATTGCTTTTTACCAGTGGCAGTACTTTATGGTTTTTTCGCCGGTGCACTACAGGGGTGAAGAGCTGGATGAAGATTTTGAACTCCTCAGTATTACGACAGAAGATGGTGTTGAGCTTGAGGGTGTGGTGTACGAGCCAAAAGACTTGTACAGAAAACTGCCAACAATTGAGTCCACACTTTTGTTTTTTGGCGGGCGTTCGCATGACAGCGTGGGGCTTATAAAAAAGCTTGCCACATCTTTTCCTCATACGCGCATTATTACATTTAATTACCGTGCTTACGGAAAAAGCGGGGGTGTTGTAAGTGAAAAAAATATTCTCTCAGACGGTCTTTTAATTGCGAGAAAAGTTCAGGAAAATTATGGGGATTTTTATCTCTTGGGATTTTCAATAGGCTCTCTTGTTGCCTCGTACATCGCAAGTAAACAAAAAGTTAAGGAGCTCTTTTTAGTTGGAAGTTTTGACTCGGTTGCGCTTTTGGCAAAAGAGCGTTTTGGAATCGGCCCGGCATGGCTGTTTCGCTACGAACTTGACAATATAAAACATGTGCAGCATATAGATGCAAATACCTATTTATTTGTGAGCAAAGACGATGAAACGACTTTTATTAAAAACTCCAGAAATCTTAAAAACCATGTAAAAAATCTTGTACATTACAAAGAATTGGAGAAGCTCACTCATAAAGAGTTACTTTGGGATGAAGAGGTAGTTAAAACAATTAATGAGGTTCTATGCAGATAAAAAATCTTTTTCAAGTGATGTTTTATACGGCTTTGCTCTGCATAATGTTTTTGGCAACTACAACTATAAAAATAGAAGCAGTTGAGAGCATGTGGGATAAGTCAAACCACTTTATAGCGTTTTTTGTTTTGTACGTCTTGCTGAGTTTGGCTTATAAAGAGCTCTCCGCAAAAGTGAAAATAACACTTTTGCTTGCCTTCGCCGTTTTTATAGAAGTAGTACAGTATTTCATTCCGGGACGTTTTTTCTCTTTGATGGATGTTGTAGCAGACGGTATAGGAATTGCCATAGGCATAGCACTCTATGGCTTTTATAGGAACAAAACTACAAAAGTTTCTTCATAAGCTCTATATGGTAACTCTCCTGGTAGTTGATGAAGTTAAAGAACTTTGAGAGTTCTTCGTCTTTTATGGCGTCGCTTAACTCTTTGCACATGACTTTCGCCGCTTCTTCTTCGGCTATGCCGTCGGTTACGAATTTTTCCAAATCTTTTATGACGTAGGTCATTTCATGCAACTCTCTAGGAAGTGCTAAAATCCCCATTTTTGCCATCATATTTCCAAAAGATTTGAGGTGAAAATGGGACTCGTCTATGAGGTCTTGGAAGATGCTAAACTGCAGAGAGTCGTCAGTTCTTGCCTGCATAAACGCATAGACCAAAATAAGCTCATACTCTTTATAAGACTCTTCAAACAAGAACATAGTCAGCGCATCTATCTGCTCTTGTGCGAGGTTTTTGTCTAGCCATTTTCTTTGCATATTAAACGCAGTGACTTCTTTGTTGTTATCTGCGTTTTTGAGTATTTGAGAGAGATATTCCAAGAGATAATCATCATCCGTTTGGCATCTTTTTCCCAAAACACTCTCTTCATAAAGAGGGTGAATGTTTTTTACTTCGTCTGCTAGTGCTTCTATGACTTCAAAAACAGTGCTGCGTTTGGAGAGTTTCATCCCTCTGTCATAATTGTAGTTTTTACCGTTATCTAAAAGATTGGTACCTATCCACTTCATATGTCGAAACGCAATCAAAGAAAATTCATAGAGTCTGGATTTTATATCTTCGTCATTGATGGCAAAAGATGCAAAAGTTATATGCAGCCAAAGTTCGTGTTTTTTCTTATATAAATTACTCATTGATGTTTTCTCCCTCGCAGCTCTCTTTCATTTTAAGTACATGCATCTCTTCGTCTTTGCCTTCACTTTTGTGCTCAAAGTTTATCATTGAAGCAACAAACGCAGAGAAGACAATATCCGCACATACCTGCTGCTGCTCTGACATGACACCGAGTTTTTCATGCATTTTTTTGATTGCTTTTTGTGCATAAGCCGTATCGTTGCCAATAATCATCTCCGTGAACATAGAACCTATGACAACAGTGTCTTGGCAGCCGTTTGTGGCATACTTTGCATCTTTAACGGTTTCGCCTTCTAGGAGCGTATAAAAGATGACATACTCTCCCGTTTTTTCATCTACTGCAACACCTACACAGCTTGGTTCATCAAGCTTTCCATAATTTTTTGGATACATAAGATGTTCAAGAGTTTCGGGATTCATTCCCTCGGGTAATTTTACATTTTCTAGCATAATTGTACTTTCTCTTAATTTTCTTGTATTCTATAATGATTAACATAAGACAAACTAAAAAAAGTGTAAAATTCCAAATATTTTACAGATAAAGAGAATCAATGAACTACCTTTTAAAACTTCCAAAACTCCTGCGATTTTTATTAATTTTTTTAACATCGCTTACTTTACTTTTTGTAGTTATGCGTCTTGCGTTTTACGTTACGTTTAACGACCCTGAATCGCCTCTTGTGATTGCAGACTTCATAAAATCTATGTGGCTTGGAATGCGTTTTGACCTGCGTATGGGCGTGCTTATGGTTCTTCCGCTCTTTTTTCTTGGAGGCATAAAATGGTTCAGCCCATTTAAATACAAGGCAGCTCGCTATATCTGGCTTGGCTATTTAGCGCTTATATTTTCTGTTTATGTTACCTTTTATGTGTTTGACTTTGGCCATTATGCTTATCTCAATACGCGTCTTGACTTTACGGCACTGAGATTTTTAGAAAATCTTGATATTTCTACAGAGATGGTTTGGGAGAGTTATCCGGTTATAAAAATAGCTATTGCGATGATTTTGACCAACCTTGCGTTTATCTATCTGACAAACAGACTTTTTGTAAAAATTGCCAAACAGGCAGATGTGAAACTCAGCGTTTTAAAAATTGTTGCGTTTAGTATAGGCTCTTTTTTAGTGATGTTTATTGCAGGTTACAGCAAATTTTCACAGTATCCTTTGCGTTGGAGTGAAGCTGCGTTTTCTAAGCATCCTTTTGCAACACAACTGACTTACAATCCGATGCACTACTTTTTTGACACCTGGAAAAACGGCCGCGTTTCTTATAATGAGAAAAAAGTACAAAAGTACTATCCGCTAATAGCAGATTTTTTACAGGTAGATGATGTAAACGCAACTGCGTTGAACTATAAACGCGAGATTAAACCACTGCACAAAGTTGGAGAAAAACCAAATATTGTGGTTGTTATTTTGGAATCTTTTGCTTCTTATAAATCAAGTGTTTCAGGAAATCCTGTAGATCCTTCTCCACATATAAACTCTCTTGCTCAAAACGGACTTTTCTTCAAAAATTTTTTTACCCCGGCAACGGGAACGGCCCGCTCGATTTACTGTACCATTACAGGTCTTCCTGACGTAGAGCTCCAAGGAACTTCAAGCCGTAATCCTCTCATAGTGAATCAACATAGCATTATTCAGGATTTTAAAGGCTACGAGAAACATTACTTCATTGGCGGTTCGGCTTCATGGGGAAATATTCGCGGGATGTTAAATCAGTCTATGGATGACTTACATCTTCATGAAGAAGAGAGTTATGAATCACATAGAACAGATGTTTGGGGTATCTCCGACATTGATTTGTTCCGTGAAGCACATAAATCGCTTGTGACTGCAAAGGAGCCGTTTTTTAGCATAATTCAAACTTCAGGAAACCACAGACCTTATACTATTCCCCAAAATAGTTACGGTTTTAAAGTAAGAACAGATGTCAGTGACTCTGAAGTACAAAAATACGGCTTTGCTTCGGTTGAAGAGTATAACTCATTCAGATTTATGGACTATTCTATAGGGCATTTTATGGAGTTGGCAAAAGAGAGCGACTATTATAAAAACACTGTTTTTGTCTTCTGGGGAGACCATGGAATCTCTGCAAGTACAGGCCAGCACGTTACACCGGGTGAGGGAAGAAGCAATCTTGACTTAGGCGCCCTGCGTGTTCCTTTTGTCATCTACTCACCGCTTATAAAAGAGCCGAAAGTGTACGATAAAGTCGTTTCAGAAGTTGACGCAATGCCGACAATTGCTTCTCTTGCAAACATCTCTTACACGGCTACAACGCTTGGGCGTGATATGTTTGATGAACGTTATGACAACAGCAGATATGCTTTTAGCATAACACACGCATCTAATCCGCTCATAGGGCTTATCGGTGAGAAGTATTACTACAGAAGCAGAGCAGACGGCACAAACGCAGCACTCTATGAAATCCATAGTAAAACACCGCTTGATGACCACTCAAAAGAGCAGCCGGAACTCACTCAGAAAATGAAAGAATTAATGTACGGAATTTATGAGACAAGCCAATACATTCCCCACTTTAACAAAAGAGAAGAATTGACAAAATAAGTTATCTCCTGTAAATCTCGGAAAACTTGTTTTGCGTAGCTTTAGGGGTTGCAAGGTGAAAAGCGTTAAGAAAAATCCAACTGCTTGGATTTTTTAGCTTTGGAACCAGAGGCTATATGCGTAAGCATAGCCATCGGCGTCCCTGCCACTAAAACGGACGAGTTCGTTTTAGTGCGTAACATTAATAGAGAACTCTTCTTTATTTTTTATTTTTTATTTTTTATTTTTTGATTTATAGAACTCTTTTGCGGTGTTTGAGTATTCTGTAAGTCGAGCGACAACTTTCTCGTTGACTTCAGAGGCGTTTACTCCTGTAAGAATTTCAATTCCTTCATTAATATTTTTTACGCCGTAGATTGAAAACTTTCCGGCTTTTACAGCTTCTACAACTTCCTCTTTGAGCATTAAATGTTTGATGTTTGCGTGAGGAATCAGTACGCCGTATGACGCGTTTGAATCACTCTTCATACATACGTCAAAGAATCCTTCTATTTTTTCATTGACACCACCGATTGCCTGAATCTCACCGAACTGGTTGACAGAACCTGTCACAGCTATATTCTGTTTGATGGGTAAATTACTCAAAGAAGAGAGAAGGGCATAAAGCTCCGTGGATGATGCGCTGTCCCCGTCTATAAGGCTGTAAGACTGTTCAAACACCAAAGAAGCAGATAAGCTCAGAGGCATCTCCTGGGCATAGGTGGAACCAAGATAGGAGCTTAAAATCATCACCCCTTTTGAGTGAATGGGTCCGCTGAGTTCAACCTTGCGTTCAATGTCTATAATCTCACCTTTACCGATTCTCGTTCTTGCCGTAATACGTGAGGGCATGCCAAAACTGTAACCGCCAAGAGAGATGTAACTCAGAGCGTTAATCTGGCCAACGGCATCACCGCTGAGATTTATCATGATTGTTTTCTCGTCAATCTGTTCATAAATTTTGAGCTGAATGCGGTTAAGACGCTCTTTGCGTGTTTGAAGAACTTTGTTTATATGTTCTTTGTCAATAAGTGAGAGATTTTCTTTTTTAGACCAGTAATCTGCCTCTTTTAGAAGGTCACTCAGAGTTCCTAAATGTGTTGAAAACTTAGAAGAGTGGGAAACTTCCCGTGAACTTTGTTCAATAACTCTGGCAACAGCTTCGGGAGTCAGCGGTGAAAGCACATGTTTTTTGGTAATGGTTCCAATCATTTTGGCATAAAGCTGAATATTCTCGTCATTGCGGGGTATTTCATCTTCAAAGTCTGCGTTTACTTTAAAAAGTTCCTGAAAATCAGGGTCATACTGGTACAAAAGACAGTACAAAATTCTCTCGCCGATAAGTACGACTTTGACGCTTAAGGGGATAGGCTCAGGTTCAAGCGTTATTGTGTTTATGAAGGAGTACTGCTGTGTCAATGATTCAATGCGTATCTCTTTTGAACGCAACACACGTTTGAGTTCTTCGTAAGCAAAGGGCTGCATAAGGAGTTTTCTTACATCGAGCACAAGATAGCCGCCGTTTGCTTTGTGCAGCGCTCCGGGTTTTATCATGCTGAAGTCTGTGACAAGCATTCCAACCTGTGCAACATGTTCAATCTTGCCTATGAGATTTTGGTGCATAGGATTGTCTTCATAAATGACAGGCGCAGAGTTGTTGCTCTCATGAGAAATAAAAAGGTTGACTCTGTATCTGGCAAAAGAGGGCGTATAAAATTCATGCATAAAAGGCATAGCTGCCATTTCGTCGGGTTTAGTCAAAAAATCGCGAACATTTTCAACAACATCATTTTCCAAGGCATCTAAATAAGCAATTACTTTCTCATTTCCTGTGTATGTCTGACGCAATTCGTCAATGAGTGATGTAACAGCATCCTGTGTAGTTCTTTTTGCCAAAGCTTTGAACTCTTTTTGTTCAGCTTTACTCAGCTCAGAAATCTTTCGAAGTCTGTCTTTGACTATGAGTTCAAATTCGCTGAGTTTTCTTTTTATTTCTTCTTTTTGTGGGCCCTGTATGGCTTTAAACTCTTCAGCGGAGAGTCTCTTTCCATCGACAACCGGCACAAAAGTAACTCTGCTGAGTGAAGATGCATTCATCGCAACATCATATTTCTGTGCCTCATCTTGCAGACGTTCAAAAATGTTTGTCTGCTGTTCAAGATACTTTTGAGCAATTGCTTCTCTCTCGTTGTTGTAAGCATTGGCTTCAAACGCAGCAGGCAATATCTCTTTTAAAAGTTCTATGAGTTCAGTAATATCTTCTTTGAATTTTTGTGCGTGACCGGAGGAAAGCATGAGGGCGATGGGTTTTCTGGGGTCTTTAAAATTGTTGACATAGCACCAGTCACTTGGAACAGTTTCGTTGAGAGCTTTTTTTTCTAAAAAACTCATAATACCGGAGTGCTTTCCACTGCCGGAAGGTCCCATGGCAAAGAGGTTGTAGCCGTCTTGTGCAATGTTTGTGGCAAAGTCTACTGCGTTTAGGGCTCTCTCCTGTCCAATCGGCTGTTCCAAGGTTTCAAGTTCCTCGGTGCTTCTAAATGAAAAGAGCGAACTATCGCAAAAGTTGTAAAGTTGGGAAAATGTTAACGCAGGTCTCATAATATATCCTGTTTGAAAAATAAGTAAATATTCTCTATCTATGCACATCATAAAGAAAGTAAGCTTATTCGGCAATTAATTGAAAATCATCTGCTTTTTTGATATTCTAAGCAAAAGAGAGTTGGGGTTGTATGTTGAAAATAATTGAACTGTTTTGGAGATTTTTGCTTTTAGGTTTTGTAAGTTTTGGCGGGCCTGCAGCGCATATTGGATATTTCAGAACTGCGTTTGTTGAAAAACTCAAGTGGCTGGATGACAAAGCCTACGCAAATCTCATAGCGCTGAGCCAATTTTTGCCGGGACCGAGTTCGAGTCAGGTCGGTTTTGCCATAGGCCTGAACTACGGCGGTCTTGGCGGCGCTATTGCTGCGTTTTTTGGTTTTACCCTTCCATCATTTTTATTGCTGTATCTTTTGGCTGTTCTTGACGTTTCAAGTGCTCAAAGTCACTTGCTCGATGGTATGATAAACGGGCTTAAACTCTTTGCAGTTGTTGTGGTTGCCGATGCGATATATGGGATGTATAAGAGTTTTTGCAAAGATTTTTTAACTAAGTCTGTCGCTCTCATGACAGCTTTTGCACTTCTCTTTTTTGCCACACTTTTTTCTCAGATTTTGGTACTTTTACTCGCAGCGCTCATAGGAATGGTTTATAGAAAAAAAAGTACAGACATGACGCAGACAAAAATAGAGAAACCTAAAAAAGTCTATCTGATACTATTTTTTGCATTCTTGTTCCTTGTCCCGATATTTTCCGCTTTAAGTCATGAAGTCTGGCTTTTCAGCGCTTTTTATGAAGCCGGCAGTTTAGTTTTTGGCGGCGGTCATGTCGTCTTGCCGCTGTTGCAGCAAACGGTTGGAGACTCTCTTTCTCATGAAACATTTTTAGTTGGGTATGCAGCTGCTCAGGCAGTTCCGGGCCCGATGTTTTCGCTTGCTTCTTATCTTGGTGCGAGCATTTTGAATGAAAGTCCGTTTATAGGTTCTCTCATAGCTGTAATTGCAATATTTTTACCGGGCTTTTTACTTATACTGGCTTTTAAAGATTCTTGGGAGAGTTTTGCAAAACAGCCAAAAATCTCAGGTGCTGTTTATGGAGTAAACGCTTCGGTGGTAGGACTTCTTACAGCTGCGTTTATACACCCAATCAGCACTACTGCCATTCACGGTTTTGTGGATGTTGCCTTGGCAATCGGCGGATTTGTTCTCTTAAGAGTTGCGAAAATACCGGTCTATTGGCTGATAGTAATCTTTTGTATAGTCGGTATAATTGCTTAACATGTGTGCAAAAAAGGAAACAATTTGATACAAAAAATAAAAAAATATACAACGACAAACACTTTAGTACTTGTTGGTATTGTTTTAGGTGCTGCGTTTGGAATTTTCTTTCCTGAGTTAGCCTTAGAGCAAAAAATCATAGGTTCTGCCTTTATTGCGTTTTTGAAAATGCTGGTTGTTCCCCTTGTTTTTGCAAGTATTTATACTGCCATCGTCGGGCTTGGCTCTTTGGAACATCTTAAAAACATTGGGCTAAGAACGATATTCTTTTACATTTTGACAACGGCTTTGGCGGTTCTTGCGGCTATCGCTGCTATGAATATTTTTAGTGTTGGTGAAGTGGTAAGCAGTGCAGGTCTAAGCTATGAAAAAGCGGCTGCAATCGCGCCTTTTTCCTTCTCATCTATGATACTCAGTTTTATTCCCACAAATATTTTTTCGGCTCTTAGCAATGGTTCTATGATGCAAATCATAGTCTTTGCCATACTTTTTGGAGTTGCTTCGCTCTATTTAAAACCGAGTGAACAAAAACCTCTCTTTGACTTTTTTACAGCTATGAGCAATGCCATGTTGAAAATGGCAGAGTGGGTTATTCTGATGACGCCAATAGGTGTATTTAGCCTTATTTCCTATGTCATAGCGGAGCAGGGCTTAGATGTTGTTTTAGGTCTTTGGAAATACATGCTTGTTGTTGTGGGCGTAATACTTTTTCATGGCATTATTACGCTTCCTGCACTCTTGTCATACTTTGGACGGGTAAACCCTTACAAGTACCTCTCAGATGTGCGTGAAGCACCTATTATGGCGTTTTCAACTGCATCTTCAGCGGCAACGTTACCTGTTTCTATGAGAGTAGTCGAGGAGATGGGCGGAGTTGACAAAAAAACAGCCTCTTTTGTGCTTCCTTTAGGCGCGACGGTTTCCATGGACGGAACGGCGGCATATTTGAGTGTTGCGGTTTTATACATTGCAAATCTTGCAGGAGTAACGCTCGGTTTTGGGGAGCAGCTTTTGCTCGGCATAACTATTGTTGCTTTGAGTGTCGGTGTTGCGGCGCTTCCAAGTGCGTCTTTAGTGATGATGGTCGTGATTTTAAATCAGATAGGCTTACCAGTTGAATACATTGCGCTGATAGTTGCAGTGGATAGACTTTTAGACATGTGCAGAACCGCGCTTAATGTCACCTCTGATTTGGTTGTGAGTAAAATAGTTGACCGGTATGAAAAAAGAGAGCATAATTAAATGTAATCTAACTGTAATGAAACAAAAGTACAATTTTTTTCATGAATTATAAATCAATCTTTGTCTCCGATATACATCTAGGTACGCGTTTTTCGCAAGCGGAAGTTTTTTTAGATTTTTTGAAAGAGAATGAGTCTGAAAATTTAATATTTGTTGGCGACATAATAGACGGATGGGCAATTAAAAGAAAGTTTAAATGGGCGCAGTCACATTCGGACGTCATCCAAAAAATACTAAGAAAAGCTCGCAAAGATACAAAAGTGACCTTTATCACGGGCAATCATGATGAGTTTTTGCGTCCGTTTGTGCCGCTCTTACTCGGAGACAGTTTAGAGATTGTCAATGAGATGGATTACGATGCCATCAATGGCAAACGCTACCTTGTCACGCATGGTGACTTTTTTGACAGTATCACCATGACTAAAAAATGGCTCGCTATTTTAGGTGACTACGGCTATGATTTTGTCCTTCATGTAAACCACTTTTTAAATATTTTACGCAAAAAAGCAGGCATTAAAAGATACTGGTCTTTATCTAAGTACGTCAAAGACAATGTAAAAAGTTCGGTGAGTTTTATTAATGATTTTGAAACCATTTTGGCAACATTTGCTAAAAAGCAAGAGTATGACGGCATTATATGCGGACATATTCATAAGGCTGAGACAAAACTCATTGATGGCATAGAATATCTAAACTGCGGTGACTGGGTTGAGTCTTGCAGTGCCGTTGTTGAGCATTACAATGGAAAATTTGAGGTAATTTATTGGAAGCATCAAGAAATCAAATCTCTTTAGCCCTTTCCGGCGGAGCAGCCAGAGGTGCATATCATCTTGGCGTGTTGCAGTATATTGATGAAAACAATATCGAAGTAAAAGCCATTTGTGCAACCTCTATCGGCGCAATAATCGGTGCAAGTTATGCTTGCGGAGTAAGTCCTAAAGAACAATTGGCTATTTTTAAATCCAAAGAATTTAAAAAGATATTTTCACTCAATCTTTTTCATGGTTCACTCTATAAAATAGATTCTTATGCAGAAATATTGAAAAAACTCATACCGCTTCAAAAGATGCAAGAGTTTAAAATTCCTCTTTATATAAGCGCTGTAGATATTCAAAGTGGAGAGCATTTGTATTTTGAGCGTGGAGATATTCGAGAAATCTGCCTCTCATCGGCTGCATTAACTCCTGTTTTTCCTCCTGTCATGTACGAAAATAAACAGCTCATTGACGGGGGCACAATAAATCACATGCCAATAGAACCACTGGCACAGTATGGATACAAGCTCGTTGGAGTGAATCTTCATCCTATTTATGAAGAGAATGTGCCAAACAGTATGGTCGCAATCTTTAAAAGAGCAGTGTTTTTGGGAACCTTTAGAAACTCGTTTGAGGCTAAGAACAAATGTGATGTCTATATAAGTTCGCCGCAGCTTGAAAACTACTCTCTTTTTTCATTTAAAAACCTAGACAAACTTTTTGCTCTTGGTTATAGCGACGCAGTTGAAATGTTTAAAATTACGCCGCTGTGAGGGATTTTACTTTAAGTGCCACTCTTTGATGCCTTTTTTAACATCTTCGTCTTTGTAAAGACTATGTGTGCCGTCGCAAAAAGGGAAAAAACCGCTTGTTTTACATAAGCACATAAGATAAGGTTTCGTTTTTTCAACGGTGAGTTTGTGCGGTGAACATCCCGTTCCTTCGTGGCTTCCATCGCAAAATATTCCATCTTCGCTTTTTCCGCAACTGCAAATGAAATACTCAACACCGGCTTCGAGTTTAACACCTTTTGGTTTGTTATGAAATACAATGGCATCTTTACACATGATTAATTCCTTGCGTTTATTTAGCATATTTTAGTTGTATTATATAATTTTTTCTGATACTTGTGGCTGCGTTTTTGTGATTTTCACACAAGCCAAGCGCCATCTTTGTAAACCACTTCCTCATTCAAAGAAAAGGTGTGTGTGTCGGCAAAAACGTCTACATGGTATTTTCCATCACCGCGTTTAAAGCCGGGTTTTCCATATGTTCCGTGCTTTGCGCCTAAGGACAAGTGAACCCCGCACATACGCTCATACGTGCCAATGTCACTTACCGTGCGTGTTGTACTAAAAGCACGGTTAAGTCCAAATCCAAGTTCACGTACCCAGACAACACCCTCATCTTCACGGATTTTAGAAAGTATCTCATCAAACGCAGGAGTGGAATTTTCACAATCCACAACTTGTCCCTCTTTAATGATAAGGGTAATGGGTGTATCTGGACGGTTGATTCTGTAGGTCATGTCACCAAAGATAAAAATCCGAACACGTCCGTTAAGCGCGCGTAAATCCTGTGCTTCTGTGAAGACTTCACCCAGAGGAAACTGCCCGCCCATGTTTGGCATACCTGAATAGTCGCCAATGTTGAGTTTTGCGGATTCAAAAGCGCAGTTGTAAACTAAAAGCTCACCACCGCTCTCAAGTGTGCCTGAAGTTGCTGCGTCTATTTTACTTTTGAGCATGCGACCTGTATGGCGGTAATAGTTGGAGTCATACTCCAAAGAATCGATGTAGTAGGGCACTTCTTCGTCCGACATACGGCTAAGATGCGGGTGTTCAATAACTTTAATGGCGCGTTTGAACAGTTCAACACGAATCCTAAATGCATTAAGACGAAAGTGTGTTGATTGCACCAAAACCACCAAATCTGAAGGTTTGAGTGCTTGTAATATTTCTAGGATGTTTTGGGGCGGAAGTTCGTTGAAATCTAAAAAAGTAGCCTTTGGCAGGGCAAGCTTATACGCCTCGGCTAGAATAGCAGATAATGTGCAAGCCGTATCATAAACGACAACGGCATTCTCTTTGTCCGTATGAAGAAATGCTTCGCTAAGAAGGGTTTTTAAGTGTGTATGCGCAGTAAAAACCAAATCGTCATAATTTTTCAGAGCTGCGTTTACGTTATTTTGTTTCATCAGGCAATATCCTTCTTGTTTGCACGTATGTACGTCTCCAGTAGGGGTCATTGAGGCTTGAAATTATCACTCCTTTGTGTGTTGAAGCATGCAAAAACTTTCCTTTATCTATCATGATCCCGGAGTGTCTTGTTTTAGAGTTTATTCTAAAGAAAACCAAGTCGCCTTCTTTGGCAGTTTTTCTTGACACTTTGTAACCTATTTTTGCCTGTTCTTCCGAAGTTCTTGGCAAAGTAACCCCAAAAGCATCCTGATACACCTGTCGTACCAAAGAGGAACAATCTGTTCCTTGAAGTGTTTGCCCGCCGTAGAGATAAGGCGTTTCGCACCATTTGTCGTACTCTTTATGGAGTGCTTTTGAAACCCAATGAACGTCTATGACAGGTTCCTCGACTATAACCGGAGCAGGTTCTTCATAGATAACAGGAAGTGGCTCGGGCTCGATGGTTTTATTTGAACAGCCGGCAAATAGTAAAAGAGCAGCAATAAGGGCAAAAATAATTATTTTGTTCACTATAACTCCACGCAAATAGGAAATGCATAAAGATTCAAAACAGTTGACTGAGTCTGCGTTTTAGACAATGACACTCCCTTTTTTAATGATAAATATATTGAAGAGTGATATCTTCTGGAAAAAGAATTATAACAGTTTATGTTAGATTTTTGTGTATAAGTTTTGTTGTTGCAGTGAGTCCGAAGCAGCTTGTTTTTTGGAACTTTTAGAAACTTTAGTTAAAATCTCTTAAAAAAAATAAAAGAGAAATAATAATGACACCTTTTCCACTAGAAAATGTAAAGCGACTTAGAAAAGAACTCGCATTGCACCCTGTATATGGCGCAGTTAAAAACATGGATGATTTGACAATCTTTATGCAGCACCATATTTATTCTGTTTGGGATTTTATGTCTCTTGTCAAATATTTACAAAATAAAATTGCACCTGCTAGAACACCATGGCTTCCACTCGGAGACGCACAAGTCCAGCGTTTTATCAATGATATTGTTCTTGAAGAAGAGACGGATGAGGGCATTCCTCTTGAAGACGGTACTCCAACGTATACGAGTCATTTTAACCTTTATACTTTAGCTATGGAAGAGGTAAGAGAAGGCAGTAACAAACTTATTAAAGAGTTCATCACAAATGTTGCATCAGACTCTGTTGAAGCAGCCTTAGAATCAACATCGATACCTTCTGCTGCAAAAGAGTTTATGCAAACTACTTTTGGTTTTATAGACAGCGACAAACCGCACGTTATTGCGGCAGCTTTTGCATTAGGCAGAGAACACATCATTCCGGAAATGTTTCGTGCACTGCTCGCTAAAATGGAAATATCTCGAGAGCAAGCTGAAGTCTTTCACTATTATTTAGATCGTCATATTTTACTTGACGGAGATTTTCATGGTCCAATGTCACTACGAATGTTAGAAATGTTATGCGAAGGAGATGAAGCTAAGATTGCAGAAGCAGAAGAAGCTGCCCTGCAGGCAATCCAAGCAAGAATCAGATTTTGGGATGGCGTTTTACTCGAAATTAAAAGTAAATCAGTTTAAACTTTTGTAACCACTTTAGAGAATTGTTTTTTTAAATCTCAGTAAAATATTTAAAGTATCTTCTTTCTCTATGGAGTACCTTTGGGGCATGGATTTGTTTTTTTTCAATCACTAACTCGTCCTCAAGTTTTACTTTTGATTTATTCTTGCCCAGTTGAAGTCGTTTAAAGAAAGCACTGTTAAATTCTCTTTTTACTTCTCTTAGTGCCCAACTTGTTCTCAAGGTTATCTACCAAATCCTTCTGCGTTTTGATGAACTCCTCGATGGTACTAAGAGAAATGAACGCAATAGAGTTGAAGTTGGATAAAATTCTGCTTCAATCAAGAATGCTTCTATACCTTATAAAAACTAAAATAAGTCAGAATGCAAGCATATTATTTTATAATATTAATTTATATTTAGAACTAAGCAAATTCTTTTATTTTAAAAAAATAAGCACTCGAAACTAAATCAAATTTTTACAATTATTAAGATATTATCTTGTTAAAAGGGGGATTTTCAGATGCCAAACTTTATTGCACAAAACATAAATACCATGATTGACACAAATGAACATGTATTATTATTTGAAGATAACGGACACAAGATATATTGGATGGGTATAGAAGAAGAGAGTGCTTTTCGCTGTAATGTCTATCTTATAGAAGACAATGATGAATTCATCATTGTGGACCCAGGAAGCAGAATATACCATCAAGAACTCAAAAAAAGAGTCTCTCATATAGTAGAGCCAAGTAAAATATCTGCTCTCATACTATGCCATCAAGACCCGGATGTGTGTGCTTCTATGGTTGACTGGCTCGATATTAACCCCAACATAAAAATAATTACTTCAAGCAGAACCAATGTTCTTCTCCCTTACTATGGCAGAAGCGATTACGAGTTTTATAATATTGGCGATACAAATAGTTTTATCTTTAAAAGCGGCAGAGAATTAAAATTTATAGAAGCTCCTTTTTTACACTTTCCGGGTGCGTTTACCACTTTGGATGTTACATCGAATATGCTCTTTTCCGGAGATATCTGGGCAGCGCTTGATATTGACTGGAACCTTGTTGTAAATGACTTTGAAGAGCACATACCTTATATGAATCTTTTTCACATTGATTATATGCCCTCAAACGTTGCAACCAGTGGTTTTGCAAAAAAAATAGAACATGAAAAAATTGATGCAATACTTCCTCAGCATGGTTCTATTATAGATGCTATGAATGTAAAAGATGCAATCAACTACCTTAAAAATTTACGATGCGGACTTGATATAATTTATGCCGATGATAATTAGGAATTTACATGCCAACTGAATCTGATAGAGAGATTTCAAAACTAAAACGAGAACTAAGTCTTTATAAGCAGACATTTGAACAGCATAAAAATATAGATAAAAAATATAATGAAGTAGTAGATAAGTTAAAAGAGTCTAAAGAAACACTTGAGTTGAAGGTTCAAGAGAGAACGAAAGATTTAAAAGAGAAACAAAGATTTTTAGAATCGATTGTAAACGGTATTGAAGATCCTGTCATTGTGATAAACAAAGATTACTCTATTAATATGATGAACAGAGTGGTTAAAGATTATATACATGAAGAGCACATAAAAGACAAAAATAGTCCAAAATGTTATGAAGTACTTCAGTACAGGGATGCACCATGTCCTTTGAGTTTTATAGACTGCCCTTTAAAAAAAATTATTAGTACAAAAGAGAGCACGAAAACTCTGTACTGTAGAGTAATGTATTTAGATTCTCCCAGAGAGATTGAGGCTATATCTTCTCCTCTTTTTGATGATGAGAATGATTGTTATGGCATTATTCAGGTACATAGAGATATCACAGAACATGTTCAAACCAGAAGGGATTTAGAGAAGCAAAAAAATGAGTTTAATTATCAGGCACATTTTGACACTTTAACAGACCTTCCAAATAGACTTTTTTTTAATGAGGAGTTATTGCACACTGTAAAAAAATCCCAAAGAGACAAAACAAAAATAGCACTTCTTTTTATTGATCTTGACAGATTTAAAGAAGTCAATGATACTCTTGGTCATGCTTGCGGCGACAGAGTCCTTCAAGAATCTGCTCTAAGAATAAAAAAAACTTTAAGAGCAAATGACACTCTTTTTAGACTTGGCGGCGACGAGTTTACCGTTATTATGGAAAACATATCTAACCCTGAAGATGCATCAAAATTGGCTCAAAGAATTGTGGTTGAGCTTGAGAATCCAATGAAAATTAGACATAACACTATATATATTTCTAGCAGTATTGGAATCAGCATCTACCCTGATGACGCTTTGAATACATCCGATCTTATAAGATATGCTGATTCTGCAATGTATAAAGCAAAAGAAGACGGAAGAAATAACTTTAAATTTTATTCCTCAGAACTTGGCAAAAAAGTTACTGAAAAATTTGATTTAGAAGTAAGTATTAGAAATGCATTACAAAATAAAGAGTTTGTTGTTTACTACCAGCCTCAGGTAGAAGCAACAACAAACAGACTTCTGGGAGTAGAGGCGCTTGTAAGATGGATGCACCCGACTTTAGGTCTTATTACTCCGGACAAATTTATAAAAATTGCCGAAGAGACCGGACTTGTGATAAACATTGATGATGAAGTAATGCATATGGCAATGGAGCAGATTAGTTTATGGCGCCATAATAATCTTAACCCCGGTACTCTAGCACTCAATGTCTCAGTAAAACAACTTGAAAATAAGCATTTTGTACAAAAGCTAAAGGAAACAATGAAAAAATTTGATTGTAATCCAGAATATTTAGAGATAGAAGTAACTGAAAGCAATATCATGAAAAAGCCTCAAGAGAACATAGTGAAGTTAAATATTCTTCATAAACTCGGGATTAAAATAGCTGTAGATGATTTTGGAACAGGATATTCATCTTTAAGTTATCTCAAGAAGTTTCCAATCTCAAAACTAAAAATTGATCAATCATTCATTAGAGAATTACCCGAAAATGAAGATGATAGCGCTATAACAAAAGCTGTCATAGCACTCTCTGAGAGTCTACATCTTCAGATAATTGCTGAAGGCGTTGAAACGAAAGAACAAAAAGATTTTTTAATTCAAAACAGTTGTCCGAACATTCAAGGTTATTACTACTCAAAACCTTTAAGCAGCAAAGATATGGAAGCTTTTTTACGCAAGTCTAGTCTATAAACAACTTTGGGGTGTGATTTTTGGTCAATATTCAGCTTTTTTAATATTAATCCACCTTACAGCTCCTATATTTTATAATCTGCTAGTAATTAAATTGTGCGTGTAGGTGCTCTTGGAGTGCTTTTTTACTGAAATCTATATGCAAAAGTTGGGTGTTTATTTATGAAAGTATATAGTCTTGTTATTGGGTTTATTGCTTTGATGGTCAGTGGATGTACTGCTAATATTGCAGCACTATCAAACTGTTCCGAATCTGGTGAAGCTTACTACGGGAACTTACCCATTGCCTCTGGAAGCGAGCACCAACAAGCGCTGAAATTTACACCGTCAGATCCCGAAAATTGCGTGGTATATGTCATTCGAGAGAGTGATTTCTGGACAGGGAAAAGTGTACGCGATACAAAGGTGATTTTAGCGTCAATAGAGAGCCAATATTCTTTATTTCCAATATTAGAAACCGATTTAATTTTTCATTTAGGTAATCAGGTTGGCTCTATTACAGATGATGTTTACTTGATGTGGGAGCTCAAGCAGGGTAGCTATCTTTTAGAAACATATTTTGATACATATTATGGATATCTTAGCTTTTTAAATTGGACTGGGGGAAATACGGAGTCTTATATTGCACAAGTGCAACTTGAGTGTAAGCCTGGCGATGTGAAGTTTTTTGGTGTGGGTGACCGTGACTATGTACATCATGTGGTTTTAAAAGAGTTAGACAAAGAAATAGGGAAACAATACATCCGTAACAGTGTCCGTTCGGTTGGTGTTGGAGATAGCAAAGCGCATGATTATAAAGACTGTCCGGTGGATAAATAAATATTTATATAGTTGTCAGACAATGACGAGAAAATAGAGGTATATAATGATTTTTCGAAAAATATTTTATCTTGCATCTGCTTTAGTGGGTATGTTCTTTGGTGGATGCACTGCTAATGTTGATATTGCTGCACTATCGAACTGTACAGAATCCGGAGAGGCTTATTTCAGACATATACCGTTGGCATCTCGTAGTGAGCATCAACAGGCCCTGCGGTTTGCCCCGTCAAATCCCGATAATTGTCTGGTATACGTTGTTCAGCATGCTTTTTCTCCAACGGGTGGAAGCAGGGCGACGATATTTTTAGCGCCTGCGGAATTCAAGCGTCCCCCGTTTCCAATGCGGTATGAGGAACTGACCTCTCTTTTTGGTGAGCATATCGTTGAAATTACGGATAATATGTATGCGATGTGGGAACTGTCGCAAGGTTCATATATGCTGGAAGGGTATTCTGGGACTGATTTTAGGGCCAGCCCTATACCGATAGACACTGAAACACCTAACGATAAACTTGTTGTCCATGTTCCGTTTGAGTGCCGATCGGGCGATGTGATATTTTTCCGTACAACTTCGCATTTTACAGATGACTTTTCGCTAAAGGAATTAGAGAAAGAAACCGGGGAAAAGTATATCCGTAAAAGCGTTCGATCGATAGGGTGTGCAGATTGGGCACATCGTCTGATTTATAAAGAAGTGCCCTGTAAACAAATAGACTTCAACAGAGCAAACTTTAGGGCACTTCTAGAACTCACTTTTAGACTTCCGCAACCCCCTCAAACATCTTTTTTATCCCCATCTCGTGGCTGATGTAAAGCTCTGCTAAATCTTTATCAAGCATCACTTGAAAACCACGTATAGAGTAGATTTTATTTTTTATAGTCTCTTCGTTTATCATTGATGTCTCTCTCATAACCAATCCTAGATACTTTTATTTATCTTGACGTAAAAAAGAGTTTAGTTGAAAATATGACAGTTTGAGATGATTTTGAGAGTTTTTATGGGTTATGTAAATATTTTAATACACAGAGGTAAAAACAAAATCAACATCATCCCAAGAGCTAAAAGGTTTCCGTTGAAGATATTAAAATCTTCGAGGATTTTGTCCCAAGAGAGTTTAAACAAAACTCTTCCCACATACAAATCATAAGCTATCATCAAACTCATCCAAAAAAATCCTATGAAAAAAGCTTCGCTTATGGTTTTTGGATTTATCCAAGGTACTAAAATAATATTGATTGCGAAAATGATGAGGCTGCCTAGCACAAAAGAAAATATCTTTGCTCTTTTTGCTCCTAGCTTTTTATGCAAAACTCTTACGCGAAAAATTCCGTTAAGTGTTTCAGCTAAAGCGATTAGTAAAAATCCTAAAAATATTTTTATCAGCATAAGTTTATCTGTTCCTTTTTTTCATACTTTTTTAATAAATAATATCCTATAAAATATAAACTTATAAAAAGAACTAAAAAAAGTAGATTATTTTTAAAAGTGGAGATTCATTCATAGGGGTGTGAATTGAAACGCCACTTCTGGCTTATAGTTTTTCAGCCAGAGTGACTTTTGACATTGAATTCCGCGGGTTTATAGGGATTTTTAGAGGTTCATATTAAACTTGAGGTCTATTTTCCCATTTAAATATGTCTAAAATTTTGATTGTATTTTCTTCGACTTTGTAAATGGTTGTGTAACCTTTAAAGATTAAATCACGATAGTTTGGTTTATCTATATATTTGGATTTTTCGCACATAAAAGGTGAAAATTCTAGGAGCCCTATTTTTTCTTTTAGATTATTTTTAAATGTTGTTGCAGCAGATTTTTTATCTTTTGAAATGAAAGTAAGTATGTTTAAAAGAGATTTTGAAAAGTTCTCTTCGTAAACGATTTTCAAGTTATAAATCTTGAACTTTTTTCTCTATGTCAGACCAAAACTCTTCGTGTGAAGTGAAGTTGTTATTTTGTTCAGCGTTTGTCACTCTCTTTTGCACTTCTTCTACAGAAGAGACTACAAAGTCTTCTCGAACTCTGTCTTCTACTATGTTAACTTCATCTTGTTTAAACTGTTTTACAAAAGACAAAAACTGCGAATAAACCGAGTTGTCAACATCTAGTCTTAATGAGTGCATGACTTTCCTTTTTATGGAGTTTATAGTTCAAGTATTATAACTTGTTTTCACGAATATTAAAATCACACAAGTTCTATTCTAAGTTCTTTGCCTAAGATGTGTGCAAAGTTCTGTAGAGTGGAGAGTTTTATATCTTGTGCATGATTTTCTATTCTTGATATGGCTGATTTTTTGGTGTGTAATCTTTGTGCTAAATCTTCTTGCGTGAGACCAACATCAACTCTTGCCTGTTTGAGCATTTCACCTATTTTAAACTCCTCATATCCAGAGTCAAAATCTTTTGCAAAATCGGCATCATCGTTTTTTCTTTTTTCAATATATTTTTTT
>VMSZ01000072.1 GCA_013791885.1 Sulfurimonas sp. | reverse complement strand
ACTTGCTTAGTTTTCAATGATCTCAAACATATTCGACGGCTTCTACTTGAAGTCCCTCTAGGCCTAAACTTTAGGTCTCTGTGTTTGTGGACGGGAATTATAGGGAGTATATGCTTAGAAGATTCTTAAAATATTAGAGAGATTGTTGAAAGTTTGAAAATTCATTATTAGTTCTCTTTTTCTTATATACTGTATATTAGTTTGCTTGTGCAATCCAGCCGCCACCCATAAGTTTGTCATCTTTATAAAAAACAGCTGCTTGTCCGACAGCAACGCCAAAGACACTCTCTTTTAAAGTTACGTATGCATTATTACCTTCAATCTTCACATGACAAGCAACAGCTCTAGTTCTATATCTTAGTTTAACAGTCGTATCAAATTCCTGCGCATCGCTAAACATATTTAAATTATCCAAAACTACACTTAAACAAGCCAAGTCTTCTTTTTTACCGACAACTATTTGATTATTCTTAGGATTGATACTTAATACATAATGAGGATCGTGTGCACCATGCACACTAAATCCTTTTCTTTTGCCTATAGTGTAATGCATATAGCCCTTATGCTCACCGACTACATTTCCATCTTTATCTAAAACATCCCCTGCTTCATCAACATTAACATAATCTTTTAAGACATCTGTATATGTTGTTTCTACAAAACAAATTTCACTTGATTCACCTTGCGAAGCAAAAGACTCTAATCCATCTATAGAAGCAGCCAACTCTTTTATATCAGATTTTTTTCTGTTTCCCAATGGAAAGAGTAATCTTGGTAGGATATTTTTTTCTACATAGAAGAGAAAATAGCTCTGATCTTTTGTATCATCTTTAGCCTCATAAAAAAACTCGCCATCAGTTTTGATGTAGTGTCCCGTTGCCAAATACTGGGCACCAATTTCATCTGCATACTTAATCATCTCGCCAAATTTCATGTTTCTATTACATAAAGCACAAGGATTTGGCGTTTTTCCTTGTGCATACGTGTCTATAAAAGGTTTAAAAACTTTTTCATTGAATATTTTTTGCAAATCTAATACATGTAACTTTATCCCTACAAAATCTGCAGCTTTTTGAGCACGGGCTTGGTGAATTTCATGATATCCGGGTTTTGAATGAAGTTTCATATATAAACCTTCTACTTCATAGCCCTCTTCCTTTAACAGTAAAGCGGATATCGTAGAGTCAACGCCTCCGCTCATACCGACTAAAACTTTATTTTTTTTCATCTGTTGACTGCTTTATATTTTTATCTTCTGCAAATTCTAACAAAGATTTATAATATTTAGTATCTTCCAAACCGGCATCTTTCATAACTTCAATTTGATTTAATAATGATATTTCAATCTCATTCGCAACACATTCAATGTCATCTGTTAATCGTATCGCATTTAAGTCTTCTATATCTATCATACCATTGTAATAAAGTTTAGTTTTTAAAAATTCTATAAGAGGCTGATAAAACTCTGTACCTATTACAAATATTTTTACACCAGTTACTTTTCTAGTTTGTACTAAAGTCAGAGCCTCAAATAATTCATCTAAAGTTCCATAACCTCCAGGAAATATTACATAAGCCATTGAATATTTTACAAGCATTACTTTTCTTGAAAAAAATAATCAAAATTTAAACTTTTCGTTGTGTATTTATTTGTTATCTGTTCCGTAGAAAGATCAATATTCAAACCGATTGACTCAACATCATCACAACACTCTTTCGCACCTCTATTCGCAGCTTCCATTATTCCCGGTCCGCCGCCAGTCATAATATTAAAACCTCTTGTACCTAACATAGAAGCAAGTTTTTGGGACTCTTTATAATAAAAATCATCTTCCTTTGTTCTTGCACTACCGAAAATAGTAACAGTTGGTCCAAGCTCGCCTAAATCATCAAAACCCTTAACGAAATCAGCAAGTATGCGAAATACACTCCACACATCCGCAGATTTTATCTCTTTTATATATCTGTTGGCTAATTCATTTTTCTTATTTCGCATTTTATGCCTTAAGCTGATTCAGCCTCTCTCGTTTTGTCCCAATTGAAGTAATCTGCACACCGAAATTTCCATCAACTATAACAACTTCACCCTCTGCTATTACATTATTGTCAACTAAAATTTCCAAAGGATCATTTGCAAGCTGATTAAGTTCTATCACTGAACCTATATCCATATTTAACACATCTTTCAGAAGCATTCTTTTTTTACCGATACGAACACGCACAGGCAATTTCACATCCATTATTAAAGAAATATTATTCATCTCTTCACTGCTTAATTTTACATTTTGATTCACACTTTTTTCCATATGTGAGTTCTCTTCTATTGATGATTTAGTCTCTTTTTTAGAACCGCCGGAGAGTGCCGCGTTTAAGTTTTCATCAATGATAAACATTAAAAGTGAATTAATAGTATCTAATTTAAATCTATACACATTCATTTTTGCGAATGATTCTAAACTAACCTCACTTTCAGAGCTAATAAATTCAATACTTTCTATAGCGAACGATAAAACAGGCAACTCTTTTTGAGCTGAAAGTGAGTTTGAAATAGCCCCAAAAATATTTGACACTATCTCTTTTGTTGCATCGAGATCATCTTCACTTACATCTTCTCTATCGCTTTGCTCTTCACCCATCATCATATCTGACAAAGAAGTCGCTAAGTTAGGTGGTAGTGCTACCATTGCATTTGCAGACACGGCACCGCTCACTTTTAGCTTCACAAGGACTATAGGAGGTATAATATTTGAAATTATGCTAAGCTCTTGTTCTTCTTTTAATTCTAGAACTGGAGCTTGGCCTACAAGTGCTTCTATAGTCCCTGTTGTTTCATTTTCAAATAATTGCATAAAACTACTCATCTAAATACTCCTCATTTTGATACTCACCATCATGTATAAAATCTTTTGCTCCAGATATTTTTTCCTGTCTTAAAGACTCAAAACTCTCTAAAGCACGTTTAACTGCATCTTTTTCTGTTTCTATAACTTGCGTTAATTGTATCGATTTTCTAAAACGTCTGAGGCCAATTTCACCTCTAAATCTTTCTTTTCCATCTACACTCAGTGTTACAATATCATCTGCAGGTGCCGATAGTCTTATAACGTCTCCGACTTGTAACTCCAAAACATCGCCCATAGTGAGTTCTGCACTTCCAAGATTCGCTTCTACATTAACTTTAGCCCCACCTAGAAGAACCTGCAACTCTGTATTTCTACTTTTTTTAGAGCTAGTTTCATTGAGCATCAAGTCTCTGCTTGCCAACTTTGGCAAAACTGGTTCTAAAGAGATAACTGGATAGCATATATTCATCATTCCTGAACTATGTCCTATTATAATCTCCATAACAACCATAACAACAATTTCATTCTGAGCAACAATCTGTACAACATTTGGACTTGATTCTTTAGACTCTATTGTTGGATAAACTTCCATAACAGGGCCCCAAGCCTCTTTTAACGTACTCATCATAACTCTTAAAATAGTCTCAAAAAGACTAAGTTCGATATCTGAAAATTCACGGCTTGCATCAAACGGTTCCCCTTTCCCTCCAAGAAGACGATCAAGCATAGGAAACGCGATAGATGGATTTATTTCAATAATACCACTTCCTTCTAAAGGTTTTACAGAAAAAACATTAAAGCTTGTAGGATTTGGAAGCGACATTAAAAACTCGCCATAAGTCATCTGATCTACGGAGTGAAGCTGTATCTCAACAATAGAACGCATAATAGAGGAAATTTGCGAAGCAAGAGATCTTGCCATCTTGTCGTGCACACCGCGGAAAGCACGAAGCTGTTCTTTTGAAACTCTATTTGGTCTTTTAAAATCATAAAGGGTTACTTGTCGTTGCGGTAAAAGCCCGCCACCATCTGAATCTCCAAGAAAATCATCTCCGTCATCTTCTACAACATCCAAAAGGGCGTCTATTTCTTCCTGGGAAAGTATATCTGCCATATTATGCTCCTACACTCTCTTTAATTTTATTGATTACAGACTTATGAATTTGGGAAATTCTGGACTCTGTAATATCAAGCACATCACTTATTTCTTTGAGTGTCAACTCTTCAAAATAATATAATTGAATAATCATTTGTTCGCGTTCATTATATCCACAAAGAATAGTTTTAATAACTTCTACTAACTCATCTTTTTCTATTTGTGCTAATGCTGCTCCCTCATCTCCCACGTGAAGCTGGTCGTGCAGAGGCATAACCGTATAAATACTCGAAGCAATCCTTGCATCATGTATCTTTTCAATACTTTCGTCCAAAAGAATTGCCAAGGCTTCATCTGTCGGCTCTTCATCATTTGAGGCCATATGTTCTTGAACAGCAAAATCAATAGCTTTAATTAGTTTTCTACTAGAACGACTTAAAATATCCAAGGTTCGCAAATAATCCAGCATTGCTCCGTAAACTCTTTTTTTTGCATAACCCCAGAATGAATCATTCAGTGCTTCATCGTACTTTCTTGCAAGCTTAATAAGTTCTTCTGTTCCAATGGCTGAGAGATCTAAAAAATCTACTGAACTCGGTAATCTCTCTTTTAATCTAAACGCCATAGCCTTCACAGCAGGTAAATATTGAATAGCCAATTCATCTTTTTTGTGCTTTAAATCTTGATTGTAGCAATCGACACTCATTTGCTGTCTCTTTCATGTTCATCAGAATTCATTTTAACGGCTATATCTGTGATTTTTGTTGCAGAATCTATGATTTTCTCGCGTTTATTAATCTCTTTTACGAAAAAGTCTAAATCTTTTTCATGTATATTTTTGTTAAAACTGTAAGCCTTCACGCTTAAAGTTCTAAAATAAAATGCAATAATTATATGAGAAAACAAATAGAAAAAAAGAGTTATAAAGAAGGTATAGGTTAGCAGTCCGGCGGCATCAAAGGATTTCAGAATTCCGAAGATAATTCCTATAAAAAAACCTTGAACCGTAAAAAAGTATACGAAATTTTCACCTGCCATAACTACCCCATATAATTCATAACTAAAAAGTAAACGTTAAAAATGTTCCATTAAACGCTTAAAAAGTCCAGTTAATCCGCTTTCATTAGAGTTTACTAGCACATTTCGTTCCAGCTTAGCCGATATCTGCTTGGCAATTGACTCTATATCTTTTGTCGGCCCTGATGCAGGATAATTTAGTGTGAAAAGCGCTCTTTGTTTTACCGAACTTGAGACTTTAACATCACTGTCGATTTTACCCATCAGTCTTAAGTCCAGTTTTGGACCAATATTTGTAAAAGCCACTTTTTGTATTTTATCAAAAACTGCCTGCGCCTCTCGAATATTTTTCACCTGATTCATTATCATGCTCACATCATTGCGAAGAAGTGCGATTGTTTTGATTGTTGCATAAGCATCCGTTATTGCTGCAGGATCGGGAACAGTTACTACAATTACATCATCTGCTGCGTTTAGGAACATTTTAATGTGGTCACCAATCCCCGCACCGGTATCTATAATCATAATGTCAAGCTTATCTAAAACCTGAGCTTCTTGCATAAAACGCTCAAAAAGTGCCATGTTTGAGTATTTAAGAATTTCATCACCGCTCTCTCCGGGAATCAGAATCAGGTTTCTTGTTATTGGAATAAGAATATCTGCGACAGTCGCTTCACCTTTAAGCACATGCAAAATATTTTTTTTAATCTTGACATTAAACATAACATCTAAATTTGCAAGACCAATATCAGCGTCAAAAATCCCCACATTTAATCCGCTTTGAGACAAAACATAGGCTAAATTCGAGCTGATTGTACTTTTTCCAACGCCGCCTTTGCCACTCGTTATAGCTACAAAGCGAGTTTTTTTGGATCTTTTACTTGCGTTTGACGCTACGAGCTCTTCGAGCTTTTGGGCTTGATTACCTATCATGCTTTACTCCGATTAAATCCATTGAGTAAGCACTCAACTAAAAAGTCGCTGTTGGCACAGACCAAATCTTCTGGAACCTCTTGCCCTACAGAAAAATAACTTATAGGCTTTTTTGTTTCATACGCTAATGAAAAAATATTTCCAAATCCTCGCGTCTCGTCGAGCTTTGTAAACATCATCGTATCAATATTGAGTGAATCAAAGTTCTCATACGTTGCAAGTAAATCTTCATACTTTATAGAACTTGGCATAACCAAAATAACATCTACTTTATACTCTGTACTATTTGCTTCGAGACACTCATAAATTTTCTCGATTTTACCTTTATCATAAGGACTCGAACCCATCGTATCGATAAGAATATAATCACAATGTCTCAGTGATTCAAGCGCGGTAGCAAATTCCGGAGGGTCTACGACCGTTTCTATTCCAAGTTTCATCATTCTCGCATACTGCATGAGCTGTTCTACTGCACCAATTCTGTATGTATCTAAAACAACAAGTCCTACTTTGTATTTTTTTGCATTAAAAATGAGTATCTTGCTGCGAGCTTTGCAATAGAAGTTGTTTTGCCGACACCCGTCGGACCCACAAGCATAATTACTTTTTTGTTACCCATACTTGGAGTACTCTCAATGCGTATAGGAATCATTTTTCGAAGCAGCGTTTGAAAGTACCGCTTTACTGTCGAAGAGTTTTCCTTCATTTTTGCCGGCATATGCGCGAGCGTCATTCTCATTATGTCATCTAAGTGCGCTCTATCCATTCCGCTTTGAGCGGCAAGGCGATAAATCTCAGCAAATTCCGGGGGTATAGAGTTTTCTAAATCCGGTGCTTTTTCATTCCAAAACATATTTTGAATGAGTTTAACTTTGTCACCGAGTTTGTTAATCTCGTTTTTTATCTCTTTTAACTCTTTTGGCTCATAAGACGGCGCAGGAGTTGTTTTTGGAATACCATACTCAAACATAGGTTCTTTTACATCAGCAATCTGAGAGATCTGTTTCGCTGCGTTTGAGATATCAAACAAAATGTCTTCACTCTCTTGCATAATCGGTTTTTGATCTTTAAGCGGTTTGCCAAATCTTTTATAGTTTTTTGGCAGTTTCTCTTCATCAATCCCAATAACAATCTCATAGACAGCTTCACGGTTAAGCGTCTTTTTTTGAATCTCTTTTGTCTCGATGAGCATTCCGTCATCGCCAATTTCAAGTTTGGCTTTTTTAAGTGCTTCAGACGGAGTTCTTCCAGTAAAGGTCAAAATCTTCATAATGACATCCCTGATAATGGGATAACAACACTCTCACGTTTTGACCAACTTGGATGAGGAACACTAAGCTTACTTGTTTTAATAGTTCTGTTATCAAAAAATAAAATATCCAAATCTAATGTCCTTGGTGCATTTGCAAAACTTCTTTTTCGTGCAAACCTCTTCTCTAAACGCATTAAATACGCTAAAAAAACATGAGGCTGCATATTTACTTTTAAAACTATGATTGAGTTAAAAAAATCATCTTGGTCAATAAAACCAAATGGAGGATTTTTCAAAATCAAAGATGTTTCTACCAGTCTAACTCTCGAATCTCTTTTGAGATGAAAAAAGAGGTGTTCAAACCTGCGTTTGACATCACCTACATTTCCACCGATTCCAACTGTAGCAAAATAACGATGAGAACTCGGTGCTTTGCTGACGTAGGGAAAACGCGATGACTTAAAAGCCGTTAAACTTTTAGAGAGACTGCGTTTTAAATACATGTGAATTAGGCTTGAGGTTGTGCAGCTCTTTGAGCGTCTTGAACCGCTTTAACTTCACTCATGATTTGCAACATACCAATCATTGCCAAGTGGTATCCAAATGGACCAAAACCAACTACAGATGAAGCACAAACCGCAGCAATCATGTTTACTTTTCTGAATTCTTCACGACGGTGAATATTACTAATATGTACTTCAATTGTAGGAATTGCAACTGCAGAAATTGCATCACGAATTGCAATAGATGTGTGTGTATACGCTGCAGGATTAATAATAATTCCTTGAGCTTCACCATAACACTCTTGAATCTTATCCACTATTTCACCCTCAAGGTTACTTTGAAAAAATTCAATTTCAACACCATTTTGTTCTGCAACATCTTTCATTTGTGCATGAATCTGTTCTAACTTCATCGGCCCATAAATATTTTGTTCACGAACGCCTAACATATTTAAATTTGGACCTTGGATTACGACTATCTTCATTTTATGCCTTTGTAATATTCTTAAAATTTTAAGGAATTATTTTACCTAAAAGAATATTAAAAAGAGTTGGATAGACGAAGAGAGTTCTTGCCTCCATAATTAATATTGGCCCGCTTCTACCAAATTATCGCATTCGCTTATCATATTGTATAAATCCAAATCCCTGCCGGACAAATTACATGTAGTATTTCCCGTCCCATCTATAAAAACAAACATTTCCATATCGTGATACTCTTTATTCATAAATTTAGAAAAAATCACATATTCAGCCAACTTGAGTTCTGAAAAAGAATCTGATAATTTTTGAAATTTCTCACAACTTTTATCTATCTTTTTAATCACCAAAATCTCTTTTTGCAAACTGTTTTTATATATATCATGTAAATCACTCAGCTCTTCTTCAAGGTTAGTAAATTTTAAACATTTTTTCATAACAAAAACCTCCCACTTTAAAAATTTTCCATCACTTGAAAAAATATAGTACAAATATAATATTGAACAGCTTAATATTTATAACTATAAAATTTTAAAAGTGTATAATCGTTTTTTCTATTAAATCCATTTAAAAGACAATATATGCAAATAATTACGCCAAATTACATACTGACACCTAATCAATTACTCAAAGACCTTTCTATTGCTTACGAGAAAGAAATAATAAAAATTGCTCCTCTTGAAGTATTACAAAAAGAGTGGCCTGAGGCAGAAGTAAGCATTTTAAAAGAGAACTCACTATTGATGCCGGGGCTTATAAACGCGCATGTTCACATTGAATTTTCTGCCAATAAAACGGAGTTGAGTTACGGTGATTTTATCTCCTGGCTTTACTCTGTCATAGAAAACAGAGAAGAACTTGTCGGCGGTTGTGACAAGGAGTGTATGAACAAGGCCGTAAACGCAATGCTCGAGTCGGGCATTACCACTTTTGGCGCAATCAGTTCACATGCAATGGATCTTGAAGTTTGTGCAAACGCTCCGCAAAATGTCGTCTTTTTTAACGAACTTATAGGTTCTCAGGCGACTATGGCGGACGCGCTTTTTGGCGATTTTCTAGCACGACTTGATGCTTCAAAGTCAGTCAAACGCGAAGGTTTTTATCCTGCTGTTGCTATACACTCTCCCTATTCTGTTCACCCGATTTTAATCAAAAAAGCATTGCAAATTGTAAAAAATGAAAAGCTGAAACTCACCGCACACTTTATGGAAAGCGAAGCAGAACGCAAGTGGCTTGATTCAAGTGATGGGGACTTTAAAGAGTTTTTTCACAATCTTCTCAAACAAGAGAGTAATGTCAGCGATGCAAAAGAATTTTTAGACCATTTCAGCGGTTATGAAACACTTTTAACACATGCTGTCCAAACCAATGAGCAAGAGAGAGAAACTATTGCAAAAGAAAAACACACAATCATCCACTGTCCTATTTCTAACAGACTTCTTGGAAATCCTACTCTGAACATACAAGAGTTAAATGAGAAAAATATACGCTGGATAGTCGCAACGGACGGACTGAGTTCAAACTACAAACTTGACCTTTTTGAAGAGATGAAAATGTCGCTTTTTATGCACAGTGATGCTCCTCTTTTGGAGTTTGCAAAAGCTCTCATAAAAGGTGTTACCATAAACGCAGCCGAGGCACTTGGCATAAACGCAGGTGAAATAGCCGAGGGAAAAAATGCAGACATGATAGTTTTAGACCTTGATAGCGAGCCAACGGATGAATTAGCAATTCATTTAATACTTCACAGATATAATGTCTCAAAAGTTTACATCAACGGAATACTCAAAAAGGATAATTAATGGAGTTTTTAAAAAAACTGTTTTCGCCAATCACGGCAACCATGTCGTACATACAAAATCATTTCAAGGCAATGATTTTTATTTTGATTCTTTTCTTACTCTTTGCACCATCAAGCGAAGAAGATTTTACACCAAATAATTTACAGCAGATTTCACTCATTGGGCCAATTTTTGAGGTCTCAGAACTTGTCAATCAAATAGAAGAAGCTGCAGATAATGAGCACATCAAAGGTGTGCTTTTTGTAATAGACTCACCTGGTGGAGCCGTTGCCCCTTCTGTTGAAATTGCCTATGCCATCAAAAGGCTTAAAGAAAAAAAACCGGTAATAGTTTACGCTATGGGAACAATTGCAAGCGGAAGCTACTATGCAAGTATTTGGGCGAATGAAATCATCGTCAATCCAGGCTCTATGGTCGGCAGTATCGGTGTTGTTATGCAAGGTGCTGATTTTAGCGAACTCATGAGTAATATCGGTGTAAAAAGTCAAAGTGTTCAAGCAGGAAAATATAAAAAAGTGGGAACTGCCGACAGAGCCTGGACAGATTATGAGCTGAACGAACTTAATAAAGTTATTCAAGGAACCTACGATATGTTTACGCAAGATGTTGCAAACGCGCGCGGACTCGACATAAACAAACGTGACATGTATGCAAATGCACATATATTTACCGCTGCTCAGGCAAAAGATGTAGGTTTGGTAGACTCTCTCGGTGTTTTACATGATGCAAAAATAAAAATAGCAATGCTCAGCGGTGTAAAAAATCCGATTTGGAACAAAGAAGACAAATTTGATAAATTTATGAAGCAACTTGCAACTGAAGGTACTTTACTGATTCACACCTACTTTCCAAGCATCGTTTTACGATAAACATAAACGCAGTCTTAACTGCGTTTATGCCCCAAAATCAGAGTTCTTGAACTCGCAGAACACTCTCTTGATTTTCAAAGATTCTTTTGACTCTATCCTGCCAAAGAACGCCAAACTCTTTTAACTCATCTGCACTCGCTTCATTTTTTTGCATTTTTTGCATAATAAGCTGCATATCAGGATGTGGGAGTATAGAAGAAGGATTATAAATCACATCAACACATTTGCCGCTATCTACTCTTGTAAATCTTGCCGATGCGTTTATAGGCTGTTCAAATGACATAAGCGAATGTCGGGCAAATTTTCCCTGCAGACCTTTAAAACCTGTTATTTGTGTTGCTCCTGTTATTTGAGAGACAACATTTGCTATAACTCCGGCAACTCCATCTTTTTCAGCCTCTTCAAACGCAACTTTAATATTGCCTCTTATAGCTCTCTCATTCGGATAAAGCGCCTTTAAGGCTTCAAGTGTTATCAGGTATGCTCCTGCAACGGTAGGGCAACTATGTCCAGAGGACTTCACAACATCCAGATATGAAAACTCATACTCGCCATTGTCAAACGCACCTAAAGCATTTGAGAGTGGATCTTTGACTTTTATAATTTCAATTGCATCAAAAAATTTCGGATGACTCATATATTTTCCTTGTTTATCACTTTTGCACTAATTCGAACTGCGTCACTTTGAAGTTCAAATTCATCATTTATCTGTAACTCTGAAATCTCAATGACTCTGTGTTCCTTAGATATCTGTGCAAAACCTTTTTTTACTTTAAATTTTGGATGGTTGGATTCTAGCATCTTCGTAAGATGTAGAACTTGATTTTGCGCAAGTTTAAATACCATCTCTATTGCGTTTGGAAAAGTATTTTTAATATGCTCTATCTCTCTGCCTGCGTTTTGTATTTTAAAGCCGATATTTTGATTGAAATTTTCTTTAAGCTGCCCAATCTCTTGAAGTTTTTGAGAGAGTTTTTTTTCTATGGAATGTTGCGCATAAGAGCTCCTAAGATGTGCTAGTTCCTGACTTTTTCTTGCAATTTTCTGAGAAAGGATTTGCGTCATTTGAGACTCTAGGGAATCTAAATACTGATAGAGCTCATTTGTGTCTGGCAAAGCCATCTCCATCGCTGCACTTGGAGTAGGAGCTCTCAGGTCTGCGACAAAGTCGCTTATTACCCAGTCTATTTCATGTCCTACTGCTGAAATGATTGGCGTTTTTGCACGAAAGACTGCATCTGCGACTCTCTCTTCATTAAAAGCCCATAAATCTTCTATACTTCCTCCGCCACGGCCAACAATTAACAAATCATAATCTTTTGTATCACTCACATTGATTGCGTTTGCAATTGCAAAAGAAGCACTTTCACCTTGGACTAAAACATCATAAACATCAATTTCTAAAAGTCTATATCTGGAGTTTGCCACTCGAAGCATATCTTGAAGTGCTGCTCCGGTTGCTGAAGTAATAAGCGCGATGCGAGAAGGAAAACGCGGAAGAGTTTTTTTTCTCGCAGAATCAAAATAACCTTTTTCTGAGAGTTTTTCTTTGAGTTGCTCGTACGCTAATGCAAGCGCACCTTTGCCTGAGGGTTCAATGTTAAAGCAGTTAATCTGGTATTCACCGCGGGGCTTATAGAGAGTTATTGCTCCATCAAGGATGACTTTTAGCCCCTCTTTTAGCTCAAACTTCAGCCTCATTGCGTTTGTTCGGAACATAACTGCTTTAATGGTGGAATTTGCATCTTTAAGTGTAAAGTAAATGTGTCCGCTGTTATGAAAGGTGATGCGGGAGAGTTCTCCCTCGACAAAAACATGTTCAAATGTGGTCTCTATGAGACCTTTTATCTGTTCATTGAGTGCAGAAACGCTTAGCGTATGCATGGCGTCACACTACTTTTTTCGGGCGATGATTAGCGTAGAGATATCCATAGAAAAACTTTTAGTATATAAAATTTCAAAACCTGCATTTTTAAGTTCATTTTGCATATTTTCTACTGTTGAAAAATCTTCAATAGAATTTGGAAGGTACTCATAAGCTTCCAGATTTTTAGAGATAAATCCGCCCACTTTAGGCAAAATTCTGTTCATATAAAAATCTCTTATTTTTCCAAGAAAAGATGGATTTTCATTTTTCATAAACTCTAATATAACAACAAGACCACTTTGCTTCAGCACTCTGTTAAATTCACGAAGTGCTTCTTCTCTCTCAACAACATTTCGAATGCCGTAAGTAATGCTAATGATGTCAGAACTTTCATCAGGAAGCGGAATTTGTGTTGCTTTAGAGACATGATAATGAAACTTTGGAAATTTTTGGCGTGCGACATCAAGCATTCCAACGGATGGATCGACGCCTACAATCTCGCCAAGGGCAATGCCTGAAAGCTCAGCTCTGCTTCTCCAAAACTCCATCATATCACCAGTTCCGCAGGCAACATCTACAATTTTATCTATAGAATCTTTAGCATAATAGTTGTATGCCAAGTCACACGCTTTTCTTCTCCAGCTTCTATCTACGCCCATACTCATAACACGGTTTGCTGTATCGTAAGTCGGAGCGATATTGTCAAACATAGAGACAATTTTTTCTTGTTTTGCTATTTTTTGATCGTTTTGTTCATTCATAAATATTTATTTCCTTTTCATCCACATGATTATATCTTCATCTTCTTTTTCAATGTTTAAAATATCAAAGCTATCATCCAAATTTTCAAATCCTGTTTTTCCGCCAAACTTCGGTGCTATATAGCAGAGATACATATCTATGTAGTCACGGCTGAGTTCGAACATTTTTCCTCCGCCTTCAATCATGATATTTTTATATGCGTGGAGTTTAGAAAAATTATCGTATATAAACACATTCCTTCCATCTACATTAAAAAGGGGAATAGTTCTGTCAAAGTCATTACGTTTTGAGACAATAAGCACATCAGGAGCTTTGCCATCAACTAGCCTTGCGTCCAATGTCGGTCTATCCGTACGTACTGTATTTCCACCTATAACAATTAAATCGCATAAAGAACGCATGGCATGCACATGTTTTCTCGACTCTTTTGAGCTGATAAGTCCATCATCTGTTGTCGCGTTTAATCTCTGTGCCCATTTAAAAAAAACAAAATTATTGTTTGTCCATCGCAAAAACGGAATCAGAAGTTCATCACACTCTTTTTTTAAAATATTACTTTCAACTTCAATGCCTGCTGAGGAAAGAATGAGATTTCCTTCTGATGCTTCTTTATTACTATCCAAAGAACCGACATAGACTTTTTTTATGCCGAGTGAGGCTATCAAAGAGGCACACGATGGAGTTTTTCCAATATGAGAGCATGGTTCTAGTGTTGTGTATAAAGAGACATCTGCAAAACAGTTATTATGATGTTTTAAAAGATATGTGTGAATTTCGTGGGAAGCAGAAATATTAGCAATGGCAATGTCATGTGTGGTTTTTAAGTAGGCATCTTTGAGTGCCAAAACTTCAGCGTGAGCTTCTCCGGCTTTTTTGTGTGCGTTTATGGCTAAAAGTTCACCATTCTTCCCTACAACAACACAGCCAACGGCTGGGTTTGGATAGGTTAACCCTTGATACTTCCAAGCCTCTAACAAGGCAAGGTTCATATAAAAGTTAGCGTCTATTACCATTCAAAGTATGTTCTTGCTTTTTTAATCTCATTGTACTCAATTTCAAGTTCTTCATCCGGAGTTTGAACAAAAATTTTAGAGCCTTTAACATCAGTTAAAATACCTTTAATTTTATCTTTACCAGAAGCATTGAGTAAAACATTCTCTCCGATAGACTTAGTAAACTGAGCAAGTGAAGTGATTTTTCTCTCAATTCCTGCACTTCCAACTTCAAGTCTGTAATCTCCTGAAACAGGCGGAGTAACATCAAGCAAAGGTGAAATCATATGAGTGAGTTCAACACAAGCATCCAGGCTTACGCCGGAGCGTTTTGTACCGTTCATCTCTTTGGACATAACACTTACTCTATAAATAGTTTCATCATTTTCATTCACAGTACCAATGTCGTAAAGTTCTAAATCAACAGATTCTACTAATGATTTTATATCGCTCTCAAGACTCATCTTGTTTATCCTTTGCAATGAGTTTAAACAACTCTTCTAGATTTTGTGACTGCTGAAAAAGTTCATCAAATTCAAATGTAAGTTTTGGACAACGATACCAACCCTGATCTTTCAAACAGTGATCCTCAATAATAGGACGGGCTTTTGAGAGAAGTTTCAGATAAGTATTTTTCTCTTCCTGAGTCAAAGAATGCGGATTGATGAAAACTTTCGCATCACTTTTACCACGGGAACATTTTACTTCAATGATGTCCAGAGAATGCAGTCTGTTATCATTAAGTGAGCCTATAGCTTCAGGAATGAGCTGAAGTAAAATAGACTCCGTTCGTTTGAGTTTTATCTGAGCTTCTGTCACAGAGATACTTTTTGCTCAACTTTTTTGAACGTTTCAATAACATCGCCAACTCTAACATCATCATAATTTGAAATGATAACACCACAGTCATAACCATGTCCAACTTCTTCAACATCATCTTTGAAACGTTTAAGTGAAGTAAGTTTACCTTCATAAGCAACAACACCCTCACGAATAACACGTACAAGACCGCCACGGATAAGTTTGCCATCTACAACAACACAACCTGCGACCATACCTTTAGGTGCTTTAAATACATCTCTAACTTCTGCTTGACCAGTATTTTGTTCAGTAAATTTCGGAGCCATCATACCTGTAAGCATTCCAGTCATATCATCAAGAAGCTGATAAATAATAGAGTATGTTCTAATATCTACATTTCTCTGTTTAGCAAGTGCTTTGACAGAGCCTGTAGGACGAACATTAAATCCAAGTAAAACACAGTTTTCACTGCCCGCAACAAGTTCAACATCATTTTCTGTAATTCCACCGACACCAGATGAAATAACATCAATTTTAACTTCTTCATTTCTAAGTTCTGCAAGTGAAGATTTAATAGCTTCCAGTGAACCGTGAACGTCAGTTTTAAGTACCACTTTAAGAGATTTTAAACGTCCTTCAGCAATCATAGAAGTCATATCTTCTAAAGTAGACTTCGTACTGTGTGAAAGTTCTTTATGTCTGTCGTACTCATGGCGTTTTTTCGCATATTCTCTTGCTTCTTTTTCATTAGACATTGCCATCATAATCTCACCAGAAGATGGAACTTCGTTAAGTCCTACAACAACTGCAGTATGGCTTGGTTCTAAGAATTTAATCTGCTCTTTTTTATCATTAATCATTGCTTTAACACGGCCGTATGAACCGCCACAAACAACATAATCACCAACTCTAAGCGTACCGTTTTGAACAATAACAGTAGCAACCGGTCCACGGCCTTTTTCTAAAGAAGATTCAACAACAGCAGCTTTTGCCATAGCCGTTTTATCTGCACGAAGCTCGAGAACGTCCGCCGTTAGTAATATGTTTTCAAGAAGATTATCTATACCCATTCCTGTTTTAGCAGAAACTGGAATAAATTCAATATCCCCACCCCATTCAACACAGTTCATGCCTTGTTCAGCCATTTGACCTTTTACATGGTCTGGGTTTGCCGTTGGTTTATCCATTTTATTAAGTGCAACGATTACAGGAGCCCCTGATTCTTTTGCAAGCTTGATAACTTCGAGTGTTTGAGGTTTAACACCATCATCTGCGGCAACAACAATTACAATAATATCTGTAATGTTTGTACCGCGTTGACGCATAGAACTAAACGCAGCGTGACCAGGAGTATCGAGGAAAGTGATTGCTCTTCCGTTTTGTTCAACTGTATATGCACCGATATGCTGAGTGATTCCACCAGCTTCACCTTGAGTAACTTTAGCACTTCTGATTGCGTCAAGAAGAGATGTTTTACCATGGTCAACGTGCCCCATAATTGTAATAACAGGCGGTCTTTCAGTTGCGTTTGTCTCATCTTCTTCTGCTAAATCTTCTTCATAGTTAAACGCATCTTTTGGATCAACAATAGTTACTTCAACACCGAACTCTTCAGATAGAATTTCTATCTCATCTGCTCCCAAAAAGTCATTTTTCGTCATCATTAAACCAAGATCAAAAAGAACTTTAATAATTTCAGACATTGGCTTATTAAGTTTTTCAGCAAACTCGTAAACACGGATATCTTCAGGAATTTCTACGTGCGTAATAATTTCATCTTCTTGTGCAGATTTCGTATATTTTTTTCTTTTGTCACGAGAGACTTTTCTGCCACGAGGTGCTGCTTTTTTGTTTGCATTTCTTCCAGCTGGTTTAGGTGCTCTTGGTTTTCTTATTTCTTCGGCTTCAAGAGGTGCTCTTTGTGTCTCATTTAAATCCAAAAGAACTACCTGGTCATCCATATCCATCGAAAGTTCTGTCATTGAACCACCGAAAATATCTATCTTGATTCCCTGCTCTTGCTTTCTGGCATTAGCAGAACCGCTTTGCTGTTTTGCTTTTTTCTTTTGTGCAAGTTCTTCTAAAACTTCCGCACTGATTTTTCCGTATGAAGAGACACTTGGTTTCTGTTTTTCAATTTTTTGAAAACTCTCTTTTACTTCCGGTACTACAATTTTTTTCTTTACAATTTTTAAACCTGATTTTTTTATCTTAGATATATTTGGCTCAATAATTTTAAGAGTATCTTTTTTCGGTTCTTCTTCAGTTGCACTCCCTGAAACAGTTGTTGTATTCAAATCATCTGCTTTAACTGCTTTTTCTTCTTTGGCAATAACTTGAGTACTGCCATCGTCTTTTGTAGCCGGAGTTTCTATTTTTTGAGTATCACTGTTAATTTTCTTTGCTGGTTTTGCTTCTACAACCGGCGCGGCAGCCGGTTCACCGTTCATGATATAATTTGCTAAACCTTCAGCCTCTTCCATTGTCACAACACTTTGTGCGGACTTTACTTCAAGACCCATTTTTTTAGCTTTATCTAGAACGTCTTTAGAAGCTATCCCTAGCTCTTTTGCAATTTCGTGTACTCTAACTTTTTCTATCATCAGTGATGATCTCCTTTAGTTTAATCATAAGTTTATCTTTATCATTACTTCTGCATTGTCGCATAAGCGCTTTATAAACTTTCTTTTCTTGGCAAAAACAATTTCTGCACAGATAAAAACTTCTTCCGCAACCTTGAAAGATTTCGACAGAACCATCTATGCATTGAAGCCTATAGAGATTGTTTTGTGCATCCCTCTCTCTACAAGAGATGCACATTCTCGTAGGTTGTTTAAAAATTTTCGCAATTATATCCAAAAGTTACTTTAATTTAATAGAGATTATTTCTCTATTAACAATCCTTCATTATCAAAATCTAAAATTTTCACTCCAAATTCTGGGAATTTTTGCTTAAACTTATTTGCTATCATAGCCGAGTCATCATCATAGACCAGTGAAAAGAATGTTGAACCGCTGCCTGAGAGAGTGCTCATTAAAGCACCGCTTTCATAGGCTACTTTTTGCACATTAAAAAGTTCCGGCAATGTCTTCATTCTCGCCTTTTGATGAAATCTATCTTGAGTAGAAAGCTTCAACATTTCCCAATCCTCATTAAAAAATGCCGCAACAGTCAATGCTGTATGCGATAGATTATAGACTGCGTTTTCTTTTGAATATGATTTTGGCAACAATGTTCTTGTTTTTGATGTATTCATCTGCTTATTTGGGATTACAACAACTGCTTTTAAATAATCCGGGAGATGCTTTCTTTGTGAAAATACTTTATTTTTCTCAACTGTAGCCGCATTAAATCCGCCCATTACTGCCGGTGTAATATTATCAGGATGTGATTCATAAACAAGTGCATGATTGAGTATTCTACGTTTGGAAACACGAATGCCTGCCGCTTCATAAGCACTTGCAATAGCACTTACTATTACTGCTGATGAGCTTCCAAGACCGCGTGACATTGGAATTTGATTATAAAAAGTAAATTTAAAATTTTGTTTTTTTTGTGTCAAACGATTGTAGTGCTCATTAAATATGCTGATGAAAAGGTTGTTTCCTTTTAATCTCGGGTTATTTTCACCCTCACCTTTAATGCTGACACTAAAAAATTTTGATGGATGAAATTCAACCACATTTCTAAGATCAACTGCAAGACCCAATGAATCAAATCCGGGTCCAAGATTCGCGCTAGTAGCTGGTACGCTGATTGTCAATTATTTTCCTATCCAACGGCACCTATCATGTAGAGCGGCGTTGCGTTTTTGCTAAACTCACTATAGTGAAGCACATTCGGAAGTGAAAATAGAGCTTCCGGTGCCTGTTCAAGTTTCTGAGTTTTTATTTCTGACGAAATTTTAACAAAGTATAGCTTTCCAATCGCTTTTATTGGATTATTTTGATTGAAAAAAAATGCATCTGTTGCAAATAGTGGTATTTTCTTTAAAATACTTAAAGATTTTAAAAATATATATGCCACTTTAATAGCCATAAAACTTCCAGGTCCATTGGCATAAAAAAGTTTGCTGATTGTATATTTCTGAAATAATGTCTCAAAGATTTTTGGTAAAACATCAGAACTTTTTTCATCTGATACTATAGTTTCTATAAGTTTATTGTCTTCATAAACGCCAAGTAAAATTGGAGAGGAAAGAGCAATAAGAAGTATGTCTACGCTTTTAGGCATAGGCTTTTTCTAGCTCTTTTGTTTTCTCTCCAACCAACTCAACTACTTCATAATTTTCTGGATTTTTGAGAAGTTCAAGAGTAAGTTTATGGTTTAAGTCATGACTTCCGGCCATAGCCTCATAGTTTCCTACAAAGTTCATTCCGATAAGGGACATATCACCAATCGCATCAAGAATTTTATGTCTTACGAACTCATCCGTAAAACGCAGTCCTTCTGGATTTAAAATCTTTTTGTCATCCAATACAATTGCGTTTTCCAAAGAACCGCCAAGAGCCAAGCCTTTTGAACGCAAATACTGTACTTCATGTAAAAAACCAAATGTACGTGCTCTGGCAATCTCATTCTTATAGTTCTCTTTTGTAAAAGCCAAAACGTACTCTTGTTTTTGAATAACCGGATGAGGAAATTTAATTGTAAAATTATAAGTAAGATTTGGAGACGGAGATAGTTTTACGTATTTCTCGCCTTCGACAACTTCTATTTCTTTGGTAATTCTCATAATCTTTTTTGGAATATTTTGCTCTGCTATGCCGGCTTCATCAAGTAACATGCAGTAACTAGCGCTGCTTCCGTCCATTACCGGCACTTCATCTGCGTTTACAATAACTCTGAGATTATCTATGCCATAAGCATAAACTGCAGAGAGAAGATGCTCAATCGTAGAGATGACATACCCCTCTTTTCCAATAACTGTAGCCATCCTTGTATCTACAACATTTTCAGGCTTTAAAGGTATAGACACATCAACATCACTACGATAAAAAACAATACCGGAATTAGACTCTAAAGGTTCAAGTCGTAATTTAACAGGTGAACCCTTATGCAGTCCTATTCCAACTAATTCAACAGCTTTTTTTATAGTTGTCTGATACATCTAAAATCCTTTTAGCTTATTTCTGATCTATCGTTTTTTTCGCACTGTCTATAACATCTGTTATGTTTAGTTTTATCCAAGTGCTGTCCATCCACTCAACAGGTCTTACTTCTACACCTTGAACTAAAACGCCAAAGTGCAAGTGATCGCCCATAGCATAGCCAGTTTTACCTGTATTTGCTATCACTGAATGTGCGGTATATTTATCTCCGCTATTTACTTTTGTGCTTGAGCAGTGTCCATATAGCGTGTATAGACCAAGTCCGTGATGAACTATCGGCATATTTCCATAGAGACCATTATAGTCTGAAAAAACAACATCACCATCATTTTGAGGTGTAATTTCCGCCATTGAGTTACTTGCCAAGTCAAGTCCCATGTGATACGATTCACTCACTTCTTTGTTTTCATACGAGTACTTTCTATGGTCCCCAAATGAAGCGACAACCTGACCGTTTCTTAAAGGGTACATTTTATCGATTTTAAAATCCTGTACCATATCTACAGGCACTTTCGATGTAATACCATGAATCAATTTTTCATTTTTTGCTCGCACATCTTCATTAATTATCTTAAATTGTGCAATCGAATCCATAATTCCCTGCGTTTCTTCAAACTCATCTGCGAGTTCCGCAATTTTTCCCTTCAAGAAACTATCACTCAAGGCAATTTCTGAAACTTTATACTCTGCATCTTTGAGATAAAGAGGGACATAAGAACGTGTAAAATTACCGGCTCTATCTTGCGCAATAACATCAATCTTAAATTCTGATTCATTAATCGGCCATGCAAAAAGACCAATATAATACCCTTGTTTATAAAAAGGTTGTACTCTGAATTTTCTATTATTGCTTGTCTGAAGATACAGATCTTTCATATTTTCATCTTCTGCCTTAAAGATAACAAGCGCAGAACCTGCACGTGTTATTTTATAAGAGTTGCTCAAAACACTGACCTGAGGTTTTTTCTTGTCAATTTCTAATGTAAATTCTATTAATGTACTATTACCTTTTAAAAAGTTCCATTTACTTACATCCGTTGCTTCAATTCTAACGGTTACCTTATTCTCTTTCATTGCATAAGCACTTCTTGGAGGTTTTACATCAAGGCTGACGTTCATCTTAGGTTCAACTAATTGCTCATGAAATAGTGTTGTCTCTTCTGTCGCAGTTTTTAAAATAACTTTGTAAGTTTTTACACCGCTCGCATCATCAATAACAATTTTTAGAGGATCTTTTAAATTCCAATAGCCGTTATTTTCCATTTTAATGTCCGGAGCGTCACTCTCAAACATTGCAGAATTTAGCACATACACAACACCGCCAATCACTAAAGCTATTAATACCCATATTCCTAATGCAGACTTATTACTATTTCTCAAACTAACTTTCCTTATAAATTACTTTTTGTACTTCATACTCTGAATCACTATCCAGTAGTACCACCATCTCAACATACCTCAAAGCGAATGCTTCTTGCATTATTTCATATGCGTTTTCTAAACTTGCTCCTGTTGCTTTGATCTCATTCTCATCTAGGCAAAAAAGCGCTGCTTTCGCATCATTGAGCAAAAGCATCTTTTTCAACATCAATGACTTTAATCTTAAAAAAGCCAAAGTTGCGTTTTTAAGTATGAAACGCGAACATACCTTATGTTCGGCGCCACATTCTATTAATACCTGAGCCATAGCAAAAATCGTGCCATCGACACCTTTCACGAAGCCTCGCGTTTCATCTAGCAAAGCCCCGTAAAGTGCTGTTGCCATTTTTTTATTGAGTGTTATATTTTCTTTTTCAAAAGCCTCATAAAGAGTTTTTGAACTAAAATTACAAACTATTTTTAGGTCAGCTGATGGAGTGTCTGAACTTTTTATTTTTTCAAACCATGGTAAAAATGAAAACTTAATATCAATATTTTTAGACTTAGAAACTAAAGAGACTTTTTTATGCAATCTCAGTATATGAGTATATAAAGCACTTGCAACAGCAAGAAATTCGGGTTCTGCAACCAGCTCTATATGTTTGGCATTTTGTATATTTTTAAAAATCTCATTCATGAGGCGGGATTATACAGTTTTTTTTATTTTCTATTCATCTTATAAACATACGCCAAAACTTCTGCAACTGCTGCAAAAAGAGTCTGTGGAATGGCTTTGTCTAAATCTACCTCGGCATAAAGACTTCGGGCTAAAGGAGGATTCTGAACAATATGTACATTATTTTCTCTGGCTATTTTTTTAATCATCGCTGCTACGTTATCTACACCTTTTGCCACAACAACCGGTGCTTTGAATTTCTCTTCGTCATATTTTATGGCAACTGCATAATGCGTCGGATTAGTAATGACAACATCAGCAGTCGGGACCTGAGCCATCATTCTTTTTCTTGATGCCTGCATCTGAATTTGACGAATTTTTGATTTGACAAGAGGATCTCCCTCCATGTTTTTCATTTCATCCTTAATCTCTTGTTTACTCATTTTCAGCCCATCAAAATACTGCTTTCTTACTATCACAATATCTATAATGGCAAAAATAAAAATAATCAAAAGCATTACAAACGCAAGGATAATACTCTTATCTTTAAGCCATCCCAATTGATCCGAGAGACTAAACATTGCAACGGTCGGTAATTCGACAATAAAATAAAAGAAAAAAACAAAACCTACACCTAAAGTCGTAAACGATTTTAAAGTTATTTTCAGTCCGTCTATGAGTTTTTTCATAGAAATAAGATTCTTAATTCCTTTAATTGGATCGATTTTTTTAAAGTCGGGCATAACAGCTTTAGTTGTAAATAAAAATCCAAATTGTGAAACTGCCGCAATGACCCCCGCAACTGCTACTGCGATTGAAAGTGGCATAGTAATCAGCAAAAACTCCCGAATAGTGACTATGGCTATGTCTATCATAAAGAGTTTGTCAAGCGGGGTTCCCACGAGTGAAAAATAGTATTGGAAAAGAATAACCGTATGCTTCGTCATAAAAGGAAAAAGCATCAAAAGACCAAGTATTGCTACAAAAAGAGTTATGACACCCGAAGCATCTTGTGACTTGGGTACATTTCCCTCTTTCCTTGCATCTTCTATCTTCTTCTCGGTGGGCTCTTCTGTTTTTTCAGCATCATCTGCCATAGATTATCCTGTCTCTTTAATCGACTTTCATAGATAAATCTATCCAGTTTGCCTGATGAATGAGTGAGCCGCTGCTGATTGCATCAACTTTCGTTTTTGCATAACTTTCAATAGTTTCAAGAGAAATATTACCGCTTGCCTCTAGAAGTATATGTTTAAAATTGGCATCTCTGTATGCAACCACTTCCAAAATCTGTTCAGGTGTCATATTATCACACATGACTATGTCACAACCTGCGTTCATAGCCTCTTTTGCAATAGAGAATGTTTCGGCTTCAATTTCTATTTTTGCCGTAAAAGGAATCTGCGTTCTGGCTTTTTTAATGTACGCATTTAAATCTTTGATTGTTTTGAGATGCGTATCTTTTATCATCAAAGAGTCATCAAGACCCATTCTATGGTTGACAGCTCCGCCGCAGCGCGTTGCATATTTTTCAAAGATTCTCAAAAGTGGTCGCGTTTTTCTCGTATCGAGTAACTTCACACCATAAGGCTGTATGATATTTACATATTTTCTTGTTAATGTTGCGATGGAACTTGCATGCAAAAGCATATTTAAAAGTGTTCTCTCTATTTTTAAAAGTGTATGTGAATCAGCACGAATAATGGCTAATATCTCCCCTTTTACAAAAGTATCACCGTCATGTTTGCCCCAAACAACTTCAAAATTTTCCATTTTTGCCAGTACATCAATGTATTTTCTTCCGGCTACAACACCGTCACTTTTAGCAATTATTTTTGCACTTGCATCTACACTCGGTTCAACAAGAGCGTACAAATCCCCACGACCGATATCTTCTGCAAGTGTTGCTTTTACAAATTCTTCTATCATAATGCCAACATTCTCTCTAAAGCGATTTTTGCCCATTTCTGCGTTTTCTCATCCACATCTATCTCATTAATCGGCGCACCGTCATCTATGGCTTTAAGCGTCAAATACAAATCTTCCAAAGTTGTCTCATTCATTGTCGGACATTCCGGTTTTGTCGAAGAGAGTATGTAGGTATTTTTTGAACGCAGACGGTTTACCATGTTAAATTCTGTTCCAACTGCCACTTTCTGGTCTTCAGGCAACTCTTTTATAAACTTAATAAGCTGAGAAGTTGAACCGACGAAGTCAGAAGCATCACAAATAGCAGGATCACATTCAGGGTGTGTAGCTATCAAAATACCTGGGTATTTTTTGCGATAAAACGCAATATCATCAACACTAAAAAGCTGATGCACAGAGCAAAAACCGTCATAACAAATTATGTCAGCTTCTTTTGGGTCTCCTTCTTGGCCGATAACCATAGATTTTAATCCCATTTGATTTGCAATATTTTGGCCTAAACATCTATCAGGAACAAATAAAATTTTTTTTCCCTCAGCAAGCGCAGTAGTGATAATATGCTTTGCGTTTGAGCTTGTGCAGACCATACCACCCATTTCACCTACTTTTGCTTTGACATCTGCGTTTGAATTAATGTAAGTTATCGGTAAAATATTTTCTTTGCTTATTCCATTTGTTTCAAGATACTTTACTGAGTCATCGAAGTAGAGTGAATCTATCATTCTAGCCATAGCACAACATGCGATTTTAGGCATAACAACACGTTTTTGTGGACTTAAAACCTTCACACTCTGTCCCATAAAACCAACACCGCAAAAAACGACGAACTCTGCATCATCATCACGCGTACGCATAGCAAGTTCAAGTGAGTCTCCCGTAATGTCTGCCATTTCAAACACTTCGTCTCTCTGATAAAAGTGTGCAACAACAGTTACATTTAACTTCTCTTTTAATTCGTTAATTTTAGCTTTTAATTCTTCATTCGTAAATTGCAAAAAAAAGTCCTTATATAAAATTGCGTAATTATATCGAAATTAAAAATAACTCTGCTTTTGGCACTTTACTGTACGGTGTGAAGATAGCTATTATTGCGCTCATTTACAGAACTGATCCAAGGCTCATACCTGCTGCCATATTTTATTTCAACCATATATTTTTGAGAGATGATATCTCTCCTGCCAAAATTATCTTTGTTGTCTATGTTTTTGAATATATGTTTAAACTTATAAGGTACCTGAATATGCGCAATAAGAAGTTTTTTCATATAGCCCTGCACCTCATTTAGCTTATAATTCGGAACAACTTGAACCAAACCTTTAACGATGATATATTTATCTTTATTCGCATACTTTGTTCTTAACTTTTCATATTCCAAACCTGCGTCAACTAAAAATAATCTTGACTCAGTTGTCTGCTCACGAAGCAAGTTTTTCTTAGCCTCCTCATAATTTTCTTTAAGTCTCTCATTCTCTTTGCCAGCGAGCCATAAAGTCTCTTGAAGTGCTAATTCCTCTTGCGCAAAACGCAAAGATTTTTGATATGCCTCACCGTCATATTCTAAAACAACAAAGGCTTCTCTTGCAGCTTCTTGTTTAAAATATTTATTATTGACATATTTTTGTGTATCAAACCCCAGTTCTCTAAGTTTAGTTGCGTTTAGAAAGTTTGGAGAACCTGTGTGTTTCTGGCTACTTTTTTGCATACTTAAGCTTCTGTAGACTATCCTTAAAGTTAGGTTATTATTTTCCCTCGTATCGGCATACGGCATTTGCAGTTCTCGTTGAGTCAAGAGTGCCAGGGAAGTTATTTCTGAAGAACGATTGAAATAAACACCCGCAAGAATAAATATATTTGATGTTAGCAATAGAATAAACGCTAGTGTAAAGAGTCCGGATGATGATTTAAATATTTTCATAATACTTTTCCTTGCGTATTTTGGAGTAAGATATTTCTAAATCTTTTCAGTAAAACAAGTATTAGAAATGCGCTTATCCCTATGATGAAAAAGAATATATATTTTGGCATCCAATCCCACCACCAATTGTAAAGTTTCGTATAAAGGAAAATGACAAAAAATACATTTGCAGTATTGCTTACTTCCGACAATCCCTTTCTTATTCCAACATATATAGCAAGAGCGCTCATGCCAAAACCTACAATTTGATAAAAACCTTCGATGAAGTCCGTATTTAATTCAAGATAGCTAATACTCCCATAATTTGAAAGTATAAGCACGGGGATAAAAAAGAACAAAAGTGAAAAATATCTGTACACGACATCAAAAGTCGTATGTTTACTGTGTTTCATAAACGAAAGGAAGAATAAAACAAGTGCGACCGGAAAAAAGTTTTCAGGATGTTCTGAAAAATTAATCCAGTATCCGCCGCCCCAAACACCTATTTTAGCTGATAGAAAAAATGCAAAGAAAAGAATACCTACACCTAAAAGCAGTCTGGCATCCAAAGCATAAGCCAATAAAAGTGCAAACGCAGCCCAAACAATAAAAGCATTCGGAGATGGTGTAATGTTGAATATTTGACCCAGCATCGAGAGATTTAACACAAAAGTCACAAAAGTAAGCAAACTTAAAATCTTCGTGTAATAGCTCGTGTTTTTAAAACGTGAGAGGTACATTGTTGTAGCCAATAAAATACTCGGAGCTAAAATCAAAATGACAACTTGTGTACTTACTTGATAACTGCCCCAAAACCGTAAAAAAAGGAAAAGGACACTAAAAGCCAAGCCAAGAGCTGCCAAAAAAGAGGCTACCTTCATTCCAAGACTCAATTGCTTTTCATTCTTACTTCTATCGATGTCAAACTTGAGCATATAATCTGATAAAAGAGTTTGGTGATACTTTTTTATCTTATTATCTTGTTCTGCTGTGAGATGAAACACATTTTCATCTGCAAGACGCTGCAGTTCAGCTTGAAATGATTTTATTTGATCTGTTCGCTGTTGAGCGCTAAAACTAGAATCTTTCTCCATTGGTATTCCTTGGGGAATTATATTTTTAAATATTCTAGCAAATAAATAGAAAATCATATACTATCCGTTTGAATTATCCATGAAGGTCTCATTCTCAAACAAGCAAATTTAGCTTTTTTATATGATTATAAATATACTTCAAGTAAGATGTCACAATAATTTTTTAAAGGCTTTGAATGGATTTTTTGTTTAATCATAATGTACAATTTTTTATCGCTGCGTATTTAGTAGGTGGTATTCCTTTTGGTTTATTGCTTGCCAAAAAATTTGCCGGTGTTGATGTGAAAGCAAGCGGCAGCGGCAGTATTGGTGCTACCAATGTTTTAAGAGTCGTCAAAGAGACGAATCCTTCTTTGGCAAAAAAACTCGGCGCTGCTACACTTGCCCTTGATGCAGTAAAAGGCATAGCAGTTTTAATTGTTGCCTATTTTATGGGTATGAGCGAAGCAACTCTCTGGGGAATCAGCGTTTTAGCCGTAATAGGCCATTGTTTTTCACCGTACCTTGGTTTTGAAGGTGGAAAAGGTATCGCTACGGGAATGGGTGTTATGATGTTTATGATTCCCCTTGAAACGATTATAGCTCTTGTCGTTTGGGCTGTTATGGCTAAAACCGTCCGTATCTCCTCGGTTTCTTCTTTAACAGGAGTAGCGGCCCTCTTAATTTCCAGCTTTTTCATTCATCCTGATATGGCACATGCACCGGTTGTATTTATTGTATTTCTGCTTTATTACAAACATATACCAAACATCATTCGCGTACTCAAAGGCGAAGAAAAAAGAGTTATCTAAGTGACCATACATATTGAAGATTTGCAATTCCAGTGCATTATTGGAATTTTAGATTTTGAGAGAGTAAAAGAGCAAAATATTATCATTAATCTTACGCTTGATTATTCCTATACAAATGAATTTATCAATTATGCAGAAGTCGTTGAATTTATGAAGACGCATACAAAAATAAGTAAATTTTTGCTTATTGAGGATGCACTTCGCTCTTTAAGTACTAAACTTAAAGAAAAATTTCCACTCATAAATACCCTAAACTTAAAAATAACCAAACCTTCTATTTTACCCGATGCCAAGGTAAGTGTAAGCAATATTTACAATTTCAATTCTTAATATAAACTTCATTTTTTTTTAAAGAAAATTGAAAAAAACTTTAAAGTAAGCTAAAAGTGTGGTATGATTTCGCCAAAATATTCACATATAGGAAACAATTAATGCGCATTCTAATAATAGAAGATGAAGTAACATTAAACAAAATGCTAGCTGAAGGACTTAAAGAGTTTGGCTACCAGAGTGATGTAGTTGAAACACTAAAAGACGGCGAGTATTATTTAGATATTCGTAACTACGACTTAGTACTTATGGACTGGATGCTTCCAGATGGAAATTCTGTTGATATCATTAGTGATATTAAAACTAAAACTCCAAAAACAGTTGTAGTTGTTCTCTCAGCAAGAGATGACAATGAAAGCGAAATTGAAGCTCTTAGAAGCGGCGCAGATGATTACATCAGAAAACCTTTTGATTTTGACGTTCTTATTGCTCGTATTGAAGCGCGTTTACGTTTTGGCGGAAGTAACATCATTGAAATTGACGACCTTATCATCAACCCTGAAGAAGAAAAAATCACTTATAAAGAAGTAGATATAGAACTTAAAGGTAAGCCTTTTGAAGTTCTTACTCACCTTGCTCGTCACCGTGATCAAATTGTTTCTAAAGAGCAACTTCTTGACGCAATATGGGAAGAGCCGGAATTGGTTACTCCAAACGTCATTGAAGTTGCAATTAACCAAATTAGACAAAAAATGGACAAACCACTAGGTATTACAACAATTGAAACTGTTCGTCGCCGCGGATACCGTTTTTGTTTCCCAAAAGAGATGAATTAACTACTATTTTTAACACGCTGAAAGGAATTATCTCCTTTCAGCTCGAATATTTCCAATATTTCCCAAGAAAAATCAGCTTTTACAAATAAATGTTATAATTTTATAATTTCTATAAAGGCATGTTTATGTTTTCAACACGAAGTATCAGGAATAGATTTTTTATTCAGCTTATATTTTCCTCTGCCTTTCTTATAATTTTATTTTCATCTGCTTTATACTTTTTTATTAAAGCATCTATCTATGAAGAAAAATATCAGGAACTTCTTCAATATGCAAAAAATATATCAAACAACAAAGCGATTATGCAGAGTGACTCTCTTTACCCAGATAACTTTTCATCATTAAGTGTAGAAATAATTTATCTCAAAAGTCCTGAAACAGGGATAGAAGTTTATGAAAAAACACTCGATAAGCAAAGATTTTTAACGCTTATCTACCCTTTTAATATTGATGATGTCAGTTATCTCAAAGTTACAAAAGAGATTACTCTAACAACCCTTTTGCTAGATAAAATACTCCACTATATTTTTATTATAAATATTGCCGGTTTTGTTTTGGTTATCTTGTATGCTATTGCTATCTCAAACATGCTTGTCTCTCCAATAAAAACTCTAAGCTCAAGACTTTCAAATATGAATGAACACCTCATGAGACCCATTGATGTCAAAGAACTCCCGCAGGAATTTGAGCCTCTTGGAATAACGATTAATCACCTCATTGCAAGAATTCAAAACTTTGTAAAATATCAAAAAGAGCTTTTTATCGGAACAGCACACGAATTAAAAACGCCATTAGCAGTTATTAAACTCAAAAATCAGGTGACACTTATTAAGCTAAGAACTCCGCAGGAGTATATAGACGCTCTCAAAGTAACCAATAAAACAATAGATGAAATGAATATTATTGTCTCCAACATACTCAACATAGGCCGTCAGGAAGGAGCTCAACTAGACAAACCTGTGGAAGTGGATGTCATACAGATACTTAAACAAAAAGCAGATGACTTTCGACTTTTGGCAGAAAATGAAGGAAAAACACTCCATATGCATTTTGAACCGCATGGGTATATGGTTATGCTGCAAGTTTCACTGCTCAATCAGATTGTGCAAAACTTTCTCCAAAATGCATTGAAGTTCACAGCTAAAGAAAAAAGTGTTATTCTCAGAAGCTCTCTTGATGACGTTGGCCTCCTTATTGAGGTAATAGATGAAGGTTGCGGTATTGATGAAAGTATGGATCTCTTTGCACCGTTTAAACGCCAAGGAAATAAATCTGGCGTTGGCCTTGGCCTGTTTTTAGCAAAAAGTGCAGCCGATGCCTTGGGTGCGAAAATAAAAATAGAAAACAGAAAAGATGGTGTTGAAGGAACAAGAGCATCTCTGCAGCTAAACTCAAAATTATCTTGTATTTTGCCTCAAAAAAAATAAAACAGTATGTTTAAAAATTAATAAAGCTTTATTTTGATATAAATCGGACAAGAAAAAAATATAAGGTTTTATAATATGGCATTACTGATAAATGATGAGTGTATAGCGTGCGATGCGTGTCGTGAAGAGTGCCCAACTACGGCAATAGAAGAGGGAGACCCAATTTATTTTATTGACCCGGACAGATGTACAGAGTGTGTCGGTATTTACGACGAACCTGCATGTATTTCTGTCTGCCCGGTTGATTGTATAGTTCCCGATAAAGATAATGTTGAATCTATTGCAGAGTTGCAATTTAAATACAAAAATTTAGAAGAACTGTAGCGTTTTGGCAAAGAGAGTTGCAGTTATAGACATCGGTTCTAACTCAGTTAGAATGGTTGTCTACGAAAGAACCTCTCGTTTTGCGTTTCACCTCCTCCACGAAGCAAAAAGCAAAGTAAGAATTTCCGAAAATGCTTATGAGCATGAAGGCAATCTTCAAGAAATACCCATGCAAAGAACTTTTGAAGCGCTGAAAGACTTCCTCAGTATATGTGAATCTTTCACAGTGAAGAAGGTATTTTGTGTTGCAACTTCAGCACTTAGAGATGCTCCTAATAAAAAAGATTTCCTTCAACGAGTAAAATCAGAATTAAAACTTGATATTAAAATTATAGATGGGCAAAAAGAAGCTCACTATGGTGCTATTGCGTGCGCAAATCTTCTTCCAGAACAAGAAAATGCATTAAGTATAGACATCGGCGGCGGTTCAACAGAGTTTAGTATCATCAATCAAAAAAATGTCAGCAATACTATCTCTTTAGAACTTGGAACGGTTCGACTTAAAGAGCTCTTTTTTGACAAAAATTCCATAGATAAAGCCATTGCATACATTGATAAAAAACTAGAAGCCATTGATGGCTTAGAAGCTTCTACAATCATTGGTATCGGTGGAACATTTAGAGCAATTTCCAGTGCTATAATGAAAGAAGAAAACTATCCGTTGCAAAAACTGCATGCCTACGAATACTCAGCAAAAAAACTTGAAAAATTCATATCTGATATTTTAGATGCTGATGAATCAGGTCTCAAAAAGCTAGGCATTGCCAGCAATAGATTTGATGTCATAAAACCCGGTGCACTTATTTTAGAAAGAGTTTTAAAAAAAATAGCCCCTACAAGAGCTTTAACAAGTGGTGTAGGTGTTAGAGAGGGTGTCTACCTTTGTGATCTGTTAAGAGGTTCTAAAGGCAAATTACCATCTAATTACAACACCTCAGTAAGATACATTATAGATTCTCATATTAAAGATACACATTTTTCAAATCAGCTCAATCAGCTGAGTAAAAAGCTCTTTGATTTAACAAGCCAACACTTCAACATAGATCTCAAATACAGATATGAACTGGCCGTTGCGTCTAAGCTTTATCCTGCCGGAGGCAATGTTCATTTTTACTCAAAAAATAAACATAGTTATTATCTGATACAAACAGCACTAGAGTACGGGTTTACCCACGAACAGATTGTACTTATCTCCACTTTGGCAAAATACGTAAAGAAAAAGCTTCCCGAGGACTCTCATATTCAAAAGTATGCTTCTCTCTTGCCTCAAACAAATATACTTAATTACTTAAGCTATATACTCTCTTTGAGTATAGCTCTGCTTAGCCACAGACCCAAAAACATTGATTTTAATTTGAAGTTTGCAAATGGCACGCTGGAGATTGATTCTTCAAGCAATTTCTACCTCAGTAGAGAAGCTGTGAATAAACTCGATTGTATAGAAGATTTTACAGTTATAATTTAAGCATATCTTACTGCGTTTATACTCGTTAATTATGCAAATGCTCAGGCGTAATGCCTAAGCTTAGAATCTTTGTCCCATAGTGAACTCGAAGTTTGATGTTTTATCGCCGGTTTGTTCATTAAGTGGATTAGCAAACATGAGTTGAATCGGCCCTACAGGTGAAAACCATTCAAGTCCAAGACCATAACCGCCGCGAGAACTTTCATCTAAAGAAGAATCCCCAATAAAACCCCAATCTACATATGTTACTAAACGCATTTTTGCAGCAGGCACAAGCGGGAAACTGAGCTCAACATTATTTGAAAAAGTTTGACTTCCGCCAACTCTTCTTCCATTGGCATCTCTAGGAGAAATTGAGTAAGATTGATACCCTCTTACACTGCCAATACCACCCATATAAAACTTCTCCGCTACCGGAACATACCCGTTATCTACAACAGCGTTATAACGTGCTTTGTATCTAAAAATAGCATCAAAACCAAGGTACTCTTCAAGACCGTTAAATTTTCCGAAGTTGGTTCTACTTTTCATAAAGTCAGCCAATCCGCCTAAACCTGATTTTTCAAAACTTTGACTCAAAGTAAGACCCTCACGAGGAAGATAGTAATCATCTGTATTATCAAACTTTGCACTGATAGTTACAGAACTTTTTGTGTAATCTTCGAAATAGTAAGTATTAAGATAACTGCTGTTCAAATCAAAGCCACTAGCAAAATCATAAGCATTTCTTGAATAACCATAGCCAAGATAACCCGTAATGAACCTTGAGAATCTATGTCCGACACCAAGATTTATACCATCAGAGAATACCGTATAGTCATTATACTCATACACTGATTTGAAGACTGAAAAGTTACCGCTAAAGTCACTGTCATTAAGTCTTGGATTTGAGATATTAAATGAGTAGTTTTGGCTTGTTTCAGACTTTTCAGCCTGAACCCCGACATCAATGCCCGAACCCCAGATATTTCTGTCATTTACACCGATAGAGACCAATAAACCGCCATAACTTCCATATCCACCGCCAACTTGAATGTTACCTGTTGGAGCTTCATTTACTTTTACAATAAGGTCCATAGTTTGATTGTCAATTCTTTTTTCTTCGATAGTTGTTCCATCAAAGAAACCAAGACGCCCAAGTGAATTTCTTGAGTCTTTTAAATCTGTCAAAGAATACATATCTCCAGGCCCAAGGTAAAGTTCACGTCTTATAATTCTGTCAAGTGTTCTTGTATTGCCAGAGATAACAACATCTCTTACTTTGACTTTATCACCCGGAGAGATTCTAAAAACAACTTCTACCGTATTATTTTCTTTATTTTTTTTCAAGTCGGGCACAACTTGAACATAAGCATAACTCAGGTCTGCAATAAGCGTCTTAATATTGCTTGCATCATCACGGAAAGTTTTAATATTGAAAACTTCTCCCTCTTTAAGAGTAATAACTTCTCTAATCTTCTCATCATCTATTACATGTTTTAACTGTTCTATTGAGATAGCGCTTATTGAGTAGACAGGCCCCTCTTCTACCTGATAACTCATATCGGCCGTATAATGGTTAAAATTCACTCTGACAAAAGGTGCGTCTACTTTAGAATCCAAGTAACCGTATTGCATATAGTAATCACGGATTCTGAGATTATCATACTCTAAATCTCCTAGGCTCATTTTTCCGTCGTTACGACCCCAGAACCAACCCATCCATTCATGCTCTTTGTTTGCTATAACAGTGTCAAATTCTCCAGCCTCTAAACCAGAAACCCCGCTGTATTTCAAATTTTCAATTGTAATCTCTTCGCCCTCGTTAACCAGGAATGTAACTTTCATACTTCCATTTTCCAAGTACTCTTTTTCTATTTCGACAACACTGTCTATTTTACCTTTTTGGTTAATTGCTTCAATAATTCGTTTTTTGGCAGCTTCAAGTTTCTTCTCATTGTATAGCGTACCTTTTTTGATTTGAACTACGCTATCTTTTATTCCTTCTTCATCTTCTTTCCAGCCCTTGAGCTCAACCTGAGAAATAATTGGCTTTTCTTTAAAAGAAAAAACCAAAACATCTCCTTTTATTTCAGCCCAGACATCATTGAAGTAACCCTGCTCAAAATACTTTTTAATTGCAGTATTTATCATCTCTTCATTAACATCTTCTCCGACCTTAAAGCCAAGCATCCTAGTTGCTACGGGTTCAGATATATGAACCATTCCATTGTATTCAATTGATTTAATAATTGTTGCATAAACGTGTGTCGTGAGTAGTAGTAAAAAAATAGCTGATAAAATTCTCATTAATGTCCCGTGTGTATAAATTAGTAGAGATTTTACCGACTAAGTGGTTAATGTCAACTAAATTATGTATAATTTCTCAACTTAAAATTAAGAAAAGATATGAATGTAGCAATTGTAGGATTAGGATTAATGGGTGGCTCTTTGGCCTTGAGCTTAAAGAAGCTTGATTTTATTGAGGAAATTGTGGGTACTGACCATAATATCAGCCACCAGCAAGAAGCCTTATTATTAGGTTTAGTAGACAAAATAGTAGATTTTGAAGCAATAAAAAGTTACGATGTTATCATCCTTGCCATACCGGTAAACGGGATTATATCTGCACTGAAAAACTTAACCAATGTCTCAAAGAGTACAACTATTATAGATTTAGGAAGTACCAAAGAAATAATTGTAAATTCTGTACCAAAAGAGATACGTAAAAATTTTGTTGCCGCGCATCCAATGACAGGAACAGAAAACTTTGGTCCAAGTGCTGCATTTGAAGGACTTTATGAAGATAAAGTTGTTGTTCTCTGCGATTTGGAAGAGAGTGGTGATCTTCAAAGTTCTGTCGCCAAAAACATATTTAAGTCAATTGGCATGAAAAAGTATTTTATGAAATCACACGAACATGACCGCCATGCTGCGTTTATTTCGCATATGCCTCATGCAATTTCTTATTCGCTTGCAAACACTGTTATGAAACAAGAAAATAAACGCAACATATTATTACTCGCAGCCGGTGGATTTCGGTCTATGAGCCGTCTGGCAAAAAGTTCACCGACTATGTGGGAAGATATTTTTAAACAAAATAAGAAAAACCTGCTTGAAGCTATTGAAGTCTTTGAAGGTGAGCTCAGTTCTTTGAAAAAAAGTATTGAGAATGATGATTGGGAAAATGTAAATGCAACCCTCCAGCAAGGCGGGGAGCTGCACAATGTTTTAGACTAAGAGATTTCGTACTTTTGAAGTATCTCTTTTAGTTTCTCTTTATCTATTTTTGTCTTCTCATTCGCATAAAGATTTTTTTCTAAAATATTCATAATCTCTTGAACCTCTTCATCTTCTTTATATGGCAATAGTTTCATTAAAAGAATTTTTGGTTCTTTTATAGATATACTTTTTTCTCTTTTAAAGTATTGCCATGGCTGAATCAGCATCACTCCTAAACCAAGAACTAAGCCTCCAATAAACATTGACAATCCCATTATAAGTGAAATACCGCCGGTTTGATCTTGTGATGCCTCAACTTCAGACGTTTGCACATTGCTTTCATCTCGTTTTATAAGCAACTCGGCTGGAGCGGCTGCTCCGCCTTGTACTTCTATGTTAAGGGGCTCTGTTGTAATACTTTTAATTTTTTGCTCTTTTAAGTCAAAATAACTCAGAGTGAAAGGTTCAATTGTAAAATTACCATCGGCAACAAAAGCTATTTTTTGGGTAAGTTTATTGCCTTCTATTGTTATTTTTTCATCAAAAACACTTACTCCCGCAATGAAAGGTTTAAAACTTTTTATATCTTCTAAATTTCCGTCTCCAACAACTTCTATGCTGACATTCACTGCTTCATTGGGATTAATAACACTTTTTTCAGCACTTGCTTTTATTGTAAAATCACCGACTAAACTTGCACCCTCAGGCAAGGGTTTGACACTTATGTTCAAATCATTTGAAAAATAAGATTTCCATTTGACATTTGTTGACCATGAGCCCCAAAGATCTTTTGAACTTCCACGTGAAGCTATGCTCATTTGTGCCGGAGAAATTTCTAGCTTGCCTTCTCTTTGTGCTGCCAGTCTGTAACTGAGTTTTGTCATAATATATGCACCCTGTTCATATCTTTGCGGCTGCGTTTCACCTTTAACCCAAAAACCTTTAAACTCGGGTGGTAGAAATTTACTGTCAAGTGCTTCAGCTGAGCGTTTTTGCTTAAATAAAAGTTCAACATCAAAGGGTTCACCGACATAAAGTTCTTGTTTACTGCTTGTTAATGTCAATTCAAAATTTGTATCTGCTCTTTTGCTTACCGGGGAAACTTCAATTTTTACAGACTTTGTTTTTTCAACTTTTCCATCTACTATAATTTCAATGGGCTCTATGACACAACTTTTTTTGGGCATAAACTGGTAACTCAGAGTATAACTTTTTTTATAATCTAAATTTATCATTTGTATACTTGTCTGTGAACTAGTAGAGATAATATCGCTCTCACAAACAGTAAAAAGTTTTGGCTTTTGAACATCTTCTCCCATTATGGTGAGTTTCAGTGTCACAATATCCCCTAAAGCTACCTGCTCTGTGTCTACATACGCTTTAACATCTGCATGTAAAAAGAGCGGCGTTAAAAAAAGTGCAAGGAGTATCTTACCAAGGTTTTTCATCTGTTATTTCCTCATTCTTATTTTCATTATTGAGCATATACATATAAGAGTTTTGGTTCATGTTGAGCTGTTGAATCCATTTCTCTTCCTCTGCATCACTCATTTTATCTTTATTTGCTTCTTTGGTCTTTTGTAAAGCATTTTTTTCCTGTTCAAGTTCTTTTAAATCTTGTTTTGTCTTTTCATTCTTTGGCAATTCTTCTTTTTTTTCTTTATCCGTTGCATCATCGTTCATCTCCTCGGAATTTTTCTTTTCATCCTGAGCGTTCTCTTTTTGAGACTTTTGCCCATTTTTCTGAGACTGTTCATCTTTTTGCTCAGATTTTTCATCTTTTTGAGAGTTTTGTTTTTGATCTTGAGAAGCTTTTTCACCTTCTTTGTCTTGATTTTGTTGCTCTTTTTTATCTTCTTTATTCTGCTTCTCTTCTTCATTTTCTTGCTTGCGATCTTTATCTTCTTCTTTTTGCTCTTTTTGCTGTTCTTCTAAGGCTTTTTTTACAGCTTCATAATTCTCTTGAACTTCTGTATCTTGTTCAAGTTCTAAAGAATCTTCATAAGCTTTGAGTGCATTTTTCAGACTCTCCTCATTTTGCAATTTTGCATAAGCATTACCAATATTTGCATAATTCTTTGCTCTCTCAAGATCTGTTTTAAAATGCGCCTTCTCGTAAGTTTTCACTGCCTCTTCATATTTTTTTTGTTTATAAAAAGAATTACCGGCATTAAAATAGCTTTGCGGATTTTCTGTCGCTTGGGCATGCTTGTGATAAATCTTAGAAGATTGCTCAAAATCTCCCTTCTCGTAAGCTTCTTTAGCATTTTTCAACTCCATGAAGTCTAAAATTCCTGCCTCTGCGTTTGGTTGAAAAATAAAAAGGCCAAAGAGTAAAAAAGCTGAGGGAAGTGCCACTGTCACTCGTTTGCTCATAGAACTTGTCGCAATAAGCAAGAGAAAAAGTGCCAAACCAAGAGGATAATAAAAAAGAGGTATGAAACGGGCAACCTCTTCGCTTTTAAGCTCTTTTTTTTCACTGAGTCTTTCTATTTCGCTGAGCATTGTTTTAATATCATCTTGCGATTTAACATTTTCTATGTAAACGCCGCCGCTCTCAACAGCAAGTTTAGAGATGTTTTCATTAAGTTTTGAAACAATAATATCACCATTGTATTTTATAAAACTTCCATCTTGAAGTTTAATTGGAGCCCCTTTAGCTGTCCCGATTCCAAGTACAAAAACTACAATATTTTTCTCTTTAGCAAAAGTTATCTCCTGAGTAAAATCACTCGCATCTGAACCATCACTCAAAATAAGCAAATATTTTTTTGCATTATTCTGGATAGAAGTATCAACCACTTCAAGCAGAGATTTAATATCTGTTCCCTTTTGTGTAATAGAGGTCGTGTCAAGCTGTGAGAGTAAAAAGTTTACCGCTCCATGGTCAAAACTCAGAGGGGAAACTAGATAAGAGTTTTTTGCAAAAGCAATAACACCTACACGTTCATTAGGAGCCATGTTGATCAGCTCAATTGCCTTTTGTTTTGCCGCTCTTAATCTGTTGGGATAGACATCTTCTGCAAGCATCGAATCTGAAATATCAAGCGCAATCATGATGTCTGCACTTTTTGCTTTTATTTGTACGGTGCCCTCTTTAATAATCGGCCCGCTGAGTGCTATTATCATTAAAAAACCAATAAGAAAAAAGAGGATATTCCTTGCTTTAAGCGTCAAGGTATTCGCATTGACCCGCAATTTTCTCATCACCTCTTCACTAAAAAACTGTGCTTCTACTCCCTTTTGCGTAAGAAGAAAACCAAAAAGTATAAAAAGCGGAGGCAGCATAAAGTACAAAAATTCCGGATGTAAGAAACTCATGCATGTCCCCTTTTATTTCTCAAATAAACATACAACATCAGCGACAAAAGTGCAACAAACAGAGGATAAAAATAATAATAGTTCATATAGGTAAAAGTCTCATTTTTTATCTGAGACTTTTCAAGTGAGTCTATTTTTGCATAAATATCTTTAAGCTCACTTGCACTTGAAGCCCCAAACGCAACACCGCCGGTGCCATCTGCAATTTGGAGTAAAACTTTTTGGTTATATTCGTGGTCTGCGCCGATTCCAATCGGGTAAACTTTTACACCCTCTTTTTTTGCCATTTCAATAGCTACTTCCAAGGGTACTTTATCTACGCCGACCGTGCTGAAACCATCGGTTAATAAAATGGCTACTTTACTCTTGGATTCACTCATCTTTAACAGATTCACCCCTTGAGCCAGAGATTCATACAAGGCTGTAAATTTTCCTGCCATGCCGATTTGAAGCTGTGAAACAATCCGGGTCAAAATATGTTCATCATACGTGAGCGGCGAAGCAATAAAAGAGTACTCTCCAAAAACAACCAAACCGATGTTGTCATTTTTTCTCGTTTGTATAAAGTCGACTACTATGCTTTTAACAATATCAAATCTGTTGAGATTTGGATTATTTGTGTCAAAACCTTTCGCCTGCATAGACTGTGAAGCATCTAAGATAAGCGCTATTTCGTAGCCGTTTTTGGGTTCAAGTTCATACGGCTCATCTTTTACCGGGGACATAAAGGCCAAAATCATCATAACGATTGCCAGCCACTTAAGCAAAAAAAGAACTTTTGAAGCCGAAACAGATTGTTTCATAAACTGCGCCGTATGCGGAAAATAGAGTGAAGGCAGACGCATCCTGCACAAAGTTTCGCAGGCTATGAAAAAAAAGATAACAAACGCAACGCGCGGAAATTCAAAATAAATCCCCTCAAACATCAAGCATACCTCTATATAAATCTATGTAAGCCAGGACTTCCTCATCAAAGGCCCCAACACTTTTTTTGTATTTGTACGCTTCAAGTCTTTGCGATATATTTTTGTACATCTCCGTGTGTCTAGGACTGTCGTCTTTAAAGGTCAAGCCATATAAAGTAAGGCTGTACGCTGCGTTTTTTGTATCTTTTAAATCTAAACTTTTAAGAAGTCTGTAGTGTTCTTGACGTATATTAAATCTATTTTTTGCTTTATAGTTTTTATAAAAAATATATGCAAGACCTAAAAGGAGTACAAAAACCAGAGCGCAAAGAGCCACAAAATAATAGAGTGAATATTCCTGCACTTCCAAAATCGGTTTTATGTCATGGAGTGGAATGTCATAGTTTTGCATTATCGCCCCTCAAACAGTCGTCTAAGCTCTACACTTGCAACAGAGTGTGTGTAGATTTTTGTAAATCGTATCTGATTTTTTCGAAGATTTTCATAGAGTTTCAAATCATGTTCAAGCACTTTTTTTGCGTATGCATTGACGCTCGACGCATTAAAATCACCTTCCAATACAGCACCGCTCTCAGGATCAACTAAAGATGAAAATCCCATTTGCGGCGGTTTTTCTTCCAAAATATCTCTCACAATAAAGGCAACAACCTCATGTTTTTTTGCTAAAAGTTTTAAGTCAGGCACTTCAAAAAAATCACCAACCATTAAAATAAGTGACTTGCGTTTAAGTCTTGTAAAAAGAGTATTGACTATAAAATTAAAATCTACTTTTTTACCAAGCGCATCAAAATTTAAAATCTCTTCAACATTTTTTTGAACTTGATGGAGTTTTTTACTCGGCTTGGAATGGTAATTCATTTCGTTCGTAAAAATGTATGAACTCAGTAAATCCCCATTCTTAAGTGTCGAAAAACTCAGCAGTGCAGCTATTTCAGCTATGGTTTCTTGTTTAAAAACCTTAGAGCCAAAATGGACACTCCCGTTTAAAATAGAGACTAAAACAACATTAAGTTCCCGCTCTTCACGAAATATTTTTATAAAAGGCTTTTGCATCTTTGCCGTAATATTCCAGTCAATATGACGTATATCATCACCTGGCATATACTCGCGAAGTTCTATAAAGTCATAGCCCTCGCCTTGAAAGATTGATGGATTATTCCCAACCATTTCGCTAAAGACCTGGCGTCTCGCCCGAACTAAAATTCTTTTGAGTTTTGACATCTCTTAGCCTACGGTATTGCTACAGTTTCTAACACTTTTTGGATAATCTGATCCGTTGTGATGCCTTCTGCTTCTGCCTCATAGGTAAGTACTATACGGTGACGCATAAGCTCTTTGGCGATGTACGCAACATCCACAGGTGTAACAAAATCTTTTCCACGCATAAACGCCATCGCTTTTACGGCTTTGAACATATCAATACTTACACGCGGACTTGCACCAAACTGTATGTAGTTCTTAAGCTCATCCATTCCATACTCTTCTGGGTATCTCGTTGCGTTTACAAGTTCTATCATATACTCTTCAACCTGTTCATCTACATGAATATTTTTGATGGCGTCTTTGAGTGCCTCCAAATCTTCTCGTGAAACAACGGCTTCAATAGCTTCAAACTTGCCACTTGAGATACGTCTTGCAATTTCAAGTTCCTGCTCTTTTGTGTTGTAACCGACAATAAGTTTAAGCATAAATCTGTCGAGTTGCGCCTCTGGAAGCTGGTAAACACCCTCTTGTTCTACAGGGTTTTGTGTCGCCATTACAAAAAATGGCGGAGAAAGTTTAAAAGTTGTGTCACCAAGTGTCACCTGCTTTTCCTGCATAACTTCAAGAAGTGCCGACTGAACTTTTGCCGGAGCACGGTTGATCTCATCGGCTAAGAGTAGATTTGTAAAAATTGGACCTTTTTTTATTTTGAAACTATTGTTTTGAGGATCGTAAATCTCAGCACCTAAAATGTCTGAAGGAAGAAGGTCTGGAGTAAACTGCGCGCGTTTAAAGTTAAGCCCGAGAGCTTTTGCCAATGCGTTAACCGTTGTAGTCTTCGCAAGACCGGGAACACCTTCTATGAGAATATGCCCCTCACATAAAAACGCTATAAGCAGAGAATCAACCATCTTCTCTTGCCCTACGACAACTTTTGCAACTTCATTCTTAATACTTTGAATCTTAGATAACATATAAAATAGCCTTATTAGCAGTTCCAATACCTTGTAGAGATTACAAAGTCTGTTTGAAAACCACCCTAATTTGAAAGTATATAAGTATAACCAAATGGGGTAAATGTTTACATATTTAAGCCAATAACTTTTTCTATGCCCTCTTTTTTTATCATTTCACTCAGTTTCATCGCTACATTCTCTTTTGCCTGAGGATATCCTTGAGTAGACTGCCCCGTAATATTTAGCTTGTTTGAGCCTATGACGGCGCCATTTGCATCTTTGATACTGATGTCTATAGCAGACCTTGCGAGTGTAAAACCGTACGAAGAAGCCTGTACAGTATTGGAAGTAAGTATGACTCTAAAATGATTTGCGTTATTGCTATTGCTTACTTTGAATTTTTTCTCACTCAAGGCTTTTGTAATACTTGAAACCAATTTACTTGCGTCATTATTACTTTCTACTCCGAAACTTACACTCAAAAGAAGTGTCTCGTACTCTTTGTCTAGTCTTTGCGCATGAGACAGGTAATTCTCTCCCTTAAAATTTTTGTCAAGGGAGTTCATAACAAGCAAGGTATCGTTCAAAGAGGACAAACTTTCTTGTGTTTCTTTGTAAAAGAGAAGCTTTTTTATGGCATTTGATGAGGCAAGCGTACTTTTCTTTTGTTCTATAAGGGAAAAGTTTTGTTCTATCTCATAAACCAGACTCTCAAAGAGTTCTTTTTTATTAGATTTAATAAGCACCGCCTCTTTTTTATAGCCTATGTTTTTCGAATCAACAAGTTCATAATTACTGATGCGGATTTTCTTCACATCACTTTGAATTTCATTGGTATAAGTTGCCTGATTCGAGCTGTTATAACCTTCCTTGACAACACTCTTTGCGCTAAACTTTGAAGAGATAGAGACACTCAAAGTTGAAACCATGGAACTCAAAGCATTGGCAACAGCTTCTTCTTTGTTTTGCCCTTCACCCACAGCATATAAAAAGCCGTTACTGCTTGAAGGCGGGTTATTAAGCCAAGACGGAAGTTCTTTTTTCTCAGCCACTACCATCTTTTTATCTGAACTGCATCCCGAAAATAAAAGAAAAACTGCAAGAAGTGTGAGGAATATTTTCATTATTTACCTTTGTATTTGAGCCTGAGTCATATCGCGTTTTGCAATAAGCGACTGGATTCTGACATATGCCAGACTGATCTGTTCAACCGGCTCAACCATCAAAGAGTCTGATTTTTCATAATACTCTTTGGCCTCAATGTATTTGCCCTCAGCCTCTTTTACTACTCCAAGATTGTAAAACGCAACATAACTTTGTGCGTTTGTAGAGTCAATGAGTTCAAATAAATATTTTTCCGCCTTGTCATATCTGTTTTGCTTGATATATTCAAGAGAAATTTCTAAAAGTTTTTCTTGTTCATCTGTGTAGTCCAAATCCGGATCTTCAAGTAGTTCAACCTCAAAGTATCTGTAATGCGGAGTGAGTTTATAGGTAAAATCGTTGGCTATAGAAGATGCCAAACTTTGCCCTGCACTCTCAACTGATGGAATTGTGCGAGAGTCATCACTGCAGTGATAATAGCTTGAGTTTTTACTCATAGTATCCGCATAGATAATATCTCCTGCTGCTATATCTACCATTTTAATCTCCGCAGATAAACCCACAACTCTTTTTGTACAGCCAACATTGTAGCGATAGAGCTCTTTACATTTTTTATCAGCGCATTTTGTTCTCTCTTCATAGTAACGAGTGTCTGAAGAACTGAGGCGTCCGACACTCCCTGAAATAATTGCCTGCGCTCCAATAAGATTTCCAACCTCGACAGCAGTTGAAGTGTCTACAAGTCCGCTGTTTTGAAGTTTTTGTTCTCTTAGAATTTTGTTAAAATCACCACGGCTGACAATCGTAAAATAATTTTGATTGTTTATTTTGTGTCTTGCAAGGTTCGCTTCAATCTTGTTTGCAAGGCCAATGTCATCATACGCAAACTCGGTCACGGCAATTTTCTTTGTTTGCGACGCTCTGTCTACCTCTGCCGGCTCAAGTGCCTTCATACCAACTTTTTGGGCACATCCGCTTATAAAAACAGTGACAATAGGCAGCAACAAAAATATTAATTTTCTATTCATAAGATTCCTTTTACAATTGCGATGATTTTAGTTAAAAACTATTTAATAGGATATTAATTTTTTCGCTTCTTTAATCGACGTAAGCTCTTTTGTCTCTATTTTTGTAATCAAACTCTCATATTTTTTTGCATCCTGTAAAGCTAAAATGACACATAAAGCCTGTAAGGAGGCTGCGTTTTGTACTTTTTGGGCAAAAACATCTGCGTCAGTTAAAGATTTTGAAGTGCGTGTCAGCTTTATTTTTGCAAGTAAAAATCCTGCTAAAAATGTCAGTACATAATAAAGGTACTCCTGATGCCATAGAGAAATTTCCGCTTCTTCGTCTAAAAGTTCCTCTTTAGTAAATGCGGGAGCTACCTCAACCTCTGTTTTTTCATAAGCCAACTCTTTAATCGCTCTGCTTTGCAAATCAAAGTACTCTGTTCTTAGCTCAGGTATAACAAAATCTTTCGTTCCCACAAAGGCAAATTTTTGGCTCCAGACACCTTCATAACCATCTTTTGTAAGTTTTACATTGACATTGGGTTCTTGTGAAAAAACCTTTACCCCTTCTATCTCAAAAATAAACGGTTTGAGATTGTCAAAATTTGCTTTACCGCTGAATTTTATTTCCATATGAAAAGGCTCATACGCTTTAATTTTCGGTGTATCTTTTGTAACTTGCATCTCCAATGTTCCAATGAGGCTGGAGTTGTCTTCCAACACATTTACTACAAGCTCTTTTTGTTTTAATATTGTTGTTGTATATTCCGCGTACTCTCCATTGTCGCGTCCAATGACCGTATTTTCTATCGAATCTCTATTTGTTTTTTTCATAGACACATCAAAATCAAAACGCATCTCGCCGGCCTGATGCACAAAAGCCACAAACTCATAGCTGTTGACTTTTTTTCCGTCTATAATTCTTTCGTTTTTGTTTAATAGTCTTATTGTGTACTTTTCATTCTCGGTTACAGGATCAAAGTCGATGACGTACAACTCTGCAATGTCACTAAAAGTACAGACATATTCAAGATTAACGGCTTCATTTACATAGGCCTGCGTTTTATTTATATTTGCCCGCCACTCATAGCTTGAAGCTGCGAGCTGCGTTTGTACAAGCAGAAAAAATATAACTGTTTTAATAAGGTTTTTTTTCATCTATTTGCCTTTTGTTGATGAGTTCATACTGTTTTGAGCTCAGTTTTGCTTTGCCCTGATTCATGTTTAAAATATTTTGCGAAGCTGATTTTTTGTCACTTTCGCTCTCGCCGCTTCCTGCACTCGCACTCACTTTCATGTTAGAACTTCCGCCCTCTTTTGTTTTTTCTTTTTGTGAAGAGTCTTTCTTTTTGGCAACGGAAGATTTTTTGTCTGTTTTTTGCTGCCCTGTGCTCATCTCTTCCTGTTCTTTGACATCTTTGATGTAGTGTAAGTTTTCATCTGCTTCTTGAGAGTAACTGAGTGTCAGCGATTTCAGATAACTCTCCCGTGCTTTTTCAAACTCTTTTAAACGCAGCAGAGTGTTTGCTTTGTTGTAAAAAACAAGAGACTTAAACGCAGGAGAACTTGATTTTACACTCTCATACTTTCCAAGCGCTTTTTCATATTCTCCCGCCTTATAGTAGGCATTTGCTTCTTTAAACGCAGCTCTGTTTTCATCTTCAAAATAATCCAAAACTCCCGCCTGCAAATGCACTCCAAAAAGGAGTAAAAACGCAAGAATGTAGCGTTTGAGAGTAGTAACGCTTGCCAAAAAGGTCACAAGTGCCACAACTACAAAATAATAAAAAAGCTCACTGTTGCTGACTATGGTGCTTTTAGTTTTAAAGTCTTTGTTTTTTTGAGACTCTAAAGCATCTTCAATCTCTGAAAAATCCCTGCTGTAAACGCCGCCGCTCTCTTTGGCTATGAGTGAAATATTTTCGTTGGCGCGAGAGACTACCAAATCGCCAAGCTCGTCTTTTAAGAGTTCCCCGTTTTGCAGAGTAAGTGTTGCGCCAAAATCTGTTGCAATCATTAAAATATTCACTACGAGTTTATTCTCTCTTGCAAACGCAGCCTCCTCCGTGTAATCGCTCTCATCTGCTCCATCACTGAGTATGAGCACGCTGGGAGTCTTGGAGTTGGACATTCTGCGAGCGAGTTCTAGAGCCGGCATAACAGAGCTTCCTTTGGTAATAATCAGCTTTTCATCAAGAGAGTTAAAAAGATGGAGCAAGAGTTCGCTGTCGCTTGTCAAGGGAGACAACACAATGGCGTTTGTAGTAAAACCCAAAACGCCGAATCTGCTCTTGGTCTGCGTTTTAACAAGTTCTGCCAAGCGCTCTTTTGCAAAACCAAGTCTGCTTGGTTTAATGTCCTTTGCCTGCATAGAGTAAGACAAATCCACGGCGACGATGACATCACTGAAAACCTCATCACTCACTATGGGCTGTGAAGGTATGACCGGTCGCACGAGTGCTAAAACCAAAAGTACAAAGGTTAATATATAGCCAAGCAGAGTTACTCTCAAAGTTCTAAAATCTTTCTTTATAAAAACCGGCAGCAAAAACAGTAAGAGCCAAAAGTATTCAGGTGCTAAAAAACTCATTTTCGCAGCTCCCTAAAAATTAAAAAGAGTAAAAGTGCCAATGCTAAAGCTACGAGAATCTGATAGTAATACTCTTTTAACGTATGTTCCTGACTCTTTATTTTCGAGGACTCAAGCGCATCTATCTTTGCATACACTTCTTGCAGCTCTTTGGCGTTTGCAGCAGAAAAAAACTCTCCTCCGCTCTCTTTGGCGATTGTCTCAAGCAAAGCTTCATCTGCCTCACCCTTGTTCCCCATGGCAATAGTATAGATTTTAATATTCTGCTCTTTCACTAAAACCAGCGCCTCTTTTGGAGAGATGGCTCCGCTGTTATGTTCTCCGTCACTCAGAAGAATGACAATCTTTGTTTTTGCCTTGGAGTATTTAAAAGCGCGTACACTCATGCTCAACGCTTCACCAATAGCCGTATTTTGTCCTGCCATACCTTGTGTAAGATACTCCAGCATTTGCGAAACTATCTCTTTTTCATAGGTAATCGGCGAAGCTATAAACGCAAAGTCTCCGTACAAAACTATGCCGACATTGTCACTGACTCTTGCGTTTATAAACTCTTTTGCTATGATTTTTGTTAGTTCAAAACGGCTGAGCCTTTGCCCGTTACTGAAATCATCCCCTCCGTCATAACCCGAAGAGTTCATAGAACCGCTCGCATCAATAGCCAAAACAATGTCTTTTCCGGCTCTGTTTTGCGGGTCAAATCTGTCTATGACAATGGGAGAACTAAGCGCAACAGATAAAAAAATAAAAATGAGAATTTTTACAATCCACTCAAGTTTTAAAAACCCTTTTTTTGCGTGCATAAATTGCAGATGCACAAAATAAATGGGCTTCATATACTCTTTGCATTTATACAAACAGTAAATGAGCGGCAGCAGTAAAAATATAAGATATGGGTATTCAAAAGTGTAATAATTCATTTACATTATTTTAGCGAAAAAATGAAACAAAGAAACCTCAGCCTACAATAATGTCAGCTAGTTACATTTAAAATAAAAAAAGCTGCAACACCGTTGTGTTTTTAAATATATAACGCTAGAATACTAATTGCATTTTATCTCTAAATTACCATAGGAAAAAAAATGAAAAAAGTTTTATTAGTTTTACTCTTTATCACAGGCGGATTACTCGCAGGTGAAATCAACATAGCGGTCGCCGCAAACGTAAGCTACGCCATGGATGAACTCAAATCTGAATTTGCAAAGAACAACCCTGAAACAACGGTAAGGGTCACTCTTGGAAGCAGTGGAAAACTCACCGCTCAAATAAAAAACGGAGCACCTTACGGTATTTTTATGTCTGCCGACATGATATTTCCACAAGCGCTGTATGAGGACAAAATTGCTACAACAAAACCTGTGATGTACGCTCAGGGAGCCTTGGCCTTTTTAAGTATTCACTCTCAAGATTACTCCAAAGGCATGAAACTTCTTGAAGATGCGAAAATCGACAAAATAGCCATAGCAAACCCGAAAACCGCACCTTACGGTACAGCTGCTATAGAAGCGATGCAAACAAGCGGCGTTTATGAAAACATTAAAAACAAACTTGTTTTTGCAGAATCCATTTCCCAAACAGTTTCTTACGCTGTGACAGCCGCGCAAATCGGGCTTATTGCTAAGTCATCTCTTTATAGCCCGCAAATGTCTCAGTATAAAGAAAATATACATTGGGCAGATGTAGATGCATCTCTGTACTCACCTATTGACCAAGGAGTTGTGTTACTCAAATACGGGGCAGAGAACAAAGAATACAAAGCATTTTACGACTTCATTTTAAGTGACAAGGCCAAAGAAATTTTCAGACGTTACGGGTACATCGTACGATGAACAAAATTCTCACAAAAGTAACTGCCATTGAGAGTTTGGACAATCTCACCGTTGTCTCCTTTGAATCTTATCAACACGAAATGCGTCTTATGGCACTGGGTTTAAACTTTCCCCTTTCTTTAGGCTCAGAAGTTTTGCTTGGCGTTAAATCCTCAAATATTTCTCTTGCTAAAGATTTTCAAGGAGACATAAGCATTTCAAATCAGCTTCAATGCACGATTACAGCTATAGAAATGGGCGCTCTTTTATGCAGTGTTACACTGCGTTTTGCAAATGCCACACTGCACAGCGTCATCACTAAAGCCTCAGCGACAAAAATGCAACTTCAGATAAATGACACAATAATTGCACTGATTAAAGCAAGTAACTTGTCAATTTTAGAAGTGATACAAGAATCAGGGGGAAAAGAAAAATGCGACTAAACGACACCGAACTTTGGGAGTATATTCGTGAAGATTTGCCCTATTTTGACTTAACGACACATATGCTTGAACTTCCTGCAAAAGAAGTTACTCTCAGTATTCTCACTCGCCAAAACATTGTCTGTGCCTGCTCTGAAGAAGCGGCGCGCATTGCAGAACTTTTAGGATGCAAAGTCCTTGCCTTTGTTCCCTCAAAAACGCAGCTTCAAAAAGAAGATGTATTGTTGGAGTTTAAAGGCTCTCATGAGGCGGTTCATGAAGCATGGAGACTCACTCAGATTCTCCTCGAATACGCCTGCGGTATGGCCACAAATGCACAAAAAATGCTCCAAAACGCAAGAACAGAAAATCCAAACATTCAGATTCTTACAACCCGTAAAAGTCACCCTTTTGCAAAGCGCTTTTCCATTCGTTCTCTTCTTTGCGGCGGTGTTTATCCGCACCGTTTAGGGCTCTCAGAGAGTGTTTTAATCTTTCCTCAACACAGAGAACTTTATGAAAACGCAGCTGCGTTTAGCGAAGCCATGAAAAAACTCAAATCTGAGTGCATCGAGAAAAAGCTTGTTATTGAATCTCATAGTTTTGAAGATGCCAAAGAGATGCTCGCACTTGGCGCGGATGTCCTGCAAATTGACAAATGCGACACCCAGACACTCAAAGAGATTGTGACATACAAAAACCTTCACTTTCCTCATGTTCGTATTTTAGCGGCAGGTGGCATCAACAATACAAACGCAGCTGTATTTGCAGGAACAGGTGTTGATGCTCTTGTGACAAGTGCGCTCTATCAGTCGCCTATGGCTGATTTGACAAGCAAGTTGGTAATCTCATGAGCGAATTAGATTTTGAACCATTTTTACTCTCTTTTAAATTAGCAGGTGTCACGACTTTTATTCTTTTTTTAATCGCCCTGCCGGTGAGTTGGTGGCTGAGCCAGACTAAATGCAGATGCAAGCCTTTTGTAGAAGCTGTTGTCTCTTTACCCATAGTTCTGCCGCCTTCTGTTTTAGGTTTTTACATTCTCTACGCCCTCTCCTACAACTCTCCTATCGGTGCGTTTTTTGACGAGACTTTTGGCATAAAGCTTGTCTTTAACTTTACAGGGCTTGTCATAGCAAGCTGTTTTTACTCTTTTCCTTTTATGGTGCAGCCGCTTCAAGGCGGCTTTGAAACGCTGAACAAAAATATGCTTGAAGCCTCTTACATTGCCGGAAAAAGCAAATTTCAAACTCTTGTGTTTGTTGCACTGCCTAACATCAAACCGGCTCTTCTTACTGCGCTCATCATCACTTTTGCCCACACGGTCGGCGAATTTGGAGTTGTGCTTATGGTTGGCGGTTCTATTGCAGGCGAAACAAAAGTGGCTTCTGTGGCAATTTATGAATTTGTTGAGATTATGGACTACACACAGGCACATATTTACAGCGGCATTATGCTCGCCCTCAGCTTCAGTGTTTTACTCGGCGTGTATCTTTTTAATCTGCGCCACAATAAACGCATAGGAGTTGCCTAATGCTGGACATTAACATTACAAAAACACTTCAAGGAAGTGCCGGAAGTATGGAACTTGACGTCAACTGCGCCATTGAAGAGCATGATTTTGTCGCCGTCTCAGGACCAAGCGGAAGCGGAAAAACAACATTTTTACGCATTTTGGCAGGACTTGAAGAGGCTTCGGGGAATATAGAAGTCTTTGGAAAAAGCTGGCTAAATGCGAAAAAGTCTTTGCCGCCGCAAAAACGCGGTCTTGGTTTTGTGTTTCAGGATTATGCTCTTTTTGCCAACATGAGTGTAGAAGAAAACCTGCTCTTTGCAAACAAAGACAAAGAGTTGGCAAAACATTTACTCGCACTTACTGAACTTGACGAGTTAAAGGCGCAGCTTCCAAACAGACTCAGCGGCGGACAAAAACAAAGAGTCTCTTTGTGTCGCGCTCTTATGAAACGCCCGCAACTCCTGCTTATGGATGAACCGCTCTCGGCACTTGACCCGTTCATGAGGACTAAACTTCAGCAGGACATTTTAACACTCCACAAAGAGTTTGGCACGACCACCATCATGGTTAGCCATGATCCGAGCGAAATTTACAGACTTGCAAACCGTGTCATTGAACTCTCTCACGGGAAAATCATTCATGATGCTTCTCCAAAAGAAGCCCTGCTCAAAACGCAGGGTTCTCAAAAGTTTTCACTCACGGGAGAGCTCCTCGACATTTTTAAAACAGATGTCATTTATGTGGCTATTGTTGCCATTGGTCAGCAAATCGTTGAAATTGTTCTGGATGAAAATGAGGCGAAGAGCTTTCAAGTAGGTGAGCGTGTTCAAGTGAGCACAAAAGCTTTCTCTCCCTCTCTCAGTAAGGTGTAGAGAGCTTACACACCTTTAACACAGAGTCACCCAGACACCGACGTCAAGTGTAGACTCTGCGTTGCCCGCGAATGAACCCGAAATTGGCGGGACAGATTCGGGGTTCATAGCAACTGCCACGGGAATATGGTCTTTGCCGACAATATCTCCAATGGTAGGGTCAAACCCTCTCCAGCCTGCTCCAGGCAGATACACTTCAGCCCAAGCGTGCGTTGAACCGACCTGCGCAGACATCAATGGTGCATATAAATAACCGCTCACAAAACGCGATGCAAAACCTAAACATTTTGCCGCTTCCATAAAGAGCAAAGCAAAGTCACGGCATGAGCCAGAGCCAAGAGTAAGCGTCTCTTTAGCGCTTTGTACTCCCGGTTCTTCTCTTACTTTATAGGCAAGTGTTGTGTAGATGGCAGATGTGATTTTTTGAAGTAAAGTGTAGGTTTGTATAGCTTCGTTGGATTTGTAAAAATTGAAAATCCATGCATTCAGTAAAGTACGTGTCTCTTCCTCTGGCAAAAGCATATAAGGCGACAGTAAAAATCTGTCGTCTGCCTGATATACAAACGGGTAATTAAGGGCATAGTCTGCAACCATAAAATCTAAAGGTGCCTCGTTATACTGCTGTAAAATCACTTCACTCTCAATAAAAAGCTGTTGCGTTTGTGTGCTAAATGTAGCGATTGCAACCGAATTACCTTCCACATCACGATGCCACAAAAGTGTCGCTTCCGGAGAACATCTGAGGGTAAAAGATTCAATGCGGAGTTCATGATCTTCACGAGGACGTAAACGCAGACTATGCGCTCCAAGCATGACTGCGTTTGTGTAGTTGTAGTAGGTACGGTGAATTATTTTATAACGCTGCATTGTTAATCTTTATGACACGGACATTTTGTGAGCTAGGAGATAAAGCGGGGCCAAACTGATTATATACAGCCACATCCGCAGCATCTCGCCCGTAGCCAATAACAACATAACCTGCTCGCATGAAAGGCTGAGTGGCATCAAACGCATACCAGCGGTCTCCGACATACACTTCAAACCAAGCGTGTAAATCCATAGGTTCCAACTCATGCAAATAACCCACAACCATACGTGCAGGAATACTTAAACTGCGACACATTGCAATGGCTAAATGAGCCAAATCCCGACATACGCCAGATTGTCTGATATTAACTTCAATTGCAGAGACAAGGTTGTGACTGTCATAAGACTCAAAACGTATATTCTCTCTAATCCACGCCGTAATGGCGCTTACCTGATTATAGCCGGGAAGTGCGTCTGCGGTAATCTCCGTAGCCATATTGCAAAAACGCTCAGCTTCACAGTAACGGCTTGGCAAAAGATAAATAAGTGCGGATTCCGGTAAATTTTCTATAGGCACAAAAGGCGCACCGGGAGCCTCCTCTATGAAATCTGCCGTCATCACTTTGGCCGATGTGTAGATGGCAAAACTGCCCACAGGAGCAACAAGTCTTTGGCAAAGGTTTCCATAAATGTCTGTGAATTCATACACAGGTACACTCGGAACAACCTTATATTTTTCAAAAGCTATCCACTGGTGTGAGTTACTGCGAGGCCGTAACATCAACACAAAAGGAGTCGGAACCGTAATGTCAAAAGTAAAATCACAACTCGTCTGTAGCCACATTCTTGATCTCCTTTGATGCTTGTACAAGAACAAACACTATTATCCAACGATTGTATCATAAATAAAAATTTGAGAAGAAAAAAAAATTGTTTAAATAATAATCAGGGAGTACATTAGTGAGATATTTTTGTTCTCTTTAAAAATCGTAAGGTATATTTATTGAAGGGATTACTGAACATTGGGCGACCCCTTAAATTGTATCCCTTTAAGTTTCTAAAATATCCTGAACAGCCTCAATAGTCACAATAAAGGTAGTTCCCTCCGGCGAACTTTGGACGTCAATTTTTCCATCAAACTGTTTTTCAATAATTTTTTGACTCATATAAAGTCCAAGCCCGGTTCCATTTTTCCCTTTCGTACTAAAATAAGGTTCAAAAAGTTTTGCTATATTCTCTTCTAAAATGCCGCAGCCATTATCTGTAATGTATATTTGCAGGGTATTGTTTTGTTCCTTCACATACAAATGTACAAACTTGTTTTTCCTTTGCAAACCGACAAAAGAGTCAATAGCATTATTGACAATATTCAGAACTACCTGCACTAACTCATTGATATATACATTCGCATAAATATCTTTTGACTTTTTAACTTTTAAATCTACATCTTTACTTTCAATTCTAGGCAGTGCAAAATTTACGGCCTTTTGTAAAAGCTCATGTATCTCAATTGTCGTGGCTTCTTTATCCGGATGAAAGTATGTTTGAAAATCATCTATAGTATCTGAGAGGTAAATAATAGTGTCGCTTATCTGTCTGAGTGTCTCTTCTTCTTGTTTCTTGTCAATAATGTTTCCCAGCATTTTCGCTATTTCCAAATTTGATATTTGGAGGGTAATCGTGGAGAGCGGTTGTCTCCATTGATGGGCTATCATTTGAATCATCTCACCCATAACAGCCTGCTTTGATTGTGCTGTCAATATTTTGTCTTTTTGTATCAGCTCTTTGGTTCTTTCTTCTACCATTTTTTCCAGTGATTGATTCATTTCATCCAATTCCTGGGCATGGGAATTTATTTTTTCAACCATGGCTCTGATCGTATTATGTATAACACCCACTTCATCGTCTCTTTGAGAAAGAGTTAATGTTAAATTGTTGAGCTTTGGATCATAGTTTAAAAGATCTCTATTTAATTTTTTCAAATCTTTAAATTTTCTTCTAATGAGCACAATAAATAGGATTAACAAAACAAAGGTAATCAAAAATATTGAAAATGTTGTTTCTCTATTTTTTTCTTTTACCTCTTCAAGCTCTTTATTTGAAAAACGTAAATGAATGAATCCTATCTTGTCGTTAGAAATATGGTCTAAAATTGTTTTGTTGTAAGTGTTGGGATTACTGATTTCACCACGAGGATGAATAACTGCATCTTTTTTGTAGCTATAGATGACCTTTTTATGTAAATCTTCCAACTCAAAAAATTCCAGATTATCATTTTGTTTTACAATCTGCTCAAGATATTCTTGATTTGCACTCTCTAAACCAAGAGATATATTGAGTGCAATGATGGGGAGTATAGTATTGATTAATAAATCATTTTTAGATTCTTGCGATTTCATAAACTGCTGCATGGTATTATTGGAAAATTGATACCTGTCCACTGAAACGACTATCATCGTAAAGAGTATTATACTGATGATAATTTCAAGTTCTATACTGATTTTACGAGTCAACTACCTCTTTCCCTCCGTCTCTTGCTTTAGTAAAATCTTATCATTTTTTATCTTATTACCAAGAGCGGCGGAATTAAAACAGCCCGTGCAAAGGCGAGAGTATCACTTAAAATACACGCTGAAGATTGCCAAGAAAAACTTGGCATCTATAAAAATATGTTAGGAGAGAATATGAGAAAAAGAGGAGTCTATATCCGGATAATGAAATTTAAATCCGCTCTCAAGCAGAGCTTTTGGATAGACCTCTTTTGAACCCGTAAGCACAGTTGAACCCTCACCAAAAAGAAGTTTGAGCACAAACTCGGGAAGCGGGAAAATTGTAGGACGATTTAACACTTTTCCAAGCGCTTTTGTAAAGTCATAATTACTTACAGGCTCAGGCGCCGTTGCGTTAAAAGTACCTGTAAGCTCATTTTCTATCACATGGGCATAAATGCGCACCAAATCATCTACATCTATCCAGCTCGTCATCATTTTGCCATTGCCGATAATGCCGCCCAAACCTAGTTTAAAAGGCGGAAGCATTTGAGCAAGCGCACCGCCGTCATGACCCAAAATAACCCCAAAACGGATGATGGCTGTGGGCTTATTGCATGCAAGTGCTTCTGCTTCCCACATTTGAGTTAAAGAAGCCAAAAAGTCATCGCCGTAGCCTTCAAAATACTCATCAAACGCAGCGTTATCCGGGTAAGCACCGATGGCAGAAGTAGAGATTAACTGTTTTACCTCACTTCTATTGATTGCGTTTACGAGTGTTTTTGTTGTATCTACGCGGCTGGAGATAAGTATTTTTTTATAACTCTCACTCCATTTTTTGATAATAGGCGCACCTGCAAGATTAAAAACCACATCCACACCCTGCAGTTTTGCCAAAATCTCATCTTCAGTATCGTTTCGGTGAATGCTCACAAAATCCGTAAATGTTTTTGTAAGATGCGAGCCGACGAACCCGCTCGCTCCGGTAATTGCTACTTTCATATCACACCTCCATTATTTTTAAAGAGTATATCGCTCTTTTTTAAAATTTGCTAGTTTTGTAATGCACTCAACTCCAACTTACAATAGCTTCTTAAAACTCTCTACTGCAATTTTTGCAGCCTCTGTATGCATAAGCATCGGTTTGGGATAGCCTTTAATTTCATTGGTAAATAGATACGCTTCCTTGTGTAAACTCTTTGCTTCAACTGCGTTGAGTTCTGGAACATATCGTTTAATATATATTCCTTCTTTGTCAAACTTTTTACTCTGCAAGTAGGGGTTAAAGACTCTAAAATAAGGCTGAGGGTCTACTCCGGTTCCTGCGCTCCACTGCCATGAGAGCACGTTGGAGGCTTTGTCGTAATCTAGCAAGTGTTGTGCAAAAAATGCTTCGCCCCACTGCCATGGGAGAAGCAAATCTTTTGTAAAAAAAGAGGCAACGACCATACGAACTCTGTTGTGCATCAAACCCGTTTTCAAAAGCTCTCGTACGCCTGCATCGACAATCGGCACACCGGTTTTTGCTTCGCAAAAGAGTTGATATTTTGCTTCATCTTTGATGCCGTTAAACTTGTATTTGTAGTTTTCAAACTCGATTTGTGGCAGATGAAAAAGTAAGGAGGCGTAAAAATCTCTAAAAATCAGCTGGCGCACAAAAGGCTCAGAGTTTGGCAAGTTGCTTATCTCACGCAAAAGTTCTCGCACGCCAAGCACCCCAAAACGCAGCTCTGTACTTAGGTTGGATGTTGCGTTTATGTCTAAAAAATCTCTTTCTTGTGCATAATTTTGCAACTTTTTTTTCAATGCTTCGAGCTTTATTTCGAGTGGAATAATTGTTAAATTTGTTTCTTGAAATCCTAAATTTTCCAAAGTAAACGCAAGCTTTGCGAAACGCAGTGCTTGTAAAACATATAGCCCCTCAAACTCCTCATCTATCAGCTTCTGTTCTCCTCTTTTAACTTGCGAAATGTCTTTATGTTCTAAAACTCTCAAGGCTTTTTTGTAATAAGGAGTAAAAACATAATATGGCGAGCCGTCCTCTTTGAGCACTTCATTATGCTTAAAAATGTAGGTCTCCTGAAGATAACGAAAGTGCAAAATATGCGAGACCTCTTTGTCTCTTTGTTTTGAGTAAGCCTCATAATCTCCGCTTGCTACAACTTCATCAAAACCATGGAGTTCTTGGAGTTTCTGGATGATGGCAATCGGTTCGCCGTAGAATATTTTGAGCTCTAAACCTATGGCTTGTAAATCTTTTTTGAGCTGTAAAACGCAGTCAAAAATATATGAAACACGTCTGTCATCTGCTTGGAGTTTAGAGAGAATATTAGTGTCAAAAATGAAAATAGGCAAGACATCGCCATCAAAACTCAGCACTGCGTTGTCCCTTGTGCGTAAATCTCTTCGAAACCAAAGCAGTCGTCTCATTTGACACACTTTACGCTTGAACGCAGAGCCAACTCTTTTGGATAAGGTGAGAGAAAAGTCTGTTCTAAAAGGTAGTTCACGCCGTACTTGCTTGCATAGAGTTTAAGGGTAGAAAGTGGCACTATCAGCGGAATTATCTGCGCCGCATAGTCATCTATCTGCTCATGCAACATCGCTTTTTCTTCTGCGTTTAAGAAGCTCTTTACAAAGCCGCTCATGTGCTCTAAAACATTTCGCGTTTTTCCTTTGGAGCTTTTTTTGGCAATGGCAGTTTTAAAAAGAAACTCATACTCGCCAAAAATTTGCGTAAAACTTTTTTGTTCATGATTGCCCACGATTTTGCCGAGCTCTCTGTAAAGTGTTTCGTCTTTAGACTGAAGCATAAACTTGTTTGCCGTGTGAAACGCAACCAAGCCTTTCATGTCTGCATTAGCTTTAAACTTCTCAAAACCATCATAAGCAAAAAGCTGCATCACAAAGTTTTCTCTTAACCACGCATCGCAAAGCCTGCCCTCTTCTTCCATCGGTAAAAGTGGAAATTTTGCTCTGCACATAGCGGCAAAAACGCCGTCATCTTTGCCCTCGGCAAAGCCGTTTTCTAAGTAAACTTTAGCGCTCATAAGTCCACAGCTTGGAGATTTTGACTTAAATATAATACCGCGCAGCTCATGAGAGGCAATATTTTGTAAATCTAAAAGAGAAGCTTCATGAAGCGCCGCACTCAAATCAGCGCCTGTTTTGTTCGACTCGACTTTTAAACTTTCGTTGGCGTTTTTCACAAGTCTTATGGAAGGTCTAGGGTTTGAAAACGCCATGTTTTCAGGACAAAAAGAGATATACTCTGCATAACGCGAAAGCTCATCCATAACAAAATCATCGCGTTTATGTCCCGAATCAAAACGCACCTTTTCACCAAGAAGACATCCTGAGACTGCTATTTTCATTTGCATATCTCCGCACCGCCCGCTTTGTGGTTAATGGGGCCGGCTCCGTGACCTATGTTTGGCGCACTAACAAGCGCTGCGTTTATGAAATTTTTTGCACACTGAATAGACTCTTCAAGCGTGTGCCCCAAAGCCAAATTTGCCGCTATGGCGCTTGAGTAAGAACAGCCTGTTCCGTGAAGGTTTGTTGTCTCAATGTATTGCGTTTGAAAGATTCTTTTTTGATGCCCGAAGAAGAGTTGATCAATGCTCATTTTACCCGTTGGAAGCTCTAAAACATGGTGTTTGACTAAAACAGGAGTTTTTTGTTTTTGTATTGCTTCGAGTGAAAGAGAATCTCCGAACTTGTAGCCAAAGAGTGCATGAGTCTCATAAATATTTGGAGTTATCACTGTCGCATACTCAAAGAGCCTTTTCATCTCTTCTACGGCATCTGCCTGTAAAAGTGAAGAGCCTGCTTTTGAGATAAATACAGGGTCAAAAACTATGGGGATTTTCAGCTCACATATGACTTCGCGTACAGCCGTCATAATCTCTTTGGAGTACAGCATCCCTATTTTTATGGCGCTCACCTCAAAGTCTTCAAGCACTGCGTTTATCTGCGCCTTTACAAACGCAGGTGAGACTTCAAAAATATCACTCACGCCTCTCGTATTTTGCGCTGTTAAAACAGTAATGACAGAAGTGCCAAACACTCCAAAAGCTTCAAAGGTTTTTAAATCAGCCTGAATCCCCGCTCCGCCGCTGCAATCAGACCCGGCAATGCTCATGACAACTTTCATAGTTACTCCTCTTGTTATAGACATTATAAAAGTATACGAGATTTTACAGCTGATTGGTAGCTTGAAAATGTTGGTTGATGTAATTATACGCTTTGTGTTCTGCCGATTCTGATAATTTAGCCTATCTCTTGACTCTATTTTTTATATGATATTGCAATATGCAATAGTATTGACAGTTTTTTATATTTTCAACTAAAATAACTACCATATTTAACACTTGAATCTTCATTTGAAGTGTAAAGAGTTTATACAAAAAGTGATTCAAGAAGCAATATCTACAAGGAGACAAAAAATGGACGGCAATATAATGGTTACTTACAAAATTTTATGTGAAGCAGATTTAAACTCAGAAATCTTACTCAGTGAGTTACTCGCAAATGAAAAGATAGCAAAAATAATCAAGTCTGAATATGCAAAAGGCCAAAGAAACATATCTCTTATTTCTAAAGACGATACCAAATTACGCATAGAAACTACAAAAGAGCTTCATAGTTTTGAAGTGGCGAAAGATGACTTTGCAGATATCCTAACTTTGGCAGAAGAAGATGCAAATAATAAAAAACTTTTGAAAAAAGAGTGCTCACGTGTAGAGCTAGTGGATATTGAGACTTTACAGTAGAAACTAAAAAATCGTGTCTTGCAATTTTATTTTTTTGTATAAAAGAGTGTATAACTGTACACATAAAAAAGGAAGTGACACTATGAACACAGTAAGATTAAACATAACATTACCAACCTCTGTAAATAATGACATAAATCGTTATGCTGAAGAACTTAACGAAAAGAAAAGTCATATTATAACTGCTGCACTTGATATGTATTTTGATTATCTTGATATCAGAGTTGCAGAAAAAAGACTTAATGACAATGAGCCTACTATCTCTATGGAAGATTTTTTTTAAAGAATTAGATTCTGATGTATAAAATTGATTTTAAACCTAATGTTAAAAAAGATTTTAAAAATATCAATAAATCTGATGTAGCGTTTATTCGCAGTTCTTTATATGATTTTGTAGAAAATTTTAATGCAGATTATGAAATCGCTTTAATGAATACTGGCAAAATTAAAAAGCTTCAAGGACAAAAAGAGATTCTTTACCACTTAAAACTGCGTTCTTATAGAGTTATATATAAAAAAGAAGATGATAGGCTAGTTATCTTGGTTGTTCATGTTACAACTCGTGAAGGTGCGTATAAGTAAGTATATTTATTAAGTCTTTTTATGATTTCATTTTAACCATACAATCGTGCATTACTCCATTTTCATAATTATATAAACACTCTACCATATGTGTAGTTCTATTATGATTTTGTATATCATCTGCATTAGTTTGTTTAAAATATATTTGTTCAAATAATGAAACATTTGCACTACATTCATTTACAATTTTATATATTCTTTCATTTGATCCACAATCTGGACTTGTTATAGATTTATTAATATATTTTCCATAAATTGGCATGGTTGATTTTAGTCTATTATCTGACATAACTTCTATTCTAGAATCTGATACTAATTTTGCTTGGCCATATCTAATATATGTTTTCTTTCTTTGAGCAGTATAAGTATTTTCTTTTTGTCTTTCAGGAGCAGCATAATTTTGATTAGTGTTTTTGTTTTCAACTTTTGATGCGTATTGACTTACATTTTGATTATTTGTTGGTACTTGTCTATTACTATTACTGCTTACGTAACTTTTATAACTTCTTAATTCATGTTTTAATTCTATATTTGTTCTTTTATAATCATTAACTAATGTTTCGTTCATTAAATTTTTTCTTTTTAAATTATTGTTTTGTGCGTTTAGAAGTTCCATATCTTTCATAAGTTTTTCATTATCATCTTGCATATTTGCTATTTTGATTATTCCTCCTGCTCCTAGGAAAAACACAACAACAGATATTATTCCCAACCCTATTTTGAGCATATTGCCATTATGCTTTAATTTCATATTTTCTATTTCATTTTTATTGTAGTAATGATGCTTATCTCTACATGGAACACATTCTTTAGTTAAATATTCTTTTCCACATTTTTCACACTTCATATTGTCCCCTGCTCCATTTTAAATTACTTAAGATACTATTTTTTCTCCAAAAGCATTTTTATCATATAAATTAATCACTTCATCTAATACTGTTTTTTTGTCAATATGTTCTAAAAATTGATATTTTTCTATAAGAGGTTTAAATTTTTCCACAGCTACTTTACTTAAGCAATGATAAGCCAATAATTCAATTTCAGCTACTGAGAACTGAGCTCTGTATAAGCTTGAGTATCTTTTTTTATCTTCAATATTACTTGTATCAATCAATTTTAATATTTGATATATATTTCCATAATAGTGACCGATTATTTCTTGATATTCATTATGGAAATTATTATATAGCTCATCAATTTGTCGCCCATATCTACTTTTGCAAAATACAGTAAATATCTCTAATAATCTTGCTATTACTTTCTTAGAGAGGTAGTCTTTATTATCTATTAAATTTACATTAATATTATTAATTTTGTATTTTTGAGGAACTGAAGAATAGACAGCTTGTTTTTGTGTAAGCACTAAATTATTAACAATTTGATTATGTAAATCAATCATCTTAAAAAAAGTATTGTCAAGATTTTGCTGTTTTATAGAATCGTTTTGGATTTTAAAGGAGTCACTTTGTTCCATAAGCGCTTTAGATGATTTTTCTAACTCTTCTCTTGTTAATGCTAGTTCTTCACTTTGTAGTTTGATAGTACTTAATAATGCAATAAAACTCATCATAGCAAATATAGGATTTAATGTTCCGCCAACAAAATCTCCAAACGTACCCCATACGCCTTGGTTCGGAGAAAGTCCATATTCTTTAAAATTAAAAAAATACATTCCAACCACAACTATATAAATAAAAATAGCGATACCGATGTACAATTTTAAAAATTTTAAAAAATTATTTTTATTTTCTTGCATATTCAGACTTACCCAAAAGACACATTAGTAGGATTAGGATTTGAGTTTTTTAATACAAAACTATTAAGTTCTTTTGGTTGTCCGTTTTCATCCGTTGTATCTGTGTAATCAAGTAATGTATATTCTATATTATCTTCAAACTTCCATACAGACACCGCATAGTTATCATTTAAATCAAACGAATCACCATCTGTAAATTTGTCTTTTATAAGGTCATCGTACAAGGAACTAGAGCTCTGCTTATTTAAAAAAGATTCCACTACAGATTCTTCAACATGGTTTTTACAAAGTTCTTTTATCTTTCCTTTAATATCAATCATCACACAGTCTTTTGCAATTGATTCAGCATTGAATTGATGTACACTT
>VMSZ01000059.1 GCA_013791885.1 Sulfurimonas sp. | reverse complement strand
GACTTTATTTGAAAAACAAATTGCAAAAGATAATGCACAAAGTACAAAAGATACTGCTCAGACTGTTTATGACGCTTACGTAACGCAGCTTACAAATGACTTGACATTTAAAACGACAACCTATACAAATATCTTGGGCGGCAGTACTTTAGCAGCTCTAGAGGGTGCAAAAGACAGTGCTCTTACTGCACAAACAAATGCGCAAGATACTTATGACACACTTCTTGCAGCAGCACAGAGCGCAGCAGCAAGTGCAAGCGCAAGTTTAAACAGTGAAGGCTATAAAGCAGACTTTAGCGGAAACAATATCTTCTTAAGTGCAAGTGGTGATATCAAAGTTGATTATGTTGAGTCAGGTGCAAACGCAGGAGCTTTAAAATCTAATACTGTAGTAGTAATGGACTTTGCCGGAACTCTCAGTGAGCTTGTAGATGATCAGGACAAAGTAGATATTTTTGGAACAAAAGTCTTTGTAAAAGGCGGCATATACACTATTAAAGAGATAAAAAGTGCTGATGACAGAGGAGTTGGACTTACTGATGTTGAGGTGGCGACTACATCATCAAGCAACGCCATAGAGACAGGAACTACTACTGTAAGCGGTGGCGGACTTTTCTCAAACAAAGATTATACAGGTGATAAGGTTCTCATTATTCCAATCACACTTACAGGCAATACGGATGTCTCAAGTACAGGGACACTTACAGTTGCGAAATTTCAAACGGCAGGCAGTGGTGAAGATGTAACATTTACAGCTGGAGAGGACTTAGTAATAGTTTCTGAACTCAATGTTGGCGGCGGAACGATTGATCTTAATGCAACAGCCGGGGGCATTACACTTGGTGGAACTGTCACGGCAGGTATTTTAGATGTAACGGTAAGAGATGACTTCTCTGTAAAAAGTGCAGTTAATAATCTTGCTCTGAATGTAAGTGGAAGTAGTTCAGATGTAACAGTTGAACAGAGCGGAAACCTCAATGTCACAAGCTTGGCTATGAACGGCGGAGATGTAAACTTCATCGTTGATGGTAATGTGACATTTAGCAGTATTACAGGTTCTCTGGGCAAAGTAAATATCACAGCAACCGGAAATGTCATCCTAAGCGGAGCTGGAATCGGTGCAAGTGATGTCGTGATAAGTTCAGGTGGAACACTCACACTTAGCCTTGATGCAGATACTCTGAGTATAGTGGTAAATGGCGAGGTAAATATCACTGAAACAGATGATGTAATCATCAATAGTCTTACACAAAACGACACGACTCAAAATCTCACCATAAACGCAGGTGGAAAAGTCACTTACAATGACACTATAAATGCAACGAGCAGTGCGACAATAGGCATTACTGCAAATAGCTTGAACTTAAATGGTGCAATAAACAGTGAAGACGGAGCGATAAACTTAGTAAGCAGTAATGGTGATATGATTTTAGGTGAAAATGCAGATATCACAAACGCAAGCGGAGCTGTAACGCTTACTTCAAGTAAAAAAATCATTATGGCAGGTGAGACAATTGTAGAGGCTGGAAATGCCCTTCTTACACTCACTTCAGGTGATGATATGACCATTGGAAAAATTAGAAGTGATTTAGAAGGAACTACAGGAATCCTACTCAACAGTGATGGCGCAATTTACGATTCAAATGATAGTTTTACAGACATCATCGCACAGAGAGTTGAGCTTAATGCCGCGGGTGGTCTAGGAACTGGTGAGTTTGGCTCTATTGAGATTGATGTAAGTGAGCTTGTGGTGACAAACATTACGAGCGGCGGTATTTACCTCACGCAACTTGGAACGCAAACACTTCACATTGAAGGAATAACTCAAGAGTCAGACGGTGATATAGAGATAGAAACACTCAATGGTGCTATCGTAGTTAATGGTGGGATAAACGCACAAGATGGCGGTATTTTACTCTATGCAGCTGGTGTAAACAGTAACTTTGTCTTAAACGCAGATATTAATACAACTTCAGTTGATGGAAAATCTGTCCATATCGTCAGCGAAAAAGGAGATATTACTCTTATAGAAGATATTCATGTTCTGGGAGCGGGTGATATTACTCTTGAGGCTCTTGATGGGGCAATAGTACAAAGTCTCTCTACAAATGGCTGGCTTAAAGAGGCGACTCCAGATAACTTGTATGATTTTAATCAAAAAATTCTGTGGGCGATGGAGAACTTCAAATTCAGTGTTGATAAAGCTACGGGTGAGATTGTAGTCAATGGTGCTTTAGGATTTGAAGAGAGTGCTTACTTTACAAATGGCACGATACTCAGAGCACAAACTGGTGCTTACATTCAAACCACAGATGGAAAAGTAACCCTTGAAGCTAAGGAAAATATCGGTGCTAGACTCCTTGTTGACCCATTTGTTGGCAGTGAAACCATAGCAGAAAAACAACTCAGAGAATCTTTAGAATCTGTGACTCTTTCACTCTTTGTCGACGCAGAGCAATTAACTGTCTTTAGTGCTGATAGAGCGCAAGTCTTTGTTATGACAGCAGATAGTGTAGAGGTGATTGGAAGCGAGAAAGCTGGTGCAAGAGGAGGAGAGACAAATGTCATCTCTCTAAGCGGTACGCAAACAGTCAATAATCCGGTAGACGCCGGCGGAGATGACATTATGCTCAAAACTTCGGACTTGATTATTAATGACACAATCAGAAGTGTTGGGGCAAGCCTTATCATTGAGACAATTGACCCTACGCAAAAAATCATCATTGGAGATAGCAGTGTAAGTAAAGATGGAGTTATGCAACTCTCGACTGATGAGATAGAGAGACTTCAGTCTGGGTTTAGAAATATCATCTTTGGAAGCAGTGAGAGTCGAAATTTTATAGAGTTTGGAGATAAAACTACTATCAATGTCAGCGGTGGCGGAGATGCAAAAATTGTATTCCAAGATCCACTTGTGATTAACAACCCTATTATAGGCGGAGAGATTTACATCTATGATGACTTAATAGGAGAAGATAGAGGTTCACTCACAATTTTTGGTTCTGGTATGACTACCCACTTAGGAGCAGGAGATGCTACTAGTATAATCCAAGCAGGTGATGTTCTTATAGAAGATTCTCTTATTGTTTCAGGTGATGGTTTTATCACTGCCGGAACAGGTGGATTTGGTCATATCACTTTAGGTGGCGGGGCGCACCATATCTTAGAAGGAACAAATGGTACAGTTGATAACCTTACTTTAAATGCTATCAATGGAAACATCACTGTTAAAAATACCGTAGGAAATAGCTCTGAAAAACTCAATAACCTTTTTGTGATAGGTGAAGATGAGAGTGCCGGAGCTATCAATGTAACATTCAACTCGACAGTAGCAGTCGATGGAGATATTACTATCTATGCAACAGGTACTGTAACATTTGACAAACAGATAAATGTGGGCGGAAATCTAACTATCATCGGTGCTGAACTTATAGTATTTAAAGAGGGTGTTTTAGTTGGTGGCGATATCCTGCTAGAAGGAAATGAGATTAACTTCCAGGGTGCAGAAGAGTCGTTGCAGAGCACAAAAGCAGGTGGAGGAACTATTACTCTGCGTCCAACTGATATGACCTATGATATCTCACTCTCTTCACCTCCATATGAGCTTACAACGGGTGTGCTTAACTTAACTGCTCAAGAGATGCTGACACTCAAATCTGGGTTTGAGACTATCATTATCGGGCATAAAGATGTCGATGGACACACAACTACAGGTGCTGTAGGTGAGGTGAGAATAGGGGTAAAAGCGCAAAATCAAACCACTTTCTTTGATGATATAGAGATTTATGGCGGCACTATCAAAGTTGAAGATTACACTAATGCAAGCATGAAACTTTCAAGCTTGGGGGATATGAAACTCGATGCGATTAACAACATCATCATCTCAAATCAGATCGAAGCAAGCAATGCAGATATTACACTTTACTCAAGCGAGGGAAGAATTACTCAAAGCAATGACGCTATAGATGGACAAAGTAGCGAAGCACTCATAGCAAATACGCTGAGTGTAGATGCAGCAACAGGAATCGATTTGAGATTCTTAGCTGTAGACACTTTAGATGCGGCAAATAGAGCTGATGGCAACATCATCATTACACAGCTTGCAAGCGGTGGCAATCTTGAAGTTATAAACCTTGTTCAATCAAGCGCCACAGCTAGCGGAAATACAACTCTTACTACAACAAGTGGGGATATTGTTATCACTGCAAGCGGTGTGAGCATGAGTGGAAGCGGTGAGCTTAATATTACTGCAAATGGCACTCTTAATGTAGATGCAGGCATAGTAAGCGATGGCGGTGTTATAAGAGTGAACGCGACAGGAGAAGTTGCTATAAACGCAGACATCACAAATGGTGAAGCGAAAAACTCAGGATTTATCTATATCACTTCAAGCCAAGATGCTATTACTATGACAGACGGCACGACACTCTCCACTACAGGTTCAAGAGTGACACTGAGTGCATATGAAGATATAGCACTCAGCCTTGTAGAAACAAAACTTGTTGGCGGCTTGGTAGATATTACTTCATACACAGGTGCTGTGACAAACAACCTAAGCAACGGTGACAATATCATTTCAAACGCACTTGTCGCGCAAACTTTTGCCGGTTTTGGTACAACACAAAAAGCTATCAGCACTTTAGTTGATACTATAGACTTGGAAAATACAAATAGCGGAGATATCGTTCTTAATGAAAATGATGCACTTGAGATACTCTCTGTAGTACAAAACGCAACAGAGGGAACTGTAAGTATTACAGCAGAAGAAGCAATAGTGCAGAGTGGAGATATGTCAAGTAAAGATGGAAACATCTCTCTTCTTTCAACAAATAGCACAATTACGATGAGTAACGACACACTAACAACTTCACTCAGCGGTGATGTGACTTATAGTGCGGATGGTGCTATGGTTGTCTCAGTGATTACAACTGCCGGTGACGTAACACTCACAGCAACAACTCTCACAAAAGAGAGTGAAGCTTCACTCCTAAGTGCAGATACATTAACACTTAATGCAGCAACTGTAAACCTTAATACAGATGTAAACCAGCTTAACGCAACAACAACAGGCAACATCACAATCAATGAGAGTGGTGATGTAGTTATAGATGTAGTAAACGCAGGTGCAAATGATGTAGTAATCACAACAACAGGCGATATCACAAACAGCGGACTAAGCTCACTTCTTACTGCTACAAACTTAACACTTGAAGCAGCAAACGCGACACTTAACACAACTGTTGCAACAATAGACGCAACAATAGATGAGACACTAAACATTAACGAAACAGATGCCCTCTACATAGAGAATATTGAAGCTCAAACTGTAAATATCACAGCACTTGGAGCTATCACAGATGGCAATAGCCCAAGCATTAGTGCAACAAACTTAAGCCTAAACGCAACAACGATAGACCTTATTACAGATGTGACAAACTTGAGCGCAACAACTACACTCGGTGATATCACAATCAATCAAACTGATGATTTAACTGTAGGTGTAGT
>VMSZ01000047.1 GCA_013791885.1 Sulfurimonas sp. | reverse complement strand
GAAGTTGCTAGAGAGTGTGTAAAGTTATATAGAGGTTTCAATAAAACAATACTTGCCGGTAATGGCGGAAGTGCTGCTGATGCGCAGCATATTGCAGCTGAATTAGTTGGAAGATACGGTTTTGATAGACCTTCTATTCCTTCTTTAGCACTAACAACTGATACTTCAAACTTAACTGCGATTGGGAATGATTACGGGTATGATAAAGTTTTTTCTCGTCAATTAGAGGGCATGGGACAAAGTGGTGATATTTTTATTGGTATATCTACATCTGGAAATTCTCTAAATATCATTAATGCTTTTCATAGTGCCAAAAATAAGGGAATTATGACAGTTGCTTTAGTTGGAAGAGATGGTGGCGAGATGGCTAAAATGGCTGACTATGCGATAATTATTCCTTCAAACTCTACGCCGCGTATACAAGAGTCTCATATACTTATTGGACATATATTGTGTGATATTATTGAAAAAGAGATTTTTGCTGATGGAGTTGGCGAGTAGAATATGGCTAATGAGCCAAATAAAGCGCTTTTTCTTGACCGAGATGGCGTTGTCAACGTTGAGAAGGATTATCTTTATAAAGTTGAAGATTTTGAATTTATTGAGGGCATATTTGAGCTTTGTAGGCATTATGCTGATTTAGGGTATTTAATTTTTATTGTAACAAATCAATCAGGAATATCTAGGGGTTTTTATACCGAAAAAGATTTTGATGCTCTTACAAGTTGGATGGTCGGTGAATTTGAAAATCATGGTATAGTAATTTCAAAAGTTTATCATTGCCCTCACCATCCAGACATTTCAGGTTATTGCAGTTGTCGAAAACCAGAGCCAGGAATGATACTTAGTGCTAAAGAAGAATTTGATTTGGATTTAAGTCGTTCTCTAATTATTGGCGATAAAGAGAGAGATATTGAAGCCGGTTTAAACGCGGGCATTACAGAGACTTATCTTTTTGATGAAAAAAATGAGACAAAGAGTTCAAAAGCAACTAGAATTGTCTCAAAATTAAATGATGTGTGGAAGAAGTAAAATGTTGATTTTAAATAGTGGCGGAACTTTTAATAAACGCTATAATGCCCTTAACGGGGAGCTTGAAGTTCCTTATGATAATTTCGCTCTTGAAGAGATAGTAAAAAGTTGTAATGAGCAGTTTTTGATTGCCGGAGTTATTTACAAAGACAGTTTAGAGATGGATGGGCATGACAGAAAAAAGTTTGCAGACATTATTTCTCATTCAGATGAGGATAGATTTGTTATTGTACATGGAACAGATACAATGGATAAGAGTGCAGAGTTTCTTGCGGAGATATTTTCAGAAAATATTATTGTTCTAACAGGTGCTATGAAGCCATATGAAATAGATAAAACAGAGGCTAGTTTTAATCTAGGGATGGCAATAGGATTCGCTAAAATAGCACATGAACCGGGCGTTTATATTTGCATGAATGGCTATATAGAGAGATGGGACTGTTTACAAAAAAATAGAAAATTAGGGAAATTTGAACTTGTCAAATAGCGTAGTCTGTAATCACTGTCATTTAGAGTTTGACAAGTCTGTTATGATTGTAGAAGAGAATATAAAGTTCTCTACTGAAGCTCCAGAACAAAGTAAGGGTAAACTTTATTTTTGTTGTAACGGTTGTCAGGGTGTTTATCATCTTTTAAGCGATGAGGGGCTCGATAGCTTTTATGATAAAGCCAAAGGTGTAACTTTAGCACCTCCTACAAAGCAGTATGAAGATTCTGCAAATTTTAATTCACCTGCGTTTTACGAGAGATTTGTCAAGATTAACAAAGATGGCTTTCATGAAGTATCTTTGATTATAGAAGGTATTCATTGTTCGGCTTGTGTTTGGCTCAACGAAAAAGCCTTACATAAAATGGACGGTGTTATAGAAGCGAATATTAATTTTACAAATAACAAGGCGAGGATTATTTGGTCTGATGAAGTTTTAAAACTCTCGGCTATTATAGATATGATACGCGCAATTGGCTACAATGCTTATCCTTATGATGCCTCAATGCAAGAGGCTCATGCGAATAAAGAGCGAAAAGAATATTATCTTAGGATGGCGGTGGCAATTTTTGCTTCTATGAACATCATGTGGATTGCAGTAGCACAATATGCAGGGTATTTTTCTGGAATAACACAAGAAGTAAAAACTATTTTAAATATTGCAGAAGGAATTTTAGCAACACCGGTACTTTTTTATAGCGGTTGGGTCTTTTTTAGAGGAGCCTATTATGGTGTAAAAAATAGAGTTGTAAATATGGACTTACCTGTAGCAACAGGTGCTTCGTTAACGTACATTTATTCCATTTATATAACTGTATCGCAAAGTGGTGAGGCCTATTTTGACTCAGTAAGTATGATTATTACTTTTGTACTTATTGGAAAATTTTTAGAAATTTTAAGTAAAAAAAATGCTGCGGATACACTTGATATTGTAGGAAAGCATATTCCGAATGTGGTTAATATTTTAAAAGGCCCGTCTATAGTCTCTTGCAAAATTGCAGATGTAGTTGTTGGCGATATTGTAGTTGTTGCCTCTGGAGAGAAACTACTTTTTGATGGCGAGATTATAAAGGGAGAGGGCTCTTTTGATGAGTCTAATCTTACGGGCGAAAGTGAGCCTATTTACAAAAAGACAGGGGATAGTGTTGTAAGCGGGACAACAAGTATAGACGCTGATGTACAATACAGAACAACTAAAGATTTTGAGCATTCAACTCTTTCAAATCTTGTACAGCTTTTAGAGAGCGCAATCAATAAAAAACCTCGAATAGAGAAGATTGCAAATAGACTTTCAGAATATTTTTCGGCAGTAATACTTGGATTTTCTGTCATAACATTTTTTGCTTGGTGGTTGTGGCCTCACAGTTTTGAAATTTCATTTATGGTTGCAATTTCTGTTATTGTTATTGCCTGTCCATGTGCACTAGCACTTGCAACACCTGTGGCAACTTTAGTCGGTTTAAGTTTAGGGGCCAAGAGAGGGGTGCTCTTTAAAGAAGCTGCCCAACTTGAAACAATGGCTAAAGCAGATATGCTTATTTTAGACAAAACGGGTACCTTAACCGTTGGCAAGCCTGAAGTTGTAAAAGAACATATAAACAGTGTCTTTGACGTAAATGCACTTTACTCACTTGTAAAATCTTCAAAGCATCCTGTAGCAAAAGGCATCTTAACATATTTAGAGCAAAAGCATGAGCACTTTGAGAACTTACTTTTTGATGAGTATAAACAGCTTTCATCATTAGGAATTAGTGCTCTTTATGAAAACTTTGAAATACTTGGAGGTAATTACAAGTTGATGCAGAATAATGGCATTACGAGTGACGTTAGCTCTGACAACACTCTGTTTTATGTAGCGGTAAATAAAAAAGTTGTCGCTGTTTATGAACTGCAAGACAAAATAAAAGAAAATGCCAAAGAGATTATCAACTCATTTAAGAAGAAAAATATTGATGTCGTCATGCTTACGGGAGATAATGAAAGCACGGCTCAGAAAGTGGCTATAGCAATAGGATTAGAACATTTTTACTCTCATCAAACACCTCAAGAAAAAGCGGATTATGTCAGCAAGATGCATGAAGAAGGAAAAACAGTCGTTATGGTTGGAGACGGAGTAAATGATATTTTGGCTCTTGCAAGGGCAGACATAGGAATTGTAATGGGAAGTGGAAGCGATATTGCGGTTGAAGTAAGCGACATTGTACTTTTAAATGACTCTCTTAAATCGCTTGAAGATGCTTTTAAAATATCGCGCACAACCTATTTCTTGATTAAACAAAATCTCGGAATATCTTTGTTGTACAATGCTATAACTATTCCCCTGGCAATGGCCGGATATGTTATTCCTCTTGTCGCCGCAATCTCTATGAGTGTGAGTTCTCTGCTTGTTGTTGGAAACTCCATGAGAATACGTTATAAATGGAATAAAAACTAGGAGGCCTTTTTGGATAATTGGGTAATTACTATGATGCTTGGTGCGTCGATTTTTTTAGGTGCAATAGCACTCTTTGCATTTTTGTGGGCTATTAAAAATGGACAGTTTGATGATGAAGAAAAGTTTTTAAACGCAGCAAAATATGATGGTGTTGATGAATTGAATGACGCTGTAAAACAAGAGCAAAAAAGAGAGAAGTTAAAGAAAGATTACAGACCAGAATAAGTTACAGAGAGTGAGAAAAAGGTGGATTGCCCAAAGGGGACAATCCAAGAGGAATTATTTTCCGATTGTTTGTGCGAAAGCTTCTAATTCAGCGTCAGAGTATTTAGCAACTTGACCTTTCATAAGACCTTTCATTGGTCCGCCGTATGAACCATCTTTGTAACCTTTAAGTGCAGTTGCAATCTCAGCATGCGTTAAAGTAGAAACAATTTTAGATTTACCAAGAGCAGATTTAGACCAATCAGCACCATGGCAAGATGTACAAGCTTTACCGTTTACGTCAGCAGAAAGAGCAGATGCTACTGTAAGAGCAGCTATAGAAGCGATTATAATTTTTTTCATTTTATTTCCTTAATTGAATGTTTCGCCTCAATTATATTGCTTTGTGTCTTAAATGCTTGTTAATGAATTTAAGGGTATCATTTTGTTAATATTATTTTACTGTGGGTGAGTATATGCGATACATACAAGACGATTTAAAAGAAAAAACAATTTTAATAACTGGTGGGGCAGGCTTCATAGGTTCGAACTTAGCTTTTTATTTTCAAGAGAATCATCCGGAGGCTAAAGTCGTAGTTTTGGATGCGTTTAGAAGTGGGGAAACACTCTCCAACGGCAACTTAAAAAGCTTTGGACATTTTAAAAATCTTTTAGGTTTTTGTGGTGAAATCATTAGTGGAGATATCAACGATAAAGAACTACTAGCAGACCTTAAACGCAACTATAAATTTGATTATATTTTTCATGAAGCGGCGATTTCAGATACTACTGCACAAGAACAAGATTTAATGATAAAGACAAATGTGAATGCGTATAAAGATCTGCTTGATTTGGCAGTTGCACATAACGCAAATATGATTTATGCTTCGTCCGCTGCAACTTACGGAAACGCAGAATCTCCACAAAGAGTTGGACGTGAAGCACCAAACAATGTGTATGGCTTCTCTAAACTCAGTATGGACCACTTAAGCCGTGAATATATGAAAAAAAGTAACATCTCTATTGTAGGTCTGCGTTATTTTAATGTTTATGGCCCAAGAGAGTTTTTTAAAAATACGACTGCTTCGATGATTTTACAGTTTGGACATCAGATTTTGGCCGGAAAAAATCCTAGACTTTTTGAGGGAAGCGACAAAATTCTTCGCGATTTTATTTATATCGGCGACATTATTCAGGCAAACATTAAAGCGATGCAACCTAAAGAAAGCGGCGTTTATAATGTTGGAACAGGAAAAGCCAGAAGTTTCCAGGACATTGTAGATATTCTTCAAAAAGAACTTGGGACTAGTTTGGCTTGTGAATACATGCCAAACCCTTTTGTAGGAAGTTATCAGTTTCACACCGAAGCAGACATAGAGACAACAAGAGAAGCCCTTGGATATAAGCCTTCTTACGAGATGGAAGAGGGCATAAAAGCGTATGTAAGCGAAATCAAGAGACTTTTCAAAGAAGAAGTGAAATAATGCAAATCCTAAAAAATAACAAGCCTAATATCTTGGTTGTTGGTGATTTGATGATAGATCACTACCTCTGGGGAAGCTGTGAGAGAATCTCTCCAGAGGCTCCTGTTCAGGTTGTCGATATTGCCAAAGAGACAACGGTTCTTGGCGGTGCCGGAAATGTTATCAGTAATCTTAATGCTTTGGGTGCAAAGGTAAGCGTTGGCAGCGTTATCGGTGATGATGCAAATGGAGCAGAACTTATAGAGATGCTTCAATCAATTGGTGTTGATACTAAAAATATTTTTTTACAAAAAAACAGAAAAACATCCAAAAAAAGCAGGGTAATTGCGGTAAGTCAGCAGATTTTACGTTATGACAAAGAGTCAAAAGAAAAAATTGAAGCATCTTCCGTGGATGCGATTATGAATGCTTTAAACAATACTATCTCCAACTTTGACATAGTGATTCTTTCAGATTACGGTAAAGGTGTTTTAACAGATGATTTGTGCCAAAGAATTATTAGACTTGCAAACGCAAACAATGTCCGTGTTTTGGTTGATCCAAAGGGAAGTGATTTTACAAAATACAAAGGCGCTTACCTTTTAACACCAAATAAAAAAGAGGCGATTATTGCAACGGGTATTGAGATTAAAGATGAAAAAAGCTTAGAAAAAGCACTGCTTCAACTCAAAACGGAGTGTGATTTAGGGATTTCTCTTATTACTCTTTCAGAAGACGGGATTGCAACCTATGACAATGAACTCAAGGTATTCCCGACAGTTGCCAAAGAAGTTTTTGATGTGACGGGAGCCGGAGATACGGTCATCGCTTCCATTGCGTTTGCTTTATCTGCAGGTAAAAACATAGAAGAGAGTGCAAAGTTTGCTAACCTCGCTGCAGGTGTGGTTGTTGGTAAAATCGGTTCTGCTACTGTAAGTATTGCTGAGATAGAAGAGTACGAAGCTACACTGCACAAAAGTACTTCAGATGCTCACATTAAAAGTTTTGAAGATATCAACGCAATAGTTTCACGTTACCGAAGCAATGGTAAAAAAATTGTTTTTACAAATGGCTGTTTTGATATTTTGCATGTTGGCCATGTCAAGTATCTTCAAATTGCAAAAAGTTTTGGTGACATACTTATTGTTGGACTTAATTCCGATGAATCTGTCTCGCGTTTAAAAGGCCCGACTCGCCCTGTAAATATAGCCGAAGACAGAGCTTATCTTTTAGCGGCGCTTGAAGCGGTTGATTTTGTGGTTCCTTTTACTGAAGATACTCCGTATGAACTCATTAAAATGATTCAACCGGATGTTCTGGTTAAAGGCGGAGATTACGAAGGAAAAGAGGTTGTCGGAACAGAATTTGCTGGTAAACTGAAACTCGTCGACTTTGTTGATGGAAAAAGTACAACAAAAACAATAGAAAAAATACAAGGAAGCACATGTTAAAAAAAATAAGTATGCTGGCACTTTGCGGTGCATCGGCTTTTGCTTTAAATACGGCAGAAATAAATGTAAACGATAGTGATTTAGAGTTAAGCGGGAAGCTTGATATGGGACAGGTTATTGATAGTGTTGAGCCAAATACCGTGTTTCTTGGACTTAGATTTTTGGATGCAAATAAAAAACATAGCGAAAATGAAAACGCAGATATAAAGAGTTATTCAGAGTTGAACTTTTTAATGCAAAAAGAGATTGCTCGCAGCGGTTTGTCTATTGGTCTGGGCGTAAAATTAAACAGTACAAAACTTGAGAATAAAGATTTTGTTTCTGCACCTCTTGGTTTAGAAGCTAGTTATAGAATCCCTGCATCTGAATACATTCCAATGTATTTGGGTGGAAGTATTTACCATGCTCCATCAGTTTTGTCTTTCCAAGATGCAGAAAACTTTATGGAATACCGCGTAAATTTTGACTTGGAAGTTATTAAAAATGGCCGTGTGACAATCGGGTACAGATCACTCGATACAAACTACGACACATTTAATTTTAACTATACTAAAGCAGTATACGTCGGATTTAAATTCGCGTTTTAAACCCCTAAAATTATTTATGCACCATAATGGGCAAAGCTCATTATGGTGGCAGGGACTAAAGTCCCTCAAACCCCCTAAAGCTACATAAAACAAGTTTTATGAGAATTTTATAGTTCTCTGACAGCCTGTATTACTTCCTGCGCTGTAATGGTCGTCATGCACTCATGATGACCAAGCGGACATTCGCGTTTCATGCATGGGCTGCACTTCATTTCGTGTCTTACAATTTTACTTTTTTCATTCATCCACTGTGACGTTTCTTTATACTTTGTCGGTCCAAAAATAGCTACTGTCGGAACTTGATATGCCGCTGCAACATGCATTGGCCCGCTGTCGTTGGTGATAAATAAAGAACAGCCGCCAATATTTGCGCAAAGCTCTTCAATATTCGTTTTTCCGGCAATATTTATGTAATTTGCAACACCTAAAGAAAGAAGAGCATCTTCTATCTCCTGTGCCATTTCAACTTCGCCAGGACCGCCAAATATTAGAATGTCATATTTGTCGTTAAACGCAGCGCCAACTTCTGCAAAGCGCTCAGGATACCAGCGTTTGGCGCTTCCGTAAGTTGCACCTGCGTTTATGCCGAGCATTGGTTTCTCAAACTCCTTTTTTTGTATGTAAAGAGCTAATGACGGTGTCTGCTTGTCCCATGCATGATTATTCGTCATAGCAAGCTGTGCGTATTGCAGAGCGAGATGCTGATTGCTTGTAATCTTTGGAGTATGAGAGAGCAGAAATGCTGAGTGCCAGGATTTTTTTGCAATACATACAACAGTGTCGGTAAATTTTAAAAGTAAAGAGGAATGAAGCTGATTGCGAAATGTAATGGCTAAGTCAAATGAGCCGAGTTCACGGGCTAGTTTATAGGTGGCAACTAAACGCGAAGAGGCTTTTTTTGTCTCATCTACAATGGCTTGCTCACAAAGAGGATGGTATTTGAGTGCTTCTATGCTTACATAGCTTCCTACAAAAGTAAACCTTGCGTTTGGATGTTGTTGTGCTAAAAGTTCAATGGCAGGTGTCGCCATAATAGCGTCACCGAGCCAGTTTGGTAAAATAATGAGTATTTTATAAGGCATTATTTCACCCACTTATTTTTTTCTAAAAGTTTTGCTTCCACGGTATCTGCGGCAAAAAGAAGCTCTTTGAGCTCCTGCGTTTTTTCGGCATCTACTGAGCTTTCGACAATATTTTTGAAATTGTATTTTATATAGCCTTCCTCTGTAACAAGTCCGATGAGGTTTCCTGCAAAAAAGTAGCTGAATCTTTTGGCAACATCTTTGTCAAAGAGTGAGCTTCCCATAGTCGCAATTTCTGCTTTGAGGCCGAGCATATCGACAATTGTAGGAAAAATGTCGTTGTGGCATCCAAGCGTTTGAATGACTTCGGGTTTAAAAATCTTCGGTGCGTAGATAATAAGCGGAATTCTAAAATGCTCTATCGAAGCCATTGGCTTGTCATTCGGACGATATTCTCTTGCAATAGGATTAAGGGCATCACCGCTTCCATGGTCTGAGGTAAAGATGAAAATAGTTCGCTCAAACCAAGGCTCATTTTTGACACCTTCCATAAAACGCTCAATAGCGTTGTCTGTGTAGATGTAGGCATTGAGTGAGCCGTTATAGTTTTTTAAGTCATGCGGATAGCGCTCAAACTTTTTACTTGGGAGATAAAAGTCAGAATGTGTTGTATCGGTAAACGCAAAGCCCATAAACGGTTCTTTCATTGCGTTTAGCTTCTTATGGTAAAAATCGAACATATTGAAGTCATAAGTTCCCGTAAGCGGTGAACGTCCCTCGTCCACGGTTTCTACATTTGGCATGTCTTCTGCCCCATAATACTCACTAAACCCTGCTAATGCGCTCACGGCATCTACTCTATATGAACGTTTGTTCCCCGCTTGCATGGCAACAGTGCTATAACCGTTTTCTTTTGCCACCTGTCCAAGATAGCTTAGTTTTGAGAGTTCTAAACCTTTACCAAGGTATTGAAAGCCGTAAGGGATTGTCAGGCCGGTAAATATGGAGGTTATGCCAAAAATAGAGCGGTAACCGTTGGAGTAAAAGTTAGTAAATTTAAGCCCTTCGTTGGAGAGTTTTTTAAAGTAGGGCGTAACACCAAGCTCTTTGTAATGCGTAAAACCATCAAGATGTTCCGCTCCAAAAGACTCTAAAAGAACGATGACGACATTGTATTTTGGTTTGTCTTTTGCGGCATATTCTCGTACCATCGGGTACTCTTCATATATGAAAGGAGCGTTTTTGGAATGCATCGCCGCTTTTGTAATACCAAGAGCCTTATCCAGTTTCATAAGATTGTGTTTTTGAGATTGTTTAGCTGTTCTGTAAATAGTAAAAAAACCGTTTAAGGCCAAGTTGCCGCTGCTTACTTTGTTGACGGCATAGGCATCGCTGCTTCCAAAACTTTTACCGCCGAGGTTGTTGCGTATGCCTAAAAAAAGCAGGAGTGTAACTATAAACGCAGTGATATAGAGCTTTTTTCCTGAAATGAAATTTTCTAATTCGACAGAAAATATTTTGTAGACACTATACAAAAACGCAGCACTTAAAAGCAGTGCAACAAGTGTGTAAGGGAGCATAGAACCAAAGGCCATACCGATGATAATGTCCCAATCTTCCCCGAGGTTAAAAATCTCATTTGAGATGTGTCTGTGGATGTAATCGTAGTAGAGTACATCTGAAAAACTGAGGATAAAAATTGCGTTTAAAATCAAAGCCCAGACAAGTCCGATATAGGCTCTTGCTTTTGTTTTTTTTACAAAAAGTAAAAGCAGTATAAAGAGTATTGAAAACGTAAAAATTGTTATCATATCTACACGAAAGCCCACAAATAAAGAGGCGTAGAACTCTCTGGTTGTAAGGTCTAAAAAGTCATCCGGGTAAAAGTTTAAAAGAGTGAGGCGAATGCCCATCATGACAATGAAGCTAAAAAGTAAAAGAACGCTTATTTGTGTAATTTGATTTTTAAACATTTTCGTTTTTTTCCTTCATAAGCCAAGAGTAGAAGATAATAGTAAAAATAGTAACAAGAAAAAATGAGGTGACGACATCGCTCAAAAAATGTCCGCCTGCGGATACGCGCGCGAAACTGACTAAAACACCGTAGATGAGTGCCACAGAAATCCAGAATGTTCTTTGGCGTTTGAGCAACAGGGCAAAGGCTAAAAGCGAAAATGCGCCTGCCGCGTGGCCTGAACTAAAAGAGTAACCCTCTTGGTCAGATACTATAAACGCAGGGGAGAACTCTTTGTCTCCGCCAAACTGTGTTGTCTGCGCAGGACGTGCGCGTTCCCAATTTTCTTTTAAAACAGAATTTACGATAAGCCCCGGAGCCAAACCAAGGGTTAAAAGCAGGTACAAAATCACTTTGGCATTGATGTTGAAGAGATTTTTTTTGCTAAAAAAGTTATAAAGAAAAATAAGAAGAGCACCTAGCGAAAAGGCAATGATGAGCGGTTTTACCGAATAGTAAAAAACCTCTTCAAAAAGTGTGCCGTTTATCGGGAAGCCTTTTCCGTCATAAAACAGATTTGAGATAAAAATATCAATCTGAGGAAAGAAGACAAAAACAAGTGAGGAAACTACAAAAAGGAGCCAAATTGTGAGTGGAACATGCAATATTTTTTTATTCATGAGCGATTATACCCCATCTTTTATGTGGATATATAAAGGCGAAGAGCCTATGTTTAGGGTTTTATCTTCGATTAAAATTCCGCTGCTCGAATAGACCTCGAAATGCGCTTCGTTTTGCAGGGTTGTGGGTTTGAGCGACCAGTGAATTTGAAGCAGTTTTTCATCGGTTAAGCATTGAAATATATAGTAGCCTCTTTCAATGTCCAAACGCAAAAACTGTGCGTTGTTTAAGTTCTGCACCATATATTTATAAACATTAAAAGCGCTGCGTTTTAGTAATCCTTCCCTATTATCAATAAGACCGTAACCCGGTGCTATAAGCTGATGCCATGAGACACTCTCAACTTGCTGGGATGCAAATGCGAGTAGGTGGTATCTAAGCATATAATCTGCGTAAAGGTCTTCGCTGACACACTCATGCTCGCTCGTCGGAGCATACGGGGCTGTGTTGCTTATAGGCCAGTTTGTCTCTGTAATATGCAAAGAATGGCCCGATTTTGGACTCAGCCAAACCATTGTGCTCAAAAGTGCTATTTTATCGGAAAGGTCAAAGCCCATCTGCAAATTTTCAGGAGCACCGCGTCTGTCAACGTATAACAAGGAAGAAACCCCGTTAAACTTTTGCTTATAAAAGTGAAAAAGAGTATGGGCGGTAAAATGGTACTCAAAATCTATGACACCGCTTCCTATGAGTTGTATGTGTGGAAATTCTGATTGTTGCAAATCGTAAGCTACCTGATAAAAACGCAGATATTCATTGACACTGAAAAAGCCCCATTTCGCTCTGTTTATAGTCGTGCCTATCTCGTAAATTGTAACAAGAGTGTCCAATGAGGTAAATATACTTCGCAAATCTTTTTTTGTGAGCTCCAAATCTTGGACATGTTCTCTGTCTTGCATGATTTTGAGGATAATTTTTCTATTTTTGTTTGCTTCAATAAAGCTCTTTAAACTCTCAAGTTTTTCCATTTCCCAAAGCTTCAAACGCAGTAGAATCGCTTCGACTTTAAGCTCGTCTAAAAGTTCCAAGGAGCGTTCAGGTTCTCTCTCAAAATCTACACCCATACTGAAAAAAGTTTTTGAATCGACAGTTTTTCTTTTAATGAAAGGCATCATCATTAAAGAGACAGGAAGCATAATGAGCGCTGTAAAGAGAGTTTGTATTAAAGAGAAAAGCTCATAGCGACGCATCTTTTTTTTGTACTCTTTGTCTTTGAGTTGGTAAGGTTGGTCGGAGTAGTTGTCCCACTCATAAGGTGTTTTCATTTATTGCATCCATTTTGTTTGTTTAAGAAGGCTCGCCTGAGCCGTGTCGATGCCAATGAGAAGTTCTTGAAGCTCGGCAGAATTGTTTCCCTCACCGTCCATAAAGTTTCTAAAGTTGTAGTGAACGCTTGCTTTGCCGTCAGTAAGTGCTACTTCATTCCCGCGTTTAACAAAGGCAAAACGCTGCGTGACACTCTCATCAAAGAGGGAATTGCCAATAGCCGTAAAAGTGTTTTTCCAGCCGAGAATGTCCGTTAAAGATGCGAGAATATCAGCATGCGAGCCGACTCTATCTATTTTTTGTGCTTGCAGAATTTTTGGCGCGTAGATGATAAGAGGAATGTGAAATTCATTGAGCGGCACTTTTGCACTTTGCAGTTCTTTGGTTGGCGCTACTTCGGCATGGTTTGCATGGTCGGCGGTGAAGATGAAAATTGTGTTCTCAAACCAAGGCTCTTGTTTTGCTTTTTCCATAAACTCCGCTATCTGGGCATCTACATAAAACATGGTGTTAAAAAAACCATACTCAGATTTCATGCTGTGCGGGTATTTTTCCCATTTTGCACCGGCTGAATAATAGGGCGCATGCGTTGAAGCGGTAAAGGCAAAACTAATGAAAGGTTCGCTAATAGTGTGGAGCTTTTGAGATAATAATCTGAACATGTCCCCATCCCAAACGCCATAGTTCGGAGCGCCGACTTCATCAGAACTCTTAGGCATGTCTTCGGCACCGTAATAATCACTGAAACCCGCTAGCGCACTGAGTTTATCAACTCTAAAAGAGCCTCTGTCGGAGCTTTGCATAGAGAGCGTTGCATAGCCGTTTTCTTTGGCCATTTTGCCCAAGAAGCTGAGGTTGTAAAGCTCCAGACCTTCTCCAAAATTCTCAAAACCTACGGGCTGAATCAGCCCCGTAAAAACGGAGGTGATTCCCTCTTGCGAGCGTTGTCCGTTGGCGTAAAAGTTTGTAAAAAGCAGACCTTCGTTGGCCATTTTATCGAGTGTAGGCGTGATGCCAAGATTGTTGTGTGAGAGAGCATCTACATATTCGGCACTCAGACTCTCTATCATGATGATAACCACATTGTGTTTGTTTGGCTTTTGATCTTTGTAGCTTCTCATGAGCGGAAACGTACTCTCATGGTACTGCGTTTTATTTGAGTCTAGGGCACTTTTAACAGTCTCCAAGGCGCTCACTAAACTCATGCCAGAGTGGTTGATATTTTGACGGTTTCCACCTCTGTAGTAACAAAAAAAGCCGTTGAGTGCGAGGTTTCCCGAGGCGAGTTTATTGACTGCAAAAGCGTCAGAAACACCAAAGGAGATGCCATCAATCTTTCCGCGAACGCCTAAAAACGCAACTATAAGAATGAGCGGGATATTTACCCATTCCATAGCTCTTATTTCTTGGTTGCGTATCTCTGCGCCAAAAAGTTTGTAAAAAAAGTAAAGTACACCCAAAAATAGAATTGAAGCAACAATGCTTTGGTAGAAAAAATAATCCATTGCCATGCTAAAGAGTATGCCGACATCGTTGCCGATGACGTTAAGCTCGTCGCTGAGGTGACGGTTTACAAAGCCAAAATAGAGCACATCCCCAATGTTGAAAAAGAGAACAGAAGCCACAGGAACAGCCCAGATTAGGCCTATTAGAATTCTGTATGGCTTGTAAAAAGTGAATTTCAGAGGCAAAAGCAGAAGCAGCCAAAGCACAGAAGTCAGGGTGAAAATAATCGCTGTATCGACACGTAAACCCATGAAAAACGATTGGAGTGTTTCGCTAAAAGTAAGTGATGAAAAGTAGTCCAAATAAGAGAGATAAAAAAATATTCTAACGGCTAAAAAGAGTGCAAATGTGAAAATAATGGCTGAAATAACTTGTGTATATCTATTTTTGAATGACAAAACAATCCCTGATGAAGTATAAAATGTAAGTGAAATTATATCCTTTTTAAGGTAATATTTTGGATTAATTTATTTTAGGAAATATATATGAAAATATCAGTAATAGGCACAGGTTATGTAGGTTTAGTGAGTGGAGTTTGTTTCGCTCAGATGGGAAATAGCGTAACTTGTGTTGATATTGATGCGAATAAAATAGAAAAACTTAAAGAGGGGATTATCCCAATATATGAACCGGGTCTAGAAGATATGACTTTGGAGAACTATAAAAAAGGCACACTTAAGTTTAGCACGGATGCAAGCGAGGCCATAGGCAACTCTGCTATTGCGTTTATTGCAGTGGGAACACCGATGGGCGAAGACGGCAGTGCAGATTTGCAGTATGTTTTGGCGGTTGCAAAAACAATCGGGCAGAGTATGAAAAAATATATGGTGATTGTAGATAAATCAACAGTTCCGGTTGGTACTGCCGACAAAGTAAAGGCAACTATTCAAGCAGAACTCGACAAACGCGGAGAGAACATTGAATTTGATGTAGTCTCAAACCCTGAGTTTTTGAAAGAGGGTGCAGCAATCCAAGATTTTATGCACCCTGACCGTGTTGTCATCGGGGCCCAGAGTGAAAAGGCGATGAATATTATGCGAGATTTATATGCGCCTTTTATGAAACATCATGACCGTTTCATAGGTATGGACATAAAATCTGCAGAGATGACAAAATACGCAGCAAACGCAATGCTTGCAACAAAAATCTCTTTTATGAATGAGATGAGCCAGATTTGTGAGCGAGTCGGAGCGGATATCAACAGAGTCAGAAACGGCATAGGAAGCGACAGCCGCATTGGGTACAGCTTTATCTATCCGGGCTGTGGATACGGCGGAAGCTGTTTTCCTAAAGATGTGCAGGCTTTGGCAAAAACAGCTAAAGACTTTGGCTATAACCCAAGAATTTTAGACGCGGTTGAAGCGGTGAATTATGACCAAAAGTATGTTATTTCTAACAAAGTCATAGAAAGATTTGGCGAAAACTTGGACGGGAAAACTTTTGCTGTTTGGGGACTTAGCTTCAAACCAGAAACGGACGATATGCGTGAAGCGAGTTCAATCACAATCATCAACGAGCTCACAAGAAGAGGGGCAAAAATAGTTGCGTATGACCCAAAAGCAATCCATGAAGCACAAACACATTATCTTGTAGGAAATGAGCGCGTTTCTTACGTTGAGAGCAAATATGAAGCACTCAAAGGCGCTGACGCGCTGATTTTAGTGACGGAGTGGCAAGAGTTCAGAAGTCCTGATTTTGAGGAGATGAAAAAACTGCTTAACTCTCCTATCTTTTTTGACGGAAGAAACCAGTTCAAAAAAGAGAAGATGAATGAAAACGGGTTTGAGTATTTTCAGATTGGCGTGAACTAACTTGTTGCGTTTTTTTGTAGTTTTACTAGTACTCTTTGTTAGCCTAAACGCAGTAACTCTACAAAAAGCGAATCTTTATAAAGACCAAAATATCTCCGGTTGGTTAATGTCTGAAAAGCTTGACGGCATAAGAGCGTTTTGGGATGGAAAAATGCTGCAAACGCGCAAAGGAAAAGAGATTCATGCACCTGAGTGGTTTGTAGAAAATCTTCCTCCTTTCGCACTCGATGGAGAACTCTGGAGTAAACGCAGTGACTTTGAAAATATCCAGTCTATTGTGGTTGATGACAAACCGGGTGAAAAATGGAAAGAAATCTCTTACATGATTTTTGAAGTGCCTTTTTCTGAGGGAAATTTTACGACAAGAATCGAAAAAGCCCAAAACTACATCTCTGCGAACAAGCTCTCTCATCTTAAAATAATCGAGCAAAAAGTTTGCTCTTCCCAAACGCAGCTTGATGCATATTTGCAGCAAGTGATAAAAAACGGTGGCGAAGGTGTTATGATAAAAGACGCTTTTAAATACTATTTTGAGGGACGAAGCGACTCTATTTTAAAAGTCAAAGAGTCTCAAGATATGGAAGCCGAAGTCATAGGTTATAAAGCCGGAACCGGAAAATATAAAGAGATGATGGGAAGCTTGCGGGTACAACTTGAAAACGGCGTAGAGTTTTTCATAGGAAGCGGTTTTTCAGATGCACTGCGAAAAAACCCTCCTAAAATCGGTGAAACAGTTACTTTTAAATATTACGGTTTTACAAAATACGGCAAGCCAAAGTTTGCCTCATTTATGAGAGTGAGAAAAGATTAATGCGAATACTTGTAGTCCGAACAGATAAGCTTGGTGATTTTATAACGGCACTTCCCGCTATATATGTCCTTAAGCAGCATAACCCAAATAACAAAATCATTGTCTGTGTCGCACCGCTCAATAGAGCATTGGCTCTTGCATGTGACTTCATTGACGAAGTGATTATAGATAAAGGGCAGAGTGTTTTTTCACTCGCACAAGAGTTTAAAAATGCAAACATAGACGCCTCAATCACACTCTTTTCCAACACCAGAGTTGCGTTTGCGCAGTTTTTAGCACGCATTCCAAAACGCATAGCACCTGCTACAAAAATAGCGCAGATATTTTACACAAACAGAGTCTCTCAAAGACGCAGCGAAGTCAAAATGGCTGAGTTTGAATATAATTTGGAGCTTACAAAAGAGCTGTTTTCTGAGATAAGTTTGGAGTATAAAAAACCTCTTTTAGTCTTTGAGGGTGCACATGATGTATATGCGGATTTTTGTAAAAACAATACAATAGAAAAAGAAGTTGTTGCGTTTCATGTAGGTTTTGGCGGGAGCAGTGATGCCAACTGGAGCTTGGATGAATATGAAATATTGATACGGGAAGTTTTAAAAAAAGGTAAGTACCAAGTAGTTTTAACTTTCGGACCAGATGAAAAGGGCTTGTATGAAGAAATGCAAAAACGCTTTCTCGGTGAAAATGTCGTATTTTATCTCTCACTTGATGGCATCGTCTTCTTCGCAAAACTCATCAGCAACTTCAAACTTTTTGTGAGCACTTCGACGGGAACCTATCATTTGGCATCTTTAGTAGGTTGTCCAACAATGACCTTTTTTGCAGATACGCTTTTTGCGAGTGCTAAACGCTGGAAGGGTGTTGGGGATGAGAAGCTGCAACAGTGGTTTATGATACCTTTAGCGAGAGAAGAGAGAAATACACTGTTTATCAAGGTCAGAAAAAATATTATTGAATTTTAATTATTGACCATATAAATATCCATATATTTCTTGACCACTGAAGCAGGAGAATATATTTCAAGATGCTTGTCATAATCTATTGTCTGCTTTGAATTTAAAACTTCTATGATTTTTTCAGCAATTTCTACTTTGTCAAAGTTCGTGAGATTATTTGCCAGGTCACCGGACATAATGTCTAAAGTTCCACCTCTTCCTCTTGTAGCGATTATATTTGTCTTGCATGCTAATGATTCGAGTAATACATTTGGCAAACCTTCAAATAGCGATGTGAATACGAAAAGATCGGCTTTTTTTACCCAAGGAT
>VMSZ01000060.1 GCA_013791885.1 Sulfurimonas sp. | reverse complement strand
TTTTAAAGCCTGCTATATTTGCGCCGTCTACATAATTACCGGCAACACCGTAATCTTTTGCAGTCAAGGCAACTCTTGTACAAATCTGTTGCATAGTCTCTTTCAGTCTCGCATCTACCTCGTCAAAAGACCATTTACTCATAGCTGCGTTTTGACTCATTTCAAAAGAACTGACAGCAACACCGCCTGCATTTGCAGCCTTTGCAGGAGCAAAACATATTTGGTGTGACAAGAAAAGTGCTATCGCCTCAGGGGTCGATGGCATATTCGCACCTTCTGTAACACTTACACAACCGTTTTCAATAAGATTTTGTGCATCTCTCTCGTAGAGTTCATTTTGCGTTGCACATGGAAATGCAGCGTAGCAAGGAATGTCCCATACAGCATGCGCCCCTTCAGGATATTCCGACGTATGAATATATTTTGCTTCCGGATGACTTTTAACATACTCTTCTAAAGAGACACGACGCTCTAGTTTTAACTCTTTTAAAAGAGCTAAGTCTACTCCTCTGGCATCGTAAATAGTTCCCTGTGAATCTGTACAAGTTACAGGAATTGCTCCAAGTTGTTGGAGCTTTTCTATAGTGTGAAGCGCTACATTCCCGGCACCGCTGACTGTACAAATTTTGCCGGTAAGCGGCTCTTTACCTTCAAGTTCGAGCATCTTCTCAGTAAAATAGACAACTCCGTATCCTGTAGCCTCAGGACGCATAAGGGAACCGCCAAACATAAAAGGTTTTCCTGTTAAAACGCCATCATATTTAGAAGTGATTTTTTTATACTCTCCAAATAAGTAGCCTATTTCGCGTGCACCGACACCAATGTCTCCGGCAGGAATATCCATACGCGGTCCGATATATTTATGCAATTCCGTCATAAACGCAGAACAAAATTTCATAATTTCAAAGTCACTTTTTCCTTTAGGGTCAAAATCGCTGCCGCCTTTACCGCCGCCAATAGGCAGACCTGTAAGTGAGTTTTTTAAAATCTGCTCAAATCCTAAAAATTTCAAGATTCCCTCATTTACACTCGGATGAAAACGCAGTCCCCCTTTATATGGCCCAAGAGAATTGTTAAACTGAACTCTATAACCCGTATTTACCATGATGTTTTGATTGTCATCCATCCAAGTAACTTTAAACTTTATTATTCTGTCCGGCACAACCAAACGCTCCAAAATTGCATATTTTGCATATATTGGATCAGATTCCAAGAGCGGTGCTATTGAGTAAATGACTTCTTCCATCGCCTGATAAAAAACCTTGTTTTCGTCGCAGTTCCCTTTTTCAAATTTTTTAATTTCTACTTCCGCTATCGACATATATTGTCCTTAATTTTATAATTTATTCTCTCATATCTGAAAGATATGAGTAGCTTTAGGGGGTTGTAGGGACATTAATCCCTGCCACTTTATGGGCTTTGCTCATAAAGTGCATAACATCAATAACTTAATTTTTTAACGCTGTTTTTATCATCATTCGTCTTAGATAAGCTATTTTACTCTGTAAAGGCAAATCTTTCGGACATACATCTTCGCAGCCCAGAAGTGTCATACAGCCAAAAACGCCATCTTCATTGCCGATAAGTTCATAATACTCTTCATCATCGCGTTTATCGCGCGGGTCAAGGTGATATCTTGCAATTTTATTAAGTCCTACCGCCCCGACAAAATCCGGCTTCATCTGTATTGTTCCACATCCTGCTACACAACAGCCACACTCAACACAACGGTCAAGTTCATAGATTTCATCTGCTAATTCAGGTTCCATTCTCTCTTCGAGCTTGTCAAAATTCAACTCTTCTTCTTTGTCATGTATCCAAGTCTCTAGTCTTTCATTTAAACCGCGCATCCATTCACCTGAGTAGATAGACAAATCTTTAATGAGCTTAAACAACGGAAGCGGAGCAAGTGTAATGCTTTCTCCAAGTTTTGAAGTCAGCGTTCTACATGCCAAAGTCGGACGACCGTCTACAAGCATGGAACATGATCCGCAGATTCCGGCACGACATACAAAGTCAAACATCAACGAGTTATCATTGTGCTCTCGTATTTCGTTTAAAGCAATATAGAGTGTCATGCCATCGGCTTCTTCCACTTCAAATGTCTCTATATGAGGAAAATCATTTTTATCGTTTGGGTCAAAACGCAGTACATTTATTTTTAAAATTCTTGGTTTTATCTCTTCACTCATACATTTTCTCCTAAACGTTCATTTATTCCACGATATTTTTTTGGCAATTTTTCAAGATAAGGCATCAAAGCACTTTGAATCTCAAATCTGTCCGCACCATCTTTCTCAAGTTGTGCTTTGATAGCATCAACTGTTGCTTGTCTGCCTGGTGTTGCATGGTGGTGCTTGGTCAAATCTTTACCGTATCCGCGCCATCCCGGAGGAAGCTCCATATTACCTATAGGAATTTCTTCGTATGAGACTGTTGGCAGTGTCTGGTTTGCATCCGGCCATGAAGTTATGGTTCTTTTTAACCAGTTTTCATCATCTCTCTCAGGAAAATCTTCACGTGAGTGCGCACCGCGGCTCTCTTGGCGTAAAAGTGCTCCGTAAGCTACCGTAAGCGCAACTTTGAGCATCTTCTGCGTTCTGTATGCGTTTACCAAGGCAGGATTTGCCGCACGGCTTTTTGAGCGGTGTACTTCGATGTTTTGCGAGCGTTTATACAACTCTTCAAGTTCATCAACAGCCTCTTGCAAATCTTTGCCGTTTCTGAATATGCCTACTTTTTCCATCATAATCTCTTCCATACGACGGCGTAAAACGTAAGTATCTTCCCCATTGGTATTTGTCAGAAGTTTTTCAATTTTAGCTTTTTCCACAGCTAAAGCCTGCTCTATTTTTGAAGAGTGAATATGCATTGAACTCTCATGAGAATCACAAAAATCGCTGATATATTCAGCTATTAGCATACCTGCTACAACAGTTTCGCTCACAGAGTTTCCACCCAAACGGTTAAAACCGTGCATATCCCAACACGCTGCTTCCCCGCATGAGTAAAGTCCTTTAAGTGTTTGAGATTCGCCTGTATATTTTGTACGAATTCCACCCATTGAGTAGTGCTGAGTCGGACGGACCGGAATCCAGTCAACTGCCGGGTCTATGCCCAAAAAGTTTTCACAGATCTCTTTGACTTCGCGAAGATTTTTCTCAATATGCTCACGCCCCAAAATGGTAATATCAAGCCATAAATGGTCTCCGTAACGGCTTTTTACGCCCTTGCCTTTACGTATGTGTTCCGTCATCCTGCGGCTAACAACATCACGGCTTGCCAATTCTTTTTTATCCGGCTCATAATCGGGCATAAATCTGTACCCGTCTTTATCTAAAAGAAGTCCGCCATCCCCACGGCACCCTTCAGTTGTTAAAATTCCGACCGGAACAATTGCCGTTGGGTGAAACTGGATAGCTTCCATATTTCCAAGCGTTGCAATTCCTGTTTCAAGGGCTATTGCCTGACCTATTCCCTGACAGATGATGGCATTAGTAGAAACGCTGTAAATACGCCCGTAACCACCCGTTGCCACCGTTGTCGCTTTTGACACATACGCTACCAGTTCCCCCGTCATAAGGTTTCTAGAAACAGCGCCGTAACAGCGCCCGTCATCTACGATGAGTGAGATGGCTTCCTGACGCTCATGAATCTCTATCTTTTCTTTATGTGCTTTATTGTCCATAGCGTAAAGCATAGAGTGGCCCGTTCCATCAGAAGTGTAGCAGGTTCTCCACTTTTTCGTTCCGCCAAAATCTCTGGCAGTAATAAGTCCATGCGCTTCTTCTTTTTCCGTAATAGTCACTTTTTGCGCGTTTATGATGGCTGTTCTGTCACCTTTTTTTACTCTGCTCCAAGGTACGCCCCAAGCGGCAAGCTCACGAATTGCTTTTGGTGCACAGTGAACAAACATACGGGCAACTTCCTGGTCAGCACCCCAGTCGCTCCCTTTGATGGTGTCGGAAAAGTGAACATCCTCATTGTCGCCTTCTCCCATTGTGGAGTTTGCCAATGAAGCTTGCATACCGCCTTGAGCCGCAGAAGAGTGTGAACGCTTTGGAGGAACAAGCGTTAAGACAACTGCATCATGTCCTCTTTCTTTTACACCTGTAGCAACTCTCAAACCGGCAAGACCTCCACCGATAATCAGTACATCTGTATAAATTATTTTCATTGTTGCACTCCTTTAACTGTAACACTCTGTTCATGGTAACGCTCGCCGACATTGTCTTTATGTTCAATACCTATTTTTATGTAAGCAGCCAAAGTCAAAAATCCAAGAGTCAGAAAAAAAACGGTGATAGCATATTTGTAGCTGCGTAATCTATCTCTGGTTTTTTTAGCATCTTTACCTTCAAACCATCCCCACTTCAGGGCAAGACGATACATTCCGATAGAGCCGTGAAATTCAACTGCTAACAATAATAATATATAAAGCGGCCACATCCACTCACTTACAACACGATCAGCTGATGCATAAGGACCGATATCTGCAGAGTTTGTCATAATTATGTAAAGGTGAACAGAACCTAAGAAGAACATTGCAAAGCCGGTAAAGACCTGCCAAAACCAAAGTCTTGTATCATCGTGCTTAAAAGATTTTATATGATTGCGCATAATCTTATACTGCTTATAACTTGATGGAAACTTCCGTATCGCAACAGCCGCATGGACTATAAAAATGAAGAAAACGATTCCAGCGACAATCGTCACTATAATCGGGTACGATTCACCAAAGAAATAATACCCTTCAAAAAATCTTGTAACATTATACATAACATCTTTTCCAAGAAGTATTGTTGAAACAAAGAACATATGTCCCCACATAAACAGGCCCAAAATAAGCCCGCTCGCACTTTGAATAAAATCCAATCTAGCCGGTGTTTTATCTATCTTTTTTTTCTTCATTCAATCCCCATTCTATTATGTTTTACTCTAAAATTTTACTACATTGTAACACAAAAAGAGATATGACTTAGATATTATGTTAGAATATTTACATAATAATTTTTAAAGTGAGCACGATGTCTGATTCTCTTTTTTTAGCCTCGACTATGGTTGCAGCCTTGGTCATTCTTCTTCCGTTTCTATTTCATCTCACGAAATATCTCGGTACTTCAAGTGACAATGTCCGAAAAAATGAGCCGGTCGAGGGTGGTATTCGCCAAACTCATAAGCATGCGTTTGACGGCTTTAATGTGAAATTTTTTCTTGTCGGCATTATTTTTCTCATCTTTGACGTCGAGGTACTTTTTATGTTTCCATGGGCTCTAAATCTTCGCGATTTTGGTCTTTTTGCTCTCATGGAGATGTTTGTTTTTATAGGCCTGCTTGTAGGCGGTCTTGTTTATGTATATAAATCAGGAGTACTCAAATGGACTTAAGCAATACGCATATGCTTGATGATGCAGTCGTCACCACAAAGTTGGACGCGGTTATTAATTGGGGCAGAGAGGCTTCTTTATGGCCTTTTGTATTTGGAACGGCGTGCTGTGCCATCGAATTTATGGCAACCGCAGCAAGCCGTTACGATATTTCAAGATTTGGTGCAGAGGTACTGCGTTTTTCACCCCGTCATGCAGACTTGCTCGTTGTAGCAGGAACTGTCAGCTACAAACAGGCGCCCATTTTAAAACAGATTTATGACCAGATGCCCGAACCAAAATGGGTAATAGCCGTCGGCGCCTGCGCCTCAACGGGCGGTTTTTATGACAACTACACAACGCTTCAGGGCATAGATGAAATCATCCCAGTTGATGTTTACGTGGCGGGTTGTCCACCTCGTCCAGAAGCCATTTTAGATGCTGTTTTAGATATTCAAAGACAGCTTAAACGCGAGCCGAGTTTCGAAGTGAGAAACCAAGACTTTAAAGGAAAACTTGATGACGTTTAGTGAGATAAATCTCCTAGAAAGTTCAGAGCTTCTAGAAACCATTACAAACGCCAAAGAAAATCTTGGTTTTACACTTTTGCTCGACATTACAGCGGTTGATAACCTGCACAAGGCACATCCCGCATCTGCCAGATTTGAGCTTATCTACATTTTGCGTCATTCTGCTTTTAAAGAAACCCTGATGTATAAAGTCCTTGTTGCGGATGAGAGTGTTGGAGTGCCCAGCATATCTTCGCTTTTTAGTTCTGCTGAGTGGGCTGAGCGGGAGGTGTATGACCAGTACGGTATCCATTTTCAAAATCATAAAATGCTCAAACGTCTTTTAAATCATAATGAATTTGAAGGTCATCCTCTAAGAAAAGATTACGAGATTACAAAAGGCCAGTACTGTACCACTTCTCAAGATATGATGGATGAGATGCGACCGCTTTTGCACGAGCGGAAACTTGACATGCATAAAGATGATTTGATGATAGTAAATCTTGGCCCTTCCCACCCTGCGAGCCACGGAACCATACGAACTCTGGCTGCACTTGAGGGTGAAAAAATCGTTGCGGCAGCCTGCGAAATCGGCTACTTGCACCGTGGTTTTGAGAAGAGTTGCGAAAACCATAATTACAACCAAATCATCCCCTATACAGACCGCCTCAACTACTGTTCTGCCCTTATGAATAACATTGCGTTTGCAAAGACGGTCGAAGAGATGCTTGACATCACTCTGCCCGATAGAGGCATATTTATACGTGTCATACTCGCGGAGCTCTCCCGCGTCATCGATCATCTCGTCTGTCTTGCAGCAGGGCTTTTAGACATGGGCGGACAGACCAACTACTGGTATCTGTTTAACCCAAGAAATGATGCTTATGATTTTTTGTCTAAACTCACAGGGGCAAGACTTACAAACTCCTATATGCGTATCGGCGGCATGACCCACGATTTATACGAGGGCTGGCAGAGTGATTTGGCAGATGTTTTGAAAAAAATAGATTTCGGAATTACTGAGAGTCTTAAGATGATAACGCACAACCGCATCTACAACGACCGTATCCAAAATGTATCGCCGGTAAGTGCACAGAAGGCACTGAACTACGGTTTTACCGGTCCAAACTTGCGAGCAAGCGGAGTTGCCTTTGATTTGAGATTTTCCAATCCCTATTACTATTATGATACCTTTGATTTTGACATGGTGATCGGCTCCGTCGGCGATACTTATGACAGAATGATGGTTCGTTTTGAAGAGATGAACGAGAGTATGAAAATAATCCGCCAAGCCGTAAAAAGAATCCCCGGTGGAGAGATAAACGTCAATGACAGACGCATCACCATGCCTGCGAAGTCTTGCGTTTACGGCGGAATAGAAGACATGATGAACCAGTTTAAGCTCGTAATAGACGGAGTCAAAGTTCCAACAGGAGAGCATTACAGCTCTTTTGAAGCAGCCAACGGCGAGCTTGGTTTTTTCATTGTGAGCGATGGAAGCGGAACACCCTATAAAGTAAAGGTGAGACCGCCAAGT
>VMSZ01000070.1 GCA_013791885.1 Sulfurimonas sp. | reverse complement strand
TTTCCCTCTAACGTCACTGTGCTCGTCTTTGACGTCTACGACTATTCCCCTGGTCAACATTTCATACATTTCTTTATTGCCTAATTCAATATCCTCATGTTCGTATTTAATTATCTTTTTAGCCACCTGATCCAAGGCCTCATCGGGAATATTAGGATTAATTCTCTTTAAAGATCGCCTAAACCTGGCTGATAAAACCACTCCACGGTAATCGTTTCTTTCCATGAACGCTCCGCCCGGCGCCAAATCCGGGCTGAACAGGGTTTCATAGCCCAATTCCCTTAACCACTCAATCACCGGCTGTTCCGCTAACGTGTTTTCGTTAATCTTTGTCATAATCACTAGTTTCTTTCTGTTGATCTGTCTGTCTTTTTAATGAAACGTTATATTGTTTGGTGAAGCGATTCCATAGTTCGCTTTCTATGGTTTCTATCTCTTTTATCTCGTCTATGTTTATGAGGTAAGAGCGGTGAATGCGAACAAAATTGTGGGCTTCGAGTTTTGTTTGCAAGTCGGAGATTTTCTGTGCGTAGTAAGAAAAACCTTTGGCAGTTCTGAGCATTACCTCTGAAAGGTCGGCTTTTACGTAGTGAATTTCCTGAGGTTTTAGCAGCAGATAATTATCTCCGCTTTTGGAGAGTATGCGTAAATCTTCATCTTTGACTTTTGCCGTTTTCACACGTTCTACGGCCATTTTAACCTGCTCTAACGAGTAAGGTTTCACAAGATAAGCAACCGCGCCGATATCAAAAGCTTTGAGCGCATGTTCTTCATACGCCGTTTGAAAAATAATAGCCACATCAGAATCCAAATATTTTAGTTCATAGCCCAGTTCCAAACCGCTTACCTGAGGCATATTGATGTCCAAAAAAACAAGGTCATATTTGTCCGCTTTTACAGCTTCTATGGCTTCATTTGCGTTTGTAGCCTCGTCTATTAAGCCAAGTTCGAGCGTGTTTAACATTCTTGAGAGTCTAGCCCGTGCCAACTCTTCATCATCAACAATTAATATTTTCATTACAATCTCCTACATAGATATAAAAAGTGGGTTCTAGCGTGTCTCTAATCTCGATTTTTCCATGGCACAAAAGCTCCACTCGTTGGTTAAGGTTTGAGAGCCCTACTCCAAACTTTTGCGACTTCATTGCGTTTCCATCATTTTTAAGTATGATTATTTTTTTTGCATCATCAAAAGAGAGCCAGATGTTTAACTGCTCTTTTGCGGGATTATAGCCGTGTTTAATTGCGTTTTCCACAAGCAGCTGAATGGAAAACTTTGGAATACTCCAATTTTTTGGTTTTCCTTGGATGTGGAGTTTTATTTTGCCCGAAAATCGGATGTTTTCAAGCTCTACATAATCTTTTACATTGCGAATCTCATCTTCTAAACACAGCAGCGCTTTTTCGTTCATAGAGTTTCTCAAAAACGCAGAAACCTTTAAAACAGCCATCTCTGCCTTGTCTTTGTCATGATGAATGAGTTCGGCTATGGAGTTGAGCGCATTAAACAAAAAGTGCGGATTGAGCTGCGTTTCAAGGGAGCGCAAACGGCTTTGCACATACTCATGGTCTATGGCGTCTTTTTGGTTGCGCATCTTTACAAATCTGTAAAGCAGAGCCCCGACGATGTAGGTCAAAACACCGATGGAGAGAGAAATCACAACAATTTGTTCCTCAAACGCAGGAATAAGTTCTAAAGAGAGTAGCTTCGCCAAAAAAGTTCCCACAAGCGTGCCCAAAAATCCCGACAAAAACGAAAAGAGTATAGAGAGCGGCAGCCAGTAAACTTCTGCGAGTTTTGGCAAAATATTTTTGTTCATGTAGGAGATAAAGACGAGAGAAAAAAGTGTAATGCTAAAACCCAAAAGCACCCCAAAAAAAGCCCCATCAAGCCAAGGTTTTTCTAAAAGAATGTAACCTAAAGAGGAGAGAAACATGCCAAAAAAGACGCCGATGATGAGAATGTAAAGCCAATCTCTTGATTTTATATGAAGGGCAATGTTATACACCAAGCAACCTTTGTAAATTTTTTACACCAAGCATTACTCCCGGCCAGCCCTGCGCCGCGTAAACCGTGTCTCCGACGTTATATAAGTTTTTAATCGGAGTGTCATTTCCCGGTAAAAATGGAAGAAAGTTTTTCATGGTAATTGCGTTTCCTCCGAGTTGGCTTCTGTTGATGTAGTGGGCGAATGTTTTAGAAGTAGCACTAAAGCACTCTAAAACTTCTGCTTCGTCTATTTTTAAAGTTTCTAAAATTGTTTTACGCAGTATACCCTCTAGCTCTTTTTTTTGCGCTTTATAGTTGGCTTCATCTACCCAAAATCTACTGTCAGTGTGGATGGAAGCGGTGATGCTATATATGCCCTTTGGAGCAATTTTTTCATCATGAGCATCCGAAAAAGAGACAAAAAGCGCTTTTGAGAGCGTGTTTTTAATTACCTCATCGCCTATTATCTGGTAATGGTGATGAAACTCTTTACTGCTTTTAATGCTCATGTAAAGCATAAAAGAACTTTGGTGGTTGTTTAGTTTTTCATACTTTTTGTAATAATTTTTGATGTTTGCATCGGTAAAAAGTCTTGCACTCTCATAAACAGTGGAGTTAAGTATCACATTTTTAGCCTCATAAATTTTTTTAGCCGTGTGCAGCTCAAAACAGTCGCTGCGTTTGACTATTTGAAGTATTTCGCTTTTTTTATGGACTTCTTGTACATTTTGTGTCAGTGTCTCAAAAAGAAGAGAAAAACCGCCTTTAACATAATGGTTGTCATTAAAAGTGTAGCCAAGTGCGAGTGCGGCGGTAAAAAAATTAATCTCTTTGAGCGGAGCCTGCGCGACGATAAGAACCTGAGACTCCAAAAATTGCATATACTCTGCGTTTATCCCGCCAAAAAAATCTTCTATAAAACTCTGCGCATCCACTCTGAGATACTTTTGAAACTTCAAAAAAAGCGGCAAAAAGCTCATGAGTGACTTGAGTTTTGAAAAGACTCCTGCGTTTGCGTAGTAATGTCCGCTTTGTTTGTAAAACTCTTTGTTCAAGTCATACACAAGTTCCCAAAATTCTCTGTTTTTTGCATGAGGGTAATTTGTTTGCACACTCTCAAAAAAGCGCTCAAAATCCTTATAACGCGGAGTGGTTTTTGCACCTTGAATGATAACGATGGAAGGATCTGTTTGTATTAGCTCAGGCACAAAACCGATAGCGTCAAAAATCTCTTTGACAATGTAGCCCTCTTCATAGCCCGCCAAAGTAGTTGCACCTGTGTTATATGTGTAGCCTTTGTGAGAAAAAGAGGAGCTGCATCCGCCCAAATACGGCTCTTTTTCAAACAAAGCGACATCAAAGCCTTTGGCACTCAGCAAAGCAGCTATGGAACTTCCGCCAACGCCCGAGCCAACCACTGCAAAATCTTTCATGCTCTTCTCACGATACTTTCATATTTTCATACATGTTTGTCAGACACTTTATAAACTCAGGATGGTTATTTGGCGCTTTGGCAACTCTGTACTCATCAAACCCCATCTCCTCTGCTTTTTCTCTGTATTCTATCTCAAGCTCAAACTCCGTTTCAGAGTTATCCACCGTAAACGCAATAGGAAAGATTATAACCTTTTTCTTGCTGAGAGATTTGAGTTTGTCATCTAAATAAGGTCTAATCCACTCCAATGGTCCCAAACGCGACTGATATGCCAGATGTGTTTTATGAAAATCTACTCCCGCAAGCATGAGGGCTTTTCTTGCATGGTAAACATTTCGGCGAATGTGTTTTTGGTAAGAGTCCCCTTTTTCTATAATCTTTTTAGGAAGTCCATGAGCGGAAAAAATCAACTCAAATTCCGCTGGGTCTTCGCCGTTTAAACTCTCTTTGATGCGCTCAACAATGGAGTTGATGTAATAGCGGTCATTATAGTAATCGTCCACACTTTTGACTCTGGCTTTGATGCGCAATTTGTCAAAAGTCTCATACAAATCATCATAACTTGAGAGCGTTGTTGTCGAGGAGTAATGCGGATAAAGAGGAATGGCGTAGAACTCATCCACATCTCTAAGCTTGTCTAAAACATCGCTCGCAAAGGGAGGCGTGTAGCGCATAACCATATGGATAGAAGCGTCTTTGATACTTGATTCGAGATTGTTTATAAGCTCCTGTGTGTAGCCGACTAAAGGAGATTTACCGCCCAAATGCGCATAGTTGGCCTTCGCTTCATCTTTGCGTCTCCAAGTGATGAGTTTTGCAATCATGGAGCGAATCGGTTTAGGCGCACCGATGATGCGTTTGTCATTAAACATATTGGTCAAAAAAACTTCAACCTCATCAAGATTATTGGGCCCGCCCATATTCATAAGTAAAATAGCTCTCTTCATCTTAGACCTCAATTTTTATTTTATTTTATAGGAATGAAGGATTTGTTTGTAGTAGGTATTTGTCGGTTGGTTTTTTGGAAAGTTTAAATTTTTGATTTTACTATTAGAGTTCTCTTTTAAAAAAGATACCCTAATAGATTATAGCTTCAATATTTCCATCGCCTGAGGCATATCTTTGTCGCCTCTGCCTGAGAGACTGATGATGATTACCTTGCCCTTTATCTCCTCTTTTGGAATCTTTTTAAGATACGCAATGGCATGAGCGCTCTCAAACGCAGGGACAATTCCCTCAGCACGAGAGAGCCAGACAAAAGCTTCCATCGCCTCGTCGTCTGTTACAGAGTCATACATCACCTTGCCCTGTTCCATGAGGTAGGAGTGTTCGGGCCCAATGCCCGGATAGTCCAAACCTGCGGAAATAGAGTGCGCTTCGTCTATTTGCCCATCCGCGCTTTGTAATAAATAACTCAGCTGTCCATGCAAAATTCCAGGCCGTCCAAGCGCCAGACTCGCTCCATGTTTACCGCTTTCAAGCCCATGACCGCCCGCTTCTATGCCAATACACTGAGTTTTTTCTTCGTTAATAAAGTGCGCAAACATTCCAAGGGCGTTACTGCCGCCGCCTATGCAGGCGACAACCATATCAGGCATCGCTCCGGTTTTTTGCAAAATTTGTTCTTTGGCTTCTTTAGAAATGATGGCTTGAAAATCACGCACCATAAGCGGGTAAGGATGCGGGCCTGCCGCCGTTCCTATGACATAAAAAGTATCTCTTGCGTTTGTCACCCAGTGGCGGATGGCGTCGTTCATAGCATCTTTAAGTGTTTTACTTCCGCTCTCAACCGAATGCACTTTTGCCCCTAAAAGCTTCATGCGAAAAACATTCAACTCTTGGCGTGCCACATCTTTTGCCCCCATAAAAACTTCACACTCTAAACCCATAAGTGCCGCAACCGTAGCAGAAGCAACGCCATGTTGACCTGCTCCCGTCTCGGCTATAATCTTTGTTTTACCCATGCGTTTAGCAAGCAGACCTTGGGCGATGGTGTTGTTTATCTTGTGGGCGCCTGTGTGGTTTAAGTCCTCGCGTTTAAGATAGACCTCAGCGCCAAGCTCTTTTGAGAGAGATGCTGCCCTATAAAGCGGTGAAGGACGGCCGACATATTCTCGCAAATAATAATTGACCTCCGCCCAAAACTCCTCATCGAAACGCACTTTTTTATACTCTGCATCTAGCTCTAAAAGAGCAGGCATGAGCGTTTCAGGAACAAATCTTCCGCCAAAAATACCAAAATGGCCTCGCGCATCGGGGTCAAAATCAAAGGCTGTGGGGATGTAATCTTGCATGGTTTTACCTTTGTAACTGTATAGGATTTTTAGATGTTGTCTCGTAAACACCCCTGCCCATAAAAAGTGTAGGCGAGACCTCTTTGTCTTGTTTGTTGAGAATAATATTGACATTGGCTATGAAAACATCATGGTCGCCGTAGTTGAGAATGTCGATAACAGAGCACTCATAAATCATATACGCTTCTTTTATGAGTTTCGAGCTGATACTCATTGCGCTTTTTTTACTTAGACCGCTCTCTTTGAACTTGTTCATGCCTCTTCCGTGAAGAGAACCTGTTTTTTGGTGCGCTTCCACAAAAGAGTAGTCTAAAAAGTTTAGGGCAAACTCTCTGTGTTTGTGCAGTAAATCATAGCTGTAGTTTTCATCACGCACACAGATTGCATAACGAAAAGGCTCTTTAGAAATTGGCATATGCCAGGAGAGTGGCATAATATTGTCCGCGCAAGTAAGCAAAACCGTTGGTCTTGGTTGTGAGTGGCAAGTTGCGTCTAATTTTGTGGTTGCTGAAAACATATCATCATTCCTCTAATGGTGTATGTTATCTTAACCCTTGGAGTGTGTTTTTAGTAGGCTTAATTTGTTAGTTTATTTGTGTGTAGCTCGAAATGACTGCGTTTGCTCATTGTGAGGAGTGAAACGACGCGGCAATCTTTTGTGCGTTCATAACAGCACCTTCAAGATACCCACCCTCTTGATAAGAAAACTCCGTAGAGCTAAAAAAGACTCGTCCCTCATAACTGCTTGTATCTATGCCATACGAAGGATGCGCGCTCAGAGGTTTTGCATCTTGATCGCTGGAGGTGAATTTCTCTCTTCTCCAATCTACAAAATAAATCTCCAAAATCGCCTCTTTTTTGATGCCAAATACTCGCATAAGCTGTGCTTTTACATCCTCTTGAAAAGTTTGCATAGATGCATTTGAGTGCACAAAGCCAAACAAAGCGGCTTTATCTTCGCTGCAGGCATCGTGCATCTCAGCAATTGGGCCTTGGTTTGAGAACATAAAACCGCTGAGTCCGCGCTCTCGCCAAAAAGCGCTCTCAAACTCTATGACACATTTCATACTGTTTCCCATCCATGTCTGCGTTTGAAGCATCTTCTCTTTTAAAGCCAAGGGAAGTTGTGGTTCATACTCTAGGGTAGCGCAAAGTCTTGGAGGCAACGTAACAATAGCATAGTCTGCCTCGTAAATCTCCGTAGCTGTTGTAACTGTAACGCCCTCTGCGTTTTGTCGTACGCTTAGAACTTCTTGGGAGAGGATAATTTTAGTCTGTGAGAGTTTTTCTTGTAGTTTTTCTATGAGCATACTGAGAGAACCCTTTACTCTTGCAGAGGGAGCTGAGGGTTGCGGGTGAAAGGTTTGCACTTTTGGCTGGGCATCATAGAGAGCATACCCCTTTGTGTATTGAGAGAAAAGTTCGAGCTTTAATTCACTCAGAAGTTTTAAAATATTTTTTTGATGTGACCAGATCCAAGAAGGTCCAAGGTCGTGAGAGCCATAGCTGAAAATACGCCCGCCCGTTCTCTCTCTGGCTTCTAAAATTGTAACTTCATACCTCTCTTGAAGTAAATAAGAGAGATAAACGCCACTAAGCCCTGCCCCGATAATAATAACTTTTTTCTTCATCTTCACCCTTGAGATTCAATAATTAGATTTTATTGTATCAGGAAATCTTTTTACCTTGCATAAGTCACATTTTTCGGCGCATTTTCATCATAGTCAAGCAGTTTGAGGATGCTTTTTTTATTCATTTTTCTGGCAAAATCCGTGGCACTTAGCCCTTTTGCATCAGTGGCATCTTTGTCGGCGCCGCTCTCTAGCAAGATTTTTACAACCTCGTTTCGTCCATAACATGCCGCACACATGAGCGGGGTAAATCCACTCTTTCGCTGCGTTTTATTGACATCTATGCCTTTTATTTATAGAGTATTCTCGCCACACCAAAGACAAAAAGCCCCACGGCTAGCTCTTTGTACTCTCTCTCGTACACTAAAACAAAAACGCCGCCGAGCATCAGCGAAAATGAGATTGCGTAGGATTTTACCTGCGTTTTTACATCTTTTTTTATCCACTCCAACTGGTCGTTTGAGAGTTCAACTCTGAGTTCATCCGAGCTTATTTTTTTGATGGCGGATTTAAAATCTTTGGCAATGAAAGGCAGCTCTTTTATCTCTTCTAAGAGTGTTTCAAGGATGCCTTCTTTTGCTCCCAAAGCTCTTGGAATGTTCTTTTGCAAAATCGGTAAGATGTCTTTGACACCGTTAAAATTTTCTATGTAAGTCGTCCCTAAACCCTCGATGATGGCGCTCACTCGCAAGATGTAGATAGCATCACTTGGAAGTTTAAAAGGTAAATCTCTTGTAGACTCAAGCACATCAAAGGCAAGTTGCTGCATAGATTCACTGTCGAGATTGTCGTTTGAAAATATCTCAAACATTTTTGCCGTAAACTCTGCCAGTTCAGCCGTCGGAGCTTCATAGGCGATGGTTCCCAGCTTTTTGTTTGCGGCAATGTAGCGCTCATAGTCTTGCTCGTTGGCTGCTTTAATGAGCTCAATAATTGCCACACGAGAGTTGTTTGGTACGGTTTTAACCATTCCAAAGTCAAGCAAAATCAGCTCACCTTCTTTACTTACAAGCAGATTTCCCGGATGCGGATCGGCATGAAAATAACCATTAATGAGCATCTGCGTTGTGTAAAAATCTACAAGTTTTGCGATGATAGCCCTAAAGTCAATGTTGTTGGCAAAAATGCTCTCTTTGTCATCAAAACGAAAACCCTCTTCGTAGCTCATGACAAGGGCGTCATCACTACAAAGTGTAGGGTATGGAGTTGGAAATTTTACGCCTGCGTCTTTGTAAACTCCAGAGAATTTGAGAAGATTTTTAAGCTCTTGGTTGAGACTTACTTCTTCTTTTATCATCTTTGAAAACTCGCTTATGACCGCTTCTATGGAATTTTTTGTATAGTGCGAAAAAAGCGGTTTAAAAAGCGTATTAAAAGAGTTGATGATGCGGATATCTGCCATCACTTGAGCGTAGATATTTTTTCGACGCAGTTTCACAGCCACCTTCTCGCCCTCATGCGTGTATGCGATGTGGACTTGCCCGATGGAGGCGGAAGCTATAGGTTTTTGCTCAAAACTCTTAAAAGCATCATGAGCAAATGCGCGCTTGAAAACTTCCTCAAAATCCTTCTCGCTCATCGGCGGCAGGGCGTCATGGAGCTCTTTGAGCTCATCAAGATACTCTTTGTCAAAAAAGTCTGAGCGAGTTGCCAAAACCTGAGCGAGTTTAATGAAGCTCGCACCCAAATAAATAATGGTTTTCTTGAGCTCTAACGGTGCTAATGGCGTAAAACCCAAAAAGCTTTTTTTCTTTTTTATGACCAAATAAATAGTCAGTAAAAAAGTAAAAACTCTATATACCCTTGAGGGCGAATAGTATTTGAGTGTGTACAAAAAAGAGTTTATTTTAAATCCTCTTTGAGCTTTTGCAAGTCCTCTTTTGTCGCAAGACCAAGCTCATCAATTACCTCTTTAAGAGTAGTTTTAAGTTGTTCTTTAAACTTTGCTTCTTCCTCTTTGCCCTTCGTCTCAATAGACTCTAAAAAACTCTTGGCGTCTGTTGTTTTGAGTTTACCCTCAGCTTCAAGTTTTTTAACTTCAGCTTCAACTTTTTCTTTCAAAACCGCCACTGCGCCTATTCCTGTGTAGATTAAATCTTTTAACATGAGATACTCCTTATTTTAAAACTATTATAGTCTGAACAAGCTTTTATTTGTAGTGCTTTTTTGTCAGCTCATAAACTCCAGTAAGGCATTGAGATCAAGAGGCTTCGAGTAAAGGTAGCCTTGGTAGATATTGCAGCCCATCTCTTCTAAAATCTCTTTATGTTCAATTTTCTCAACACCTTCGGCAATGGTCGTGAGATTTAAAGCATTACTGAGGGCCAAAATAGCTTGAACTATAGCTCTGTCTTCTTCATCTTTTTCAAGATCCATAATGAACGCTCTATCTATTTTAAGGCTATCTAATGGCAATTTTTTCAAGTACGCCATTGAAGAGTATCCTGTTCCAAAATCATCTATCGAGATTTTTATGCCGAACTCTTTTATCTTTTGCAAAATAGGAACAACGCTTTGGATATTCTCCATGATGGCAGTTTCAGTGATTTCAAACTCAATTTTTTCCGTAGCGATAGCAGACTCTCTCACGATAGCAACAACATCCTCATAAAAGTCACTATTCTCTAGCTGCTTTCCTGAGACATTGATGGCCATTGTGAGCGAAGCATCTATTGAATGGATAACTTTGAGTGCACGAAGTGCTTCTTTGATGACCCACAAACCTATGTCGTAAATATACCCTGACTCTTCCGCTATAGGGATAAATTTATCCGGAGGGACAAATCCTAGGACCGGATCTTGCCATCTAATAAGTGCTTCAAGACCTTTGATCTGTTTCTCGATACAAGAATATTTTGGCTGATAATTGAGCGTGAAAGCTGCGCTTGATGTAGCATATCTGAGTCTTGTATCTATCAAAAGACGCTCTTTTGCAGACTTATTCATCTCATCGGCAAAAAATTTAAAGTTATTTTTTCCTTTTGCTTTGGCTGCATACATGGCGGTATCTGCGTTTTGCATCAGCAGCGTATATGAGGTAGCATTTTCAGGAAAAAGACTAATCCCGATACTCCAACCTACATTTATCTCTTTGCCTTCTACCACCAAAGGAACTCTTACATCTTCTATAATCTTGGAGGCAAGCTGAGAGATACTTAAGCTCTTTTCATAAGGCGCTAAAATGACAAACTCATCACCGCCAAGACGCGCTGCAATGCAATCTTGCGATATTGCAGAACTAATTTTTTTACTCACTTCTACCAACACTTTATCTCCGAAGCGATGTCCCAAAGAGTCATTCACCCATTTAAAATTGTCCAAATCCAAAAAAAGCATCGCAAAGGTTTTATTGGAGTAGTGTGAAGACTTTATAAAACTCTCCACCTCTTGTTCAAAAAGTTTTCTATTGGGCAGCTTTGTCAAAAAATCATAAAAGGCAAGTTGCTGTATAGTTTTTTCTCTATTTTTCATCTCCGTAATGTCATGAGAAATCGCTATATAGTTGACTATTTTATTCTCTTTATCTCGTACGGCGACTATAGACTGAAATGCAGCGTAGAGGGTGCCATCTTTTTTCCTATCCCATATTTCACTCTGCCAAAATCCATCTTCAACAATACCCTTCCACATGGTTTGATAAAACTCTTTATCGCCCCATCCTGAACTCAAAATTTTCGGATCTTTTCCAAGTACTTCATGAGCTGAATATTGAGTCTATTTTTCATAAGCGTTATTTACGGAGACGATTTTATTTTCTGCATCGGTAATAACAATAGCATCTGTAGAGTATTTAAAAACATTTGAGGCGAGTTCAAGCTCTTTTTCGTATATGACTGTCTTTGTAATGTCATGAACAGTACCTATGGAACGCACAACATTGCCATTGTCATCTAGTTTGTGTATGCAGCGCTCTTCTACATATTTGAGTTCATTTTGCTTGGTTAAAACCCTGTGAACGATACGGTAAGAACTCTTATCTGCTACAGAGTTCATATAGGCATTGTTGACAAGGTCATGATCGTCTGGATGGATATGTTTTAAAAAAGATTCATAAGTGGCGCCAAACTCTTGTGGCTCAAGACCAAAGATTCTATAAACTTCATCTGACCAGTAAAGAGAATGATGGACTAAGTCCAATTCCCAGTGTCCTATATTGGCAAGTCGCTGCGCTTCTTTAAGATTTTTTTTTCTTTCGTTGAGTTTAATTAATAAATCATTAAGTTTTCCGGCATCTTCTTCACTGACTTTGTATCCCAAGAGTGAGCCATCACTCTCTTTTATAGGATCTTTGAAAAAATTAGAGATATTTTGAAGTTTAATATCATTACCAGCCATACACATTCCCTTTTTTTCGAAAATTATACTTAAAAAGTCTCATTTCTTAAAGGAGCTTTGCTATATCTGCTTCTATCTGAGCAGGCGTTCTTGATGGCGCGTAACGCCCAATTACTTTGCCCTCACGGTCCACTAAAAACTTTGTAAAGTTCCACTTAATTATCTCCGAACCCATAAGACCGCTTGCGTTTGCTTTTAAGTATGTGTAGAGCGGATGCGTATTTGCTCCGTTGACGTCTATCTTTGCAAACATATCAAACGCAACTCCAAACTTACTCATGCAAAAGTTTTTAATCTCTTCCTCTGTTCCCGGCTCTTGTGAGAGAAACTGATTGCACGGAAAACCTAAAACGCTGAGTCCTTTTTCATTGTACTTCTCATGAAGTTTTTGAAGACCTTCGTACTGTCCTGTGTATCCGCAGTGGCTAGCAACGTTTACAATGAGCATCACTCTGCCCTTGTATTTATCAAGTTTCACACTTTGTCCGTCTATATTTTTAACTTCTATATCGTAAATATTCATAGCCTCGCCTCCAAAAAGTTGTGTCATGAGCAGTAAAAGCATCAATAACTTTTTCATCCTCTGCCTCCTAATATTTTTTGTGTCACTTCGTGTCTATACGCAAACATTTTAGCCAATTCATGGACAATAAAAAAGTCAAACAAGCTTCCAATAAAACCAAAAGGAGCTTCATAATGCACAACATCTTTAAGTTCGCAAAGCCCGTTTGATTTTTGCGTAAATATATGAGAATGTTTCCAGTACTTAAAAGGTGATTTGAGCGCTAAATCTACAAGTAAATGGGGCTCCTGAACTTTCTCTATTTGAACTTCCCACATGATGGGGATGAAATTTTTCACGGTTTTAAGCTTTAAAATATCTCCCTCTTTTGGAGTAAAAAGCTCGCCAATGAGCGTAACTTTTGTATCTTTTGGAGTGATTGCTTTGAGGTTATTTAAGTCAAGATGAAAACGAAACAGCTCCTCAAGAGTGCAGGCAATCAGCGAAGTTTTTTCATATGTTTTCATTTTTTTCTCCTGTGTTTAGTGGTTTGGGATTTCCCAAATGTTTTTATATTGTTCGTTATTTAGTTTCACAAGCTCTAGTTCTTCTAAAAATTCATACAACTCTCTCCATCTCGCTCCATCAGCTTTGATGTCCGTCTCAAAACGCGTCAAAGTGTCAACAATTATTTTGTCCATTAAAGGCGATTTATCTTGTTTTGAGTAATCATAAAAAATACTCTGCGCTTCAATAGGACGCGTTTTTAGATAGCTTGCCATTTCATTTGTAACTTCTATAAACTTGCAAAGCTCTTCACCCTTTTTGTCAATAATATTTTGTGAAGTCATAAACTCAAGCGCTGAAAAGTTCGGGTAAGGCGATTCAAACTGGTCTATGAATAGGTTCTCAAAACCTTCCATCTCGGCCTCTACACCCTCAAAGTTGTAAAAACAGAGCCAAGCACCATCAAAACTCTCATCGTTTTTCATGTTGTTAATGTGCCAAAAATCGGTCTCGACAAACTCTACATTTTCTCGCTCTATGACAAAGCCGTTTTTCTCGCCATAGCGTTTGATGATTTCAAAACCTATCTTATTTGTTACGGGATTTGACGCCGGAGTGGTTATTTTTATTTTCCCGTTTGCTCTGAGTTTTTCGACTCTATCCGCACGAATCATAACACCGCCGCGTGTCTCAAAAAAACATCCCAAAGACTTGATGCCATCAAAGTGGTGCTCAAACAAATGCAGCGGCTCATTACAATGAATGTCAATAGCACCAGCTTTTAACTCTTCAAAACCGTCATAATGTTCTTTTGGCTCTATTATCTCTACATCAAGCCCTTTTTCTTTGTATTTTCCGCTTACAACACCAGCTATCATTGGTAAATGGTCAGGGTTTAAAAACCACTCTAACGAAATTTTAATCTTCATTTATAATCTCCTAAACTTTTTTACTGTTTCGAAAATTTTAGCCCCAAACGCAATGAATTGGTATGCTTAAAATGTTAGTTGGTGTTCTCTTGCCCCCATGCTCCGCGTGGGAGTATATATATCTGCTTTACTTAGTTATGTGCATTATTTAGTGATATGCATTCCCATCGGGACGATGGGAACGATGGAAATTGCAGATAGTAAGCTTTTCATAGACACTCTCTCATGGAAAAATTGAAGCGAATTTTACTCTGAATTAGATAAAAAGGGATTTTAAGAAGTTTGGAAGGGGCTCTTAAAGAGGGAATGAAACCTCTTTAAGATACTAAACAGGAAGGTCTGAATAGAAATTATTTCAATCTATATTGTAAACCGGTAAATACGCGTGTCTCTAAGTCGTCATTGCGGCTGTTTGCGTTTGCTGAATCATATGTATGACCATCATATACTTTTAATAAACTTACAGTCGTATAGAAGTTCAAACGGTTTGTCAAATAGTAACGGAATGTACTATCCAAACTGTTTGTAGTTACATCTTCAACATCTTTGACACTTGAGTTGTCATATCTGTAGTTCCATGCATTTTCCCAGTCGATCATGTTAGAGATTTCATACGTCAAACTCATGCTGTTTGTAAAGAGGTGTCCTGTCTCTTTATCGCTGTCACCAACCATCAGAGTGCTGTATTTTGCTATATTGTAAAACTGTAGCTGATAACCGATAGGCAGACCGTACTCAAATGCCATATCAAAAGTCGGATCATTTGTTGTACCATCATAGCTAGACATAATTTTACCAAGACCCGCACGCACTAACCAACCATGGTAACGCGCTGCAACTCGCTCTTCAAATAAAATCTCTTCGATACGAACAACACCAAAAGCGCCAAGTGCGCCGTCTTGCTCAAGAACACCGCCCTCTTTTAGGACTTTTTCCATCGCTTCAAACCAGTGTTTTTTATACTCTACCGGTCCATATTTGCTATAGTACTCAGGCTCAAGTTCGATAAGCTGCGCTAACTTCATCATAGTATCATCATCAATCTCTTTTGTAATGATGTTGTATGTTTTGAAATCTTCAGCGATACGAAGCGCTTTTGCCAATGATGTCGCATTATAAACACGTCCATAACCAACACCCACGCCTACTTTAGCATAAGGATTTTCTGCATCTTCCATCGTTGAAATACTTGCATTGTTCTCATCTACTTTAAGATATTTGTCCGCATATGCTAATTCAGCAGAACCATAGTAGAAGAAATCTTCCGTATCGCTAAAGTATTTGTCGAAATTACCATCAACTGTTACTTCATAGTTTGACTCGGTAGAGCTGTTTGCATCTTCTCCTCTTGAGATATCTGCCTCAGCATTTGCTCTGATATTCCATGCATATGGCAAGGTAAATTTACGCGCTTGGTAGTTCGCACCAAATACACCGTTGTAACTTGTCTGATCTTGGTTTCCGTCTTCAAGAGCAAATTGTGCGTTTACATACGCTTCATCAAAAAAACTGTCTGTCGGTTTATAATCCGTCATGTCTAGTGCCATAGCCGAAGTTGCTAAAAAACCTAGTGCTATAAGTGAATAACTCATTTTTTTCATTGTCTATCTCCTTACTTTTATTAAAGTTCGGAATCATACAAGAAGATTTTTTTTAAATGTGTGACTTAAGTATCACTCAAAAGATACTATTCTGGTATCAAGGCGTGTTCGCACTGTTTTATAAGCGCGTTGAGATCTTTTACCTTATGTTTTCCTTTATCTGTTTCAAGGATTTGATTTTTTTTGAGTTCCTGAAGGTTGCGGCTGATGACAGTGCGCACAGAGCCAAGCATCTTTGCAATGTCCTCTTGGGAAAGATTGTTGATAAGTTCTATCTCGTCATTCTCCGCATCCTCCGTATCGATATTTCTGAGAATCAGTTTGGAGAGTCTCGTAACCGTATCAAAAAGGGCCAAATCCGAAGCATTTTCTTCCAAAAAGCGCATGCGTCTTCCAAGATACGGCAAAAATATTTTGTTAAATTCGGGAGTGACGGAAAGAAGTTCACGTGCTTTGACTATGTCGATGCGTAGTACATCCGTATCTTCCAAAGCTTCAAAAAGAGCGTAGTGCTCCTTTTGGTCTATAAAAGAGAGGACATCAAAAACATCTCCCGGATTGAGCAAATAGACGATATACTCTTTGCTTGTAAGAAGGTTGATTTGTGAAATCTTGATACGCCCGCCAATGACTAAATGAAGCCACTGTAGCCTGTCATCTTCGTCTATCACCGTTTTTTTTGGAAGAAATTTATACTCCATTGAATCAAACAACATACGCTTAAATTCAGACGATGTATCTTTAAATAACGGCGAATTAGCAATAACAGAAACATAATTATCATACTGTATCATAAAGACCTCTTTTATCAATTCAAGTAAAAATGGAATTATATCTCCAAATTTTGAACTCTATGTCAAAGAATCGTTATAATTTCAAAAACGCAAGGATAGATTTGCAAACAGATTACGAACTTATAGTACTTGGAAGTGGTGCAGCGGGCATGATGGCGGCGATTGTTGCTGCACGCAATGGCAAAAAAGTGCTTCTTTTGGAAAAACTCTCAAACATTGCCTCAAAGCTCAAGGCCACGGGCGGCGGGCGTTGTAACCTTACAAACACACTCTCCAATGAAGATTTTATGGCGCGTTTTGGAAGAGACGGGCGTTTTATGCAAGACGCTCTGACAGCACTTGACTACAAGGCTCTGCTTGCGTTTTTTAAAGAGATTGGCGTTGAGACGCATGCGCCTGACGGTTACAGAGTTTTTCCCACTTCTCACAGCTCCGCGACCATCATTGATGCACTTCGTGATGAGATGCAAAGATTGGGTGTCACTCTGCTGCGTTCGCAAAAAGCACTCAAAATCCTTGCAAACGAAAACCAAACGCAAGGTGTACAAACGCAAGAACAGACTTTTTATGCGCCCAATGTCGTAGTTGCTACCGGAGGACTTGGTTACCCGGTTCTTGGGGCTGAGGGTGACGGCTACACTATGGCCGCCGAGCTTGGACATAAGGTCACAGAACTGCATCCGGCCATGATGCCGCTCAAAACCAAAGAAGAGTGGGTGAAAAATTGCCGAGCTGACACCATCGCAAAAGTGGAACTTCGGGTTGATTTGAAAAAGCATAAAAAACTCAGAGCCAGCGGAGATTTAATTTTTACAAATCACGGAATTCGCGGTCCGGTTGTTTTGGATTTTGCACGTGAAATCACCCCGCTTTTGGACAAATACGGCGAAGTGCCTCTTTTGCTCAATCTCACAAAAGGGATGAACGAGGAACAAATCTCCGCTCACATTAAAAACAGTGTTGCAAAAAATCCTCTCGCACCCATGCAAGAGCATGTCGCCACCCTACTTCCAGTACCTCTCTCCAGAGAGTTGTGTCTGCTTGCAAACGTCAATCCTGATGCCCAATATAACAAAATAGATGGAGCTTCCCGTGCAAAATTGATGCAAATTTTAGTCTGGACTCCGCTTACCGTTACAGGACATGACGGTTTTAAAATGGCGATGATTACTCGCGGAGGAATAGATTTAAAAGAAATCAATCCAAAAACTATGCAAAGTAAAATCATAAAAGGTTTATATTTTTGCGGGGAGATAATGAACCTCGATGGCCCTTGCGGAGGCTATAATCTTCAGTGGAGTTTTGCCAGCGGTGCTTTGGCAGGAAAACTTCTTACCTAGCACAGAAAATAATAAGATTAAATTTATTATTACTTAGCTACTATGTGACTAATGAACACATTAAAAGAAAGATTTAAAAATCTAATTTACCCTCCTTTATCATTTCGAAGGGGCTCTGCTGATTACTTTTTATTAAGAAAAGTAATTATGCTCAATACTTTTTTCATCCTTGGGATATTTGCTTTTTCTCTATTTGCTTTTATACATATCTTCTTCATCCATAACTATTTTATAGCTTTTATTGACACCGTGGCTTTTTGTGTTTTTCTTTACCTCTATCTTGACCTAAGACATAACAACAACCTTAAAAAAGCTGCAACAGTCGGTCTGTTAATGCTTTCACTTTTTATGTTTACTTTTGTATATTTCAATCACAATAGCAGTTTTGGACTTATCTGGACTATTTTTGTCCCTATCTTCGCTATTTCACAATTTAAACCAAAAATAGGGCTTGCAATATCTTTAGTCTATTATCTTTTTCTATTTACTTTTCTCTTTTACGGCGTACTTTTTTGGAATGAAACTTCTTGGGATATTACATCATTTTTAAGACTTTTTGTAGCCTCCATACTGCTCACTCTTGTCTACTTTGCCATTGAGCAATCTTTTGAAAAAGTATCTACACAATTAAAAAAACTCACAAATACAGACACTCTGACATCTCTGTTTAACCGTAGAAAAATTGATAAAATTATAGAAGAGAAATTTCACGAATATGAAAGATACGGTACAAATCTAAGTATTGCAATTTTAGACATTGATGATTTTAAAATGATAAATGACAAATATGGCCACATTATTGGCGACACTGTTTTAAAAGAGTTTGCACATCTGCTCATGAGCAACAGCAGAAAAACAGATGCTGTCGGAAGATGGGGTGGTGAAGAATTTATAATAATCATGCCAAATACAACACTTGAGCAGGCAATTTTAAATATGCAAAGGCTCATGACAAAATTAGCTTCTCATGATTTTATGCATGTTAAAACATTTACCTGCAGTGTCGGTGTCTGCCAAGCAAATACAGATTTAAATACCGTAGACAAGCTCTTTCAGTGTGCAGACAATGCACTTTATAATTCTAAACGCAACGGAAAAAATCAAATCTCTTCAAATCAATAAAAATACCGAATTGAGGCAAAACCGTAAACTTTTGTATTTTGTATTTCTTGAACTTGTTCTTCATTTACAATACCGCCAAGAGCGAAAACTTTTATTTCACAACACTCAAGCAAAGCTTTTAAATCTTCTATGCCTTTAGGTTCCCCCTTACCAGGAGAAGCAAAAATCGGGCTATAAGTCACATAAGAAGCCCCAAGTTCTTGGGCTTCTAAAACCTCTTCTGTTGTATGGGAACTTATCCCCACTTCAAGATTTTTTTCTTTGGCGTTTTGTATTTCGCTCAACTGCGTAGATGTCAGATGTACACCATCTGCACCGAGTTCACTTGCAAGTAAATAGTCTCCATGCACAAATGCTTTAACCTTATAATCTTTGCAAAGTTTTACAAAAATCTTTGCCAACCCTTTATAATTTGCATTTTCTTTGTCTCTGTAAAGCGCAAAATCAGGAGAGTGTCTCATAAAACTTGCTTCTAGTGCTTTTTTAAACGAAGAACTCTCCTGAGTATAATGTTCAGGCGACGTTATGAGGTACTTTTTCACTATTTTCTTAAAAGAGGATTTTGAAAATCGATATGCACCACCTCTGCGTTTTTTTCATATCTTTGTGCCATTGCGTTTACATGATACGCAAGTCTGTCTAGAAGATAAAGTTCAGATTTTGTATATTTTTTTCGTGATTCTTCAATAAATTTTTGTAGAAATTCCAATTTTTGCAACTCGTCTTCAATAAGAATACTTTGAACTATTTGCTCTATCTCTTTAAACTCTTCATCGCTAAACGCAGATAAAAAATCGTATGACAAATCCATCGTTTTTAAATTATCCAGTGCTTTACTAAATGCAAAATGATTGTAAAACATGCATCCGACAAAGTATTCTATATCTGAACTTTCAAACTCGCTATACTGCTTTTCTTCATCTGAAAAATGTTTATGCAAAAGTTCTAAAATTGTTTCTGTTTTTGTATTCACTCTCAAGCTCCTTGAATTTGTGAAATTATATACTAATCTGAGTGAGTATGACAAAATTGTAAGTTTCCCTTTATACTAAAGTTGTTAGTATGCGCCTATATAAAATACTTGGAATATTATGAATAGTAATAATACATCTTGTGAGACTTTAGAAAACAAGAATCTGGACGAAGTCCCTATCACTCCACAAGAATACAATGATATTCTAGAAATACAAAATAGTATATTAGACATGATGGCGTCTCAGGCCAAAACATCCAATATCTTATCCAAGCTCTGCTTGCTTGCCGAAAAATTACTTCCAAATTCTGTTGCTTCAGTGATGATAAAAAATACAAAGAGCGGTTTACTGAGTGTCTTGTCTGCTCCATCTATTGCAAATATTGGGCATAAAACACTGGAAAACCTTAAACCAGGACCGCATGGCGGCTCTTGCGGCAATGCCGTTTTTCATAATGAAGCACAATTTGTAAGCGATACTTTTACTGATGAGAGATGGACAGATTTACGACAAATTGCTTATGACTTTAACTTGTGTGCATGCTGGTCGATGCCGGTGAGAGATGAAAACAAAAGCCCTATAGGCACTTTTGCCCTCTCCTCGTTTGAGCATCGCTCTCCCGCTGCGTTTCATAAAAAACTTCTTGAGACTGCGGCCTCATTAGTAAACATCGTACTCAAAAATGAAAAAAATGAAAAACGCTTAAAACTCTTTTCAAGTGCAATGCAAAATGCAAATGAGGGTATGCTTATTACAGATTCTAATAATAAAATATTGGAAGTCAATCATGCCTTTGAAAAAATATATGGATTCAAAGAACAAGAACTCCTCGGAAAAAATCCAAATATTATAGCCTCTGGAAAATATGATGAAAAGTTTTACAAACAAATGTGGGATCAGATAGAAAAAACAAATACCTGGAATAATGAAATAATAAATAAAAGAGCTGACGGCAAAGAAATAACGCAGTGGCTGAGCATAACATCCCTGCATAACGAACTAAACAATAAAGACAACTATCTTGCAGTTTTTACTGACCTGAGTGAATTAAAACACACACAAAAACTCTTGGAAGAAGCCGCATACAGAGATTCACTTACAAAACTTTTCAACAAAACGCAACTCGAAAAAGTTTTAAAAAGTAAAAAAATCAGAACACTTCTACTCTTAAACATCAATAATTTCAGCTATATCAATACAGCCTACGGGTTTGCTACAGGGGATAAGCTCTTAGTAAAACTCGCACACATCTTTAAAGAAAAGTTTGGAGAAAAAAATATTTTCAGAATCAATGCAGATGAATTTGCCATACTTTTTGACGGACAAATTGACATAAAAGCTACTGTGTCAAAAATTCAAGAACACTTTTACAATACAAAAATAAAACTGGAAAAAATAACTTTAAATGTCTCTTTTTCTTATGGTGCTTTTTGTGGGAATACACATTTACTCAGAAATTCGGCAATGGCTCTTAAAGAAGCAAAAAATAACGGAAAAAACAATCTTTATATTTATCGTGAAGATGAAAACAATATAACAGATGCCTACAGAAAATCTTTTATAGAATCAAATAACTTATTGCATACTGCCTTAATGAAAGATCAGATAATCCCTTATTTTCAAGGTATAAGAGACAATAATACGGGGCTTATTAATAAGTTTGAAGTTCTGGCAAGAATTGAGAAAAACGGGGAGCTCATCTCTGCGAATAAGTTTATAGAACCGGCCAGGTTATCCGGCTTACTTCCTGAAATTACCAAAATAATGATAGATAAAAGCTTTAAAGTTATGTCGGAAAATAATTACATGTTTTCCATAAATATTACAGAGGATGACTTAAGCAAATATTATCTTGTTGACTATCTTGATGCCAAAAGCTCAGAGTATAACGTAGACCCTTCTCGTCTGATTTTAGAAATACTTGAAGGTGTAAGCGCAAGCGGTAAAAAGGATCACATAACTCAACTCAACATGCTTAAAAGCCGAGGCTATAAACTTGCCATAGATGATTTCGGTTCGGAATATTCCAATTTTGAAAGAGTTTTAGAATTAGATATAGACTTTTTGAAAATAGATGCAAGGTATATTAAAAATCTCGACACTAATTCCAAAAGTTATGAGATTGCAAGAGCCATTGCATATTTTGCCAAAAACGCAAAGATTCCCTGTATAGCCGAATTTGTGCACAACAAAGCTATACAGGATATTGTTTTGGATTTAGAAATAGAGTTCTCTCAGGGCTTTTACTTTTCAGAGCCTAAAAACAAACCGACATCTGTACTCACCCCATAGGGTACAGAATCTGCTGATGAACCTCATCGCAGGCTTTTAAAACTTCCTCACTCAAAGTCACATCCATAGCCGCCAAAGTCGCGTCAAGCTGCTCGCTGTTTGTCGCACCGATAATAGTCGAAGCCACAAAAGAGAACTGTTTTGACCATGCTGTTGCCATAGTTACCGGGTGCAGACCTGCATCATGTGCAATTTTGAGATACTTTTGCGTTGAAGCAAGCGTTTTATCATTCATAAAACGCTGTGCCATTAAACGTTGGCGTTTGTCAGTTGCGTTTACATAAGCGCTAAAACGCCCCTGTGTTTGTACATTTTGGTTGTACTTTCCACTCAAAACACCACCCGCCAAAGGCGAATACGGCAAGAGAGAAATCTTCTCTTTTTCGCATACAGCGCCAAGCTCGTCTAAAAAACGACGATTTAAAAGCGAAAAATTGTTTTGAATAGACTCGAATCTCGCGTACCCTTTAAACTCGGAAGTCATTAAAGCTTTTGTCGTTCCATAGGCTGTGTCATTTGAAGTTCCAATGTAACGAACCTTTCCGCTTTGAACCAGCTTGTCAAAGGCCTTTAAGCTCTCCTCTATGGGCACAACATTATCTGGCCAGTGCATTTGGTACAAGTCAATATAATCCGTTCCCAGACGCTTTAAACTGCCCTCTATTGCGCGTTCAATATGAAAACTGTCAATAGCTGTCAATCCATGACGGATAGGCGGAACAAACCAGCCGTTTGCCGCACCTGCAACTTTACTTGCGAGTATGACACTCTCACGCGGTTTTGTTTTAAGCCAGCGTCCGACTATCTCTTCTGTAAGACCTGCAAGTTTTCCTGATGGCGGCACAGGATAAAGCTCCGCCGTGTCGTAAAAGTTCACACCTGCATCGTAAGCTTTGTCCATGATGGCAAAAGCCTCTTTCTCATTGGCGCATTGCGTTCCAAAGGTCATTGTCCCCATGCAAATGGGACTCACACGTAATCCGCTCTTGCCTATATATCTATACTGCATAACAAACCTGCTTCTTATTTATCTTCGTTATAATCTTGCCACTATTTTACATAAAAGAGCTAAATGCATACTGATTTAACTACAGGTTCCATTGACGAACATCTCATCAAACTTTCTCTTCCGGCAATTATCGGCTATTTCTTTCACACCATGTTTAATGTCACCGATACCTATTTTGCAGGCATCATCTCAACGGAGGCTCTTGCCGCTCTTTCTCTGTGTGCTTCCATCTTCTTTATGATTTTGGCTATAGCCATTGGCATGAGCGAAGCACTCACCTCTTTAGTCGGCAATGCTTTGGGTGAAAAGAACCTTCAAAAAGCGAGACATATTGCCCTAAACGCAATGCTCTTTGCATTTTTACTCTCTTTGTTTTTGAGTATCTTTGGCATTCTCAGCGTGCCGTATCTCATCAATGCTCTTGGAGACTCTAGTTATACCGCTGAGGCACTGAGTTACATCAATGTCATCCTCTATGCCACCCTCTTTTTCATAGGCTCATTTTTCTTCAATGCGCTGCTAAACGCAACGGGAGATATGGTCTCTTTTAGAAATGTTCTCATTTTTACTGCGTTTTTAAACATTGCACTCAACTATGTTTTCGTCTACACATTTAACTACGGTGTGAGCGGAATTGCCATGGCCACTATTATTTCTGAGTTTATTACCATGTCCTACCTCTTTTATAAGCTTCAAAAAACAACACTTCATCTCAATATGCAAGAGTTTAGCTTTGATGCAAAAGTCATACTTGAGCTTCTCAAGCAAGGTTTTCCTCCGAGTATGAATATGTTTATGATGGCTTTTGGAATGTACATTATCACCTATTTTGTGGCTCCTTACGGCAAAGAAGCTGTGGCTGCGTTTGGGATTGGGATGCGTATTGAGCAGATATTTTTAATGCCTGTGGTTGGTCTAAGCATTGCAACACTTGCCATAGTTTCACAAAATAACGGAGCTAAAAGCTATGCGAGAATAATGCCTACGACAAACTTAGCAATAAAATACGGCTTTATTTTAAGCGCTCTTGGAGTGGCTGCGTTTTATTTGTTTGGGAATTTTTTGGCTTCTTTACTCACAAACGACTTGCAAGTTATAGAACAAAGTGTTCTCTATCTTCGTATCTGCGGTTTCGCGTTTTTTGGTTTTGTTATGATTTTTATCTACATTGCCATGCTTCAAGGCATAGCAAAACCCGCAGTCATCTTTCCTATCAGCGTTTACAGACAAGTAATTGCACCTATAGCGCTTTTTAGTCTACTCGCACTTTTTGAACTTGAAATCTACTCTTTATGGCTTGGACTTGACGCCATCATCTTCTCTTCGGCTGCTTTTTTGTGGTGGGTGTCTTATAAAAAGCTCAAAGCCTTAGGCTAAGATTTTTTTGCGAAGTAAAGCTATAACAACACTCAGAGCAAGCACAACCCCAACAAAAATGAAAAAGTCTCTCACACCAAAGTAACTCACAAAAGGGTGAAACAAGATAGGCGAACTAAACTGTCCCAAAAAGATGGCACTTGTCAAATAACCCGAAGATTTTACGCGTTTTGTGTAGTGCGCACGACTGAGCATCCATGCTACAACATTTGTCATAGCCAAACCGCCTCCAAAACCCATAACGGGGGAAGTAAGAAAAAAGAGACGCACATCATCCACAAAACCGATGAGAATAAAACCAAGAGCGATAATACTCATACTTAAGAGAAAAATAGCCGGATGTGACAGTTTCTTTTTGAGTTTTGCAAAAGCCAAAGCTCCAAAAGCGTTGGCAACAAACGCAGTGGAGATGATGGCTCCGGCTAAAGTCGAAGAGGCTCCAAAATGGTTGATAATCAAAAAAGGAATCTGTGTCGGCAGGATGTAAAAGAAGAGCATTAAAATAAAGGCAAGAATATAAATACCAAAGAGTCTGTTGTTTAAACTCTCCTCATCTAGAGCTTCTTCACGTTTTGATTCTTGTAAAAATTTGATGCTTAGAGGAATGAGAAACAGCCCTATAAGGTAAATTCCAAAAGCATAACGCCAATCTATGTCGGCTAATATTCCGCCGCCAAAGACAAAAATAACCCCGCCTACAGCCGAAAAGGCACTCTGTCTGCCCATAAACTTGTGTCTCTCTTCCCCGCTGAAGTAGTCGCCTACAAAGCTTGTTGAGACAATCATAAGTACCGCAACCGCAATGCCAAAGAGAAAACGCGAAGCTAAGAGCCAAGAAATATCATCAAGGTACAAACCTGTACTTCCAAAAAGCGCAAAGAAAAAAAGTCCCAAAATGGCTGCGTTTTTCTTGCCAAAACGAAAAATCAGATGCCCCAAAAATGGAGCCAAGAGTGCGATAGCAAGTGAGGGGAAAGTAATCATCAACCTAGAGAGAAATTCAATATTTGGCTCGCAAGAGAAATAATCTTTTAAGTGAGGAACAGTTGTAACTATGGCGACATTGGACATCATTGTCGTCATAGAAAGTAGTAAAAGAGTTACAAGAGTAAACTTCGAAATGCTATGCATTGCTAAACGCAGTCATTATTTGAGCTGGCCCCAGTTGTCTCCAATGTTTACACTGACTTTAAGAGGAATGCGTAACTCTCTAATATTCTCCATAATCTTTTGAAATTTTTGTGCTAAAACTTCAGCCTCGTCTGCATCGACTTCAAAAATAAGTTCATCATGGATTTGCAAAAGCATGGTTGCGTTTAACTGCTCTTTTTGTATCAGCTTGTGAATTTTATTCATACTCAGCTTGATTAAATCGCTCACGCTTCCCTGAAATACAGTGTTAACGGATTCTCTCTCAAAGGCTGCTCTAAACATCGGCGTTGCGTTTTCATAGTCAAAATAACGGCGACGCTTTAACAGAGTTTCGACATAACCCTGCTCTTTTGAAATATCTACAATAGAACGGAAATATGTTCGCACCGTCGGAAACGAAGCAAAATATTTTTCTATAATATCTTTTGCCTCTTTTGTAGTTATGCCCAAAGTCTCAGAGAGTTTTTTCTGTCCCATGCCATACAAAAGTCCAAAGTTTACAGTCTTTGCAATATTGCGTTTTGAAGGAGCTTCTTCCTCGCCAAAGAGCGCTATGGCTGTTTGTGTGTGAATATCTTTGTCTTCGTTAAACGCAGAGACTAAAACACTGTCTCCCGAAAAGTGTGCGAGTAAACGCAGCTCCATTTGAGAGTAGTCGATGCCGACAAGTTTTTTGCCCTTTGGTGCTACAAAAGCTTCACGAATGCGAAGTCCCAAGTCACTTCTTGCAGGAATGTTTTGCAGGTTAGGGTTTTTAGAACTCAAACGCCCTGTTGCTGTTCCTGTTTGAACAAAAGAGGTGTGGATTCTGCCGTGTTCATCCTCTTTGGAGAGTTTTAAAAGCGGCTCAATGTAGGTAGAATAAAGCTTATGTACCTCACGGTATTCCAAAAGAAAAGGAATAATGGGGTGTGTACCTTCTAAAGAACTCAAAACCTTCTCATCTGTTGAATAACCCGTTTTTGTTTTTTTCCCAACCGGCAAGCCCAACTCTTCAAAAAGTATGACTCCAAGCTGTTTAGTAGAGTTAATATTAAACTCACTCCCTGCTTGTTTATAAATCTCTGTTGTAAGTTCGCCAAGTCTCTCTTTAACTTCAACTAAGAACTTCTCTAAAAAAGCACTATCTACGGCTATACCCGCTTTTTCCATAGCCAAAAGCGTTTGAATAAACGGCACTTCTACTTCTTCTGCTTCGTCTATAAGCTCGCCTGCATCCTGAAGTTCGAGTTTTTGTAAAAAGAGTTTATAGAGTCTAAGTGTAATATAGGCATCTTCTGCCGCATAGTTGCAGGCATCTTCAAGAGCAACTCCCGCAAATGTTTCACCTTTTTTGACTGTCTCATCAAACGCAACCATCTTGTGTTCAAGTAGCTTATCTGAAAGTTTGTCTAAAGAAAGTGCACTTTCCGGGTTAATCAGCCAAGCCAAAATCATGCTGTCACCGTAAATCTCAAGCGTATCTACACCTAAAAATCTACTCACAAAATGCAGGTCAAACTTAATGTTATGACCGACAACCAAAGAGTTAAATATCTGCTTGATAGCGTTTTTTGCGGCTTCTTGTGAAACTTGATGCGGCACACCTAGATAAAAGTGCGCAAAAGGAACGTAATACGCTTCACGGTCGTTAAAACTAAAGCTAAAACCTACTAAATGGTCTTTTCCATAATCAAGCCCCGTTGTCTCCGTATCAAACGCAACTATCGTCGTCTCATCGAGCAGCGAAAGAACACGGGTAAGCTCTTTTTCATCCGTAATCAGCGTGGCTTTAAAATCGATCTTTCTACTCTCTTGTTTTTCTTCTTCTATCTTCTCAAGTGCTTCATGCTTTGTTGCTTCACTCACCATATTTCTAGCATGTAAACTTCTCAGAATTGCGTTTTGTTCATACTTTACAAGTTCATCATAGATGTTCAAAAACGGATGTTCAATATCCATTTTGTACTCTTCAAAATTAAGTTCAGGAAGCACATCATCTCGCAGACTCACAAGCTGTTTTGACATGTAAGCCTGTTCTTTTGATTCTATGAGTTTTTTCTGATTTGCACCTTTGATGGCATCAATATTTGCATATATATTGTCAAGTGAACCAAATTCCTGTAAAAGTTTCTCAGCTCCAACCTTGCCTATGCCTCTTACTCCTGGAACATTGTCCGCGCTGTCGCCGAGAATGGACTGGTAATCTATAAACTGTTTTGGAGTCACTCCGTACTTTTCAAAACAAGCATCTTCATCTACAGTTTTTCTTTTGATTGCATCAACAAGAACAATTTTACCATCGTCTATGAGCTGGTACAAATCTTTGTCATGAGAGACAACACGGACATTATACTCCTGCTCTTTGGCAAACTTTACAACAGTTGCTATGATATCATCAGCCTCAAAACCAACTTTTCCAAGTGTTTTATAGCCCATTTTATCTATCCATTCTATGGCAATTGGGAGTTGTAAAGTTAGCTCCGGTGGTGGAGCTTGACGGTTTGCTTTGTAGTTTGTATCTATTTCATTTCTAAAAGTAGGCCCTTTGGAATCTATGGCAAAAATGAGATAATCACTGTCATGCTGTTTTTGCAGAGTTGAAATAAAGTTCGTAAAACCGGTGAGAAGCCCCGTAGGAAATCCCTCTTTATTTTTTAAATGTTGTGGAAGAGCGTAAAAACTGCGAAAGAAGAAGCCGAAAGTATCTATGACCGTGACGGTTTTACTCATCTATTTTGCTTCCAAAATTTCTAGCATACGGTCAATCTCATCTTCAAGTGTTTCATGATTATATCCCGCATCATGGGCTTTTCTCAAACCGAAATTGATAGACTGTTCGCTAAGTGGCTTATTGAGCGGAAGAATTGTTTTTATAATATTCAGAGCCAAAGAATACTCTTTTATTGAAGTCGGTGCAGCTTCTGGATTGTCTGAAAATTTAATCATTTCAATGAAACTTTGATCAAATCCCCAATGATCAAAAATCTCAGCGGTAACTTCAGAACTTGTAACATTCACATATGAACGTTCAACTGAAGGTAGATCATTTGTAAGCTCTACTTCAGAAGCAAAAGAGGTCGTTTCATCTTCTTGAATAACATCACTGGCAATAAGTATTTTTCCTGTATCTTGTAAAAACGCAGCCAAATAAAGTATCTCTGCCTTTTGCTTATTTATATGCTTGTACCAATTTAAAATCAAACTTGCCTGTAAAGATGAAATCTCTGCAAAACGCTCACTTGTTACATTGTAAGGTTTCATATCAACATTTAAAAGTTTTCGCACAGAATTTCCAACAGCTATAGAACGCGTTAAACTCATGCCAAAAAGGCTCACTGCCTGTGCTGCATTTCTTATCTCTTTTCCAAAGCCATAAAGCGGAGAGTTTGCAGCCTTTAGCAGGTTTGCCACAATCATCGGATCAGTTTCAACCACCTTTGCTAAATCATTTATAGAAGAGTCTTCACTTGCGTAGACCATATTTATCTCGGTGATTGTTTTTGAGAGAGGAGGAAGTGATTTGATGCTATCAATGATGGAACTTTTCATAGCTATACCTTTTTTGTTATCTGATATTACACATTAAATATGTAAAAAATTTAGTTATTATAGCAACTCTTTGTTAAAACAATTTTAGTGGCAATCTCTTAGTGTTTTAAGAGGGTTGTTTATGTAATCGTATCCATTATAGATTGTGTAAACTCCATAAAGAATGACTGCAATGGACGAGAGGCTCATCATCATATTTCTAAAACTCATAGCCGAAGCCAAAGATGTTAAAAACCCCAATCCAAACATGGCAGGAATGGTGCTTAAACCAAAAATTGCCATAACCAAAGCCCCATAAAGCGGGTCTGCCGTACTTGCCGCCGTAATGGCGAAGAAATAGACAAAGCCGCAAGGCAAAAGCCCGTTCAACATTCCAAGAACAAAGAAACTGAGGTTTGATTTGGAATTTAGAACAGACTTGAAAGCTCTTTTATATGTTGGCGAAGAAGAAAACGAATGTTCAATAAGCGTTAAAAATTTTATTTTTCCCATGAGAGAAAGCCCGGCTAATACCATCGCAATTCCCGCAAAAATCAAAAGTCCACCATTGGCATAGTTGCTAAAAGTAGCCACGCCGCCAAGCGCTCCAAACATTGCGCCTAAAACAGTGTAGGTTAAAACACGGCCGAAAGAGTAAAGAAGATGTGCAACACTTTTAGACACCTTTGAACTTGCAGGTTCTATTTTTATAGTCGTGTAAGCGACAACAATACCCCCGCACATTCCTATGCAGTGCCCAAAAGAGCCTAAAAAAGCAATGCTGATGATGGTGAGTAAATTAACCGTTTCCATTATTTGCCTAAAAGTTGTTTTTTTATAAGGGGATTATTCATTGTCTCACCTCGGAGCATTTTCAGACGCATTGTCTCAAAGTCCACAAAATCCTCTTGCTGCATTTCATAAGCACCAAAGCCATAACCCATAGGAGTAATCTCATTTAATGAATAAGACGCTTCTTTTGCGTCTATCCATCTCTTAGTATCTCTGCTCATAACCCAGATTTTAGCTTCGTCTTTAAACTCTTTATCTTCAAGCCAGTGTACAAAGCCGCCATGGTCATGAAAAAACCATGTTTTCCCGCTTTGTGCTACCACCTGAGATGCATAAGCAAAATCTTCTATAACCATACCGCAATCGCTGTCCTGGTATTTGTTGAGCTGCATTTCAAGTGGCAACTGCGCCAGATTTCCTTCTTGAATAACTATCATATTTTGTTTAGAAGCGAGTGATAAAAACACCAGCACAATAACAGCGATAATTCCTCCAATGACTAAAAAAGGGGTCAGTTTTTTTAACATGAGAAGAAAGCTCCATAATTGAATTCTTTATTATATCTCATCTTCTCTTTTTACCTTTACCCAAATCATCATAATGTAAAAATCGCATCAAATCGTTTTGCATATCTCCATTTAAGGAGTCCCAGATTGTTTTTTTTTGCGCATAACGGGGTAAATCTTCTTTTTTACTTTTGTTGATATCGCGAATAAGATAATGATAACGCACGATCTCTTTTGTATACTCACTTATAAAAGGCCAGTTTTTAATAATCTGATAACTTTTTTCTTCGTGGTCGGTAAAGCTGTATTCGTTAAAATCTCTGTCTTCCTGATCTTTAATATGAGCAGTAAAAGGCTTACCGATATCATGCAAAAGCGCAGCGGCAAAAAATTTAAAATCACCTGATTTGAGAGTGTAATACAAGACTCTGAGTGTATGAAGTAAAACGCCATGCTGATGCCATTTGTTTTGGGTAAAAAAAAGTGATCTCAGAAACGGTTTCGAGAAAAAAGAGTTATGCGTGCTATTCATAGTGTAATAGTACTATAAATACCTTATATTTTAAAAGATTTTTACTGTAGACAACAAGCCCGCAGGCTCATTATCCTCTTTATATTTATTTATCGCGTGCCACATTATGACATTGAAAACATGCATTCACAATGTTAAGATAGGCTATTTGAGCCTGCTCTCTTCTTTGTTTTTTAGAAGCAGGGTTTTTATTATCTAGAGAAGCTTCAATTTGTTTTACATTATAATCAATCGTTCTTGCTGCTTCATTCGCAAGATTTGCTTTATGTTTTTTATTTTTCATATCTTGTGGAAATTTTTTAATAATTTCCTCTCTTTGACTTAACAAATCACTTGCATCTTTTGCAAAAGCGCTCAAAGATGTAGCAACAAGCTGATTATCCCCGGCAATCAGACCTCCGCGAATTTCACTCAACTCATTATTCAACTGTAACATATTTGTTCTTAAGTCATATTCACCCGCCGCTAGGGACGACGCACCTAAAATTAATGCTGCTAAACCTAATTTTAAAAAACTTTTTTTCATGTTTTTCCTTTTCATTTTGTTTACCTATTTTATAGATTAATATATTAAAGTAATATAAATCTTATTATAAAAATTAATATTTCTACTTTAATGTTCTTTAGACATGGGATGAAAAACATCAACTGTCTCTTTTAAATCCTGCTTTTGTATGTGGGTGTATATTTGTGTGGTCAAAAGCGAAGCGTGACCGAGAAGCTCTTGCACAACACGTAAATCTGCGCCTCCGCTAATAAGAGAAGTAGCGTAGGAGTGACGTAAAACATGGGGTGACACACCTAGATACTTTTGAGTAATTTTATATGCAGAAATACGGCTGAGTCTTTCCCCTTTATAATTACACCATACATGGTTATGCTCTTTTTCCAAAGCATGCAAATAAGTTTCAATCGCTACTTTTGCCACTTTTGCAATAGGGACTATTCTCTCTTTCTCACCCTTAGCATGGCGTATGTGAAGCCATTCTCCATCAATGTCATCACGTCCAAGTGCCAAGGCTTCGCTTACCCTCGCACCCGTAGCATATAAAAAAAGTATTAGTGCATAATCACGTAATCCCAGCCAAGTACTTCTGTCTATGAGTTTGATGGCGTTTTGTATCTCGTTAAAACTGAGGAATTGAGGAAGAAGTTTTGGAATTTTTGAAAATTTTAGTTTTCTCTGCGTTTCATTAAATTGACTCTTGTAACAAAAATCAAAAAAAGCGTTCACGGATGAGAGTTTTCTGTTGAGAGTTCTTTTGTTTTTATATTTACAAAGAAGAGACAAAAGAGAGTTTGTCTCAAGATTTATAAGCGGCTTGTTCAGTTCATTTTCTATGGCCTGCAAGTCGCCTTTATAGGCCTCAACACTCTTTTTACTGAGTGCTCTTGTTACACTTATGTATTCTAAAAATGCTTCAAGTTCACCAGACATTACTCTACTGAGATGTACTCATCAGAAATATAAAAAGCATTTTTTGCAGAAAATACAAACCCGTCTTCAATGTCTACTTCATGAACACTGTAGTCATACATATCTTTGTCAAGCGCTATAAGATAACCCTCTTTTTCTAAAAGATAGATTTTATCTCCCTTTGCAATCATCCCCAAAAAGTGGGCAAAAGGAAATTTAATTTTTGAAATAATTTGCAAATCAGGAGTAAGTGCAAGTACTTCGCCCTGTTTCGTTGTAATATAGATTACTTTATCTTCAAAAATAATATCTCTTGGTTCAAAGTTTACACGAACCTCTTTTTGTGAAAGTGAAAACATTTTACTGCCGCTTGCCGCAATGATTTTATTGTCTATGACATTAAAAAAGATAATATTGTTAAAGTGGTCCTCAGATGAAACAAGAACTGTTCTGAGTTTCTTTTTAAGTGACGCATTGATAATAACTACTTTTCCATCAAGTGTTGGAAAAAGAACCAACTCTTTCATAAAGTAGGGATTTACTATCCTGTAATCAGCTGTCAGCGACTTTCCGCCCTGCTCTTTAAAGAGAAGTTCTTTAGATGCCATACTGTAAAGCGCCATGTCGTTATCAGCGAATAAAACAGCTAAAATATCTCCGTTTACACTTGCAGCTGCAATTGTTTTTTTCAGTTCAAATTTTTCAATCTTGCTTTTGTCTTGAATACTTTGCAGAGTCAAAAGCCCATCAATGTTCGAGCTCAGAACCCATCCGTCACTACTGCCCAATATTCTGTCTGATTCTTCGATTTGTACTTCGATAGGACCGTTTTTAGACAAAAGAGTCGCATCTTCCAAAACAGCTAAATCTAACCCGACATCTACAATTTCTTTCTCACTTGAACCATATTTAGACCAGTCCTGATCCACATAAAGAGGCTTGTATGCCTCTTTTGTACTGCAGCCGCCAAACAGAATGATGAAAAGCACACCAGATGCTAAGAGAATTTTCTTCAAAACTTATTTAACCCCATAATGCAATAATGCTCTGGCAACTTTATACAGTGAAGAGTTTTCATTGATTGTCGCAAGTTTCTGATGCGCCTGATCAGTTTTGCCGTCGTTCATAAGCATAACAGCACTTTGCACAATTGCCAAATCAGCATAAATTGCATTTTGTCTAGAAGCATAGTCATCGAGCTTTGTTATATCTTTTGAACTTTGTGCGAGTTCATACTTTGCCAAATCACTGATAATAATTGTTTTAGAACCTTGCAATGTTTCTAAAGCCTTCATATCTTTGTTTGCTATCGCTTGTGAATAAACCCAAGCATCATGTAGGGCCGGACTTAACGATGCAAGTCTTTGCACATTTGCACTCTCTTCTGGATTTTGTATCAACTGTGCCAAAGTCTCATTTGCAGCTTGTATTTGAGATTTTTTGTTGATGTCATACGCTATATTTGCACCGACAACTACAACTATCCCTGCTATAGAACCTATGATGAGTTTTTTATACTTTTTTAAAAATCTCTCTGTTACTACAGCTTTTTCAAAAAATTTCTCTTCGGAGTTCAACTCCTCTTTTACCATCTCTATATCATTTCTTAAACTCAAAAATAGTCCTTAATTATATATGTTTTTCAAATTGTGCAAAATAATATCGCATACTTTGTTAAAGTTTCATCAAATGAATTATTAATATAAGGTTTTTTTGTTACAATCTTATACTTAAAATTCACTATCAGGGATAACTATGCAAGTAGACAATGCACTATTAACAAGACTCGAAAAACTTTCTTATCTGAAAATATCTGAAGACAAGAGAGAAGAGATAATTGAACAACTCTCTGAAATTATGTCTTTTGTCGACAATCTCAGCGAGTTAAACACAGACAATGTAGACGATAAGTTTGCTATGAATGACAATGCTACCTATTTAAGGGAAGATGTTCCTTTGTGTGATGCAAGAATCAACAATGACATACTCAGACATGCGCCAAACGCAGCAGAGCACTTTTTCATAGTTCCAAAGATTATAGAGTAATTATGATTCAGGTGTATGGAATTAAAAACTGTGACAGCGTAAAAAAAGCACTTGCATTTTTCAAAAAACATAACTTGGAATTTGAGTTACATGATTTTAAAACGCAGGGTGTGGGATGCGATAAAATCTCTTCCTGGCTTCTTAAAACGCAAATAAAAACTCTTTTTAATTCCAAAAGCACCACATACAGAACACTTGGTCTAAAAGAAAAGAACTTAGATGAAAAAGGCATGGCAGAGTGGTTATGCAAAGAAAACTTACTGATTAAACGTCCGGTTATAGAGTTCAACGATACTCTCGTTGTTGGTTTTAATGAAGATAGCTACCAAGGAGCATTTTTATGAGTATAGATACAAACACACCAGAAGAGACAACTAACAAAAAAACAATAGACATCAAAAAACTGCTCAAAAGTGTTTTGGCGTTTAAGTCCTCTGACTTACACCTTGTTGTAGGAAGTGAACCGCAGATTAGAATTGACAAAGAACTCAGACCTCTCAACCTTCCTATTCTCAGTGCCAAAGATGTTGAAGAGATGGCTTATACGCTTATTGAAGACAAGTACAAAAAAGAATTTGAAGAGCATAATGAACTTGACTTCTCTTTTGAACTCAAAGATGTAGGCCGTTTTCGTGCAAACTACTACCGAACAATTCACGGTATAGCCTGTGCCTTTCGTATGATTCCTATCGATATTCCAACACTTGATGAGTATGGAAATCCGCCTATTTTCAAAGAGTTGGTAAAAAGAGAAAAAGGTCTCATCTTAGTAACCGGCCCAACCGGAAGCGGTAAGTCAACTACGCTGGCTTCTATGCTTCATGAGATTAATTTAACTGAGCGACGTCACATTATCACTATTGAAGACCCTGTTGAGTTTGTACATAAAAACAACAAATCTCTCTTTTCTCAAAGAGATGTCGGAAGCGATACCAAATCTTTTGCCACAGCACTTAAATACGCTCTCAGACAAGACCCGGATGTTATTCTGATTGGGGAAATGAGAGATGCTGAGACCATCGGTGCAGCGTTAACAGCAGCTGAAACAGGTCACTTGGTTTTTGGAACACTCCATACAAATTCTGCTCCGGGAACCATCAACCGTATTATTGACGTTTTTGACGGGCAGGAACAGGCTCAAGTCAGAGCACAGCTTTCTTCTTCACTTATTGCTGTAATCTCTCAAACACTCATTCCTAGAGTCGGCGGCGGAAAAGTTGCAACACAAGAGATTCTTATAACAAATCCGGCTATTCAAAATCAGATACGCGAGGATAAGGTTCACCAAATATATTCTCAAATGCAGTTAAACCAGCAAGAAACGCATATGACCACACAAACGCAGCAGTTAATGGAACTGCTTAGAAAAAAAGTAATCAGTAAAGAAAACGCAATCAAATCTTCAAATCGTCCGGAAGAGCTTGTAAAAATGATTCACCTACTATAAATGTATTTAAAGGACAGAGATGCCTGACATTTCATTAAAAGACATCATAACCAAGGATGTCTTTACACTCAAAACTTACGACAACGTAAGTGACATGTTAAATGCCATGTCGAACAATAAGTTAAGCTGTAGTGTAATTGTTGATGATGAAAACTTTCCGGTAGGCATTTTCACTCAAAAAGATGCTATAAAACTCATATCATCAGAAATTGACATCAACACAACAAACATAGCAGAAGTTATGAGTTCTCCTGTTTTGAGTGCCAATGAATCACTTGGCTTTTTTGAAGCTTATGAGCTTATTTATACAAAAAAAATCAGACATCTTATTGTAGTAGACCATCAAGGTAAACTGAGTGGAATTGCAACTGAACATGACTTTCTCACACATATCGGTTTAGAATTCTTTGTCGTGAACAAGACAGCCATGGACATAGCTAAAACAAACTTTCCAACGCTCACTGCTGACAAAACCCTTAGCGATGCCCTTGTTGCTCTTGAAAGTACAAAAAACACATCTCTCGTTGTACTTGATAATGGTATTCCAAAAGCTCTCATAAGCGAGAAAGAAATTCTTGAATGTGCTGCAACTCAGATTCCTCTATATACAAAACTCTCAACCTTAAACCTTAAAAAACCTCTTTTTACAACTACAGATACAACACTCCAAGCCGTCATCGTGCAAATGCATCAAAATCATGCCACAGATTTGATTGTAAATAATATGCATGGAGAGTTTTACGGAGTAATACAACGACACGATATCATGACTTCACTCCATGGAAAAACCGTAGATTTCCTGCTTAAAACTTTAAATAAAAAAGAGTTTACCATTAGTACTCTTGAAGCTCAACAAAAAGAATTAAATATCTTTATGAGTGCGTTTAAAGGTTCTGTTAACGCCGTTGTAATCACAGACAAAGATGCAACAATTCAATGGGCGAATCCTGCTTTTGCAACCCTTACAGGGTATGACATTGAATTTGCTTTAGGAAAAAAGCCATCTGAACTTATCAACTCCGGTGTACAGAGCAAAGAGTTTTATGAAGCCATGTGGGAAAGCATAAATGATGGAGTAGTCTGGAAAGGAATCGTTACAAATAAGCGTAAAAGCGGAGTACTTTACCAAGAAGAACTTACCATTACTCCAATTTTCAACTCCCAAGAAGAAATAACTCACTTTATAGGTTTTAAAGAGGATATTACCCAAAAAGAAAATCTCAAAAAATCTCTTCTAAAAAGCGAATTACGATTTAGAGAACTCTTTGAGCAGGCGCCTCTTCCTTACCAGTCGCTCGATAAAAATGGAGTTATTTTAGACATCAACAGAGCTTGGCTTGAGAATTTTGGTTATACAAAAGAAGAGGTGTTAGGTCATAATTATGCTGAATTCATCACCTCATCTTCACTCGCAACACTTACGGAAAACTTCCCTGTACTAGTCTCAAGTGGAGCTATTGAAGGCCCTGAATTTGAGTTTATTACCAAAAAAAAAGGTGCACGATGGGTACAGGTTCAAGGTAGAACCAGCAAAGATGAAAACGGAATTTTTTTGCACACGCACTGTATTTTAAGTGACATTACCGCACAAAAATATTTCATTGAAGAACTCAAAGAGAATGAAAAAAAATTTAAAGAACTTTTTATACACGCTCCTTTTGCTTATCAATCCCTCGACTTAGAAGGAACTATTCTAGAAGTTAATAAAAAATGGACAGAACTTAGCGGCTATACAGAAAATGAAGTAAAAGGAAAGTTCATCGGTAATTTTCTTACAGAGAGGTCTTTGGAAGAATTTAGAAAAGTATTTGCTCCATTCATACAAAATGGATATATTCAAAACCAGGCTTTTGTTATTGTAGGCAAAAACGGCAAAAATATTCACATAGAACTTAATGGTTCACTGACATATGACGATGCAGGAATGCCCTTGCATACCCATTGTATTTTATTTGATGTGAGTGAAAGCAATGCCATACAACAAGAGCGACGTGAAATTGAATCTGTATTTAAAAATACTAATGAAGGGATTATAGTTACAGATAAAAATCAAAATATCACCCGTGTTAATCAAGCTTTTTTCAAACTGACCGGCTATAGTGAAAAAGAGGTTATTAATAAAAAACCGACTTTTTTAAAATCCGGCAAGCATGATAAAGAATTTTACACAGACATGTGGCAAAAAATACAAAAAGACGGCTATTGGCATGGTGAGATTTGGAACCGCAAAAAAAATGGAGAACTTTATCCTGAGCTTCTAAGTATTAATCAGGTAAATGACACTCTTGGGGAAACAGTAAACTACATTGGTGTTTTTTCTGACATCACGCAACAAAAACTAAGCGAACAGCAGTTGGAGCACTTAGCACACCACGATGCTCTTACGCAACTACCAAACAGATTGCTTCTTTTATCTTCTCTTGATAGCAGTATACGAGCCTATGGGCGTCATCCTTCCATATCTGCTCTTTTGCTTTTGGATTTAGACAGATTTAAAAATGTCAATGACAGCTATGGACATTTGGTAGGCGATGAACTTTTACAAAAAATAGCCGATCGGCTCAACAGCAGACTTAGAAACGTTGATTTAATATGCCGCTTGGGAGGTGATGAATTTGCTATACTCCTGCCAAACATTACAAATGTTGAAGATGCCGGAAATATAGCTTCAGAAATTATCACTCTGCTCACTGAATCCTGGAATCTCACAGGTGATATATCACTTCAAATAGGTGTAAGTATAGGTATCAGTATTATAAACGCAGAAATAAAATCTTCTCAAGAGATGTTGCAGTATGCAGATGTGGCCCTCTACCAGGCAAAAAGCAAAGGCGGCAATAACTTTGTTTATTATGCTAATGAAATGACTCTGCAAGCTCGGAAAAAAATCGAGTTAGAACAGAACTTAAGACAGGCTATAGCCAAAAATGAGCTTGAAGTATATCTGCAACCGCAAATAAATATAAAAACAAAAAAACTTATGGGTGCTGAGGCACTTATAAGATGGATAGACCCTATCAAAGGTGTGATTTACCCTGATGAATTTATACCTATAGCCGAAGAAAGCGATCTTATTAAAGAGATAGGCTCTTTCGTACTTAACGAAGCATGCAGAGTATTATCCAAATGGAACACAGAGCATCAAAAATCATTATCAATAAGTATCAATGTCTCAGCACTTCAACTTAAAGACAACAGTTTTGTGGATGAAGTACGAAATGCTATCTTAAAATTCAAGATTAATCCCAAATATCTAGAACTGGAATTAACTGAAAGTGCCATTATGAAAAGCACAGAAGACTCTCTTGTCATTTTACACGCACTTCGTTCATTGGGCGTTAAGCTTGTTCTTGATGATTTTGGTACAGGCTATTCATCTTTATCTTATCTAAAGAAATTTCCTCTGGATATTTTAAAAGTAGATAAAAGCTTTGTAGGGGATATTCCTCAAGACAAAGATGATACGGCTATTACCCAAGCAATCATAAAAATGGGACATATCCTTAACTTCGCGATAGTAGCTGAAGGAGTTGAAACACAAGAGCAATTAGATTTTTTAGAATTTACAAAATGCGATACTTTTCAAGGTTACCTTGAGAGTAAACCAATCAGCGTTAATAGCTTTGAAACAAAATATCTATCATTTGAGTCCGAACCACTCCATTAAACCCATAACAATCTCAATCATAATCAGGATGATGATAATCCACTCCAAAAAAGAGCTGTGGTTATGGTTTGTGAGATCCATAACCATTACTATGTCATCTTTAATACTGTTGAGTTTATATTCGACAATATCAAAACGGTCTTTAAGCTCCAAGCTCGAAGCAAGTCTGTTATAAAGAAGCTCTGCATCTTCATTGTCCCACAAAATATTTGGTTTATCAAGCAGATAAAGGTCTATAAGCATATCGTGACGCACAAGAACAAGTTCCTTGGAAAACCTTGCTAATGAAGCACGCTTAAAGATAGAAAAAGTATTAGAAGCATCGATAAGTTTTCTGCTTTTTTCATAATAACTTGAGAGCTTTTTCTCATACACTTCAAGTGCAACACTTTGAGATATAACATGAGAAATAATAATGAGATTGATGATACTAAACTCTTTGAGTGTAATTTTTTCATTATCAATCATAAACGCCTTTTCTATTGTCTCATCAATACGAATTGGATAATCTTGATTAATAGTGTTCGCATCATTTACAACACCAAAGGAGTCAAGTGTCTCTTCAATATGCTCTTTGGGCCAATTTATAAGTGTTAGTACATTGAAATTTGTGTAGGTAATCATAGCCTCGCCAACTTGGGCATAATGCGTTGCCTCTATGGCTTTTTTGAAAGTAACGCCCAGCATTTTTTCTATTGTCGCTATTGAAAGAGGCTTGAAGAGATGAATCGCCAAAAGTTCCATATTTATTACATTAGTCATTTTTTCTAAACCGTACCATTTTAAAGCGTTCCCCTAAAAAGTTTGGCATAATAAGCATTTTTACTTTTTCAAGTTCTTGTGCATAAATCTTCTCGTCTGCGTTTGCTTTGAGCATCTCTAAAAGCTCTAGAATTCCCATATCAACTAAAGCGACCATTTGAGCCTTTAACTCTATAAACGTCACTCCAGCCTCTTCATAAGCATCTTTAACATGCGCAAAGGTCACGTCGTAAGTAATGTCGCTTTTTGCAAAGAGCTCTTCGCGTTTTATACTCTCTTCAAAAAAAGGAATAACCTCATGTTTGGCATACACACGCAAAGAAAAGTCAGGTCGTGCCGCCATCTCACCATAATCAAAGCTCATAAATTCAAACTTTGAAGCTGCGTTTGCCATCTCTTTAGCGAACTCTTCATAGCCAAGCGCTATTTCGCCTCTGTCTTTGTGGTATTTCTTCGCTTTTTCATCTACCCAGGCATCGTCCACATCAAACTCTATACTGTGCCCATCGACTCTTGCAGTTTTACCTTTATAATAAAGCTCGCATGGGAAAGCGTCAAAGATTTCATTGGCAATAAAAAACGCAGTTTTGCACTTGAGTTCACCCAGCGATTTATAATGTGTGAGATTGACAGCATCGCCAAAACTCTCTTCAAAATAATTTTTTTGAAACTCCTGTAAATTTTCAAATCGTTCTATAATGACAAATTGTAAAGTCTTTAAAAGATTAGGTCGAAGCGTATAAATAAACTCAATGACATCTGCTAAAAAGTAGCCATGATGCGCCCCTATTTCGCAAACTGTTCCGCTTGGATGCAAAAAACCTTCATCAACTAACGAAATAATGTGTTTTGCAATAGTTCCGCCAAAGAATTTACTCGTACTTACAGAGGTGTAAAAATCACCGCCCTTGCCTATCTCTTTATAACTCGCGTAATAACCATCTTGACCGTACAGCCAATCTGTCATATATTCGCTGAATTTAAGTCTAGTCATTTACATACATTTCGTAAAGTGTTAAAAGTTCAAGCTGACGGTCTAGTTCAAATATTTTAGAGTCCAGTTCTTGAATTTGTACAGAATTTTGGAGTGTCTCTATATCATACTCTGTTTTGTATCCTGCGTTAAAAAGACTCTTAGTATCTTCTAAAAGCTTTGCATAAAGCTCTCTGTTTTCAACACTCAAAACTATTTTTTTGTCTAGTTTTTTAATGTTTTCAAGAACTTGGACGAAAACAGATGTAAGTGCGCGTTTTTCATCTTCTACCTTGATTTGTGACTTTAAAAAATCTACTTTAGCCGATTCTATGTCTCTAAAAGTGTTAATGTTTAATGGCATATTTACCTTGAAGCCATAGTCGTAATAATCTCTTTCACCGTCTGTCAATTTAAAAAGCTGTCCTTCGCTTTTACTCCAATTATAACCCGCTGTAACACTCACTTTAGGCAAGTATTTGGCAACGGTTACATTTTTGTTGTAATCATCTTTCGTATTTTGCGACTCTGTCATTTTTAAAACAATATTATTTTTTAAAAATTCTTCCTCGTTTAAAAGCTCCAAATGAGGAATAGGAGCCTCTTTATATGGTAAATCGCTAATAGCTTTAAAGCTTGCAATAAGTTTTTCTCTGGATGTTTCAATATCATACAATGCTTGAATAACAAGGTTTCTCTCTATGATAGCACTATCTAAAAATCCGGAATCAAGCTGACCGCTTAAATATTGTTCTTTTTTTTGCTCTAAGTTAATCTCTGAGTTTTTTATCTGAAAATTTTGGCGTTTCACTCGTATTTCACTCTGTTTTATCTGCATAAGCAAAGTTATAGCGTCTTTAATCATCTTGCGTTTAGCTACGTCTACAGAGTAATCTGCATACTCTTTCGAAGCATTTGCAAACTTAATACCGTAATAAATCCCGCCGCTTTGAAAAATCGGCTGATCCATTTTGATGGCTGCAGCCTGGCTTACCTGTTCCGCGTCATAAGGGTTACTTGTAGAGTGCGAATAATTAAGATTCAGCGGAGCTATCCATGAGTCACGAAGGATTGAACCCTGTGCCTCATTTTTTTGGTAGTCATAATTAAACTGCGCTTTTTTCAAATCAGAGATATACTCATCCAACGAAGCATTATTCTCATTGGCGAGAAGTGTCGCGCTAGAGAGTAGTAAGAGCAGTGTGTAAAAGTTCAAAACCTTCATCTATTTCCTCTTTTGTTATTGTTAGTGGTGGCAAAAATCTCAAAGTATTTCGCCCAGCTTTTAAAACCATCACTCCGTGTTCTCTTGCTGCGTTTATGATTTTACCGAGAGTATCGGCATCTTTTACTCGTAAACCGGCTATCATGCCGATGCCGACCTTTTCCATAAACAACTCTTTGTGTGCATTGTAAAAATTCTCTAACGCAGCATCAAAATAAGCAATTCCTCTTGCCAACTCGCCGTTTGCATCATACTCATTTAAAATGTCTATAACCTCACATATTGCACGTGTACTGAGATTATTCCCGCCAAAAGTAGAACCATGATCTCCTGGCGAAAAAATACCTTTAAGGCTTGTCATAACAACACCGACAGGAACTCCGCCGCCAACACCTTTTGCCAAAGTAATAACGTCCGGTTCTATCTCATAATAATTTGAAGCTAAAAATTTTCCTGTTCTGTAAACGCCCGTCTGAACTTCGTCTACCATCAACAAGACACCTTTTTCTTTCAGTAATTTAGCTAAGGCTTGCACTTTTTGCTTATCAAGCGGTTGGACTCCGCCCTCACCCTGAACAAGTTCTATCATAACTGCTACAGTGTGGTCATCCAATAGACTTTCAATCTCATCTATACCGTTTGCATAAACAAAACCATCCGGGAAAGGACCGAAGTAGTTGTGCATACTCTCTTGTCCCGTTGCTTTTACGGTTGTTATAGTTCTACCATGAAAAGAGTGGTTGAGTGTAATAATCTTATACTGCTTTACCTGGCCATCTCTTTCACCATGTTTTCTTGCTATTTTTATGGCCCCTTCATTCGCCTCTGCACCACTGTTTCCAAAGAAACACTTCATATCGTATCCGCTTGCTTCTACGATTTTCTGAGCAGCTTTTGCCTGAGGTGCAATGTAATAAAGGTTTGACATATGCATCATATCTTTGATTTGCTCACATATTGCATTTGTCAGTCTCTCATTTCCATGTCCAACACTCACAACAGCAATACCCGAAGTAAAGTCAATGTATTTTTTGCCATTAGCATCTACTAATCTCGCATTTTTTCCGCTCACAAACTCTACATCTGCTCTTGCATACGTTGGTAACACATATTTTTTATCTAATTCTTGTATATTCATCTATTTATCTCCACTTTATTTTCTTGATATATCGCATTTTTTCCATCTAAAGAGTGTTTTGAGCTCGTTAAATTGTTCACACCCGCTGTACCACTATAAATCAAAACGCAGTCTGGTCTCAAATCATCATTATGTTTGACTTCTAAACTCAAAGTTCCGTTGGATGAGGAAACAGTAATCCTTTCTCCCTCATCAAATCCGAGAGAACTGTTAAGATAAACACTCTTCTCGCGTTTAAATTGAGAATTTAAACTATGAGGACTTTTTGGAGTTATCAAAAAAAGTCTATCATCCGGATTTGAGTCTGTATCAAACTCCTCTAAAAAAACAAACTCACCATCATCTGTGTCAAAACCTTCCGCATATGGAATCTCTTCTATGCCTTCAACCTGTAAAGAACCGTCTATCTTCTGTACTCCATGATTTTTAAAATGTTTTAAATACTCTTCTTCGCTTTGAAGTTCAACCGTAAACTCTTTGCATAAATAGGCACTCAAATTATACTCACTTATTCCGACATCGCTTTGGGCAACTTTATTCATATTAAGAAGAAAGTTATTCGCATAAGAGGTTCTAATGTCATTTTTATACAAGAAACTCTTCGCAGGAATAATTAAATCGGCCCTGTCGCTGGTTTCATTTTCGTAAAGACCAAAATAAACAACATTCTCTACCTGGCTTAAGGACTCTTTGACTCTGAGTGTATCCGGCATCTGTGAAAGAGGATTCGCACCTTGTATAAACACCGTTTTAAATTTTGCAAAATCAGTGTTGACCTTAGAAATTCTCTTGGCTTTTGTATAAAACGGCGATACAATTTTCTCTTTAGAATGGCCCAAATAGGCAACCCCGCACCCCTCTTTTCCAAAAAGACCCAAATAAACTGCAAAAGCATCAATAGCACGCATAATATCTGCGCCATCACTATATTTTTGTATTCCGACTCCACAGACTATTGCAACTTTTTTACCTCGGATTAGCTCTAAAACTTTTCCTATCTGTCCCAATGTAACATCTATATTTTCTAAAGTTGCCTTGATACGTATAGTTTGAGTAAGTTCATAAAAATCTTGATACTCACTTGCGTAATTTTGTAAAAATTCTTCGTCATACCCATGCTCTATATGTAAAAAACGACTCAGCATCATGGCTAAATAAAAATCACCACGAGGTTTTATCTGTATATGCAAGTCAGCCGTTTTTGCAATTTTTGTTTTTACAGGATCTATGACAATAATAGTTTTATCTTTTAGCAAAGGTAAAAGATGGCTCGAAGTAGTATGAGGATTTCGTCCCCAAAATATAACTACTTCTGATTTTTTTATTTCTGAAAAAGGCATATTTTTATTTGAGCCTCTTCCTTCTATAATTCCTGCTTCTCCAGCTCCATCACAAAGGTTTCCATCTGTTAAGGTTGCTCCAAAAGAGGCAAAAAAATGATCACTCACCTCTTGCATCAATCCAAAGTTTCCATTCCCGCGATAGTGCAATATCTCATCTTTTTTACAGCTGAGCAACATCTCTTTAAGGAGCTCAAGCGCTCTTTGCAAACTTATCTCTTCGCCTTTATATCGCGGAGCAGTTATAGTCTCATATTTATCATAATGATTCATATGAGGGCACAAAAAACCCTGGGTGTGCCAATCCTTGGCACCTTCGAGCTTTCCGTCTTTGTAAGCTATTGTGCAGGTATCATAGCAATCGAGAGAACATGCAGTGATGTCATTCACCTTATAACTCCTCTTTTACTTCAACTTTTACAAGCTTTGAAAAGAGTTCTGGAGAATCAATAATAATTTGAGCCATATATTTTGAAATATTTTTCTCATCGGCAATACTTACAACTCTGGAAATTTTATACTTACTTTTCACATCATCAAGGTATATCAATCTTTTGGTAGCATTTTTCACATCTGCTTCATCAAGATAAATCGTCAAAATCGCTTTTGAAACATCTGCAATTTTTGCAAGAGGCGTAGAGACACCTACAACCTGCCCCGGTTTTACAGATAATGAGTATAGAACAAAGCCTTTATCACTTAGATTTTTGTCTTTGATACTTCTTTGGAGCTGCGTTTGTCTGTGTGACAAGTCAGCCATCTGGATTTTCAAATTATTAATCTCTTTTTGAGTATTTAGATACAAATTCTCGCTAGTAACAAGATCATAAAACTCTCTGTCTTTTTCGACACGAGACTTAATTTTCAAAGATTCTATCTGTTTGTAATTATCTCTTTTTCTTTTCAAAGACTCTTTTAAATTCACTAAAATTGACTCATTTGCTTTAATAGTGTCATTAATGTATTTGAGCTTATTTTGCACAGATTTTAGTTCATCTACATCAAGTTCAGAGTCTATTTTTAAATATACTTTCTCTGAAAGTTTTTTACCTAAACTGTCTTCATCTACAAAAAGAACAAGACCGGAAACATTGGAAGAGATACTGCGTACCTCATAAGGTTCCACTTTAGAATAATAAACTTTTGCAAATAAAAATGAATACATAGACAATAAAATAATAATAAATTTCACTTTCTCACCCTTCGTGTATAATTGGAAATATTTTACCATTTCATTATTAATATTTAATCATTATTCATTAGATTTTAGGTATGATTGAGGAAGTTTTCAATAAAGGGTAAATATGTCTGTTTTAGATAAAGTTGATGCCGCTACAAATCTTGCTAAAAATAATGAACTTCAACTTTTGGTCTTCAGAGTTAGTGATTTATCCGCTTCAGCATACTATGCAATAAATGTTTTTAAAACGAGAGAGGTTGTAGAATCTAAGAATCATTATTTAACACAAATTCCCTCTTCCAGCCCACTTCTTGAAGGAACTATTATACTTAGGGGATTACAAATACCTATTTTAAATCTCCCAAAATGGTTAAATGTCACGCTTACAAAAGAAGAGATAACAAGATCCAACATACTCATATGTGACTTTAATGGTATTATCATAGGACTCAGAATTATGTCTGCGTACAGAGTTATAAAAAAGAACTGGAATCAGATGCATGCCCCAGACAGTTATAGACTTAAAGAAGACGGTGTCGTTATGAATGACACCAGATTGGAAGATGGAAGTTTATGTCTTATTCTTGATTATGAAAAACTTTTATCTCAAGTTATACCTCACGCTATGGTTGATGTTATAAAAGACAGTGAAGTTATCAAAAACCTGGTAATTCCTCAAAAGCTTAAAAACGGTACAGTCTTAATTGCAGAAGATTCAAAGACAGCGCAAAGAGCTCTTATCCAAATATTTGCAAATGCAAAAATTGATATGAAACTTTTTGACAATGGTAAAAAGCTTCTAGATTATGTAATTTCTTTAGGTGAAAATGCTAAAGATATTCCTGCAATTGTTACAGATATTGAGATGCCCGAGATGTCAGGGTTTACAGTCATTAAAATGATTAGAAGCAATCCCTATTCAAAAGAGATTCCTATAATTGTAAACAGTTCTATGACAGGAGAAAATAATAAAAGAGAATCTGAAGTTTTAGGTGCAAACGGATTTATCGATAAGACTAAAAGTCATGGGATTATACCACTCATTATTTCTCTTCTCTAGCCAAATCCAGTAAGAAGAGATAACAGTTTCTCCTTACTAGCCTTTTATTTCAGTAACACTTGTTACTGAAATAATGAGATTAATATACCGGCTGCAACAGCCGAACCGATAACCCCTGCAACATTTGGACCCATTGCGTGCATTAAAAGCATATTTGTACGGTCATATTCCATACCAACTTTATTTGATACACGGGCTGCCATAGGAACAGCTGAAACACCTGCAGAACCAATGAGCGGGTTTACTTTATGCCCTGGGAAAAGATTCATAATCTTCGCCATGATGACACCCGCTGCAGTACCAACAGAAAACGCAACAATACCAAGGGCAAGAATAGCCAAAGTATCCGGTACTAAGAACTGATCTGCTGCAAGTTTTGAACCAACGGCAAGACCTAAGAAAATAGTAACTATGTTTATAAGCGCATTTTGCATTGTGTCTGAGAGCCTATCAACAACACCGCTTTCTTTTAGAAAGTTACCAAACATAAACGCACCAATCAGTGGCGTAGCATCAGGCAGAATGAGAATTGCAAGCACAAGTACAAGAATAGGGAAAATTAACTTCTCTAAACGAGATACGTGACGCAATGTCGTCATTCTAATTCTTCTCTCCGCATCTGTTGTTAATGCTTTCATAATTGGAGGCTGAATAATAGGTACCATTGCCATATATGAATATGATGCTACTGCAATTGCTCCAAGTAACTCCGGCGCCAGGTTTGTCGCAATAAAAATAGACGTCGGACCATCTGCTCCACCAATAATAGAAATAGCAGACGCTTGTTTGAGTGTAAAGTCAAACAAAGTTGTATATTGTGATAAGGCAACTGCTCCAACAAGAGTTCCAAAAATACCAAACTGAGCAGCTCCACCTAGAAGTGCTGTTTTAGGGTTTGATAAAAGTGGACCAAAGTCAGTCATTGCGCCAACACCCATAAAGATAAGTATTGGGAAAAGCTGATTCGAGAGACCCATATGGTAAATAATACCTAAAAATCCTGTATCTCCTCCAATACCGGCAAGAGGAATATTCGCTAAAAGACCTCCAAAACCAATAGGTAAAAGAAGCAATGGCTCAAAACCTTTAGCAATTGCTAAGTAGAAAAGTAAAAATGTAATTAAAATCATAATTACACGTCCCCATGACTTATGGAAATCACTGATAGGCTCGCCATGAGAGTTCATCTCATCAGCGCGCGGTTCTATCAATGCACTAACACCCGTAGAAGTTAAAAAACCGTCAATCATATCCATGAATGGCTGTGCTTTATAAGTCTCTTCCATATGTGCAGAACTGCTCCCTACTTCAGGTGTCTGGATTTCATTTGCAAATAGTGAACCAAATCCTATCAATATAAAAAATGCAAAGAACTTTATTATAGTTTTTCTCATCTTGTTATCCTAACAATGCGACAACTTGACCTTCGACTACCTTGTCGTTTGTTGCAACATTTATAGATTTAACTACACCGCCTCTTGGTGCGACAATATCTATTTCCATTTTCATTGATTCTAAAATCAAAATAACATCGCCTTCATTTACACTCTGGCCCGGATTAGCAACAATTTTCCAAACACTGCCCGGTAAAAGAGCTTTAATATCTAAAGTATTTCCACCTGAAGAGACAGGAGCAGCCGTAGGAGCTACACTTTCACCATTTACTGCTGTTACTTGGATGTTTGCATCACCTTCTGCTACTTGAACACTGAACTTTTGTCCGTCTACTACTACTGTATAATTTCCACTTGCCATCTCTGAATTTCCTTCACAATCATTTTCTGTTTTCATTTCTGATATTTTACGAACATTTAACTCGCCTTTGCCTTGCAAAAACGCGATACCTTTTTCTTGACATGCAGCAGCAATAAAGATATTTTCTTCAGTAATTTCTATATTTTCTTCCTTAAGCTTGTTAATCCAGTTTGCAAGAGATTTTGTCTCATCTGCATTTGCCAAATCAAGAGCTTTTTCAGTTGTAGGTTCTAATCCTAACTTTTCTGAAGCAATTCTTACTACTTCAGGATCCGGAGCAACAGGAGTTTTACCAAAATAACCAAGAACCATTCTTCCATAACCTGGAGCAATAGCATTCCATGGACCTTGCATTACATTATTCAGTGCCTGTTGGAAATAAAACTGAGAAACAGGAGTTACAGAAGTACCGTACCCACCCTTTTCAACAACTTCCGTCATAGCAGCAATAACTTCTGGAAATCTGTCTAAGATTCCGTTATCTCTCATCATTTGCGTATTTGCAGTTAAAGCACCGCCAGGCATTGGTGAGAAAGGAATAATCGGAGAAACCATAGTAGCTTCTGGCGGCATGAAATAATCAGAGAGACAATATGCCAACTCTTTTTCATACGTTAGTATTTTATTAATCTCTAAACCACCAAGGTCATAATCCATACCTTTAGTAGCATGAAGCATCGTTAAAATATCAGGCTGACTTGTACCGCCAGAAACTGGAGCAGCTGCCATATCTATACCATCAACACCCGCTTCAAGAGCTGCCATATACGCAGCAACAGAAACACCGGCTGTCTCATGCGTATGAAGACGAAGATGCGTTCCTTCAGGAATAAGTTTTCTAGCCATTTTAATAGTTTCAAATACTTTTTGAGGATTAGAAGTTCCAGATGCATCTTTAAAACAGATACTACTGTAAGGAATGCCGCTGTCTAAAATCTCACGTAAAGTTTTTTCATAAAACTCTACGGTATGTGCACCGTGACATCCTGGAGGTAAATCCATCATTGTCACAACAACCTCGTGCTTAAGTCCGTGATGCACGATTCTCTCACCAGAATATTTTAGATTTTCAACATCATTTAATGCATCAAAATTTCTAACTGTAGTTGTCCCGTGCTTTTTAAACATTTTTGCATGCAAGTCAATCAGCTCTTTTGAACCTGTATCAAGCATAACTGTGTTAACACCGCGAGCTAAAGTCTGAAGGTTTGCATCAGGACCAACAATTTTTCTAAATTCGTCCATCATCTCAAAAGCATCTTCTCTTAAGTAGAAGTACAAAGATTGAAATCTTGCTCCTCCGCCAAACTCAAAGTGATTTATTCCGGCAGTTTTTGCAGCTTCTACAGCTGGAAAAAAATCTTTCATTAGTACGCGACCGCCGAAAACTGACTGAAAACCATCTCTAAAAGTTGTATCCATTATGTCTATAAATTTTTTAGCCATTGTAATCCTTACCCTTGTCTGTGATGAGCTATTGCTGCTGTTATTGCTGCTACTATTTTTTTGTTGTCTTTTTGAGTTTCAACATTTGATGTTACGCTTTTTTGAGGTTCCGGAAAAAATTTATGAATGATATACGACATGATGTTCATCGTTACAATCATTAATGTCAAGAACAGGAAAACAGCCCCCATTCCTAAAAACATAAACTTTACACCTTCCACTACGAGATTAGTTTCTTCCATTAAATTACCT
>VMSZ01000032.1 GCA_013791885.1 Sulfurimonas sp. | reverse complement strand
TATAAAGAGCTTTTTGCAAATATTAATGATATTCTTACTTATTTAAAAAGAGCCTTTGAGCTAGAAAAGATAGAACATATATACATTGGCGCTCAGGTTCCGATGATTACAACTTTAGATGAGATGATTGAGGTAGAATTAAACATTAAAGCAAGCGATTTTAATTTTAACTATGGATTTCAAAGCAATGATGTGTTTATTGAGCAAATGCATGCTCTTATGCATATTTATACTACTTTGCCATTGAGTGAAAAATATGAAACTAACTTTACAGTTTTTCATCGCCCTCCGCAATTTTCAAAACGTGAGAGTGGTAAGCTTCTTATAGTTATTGCTGCTTCCATCGCAATTGCATTTGCATACCCAATCACATACTGGATACTAACTTATGCACAAACATTACAATATAATTTGCTTTCTCAGGAATATGCAGAAATACATAATATAAAAATTACCCGTGAAGCAACTATAAAAAATAAAGAAGCTGACAAAGAAAAAGCTTTAGCGCTTTTAAACAAAGAAAAAGATGAATATACAGACAAGAAAAACACTCTGATCAAAATACATGATGTGAAAGCGAATTATCCTATGAAAGCTAAGCTTTTGTCTACTCTTACAAAAGATTTGAATGAATATGAAGTAAGACTTGAAGCACTTTCTTATAATGAGAAGGAATCTATAAAAGAACTTACTCTAAATTTGGTTTCAGAAAATGACAAAAAAATAACAAAGCTAGTTGAACATTTAACTAAAGCACATCAAGGTGTTTTTAGATTTTCATTGCATGAGATATCTTATGAAGAAGAGTCGAAAAAATACTTTGGTAAATTAAAGGTTGAATTACTATGAAAACAAGTATTGAAGATTTACTACACCAGATAGACCACAGTTTTAAAGAAAAAAGTCAAAAAGACGTTTATATGACTTATGCTATGATATTTGCTGTTTTATTTGCAATCTCGTATCTATTTTTTTGGGAAAGTTCATTTGAAAACTTTGAAACAAAAAATAAAGAAATAATTGTCGTAGAAACAAATATAAAAAATGATAATTTATATCTCAAATATAATACTGAAGAAAAAATAGCACAACTTGAAGCAGAAACTTTGCAGGCAGGCAATGAAATGATTATGCATAAAGACAATAATGCATATATTAAAAATAAAATTGAGGCCATCTCTTTTTTAATATATGATGAAAGAGCATGGGGAGAGTATCTTCACTCTATTTCAACAAATGCAAAAAAATATGATGTTAAAATTTTAAACTTTACAAATCAACTTGCGCAAACAAACGCTTCTTTTGGCCATGTTCTTGATATTACAGTCAAAGCTGTCGCAGATTATAAAAATACGTTAAGCTTTATTAATTCACTTGAACAAAGCGATCTCGTTGTTGACCTGCATGACTTTAATATAACAGCCGAAAATGGATTAAACTCTGATTTAAATATCTCAGTTTGGGGGATTACCTACTAATGAAAAAAATACTAATAGTCAGCTTTGTTGCCTTAGTATCTGGGCTTAGTTCTAATGAACTTGCCTGGGTTGATAAACAGATAGACTCAATAAAACCACCGAGGGAGGGAATAACTGCTGCAGCCATTTCATCCCTCAGTGACCCTTTTATTTTTTTAAAAAAGCCTGCGGAGAGTGTCATAAAAGGTAATCCTGCAGCTTCGAATTCATTTGTATTCAAAAGCGAAGTAAAGAGTGCGCCTGTTTTACGCCTAACGGCCATTATGAATGATACTGCGCTTATAAATGGAAAGTGGTACAAGGTTGGCGACACCCTTCATGGCTATAAACTACTGGCGATTAACACGAAATCTGTTAATTTAAGAAGTAAAAAAACAAAACTAACGCTTAGCACACAAAGCAATAGTAAAAATTTAAAATTTAAAAACAAGTAGGAACTAAAAATGAAACTCGTTAATAGAAAAATTCACTCAGCAATATTAGCTCTTCTTTTATCTGGCAGTGCCTTTGCAGATTGTTCTTACGAACTTTTTAGCATCAGTTCTACGAAAGACACGAAAATCATTGAATTCATTGAACAATTAAGTGATGAATGTCAATTTAGCATAATTGTAACTGATCCTCATGCTGAAGAGTTTTTAAATACCAAGCTTAACAAAACTCATTTAAAGAATCTAACTATTGATGAAGTTTTAAGTATTGTTTTAAACGAAAACAACCTTTCTTATATATTGGAGAACAATGTACTTAAAATATCTTACTTGACAACAAAAGTCTTTAATATAGATTATGTACTCTCACAAAGAAAGGGTACGGGAAGCACAGATATAACACTCAGTTCTCAGTCTAATCAACAAGGGATGATGGGTGGAGCAGGCATGAGTACAAGTATGACTGGAAGCGCGAGTGGGGCAAACAGCGCTAATAAACAATCAGGGGCACAATCAGGTATAAAAATTGAAAGCTCAGATGAAGTAAAATTTTGGGAAGAGCTAGATTTAGAATTTCAAAGAGTGCTCAATAGACCACAAGATACATATATTGCACAAACACCCATTATAAATAAAAATGCCGGCCTTATAACTATTACTGCAACGACAAAACAAATGAAACGTTTTGAGGATTATCTTAAAAAACTCCAAGACAAAGTACAGCTACAAGTACTTATAGATGTTCAATTATTAAGTGTAACTATGTCAGATTCCAAAACAACCGGTATTGACTGGAAACAAATATATGCACTACAAAATGTAGAATTAAGTGTGCATAAACTTCAAAATAAGAATGTATCTATTTGGGAAGATGATGGCAAGGGAGTAAATATTACAGAAACACAGATTGCTGCGGATGCAATCAACGGTGCAGCAAGTCTCGTAAGTTTTAAAGCTGGCGGAACATTAAATGAAGTAATAAAATTTCTTCAAACGCAAGGAGATGTTACTGCAATATCTAATCCTAAGGTTCTTACTCTCAACAACCAACCTGCTCTAATTACTGCAGGAACGGAGTACTTTTACAAACTAACTAGCACAGAAACTCTTGCTACAGGAACATCGGGGACACAAGGTACCAACGAGAATGTACAATCCGTATTTGCAGGTGTGTTATTATCGATAACTCCAGAGATAGCTGACGATAATACTATTACTCTGATTATTAATCCTTCTCTCTCTGAAACTAATGTCGATATATCGCAAGAGTCCAACACAGGTAGAGATATGCCGCCAGACTTAAATCGTCGCCAACTCTCATCTGTTGTTACTGTTAAAGACGGAAATAGAATTATTCTAGGTGGTCTTATTAATACTAAAAATACTCAGGAAACAAATAAAGTACCACTTTTAGGGGATATCCCGGTTATCAATTACCTTTTCAAATATGACGCAAATGTAAAAGTGGTTCAAGAATTGGTCATAATTATAGAACCGCATATTATTCAAAGAGAAAACAATTCACTGTCTCTGTCAGATTTGGGTTATGAAGGTCTTTCGAACGACCTTCTTAAAAACAATAGAACGAATTTAGAAAAAACCGATAAACAATAAGGCAATATATGAATTCTAACATCTTTCAAAATTCAAAAGATGTTTTTTTGGATACTGTAAATGCCAAAGACTACATACAGCTTGATCGCATCTCGAGCATATATCAGTCTCTTAAAGATTCCATAAAAAAACCTCTTAAAATGGTTCTTCTTTATGGAAAGCCAGGGACCGGCAAGAGTATGTTTTTAAACAAATTGTACCACGACATCTCATTGACACAGCCTATGTTTATTTATAAAACTCCAATCTTGGATGAGAGTGAGTTTTTTAAAACTTTAGCACAAGATATTTTTTCAGTAAACTATCGAGGTGAATTAAACTTTACGCAATTCATGAAAATTGTAGAACAAAGTTCTCTTGGCTCTATTCCAATAATTCTACTTGATGAAGCGCAACTCTACTCAAATCAGCAAATGGAAAAAATTAGACTTCTTTCAGATACTAGAAGTGTGAAGTTTGTAATTACTCTACACAAAACAGAAAAAGAGGACATCATAGCAAAGGAACATTTTCAAACAAGAATATGGGAGAGCATAGAGCTGGAAAATGCTTCCAGCGGTGAACTCAAAATCTATATTCAGAAGAAACTTATGAAAGCAAACTGTTTTGACAGTGCAAATATGTTTACCAATAAATCTGTAAATTTAATCCATAAAATCACGCGAGGAAATTATAGAGACACAAATAAACTGCTCTACACTCTCTTTGATATTTATACAACTTATGAAAGCAATCAAAAACTCTACACACTGAAAACAAACACTGTTTCAAGTAAAATCATTGAAATGTCAGCATTACATACAGGTCTATTACATGCTTAATACTAATGAACTTGAGCATAAATGGCTCAAATATAAGATTAAGTCTTATATTCCTCATGTTGTTATAGTAATTAGTTCTACGTTAATTATTATATTACTTTACATTCTCCTCAACTCTAACTATTTTAATAATATGGATTTAGAAGTCGAAGCTTCTGCAAAGCCAAAAGCAATACTAAACGTTGAAATTCAGGAGAAAAAAGCACCAGAACCAATACAGCCCGTAGTTGCAGAGAGAGTTCTTAATACACCTTCTCAGGAAAATGTAATTCTCGAAGCGCCAAAGAGTCAAACGCCAACTGTTACAGAGCAAAAACTTCTTATAGCACCCTCAATGAATTTTATTAAAAATATACAACATGAGGATGTTTCGTACAATAAAACTCAAGCGACAGTTCCTGTAGTAAAAGTTGAAACACCACATCAAAGTGCACCAACTCCTGAGTATATTGAAGAAACAGTGCTCACACAACCGATTATTATTGAGGAAAAAAGAGTTCAAGAAGAAGATCATCAAGTAAATACTATCAATATAAAAAGACAAAATGAATATAGTGATATAGAAGAAATTATTACACGGTTTAAAAAAAACAATAATCCGGCTCTAAGTCTCTTTATAGCAAAAAAATATTATGAATTAGGCGAGTACCGTAATGCCTACAATTATTCTCTTATCACCAATGAATTAAATAAAGATATAGAAGCGAGCTGGATTCTTTTTGCACAATCTCTTGTAAAACTCAACGAAAAAGACAAGGCTGTCAAAGTTTTACGAGACTATATTAAACACACAAATTCAAATCGTGCCAATCTGCTGCTTAATGATATTCTCTCAGGAAAATTTAAATGAAAATAATCGTATCTTTATTGCTTTTTATAAGTCTCTATGCAGATGTAAAACAAGATATGCTAGGTCTCTTTCAAAATAATAAATACGATGAATCATGCAACCTAGGCTTTGAAAATTTTAAATATTACAAACAAGATGATGCTTTTTTATCTTTATATTCTTTTTCCTGCCTATATTCAGACTACATTGACAGATTGGCAATACCAATTGCTATGTTAAAATATTCCAAAGAGGCCCGTGCTAATTCTGCTTATTTTGCTATTATTTTGATGCAAAAAAAATTACTTTATCATGCACTTGTTGATGATTATAATCTACTTTCACTCAATTTGCCTACAACAGACTATGTACTCTCAAAAGTTTTTGACTTATATATTAAGCTAGGAAAACACGATAAAAGATCTGTATATATATTTGATGACCCAATAGATAAAAGACTCTCATACAAGCTCTATGTGCTTGAAGATGGCAAACTCAGTAAAATGGTTATTGAAGAGTTTTATGATACAATAGCCATCAAAAGTCACATCTATTGGTAGGAACAATTGTGGATAGAATAACAAATGATTTACTAGCTAATGGCTCTATAATGAAGGGGCAAGTTGACAGACTACTTGCAAAGGGTATACATCCCAATCTAATTTTACGTGATATTACTCTTTCTGGATTTATGACTATGGACAGACTAGTTCGTTTCATTGTTCAACAGGTAAGAGATGGTGTTTATAGTCTCTCTATTATTGATAATTATGATTACATCAGCGAAAAAGCCGTTTTAGAAAAACTCGCACATGAACTTGATATTCTCTTTGTTGATTTAGACTCAATAGATATGGACTATCAACTTACAAGCAATGTTTCCCTTGCCCAACTTAAAAAACACAATGCTATTCCAATATTTGAAGATGACATGAGCGTAAGTGTGGCCTTTAATGATCCGCTAGATATTAATGCTCAAGAATCGCTTCAGAGATTATTTCCAAGAAAACCTATTAAAATCGCACTAGCAACAAAAAAGCAGATCTCTTCTTATCTTTTTAAAGCCGAGCTCAAAGACAGTGTTAAAGGCTTAGTCAAAAAAATAAAAGATGAATTGAATTCTATAAGTTCCATAGAAGAACAGCAAGAAGCTTCTTCCATTCTTTTATTAATAGATGTTATCTTAAAATCATGTATTAACGGTCGGGCAAGTGACGTACATATTGAGCCTACAGAAAAAAACTGTGTTGTTCGCGGACGTATAGATGGAAAACTTTCAGAAATATTTATTTTTGAAAAATCTATCTACCCTCCTCTTGCTTCAAGACTAAAACTCTTGGCAAATTTAGATATTGCTGAAAAAAGAAAACCTCAAGATGGACGTTTTTCAACTTTAGTAGGTGCAAGAGAATACGACTTTCGTATTTCAACGCTCCCTATTCTTTATGGAGAATCAATTGTAATGCGTGTTCTTGACAAGCAAAAAGCTCTTGTTAAATTGGAAGATGCCGGAATGGATAGTGTAAGTTATCATAAATTCTTGAAAGGTCTTGAAGCACCTTACGGAATCATTTTAGTAACAGGGCCAACAGGAAGCGGTAAGACAACCACACTTTATGGCGCACTTAATGAACTTAGAAATGTTGAAGATAAAGTCATTACAGTCGAAGACCCTGTAGAATACAGGATGAACCTTATCCAGCAAGTTCAGGTGAATCCAAAAGTTGGTCTGAGTTTTGCAGATGCACTACGTTCAATACTTCGACAAGACCCGGATAAAATCATGATAGGCGAGATTCGTGATCAGGAAACCCTTGAGATTGCCATTAAAGCTGCTCTTACTGGTCACTTAGTTATCTCTACGCTTCATACGAATGATTCTATCAGCGCTATTCCTCGTATGGTTGACATGGGAATTCAGCACTATCTTATCAGCGGGGCACTTGTTGCTATACAAGCACAGCGACTTGTAAGAAAAATTTGCTTACACTGCAAGGAAGAAGAAATCATTCCAGCCTCAACGCTAGAAGAGTTAGATGGACTTATCCCGGAAGATGCAATATTTTATACCGGCAAAGGCTGTAGAGAGTGCAATGATAGTGGCTTTATGGGGAGAGAGATGATTTGTGAAGTTTTAAATATTTCAGAAGGACTCTCAGCACTTATTGCAAAAGGCGCTTCTAAAGAAGCCTTACATGAGCTTGCAGTTAAGGAAGGCTTTATTGGTATATATCAAAATGGTATTCAAAAAGCTCTAGATGGAATTACAAGTCTCAAAGAAGTCTTAAAGGTGGCAAAAGGATGAAATATTTTATCGCAACAGTATTTACAAAGGGAAAAAAAGAAACTATCGGTCTTTATGCGGAAGATAGAAAAGCTGCTAATGATTTTGCAAAGATAAAGTTTTCCGGCATTATTATTAAGGTTGTTGAAGCCGAGGAGCCGCTTGAAGCGCAGTTGAAAAGATTTAAAACAACTTTTCTTCAAAACATTAAAAAAAGAAAAATACGACCTGATGCTCTAATAGCTGCCATTAGACAATTGGCGGTTATGACCAATGCAGGTATCTCCATACATGATTCATTACATGAAATAGCTGTATCTACACAGGATGAAGCACTTAATATTGTATTTAGCAAACTTGCTGATGATATAAACGCAGGACACTCTTTGTCTGCTTCTATGGAGAATTTTCGTTTTGAGCTCGGTAATCTCGCAATTGCCATGGTGCAACTTGGCGAAAAAACAGGTAATCTTGATGAATCACTCTATGCATTAGCAAATATGCTCGAAGAAATCCGTGCGAACGTTATTAAATTTAAAAAAGCTATGGCCTATCCTAGAAATGTTATGATAGCTATGGCTGTTGCGTTTACAATCTTGATATCTTATGTTGTTCCGGAATTCAAAGCCATTTTTGAAGAGCTTCATGCAGAACTTCCTCTTCCAACACAAATTCTTTTAACGCTGGAACATCTTTTTAATAATTATGGACTTTATGTTTTAGCCACATTGTTTCTTGCGTTTATGATTTTCAAGTATCTTGTAAACAACCACTACAATATCCGCTTTGGCTGGCACAAATTTCTCTTAAAGACTTATCTTATAAATAACATTATTAAGTTCTCTACATTGAGCAGATTTACACTCGTCTTCTCCGAACTTATTCGTGCCGGTATTCCTATAGCTGAAGCCCTCGATACATCCATATCTATGATTGACTCTTTACCTTTAAAAAACAGACTCTTGTCTGTCAGAGTTACTGTTGAAAAAGGCGGCACCTTAAACAAAGGTTTACAAGATACGGAATTATTTGAGAATATGATTATTCAAATGGTACGTGCAGGCGAAGACAGCGGTACCCTTGATGCAATGATTAAAAAAGTTGCAGAGTACTATAAAATGCGCTTTGACGCCATTATAGACGGTCTTTCAGAAGCCATTGAACCTGTAATGTTATTTATCATTGCCTCGATGGTCATCTTGCTTGCACTTGGTATTTTCTTGCCTATGTGGGATATGGGGAACGCTGTTCAGGGAAGAGGCTAGATAGAAGTTTTTCTTCTATTTACTCCAAGATCTCCGCCAATCTTTGAACCTTATGTACAAATAGTGTCATATTCTCTTCACTCGCTCTGAGTATGTATGTGACACTATCTCCAAAATCTTTATCAACTATTCTAATTTCACAAGTTTCACACTCATATTCTAGCATTCTGACATGTGTGTATGCAATAGATATTTGCAGCTCTTTTTCTTTTTTATACTCAAAAAAATCACAGCTTTCTATAACAAGATTTACAGCATCACTATAAGCTCGCACAAGTCCGCCTGTACCAAGCTTTGTACCTCCAAAATACCGAACAATGATTACTGCAGTATTGATTAAATCACTTCCTTGAAGAACCATTAACGATGGCTTGCCTGATGTACCTTTGGGCTCGCCATCATCACTGGAATGTTCTACAATCTGATCATACTCATTGAGATACCTAAACGCAGTAACAAAATGTCTTGCCTTTGGATGTTCTGCTTTGAGCTTATGTAAAAGTTTTTCATACTCATCATAGGGTGTCAGATATGCTATAAACTTTGATTGCTTGACTTCGAGTATTTGGGAGAATTGTTCTGAGATAAATTTCATATAAATCTATACATCTCCACATGATGTGGAGTTTATGCTATATTAGTAAAAACAGTTTGAACATCTTCATCATTTTCAAGTCTTTGAAGAATTTTGTCAATGTCTGCTTGCTGCTCATCACTAATAGTAATTGGCGTATTTGCAATTCTTTCAAGATTAGCTTTAATAATTTCTATACCCATACTTTCTAGTGCATCATTCAGAGTGCCGAAGCTTGTATAATCGCCCGTTACAATACAAATCCCCTCTTCAGCATCAATCTCTTCAAGACCGGCATCTATAAGCTCTAATTCAAGCTCTTCCAAATCTGTTCCCTCTTTGAGGTTGAATTCAAAAATAGCTTTTCTGCTAAACATAAACTCCAGGGAGCCATTTGTCAGCATTTCTCCGCCATTTTTATTTAAAATACTTTTAACGTTTGCAACAGTCCTTGTATTATTGTCGGTTGCACACTCAATAAAGAGCAGAACCCCATGCGGAGCTTTACCTTCAAAATTAACCTCAAGCATATTTGCAGCGTCTTTAGCTGTTGCTCTTTTTATTGCCGCATCAATATTGTCTTTTGGCATATTTTCAGCTTTGGCATTTAAAATTGCTGTACGAAGTTTGGAGTTCATATCAGGGTCAGTGCCACCCTCTTTTGCTGCCATAGTGATTATTTTACCAAGTTTAGGAAACAGGGTCGACATTGCTCCCCATCTCTTTAATTTTGATGCTTTTCTATATTCAAATGCTCTACCCATAAAACTATTCCTTCTAAATTTTCAGTGGAATTATACCACTATTTCTTTTCTTAGCTAAGCTGCAAAATATTAAGCGAATCTTCTTCGCTAAAATCTACTTTTATTACACTGCAAACATCATCTTTTTGTAAATTAAATGTCAATTCTTTCAAAGATAAATCACTGTTTGACTTCAACTCTATTTTATACTTATCTAAAACGTCAGAAAGTTCCAAAAGAATCTTAGAACTCAATGTTACTCTGTGTCTTTCATAT
>VMSZ01000024.1 GCA_013791885.1 Sulfurimonas sp. | reverse complement strand
ATTATTTCCTTGAATGTTTGAGGGGATTATAGCTGTTTAAACTTTATAGAGATAGATTTTAATGTGCTACAATTCGCTTCACAAGGACTCTTATGAAAGAAAAATATAAAGTAACGAATTACCCAAGTAAAAATATGAAAACAGAAACTTATAAAGTAGGCGAGGTGTTTGTTACAAAGCATTATTATGATGCGAAAGATGCGTACATCAGGGAACTGATTCACGTAGAAGAGGGCGTTAAAGAAGTAAAGCATTTCAGTGTCAAAGGTGTTCTCGCAAAAGTAGAATATTTTGTAAAAGAGTTAAGACACGGCATTGAGACAAAATATTCTCTTGCCAAAGCAGACAAAAGTGTTAAAAGTACTAAAACATACGAAAATGGCAAACTGCATGGTGAATGCATAACTTATAATGACAATGCTAAAGTTATCAAGCAAGAAGTGTATGCTGATGGCAAATTGGTCTTAAAATATGTGCGAAATGATGCTAATAAGATAACAAATATTCAAATTGTAGACCAAGGAAGCACCTTGAATCTACCAGCAACAGAACAGGAAAGACTTCAAGAGAATATGCAGAAAAATCCAGACTGGTTCAAATAACTCTATAAATCTATAGCACAAGCTTTTAATGTTTCTAAATCTACGAGCTGAAGTATTGCTTGGTGGGTTGAATGAATGAAAATTTTTGGCGCCATGCCGTCTTTTACGGACTGAGCGAAACGCTCTCCTGAAAGACACCAGCTTTGACCCGGTTTTACACCTGGAAAATTGTACTGAGGCATTGGTGTAGAGAGATCATTTCCCGTTTTTTTAGAGTAAGATAAGAACTCTTCAGTCGCATAAATGCAAACAGCATGTATCCCAATGTTTTCAGCAGTAACCTTGCACGTTCCATTTCTATAAAATCCCGTTAAAGGGTCCAGACTGCATGGCTCTAAAATACCGCCAAGAGCATTTAATTCTTCATATATATTTATTGGTTTAGGCATAAAAACAGCTCCTATTTTTGTAGAATTGTATCTGATAATTAAAAAATCTTTTTTGTGTTTGTAATTAAGTTTTTAAATTCAAAGAAGCTTAATTTATACTCTCTTGTTAATGAGAGTTTTGCTAATATTTTACTTTTAAAAGGGTGAACATGAAATATATTATAGATATGATTGATGATATGCGTGAAAATATAGAAAATGCGAAGGATTATTCACTTTTGGTGATGCTGTTAAAAGAAGATGCTCTTGGAAATTTTCAAAACGCAGGCGAAAAAGCTATTACTTCCCTATCAATAGAACATGCTTCCAAGCAACTGCAGTTAGGATTTTTAGATGAAAATGTTACTACAGAGGTTTTACTTAAGTGTTTTGATTCTTTAGAAATGGACTCTTTAATGTATGAAGTGATTGTTAAAATTTCAAATAATCACCCAACTATGCCCGTGATTGGTTTTGGTGAAAGTCATGAGCAAAAACAATACATTTTCTTCGTGAAGGCAGAATAAAATTTTTTAAAATGCAGAGAAAGAAGCGGTCGAATTTTTCGACCAGACTCTTCATTTAGTCACAGTAAGAATCTTCTTCCTCTTCTTCATCGTCTAATTCGTAGAATTCATCTTCATCGAGGTCTTCTTCATCTGCGTATATATCATCGCCCTCATAGTACTCATCTTCGTCTGTATCTTCAAGATCATCATTAAAATAAATTTTCAACATAATATGCTCCAAATATAAAATTTATGAGTATATTTTAGCAACTTTTTAAGCAATATAGGTGCAAAAAAAAGAATTTATCACTCTTTAATGTGTAAAATCTTTTTTTGCAACTTCGAGTGCTTCTTCAAAGGAGTGGATTTTTCCACCATATTTTTTCATAAACGCAGCTGCATCTTCTTCTTTTTCAAAAGCATATTTGCTTGTTTTACTCATGGTTCCTTTTTGTCTGCTTCCAAGGACATAGAATGCTTTTGCAGCATCTATAAACTTTAAACTCTCTACATCCACAACCTGAATGGCTAAAAGCGGGAGTTTTTTGATAAGTAGATCTTCCGCTAAACAATGCAGCGAACAGTATTGTCTTACTTTGCCCTCAAGTGTTGCACTATGGTTTGTTTTGTAAAACATAGGCAAGTCCATACCGCAAACTACTCCGCTTGTTCTGTTCTCTCCATCTTGAAGAAGTACGGCTTTTTCAAGCGCTACGCTTTGAAATTTTTGTTTACTGCTTTTAGCATGATTATGACCTGATTTTACAAGGCCATAGGTTTTAAAAGCATAGACTTTGTAAACATTAAGTCCTAGGTAAAAGAATATAAGAGCCGAAGCGGATATAAACGCAAGACCTTTAGCAAGTTTAGATGCAGAGAAAAAATTTATACGTTTAAACATGATTATAAGCGCCCAGATTACGGCTACATGGTTCAAAAGAGAAAAAATATGTATCCATGAATCTTTTCTTGTCGCAAGTGCTTGTACTTCCTCTCCTGTTATGCCAAAGCCTTGCATAAAACCGTTGGCAATGTTGCTATAGTGTTCTAAAAAGAAAAATTCGTAAGTATGAGAAAGACCGCCTATAATAAATAGAGGTGCAAAAGCATAACCTAAAGTATAAAAAACTTTTGAAAAATCTTCTTTGAGAGCTTTAGAAGCTATGTACATTCCACTGTAAACAAAAAATATGGTGCTGCTCATGGCAAATAATAAAGCGGAAAAACCGATATAATCGATGCCGTTTATGGCTACTGCTTCTTGTAAATATAATCCAAACTGTACCCACGGATATTCGCTTGCAATAGCAACGCGTCCAAGCGCATGGTGAAAACTCATAGTGATTGTTATGGCTGCTGTAATAAGGATAAACGCCCACACTTCTGCTTTTTGTGTTTGAAACTTTTTAAAGAGGGACTGTGATGGGGGAACAAGTTTAAAACTGACGGCTTCACAGGCACTGCTGCAATCCATACACAAAGTACAATCTGTGATAGAGTTGCGTTTGTCAAAAGTAAAAGGCTTGAGATTGGAAGAACAAGCCGTTGCACACTCGAATGTTGTACAATTTTTACAAGACTCTTCATAAGTTCCAAGAGTAGTAAAAGAGATTTTACCAAAGCCTCTCATGAGCGTGCCGATTGGACAGATGGATTTACAGTAGCCCATGTCCTTGTAAATGGCAAAAAACACTACCGCCAGAAAAGTTAAAACAAGGAAAAGTATGGAAGCTGCAAAAGGGGTTTTGTAAGCTTGCGGATAGACATAATAGACCAGCCAAAACCCAAGAATGAGTAAAAAAACTCCAATGAAAGGGTTTGCAAGAGCTTTTGGCATATTTTTCTTGAGACCAAATTTTGTGATGTATTTTCCCATAAAGCCATGCGGGCAAATGCCGCAGAAAACTCTTCCAAAAGTAGAGAGGCTTACAACGACAAATAAAGGCCAGAAAAGTGACCAGAAAACAGCAGTTGTAAAGATATTTTCTTCTTTAGTCGGGTATAAAATACCAAAGAAAATGGCATAAAAAAAGAGTGCCAAAACACAGAGCTGAAGTGCTCGAATGAAAAATTTGTTTTTAAACATAAATCCCAAAAGAGGGATTTTGTAGATGTCGTTGTTGCTGCGTTTTTGATGCTTTACCATATTAACTCCTAGAATGCGTAAGTATAAGTGAACATACCACTGACAGGAGCCGCTGCTTTGTAGGATTCATTTCCATAAACATCTTTAAGAGCTTCCATAGCGTAGTACTGATTCGTGATGTTTTTAATGTTGAGCTGAATATTATGTGCCTGATATTCATACCCCAGCATCAGGTCTGTTACAAACTCGTAGCCGTCATATTTTTGGGTATTGGCATTGTCCATATAGTATTCACCCCAGGTCTTCGTCGTTACACGCGCCTTGAAGCCGTTTTTCATTTTAAGTGCGGCAAAAAGTGAATACTGGTCTCTTGGAATATATGGCAGATAGTTTCCGTCTCTTGCAACTAAAGAACCTCGAACTGATTCATTAAACGTTGTAAATTTATAGTCGCTTAAAGCGTACGCACCGCCAAGTTTTAATTCATTTGTAAGCTGATACGCTGCGTTTATTTCCAAGCCTCTTTTTTGCGTTTTACCGGCATTGTCATAAATAGAGTTGCCATTTGCATCTAAGATTTGGATAATCTCATCTGTTACATCATTTTGGTAGATGGCTAAATCGTAAGAGAGTTTATTTGCTCTTGTTTTTACGCCAACTTCGTAGTTGATACTTGTACTTTTATCAAGATCAATGCCCTCATCTTGTGCAGATTCAATTTCACTTCCTGTAGGTGCCTGGTTCGCAGTAGCAACTGAAGCGTAAATATTTGTTGTATCTGTCAGTTTATACACCGCTCCGAGTTTTGCCGAAAAAAGTGTGTAGCTGCTGTTGACATTTATAAATCTGTCATCCCCGGTTACGGCTACATAATTTTTTGCAGTATAGTCATAGTCGGAGGTTTTAAAACCATCAATAGCAAGAGTCAATTTATCTACTCTCGTACTGACATCAAATGTTAAATCTTTTGTAAGTGCAAAAGTTTCCATGGCATAAATACCATAGAGCATAGTTGTGCTGTCTTCAACACTTGCCAAAGCACCTTTCTCGTTTGAATAAGTACTCCCAATAACAGTTACCGGTTCCATAGTATGTGTCACTGGATTGTAAACCATAGTGGTAACATAGTTTATGTCTGCATACTCATACTTTTTCGCATCATTTGAGATGTCCATTTTTGCAGTTACACCCGCAACTAAGGAAGCTTTTTCTCCAAAAAGTGTGTGTATATATTCAAACTCTTGATCTGTTCCAAAAACATTGTTGTCTGTAGCATCATTAATAAGACCGGTTACAGGGTGAAAATGATCCCAAGTGTTAAAATAAAATCTTGGTTTATAGACTGCGTCTCCTAAATCTTTTTCATATTTTGCATTGAGTGCAAATATTTTAGAGTCCCTTGCACTGTTTTGCCATTGGTAGTCCGTGTCGTGTTGCTCTCCAGTATCTTTGAAAATTTCAAACTCCTCTGCAGTCATAGAAGCAGGAAGGTTCATATTGGATTCTGTGTAGGAGAACTCTGTTTCTATCGTCGAGTCATCTTTAAATATATGACCGTATTTCAGACCAATCTGTGTCGAGTCAAACTCGTTGTTGTCTCTCCAACTGTTGTCTATTTTTCTATGACTGATTGTCGCAGAAACAAAATCATTTTCACTGAGAGAATCGCGTACTTTGAGGTTTATATTTCTCTGACCATCATTCCCAATACCAATTTTCAGTCTATTTTTATCTTCTTCAAATACAGACTTCGTAATGAGTTGAATAACACCGCCTGTAGTGTTTGCTGCGTTTATGGAACCTGGTCCTTTTTGTACTTCTATGCTTGAGACATCCTGCATATCTATAAAGTCAAATCTTGTAAATGAATCTGGGTCGGTCAGTGGAACACCGTCTTTCATGACCATAATTTCTCTTACTCCATAACGAGCCTTTAAGCCGGCACCTCTAATAATGAGCCTAGGACTCGGAGAGTTTGTAGAAGATTCTGCGTTTACACCGGGAATGTCTTCGATGGCTTCTTGAATATTTAGGATGTTTTTGTCATCAATAGTTTGTTCATCCACAACGGCAATTGATTGGGAGATGTCCTTAGTAGCAGTAGCGATTTTTGTAGCAGTAATACTTATGGGGTCGAGAATTACTTCTTGAGCATTCAATACGGAGAGGGTAGCAAGAGCAACGAGTGAGTATTTAATTTTCATTTTATTACCTTAGAAATTTTTTAAGAATAGACTTTAACTAATAAGTGTTAATTTTATATTAAGTGAATACCTAAATGCATTCATGATAGAATCTTTTAGCATCTTTAATTTCAAAATATGTTGTTTTGATATTGGCTTTTGATTCAATTAAAAAAGATACTATTAGAGTCAAAAAAGCAAGAGGAAGAGAAGATGCTTAAAGCAATGATTTTGGCCTTTATGTTTCTAGTGGCCTCGGCTGATAAAGTTGATGGCAGGGCCCCGCTTCATAATGCGGTTTATTATGAGCAGTATGATGATGTAGAAAAAATGCTCAAAGCCGGAGCTGACACGGAAGTGGTGACCGCTGCAGGGCTGACACCATTACATATAGCTATTAAAAAGAGTGACTTAAAAATGGCTGTTTTACTTGTTGAAGCAGGAGCAGATGTCAATGCTCAGGACAATCGCCAAAATACGCCACTCATTCTTGCGACGAAAAAAAAGGATATAGAACTGGTGCGTTTTTTAGCTTTAAGAGGAGCCGATTTGAATCTGCAAAATTCAGATGGTATTTCGCCTCTGCATCAGGCTGCGTTTAGCGGAAATCCTGTGATAGTAGAATTTTTATTGAATGTTGGAGCAGATTATAAAGCAAAATCAAAATCTGGTTACACGGCCTACCAATTTGCACTTGAAAAGAAGAATTTAGCAGTAATGGATGTTTTAAAATTATATGAAAAAGGTAAAAAGTGATACTAATAATTAATGGCGAACAAAGAGAATTTAATACAGATGCATCGATTGCAGAAGTTTTGAAAGAGCTTTCTTTAGAAGGCAAAGTAATGGCTGCAGCTGTTAATATGGACATAGTCAAACAAGATAAATGGAGTACTCATATACTCAATGACGGTGATAAATTAGAGTTGCTGGATTTTGTCGGAGGCGGATAAGGCTATTTTTTAGCCTCAATGGCAACAACTGCGATGGCATATTCACCATCGTGCGTTATAGATACACTGGTAGTTTGAATACCAAACATTTCTACAACTTTTGTCGACAAGCTAATGGTTGGAGCACCTTTGGGCGTTTTAGAAATAACAATGTCATGAAATGAACATTCAGTCCCGATTCCAACACCTAAAGCTTTAGAACAAGCTTCTTTCAGTGCCCAAAATCCCGCAGCTGTTTTATAGTTTTTGACGAGAAGAATTTCATCTTCGGAGAGAAATTTTTTAAGAGCCTTCTCACCAAAACGCTCCATTAAGCTCTCCATGCGGGAGCTTTTAATGAGGTCAATACCTATCATTTATTGGATGACGAATTCAGTGAAATAGATACCTTTAATTTTTCCGTCTGTAATCATTGCGTTTAACGTGTCCATGATTTGGTTTTCTATTTTTTGTTTCCCTTTTTTCGAGGAAATCTCTTCGAGTGTTTTAGATGTTAAAATTCTGATGATTCTATCTCTTATGACAGGTGATTTACTGTCAAGTTCAAGGCTAAGTTCCTTGCCTTCAAGCTCAAGGGAAAGAGTTACTTTGAGGTATCTGCGTCCTGCATCACTTTTAAGATTGACTGTAAATGTGTCCACAGGGTAAAGTATACCGATGTCGCTAAGTGCTCTTGTGTTATCTTCATCATCTGATGAACTTGATCTTGTTGAAGTTTTAGGGGCAGCCTTTTCCTTAACCTGCGGAGCCGATTCCGGAGCCTGTTCTTCATCTCCACCCATCAAAAGCATCCCGACAATAGCACCAATAAGTATAATAAGAACCAAAACCACTATGATGATTATCATAAGCATATTGCCGGATTTTTTTTCTGCCGGTGCACTCTCTTGTTCACTTTTTTCTTTTTCAGCCATATTTTTTCCTTAAAAAATGTAATTATTTGTTGCTAGTATATCGGAATTTATAAAATTTTATAAAGTACTTTCTTCATCCACTAGGCTATAGAGTGCTAAAAATTCACCACTGTCCGCGTCATAATAATCAATGCTGCCATCTTCTATTTTGTAATACCATCCATGAATATGCAAGTCTCCTTCTAAAAAACGTTTTTTTACATTCGGATAGCTAAGCAAGTTTTCTATTTGATGTATGATGGACATTTTCTCTGTCAATCTTAAAAGATCTTCGCGAGGAGCATTCATTCCAAGGGCAAGAACTGCAGATTTTTTAGGAGGTATTCCAAGTTCTAGCCATTTTTTTGTATGGATAAGCGAAGGGTCATCTATGGTTTCATAAAGATATTTACAAGCACCGCAGTGTGAATGTCCGCATATAATTACTTCTTCAACTTTTAGAACACTGACTGCAAATTCTATGCCCGAAGCCGTAGCATGAAAATCTTCATCGGGTTTGTATGGAGGAACAAAATTACCTACATTTCTCAAAACAAAAAGATCGCCAGGATTTGATTGTATCATTAAGTCGGGAATAACTCTTGAATCTGAACAACCGATAAAAAGAGCCTTTGGTGACTGACCGCTTTTAACTAGGTTGAGAAGAGATTGCTTGTTTTCTTTAAAGTACTTTTTAAAGAGTTTATTGCCCTTTGCATATTTACTGAGATTCAATTTTTTTCCTTAATTGACAAAAAAAGAGTTAGTCGCACCCTACAATATTTAATTCTTTCATGATTTCTTCAAAAATCGGGCCAGCTTCACGGTCTAAATCATCGTGATATTCTATTACGAGGACTTCTTTTCCATGTGAGATACTACAGCTGTATGTTTCAGGTTTTATATCATATTTTGCAACAATTCTATCGACAGTTGAACATACCAGTTGACCTTCTTCTTTTCCCTGATATGCAATCGATAATTTTGAGTATCTTTCTTCACCTCTATATTGAGCATCCATAGTATAAATCCTTTGTTAAAAATAAATTTTGTGATTATACAGCATTTGTATCAAAAGAATTTTTAAACTTGTTTAAATTAATACCACTCTAGCAGTTTTGTTACTTCATCGACCACAAAAGTTTTAATCGTATTTTTGTCCATTGGTTTTTTAGAGACAAGAGCTTTTTTTATGTTTTGCATTTTTGCTTCTTTTAGCCTCGCATCGAGGGCATACACCTCACGTACATCCCCAACAAGAGAAACTTCGCCAATAAAGACGGTCTCTTTAGAAATGGCACGGTCGCGAAAACTGCTGATGATGGCGGCCAATATTGCTAAATCTGCGGCTGTTTCGGTGATTTTAATACCGCCTGTGATGTTTATAAAAACATCATAGCCCGAGAGAGGAATTTCTAGTTTTCTCTCTAAGAGTGCCAAAAGCATATTAAGTCTGTTCGTGTCAAAACCGGTTGCCTGGCGTTTAGAGTTGGAGGTGTGGGACTCAGAGACAAGGGCTTGAACTTCCAAAATTATTGGGCGAGAACCCTCCATGACAACTGTCAGTGCAGAACCCGGTTGTTCTGAGTTACGGTTAAAAAAACGAGAAGAGACATCTGTAGCAGAAACAAGCCCTTCGGCCTTCATCTCATAAACGCCAATCTCACTTGTCGGTCCAAAACGGTTTTTAAAACCTCTGAGAATTCTCAGCTCCTGAGAAGAATCACCCTCAAAATATAAAACCGTGTCAACCATATGTTCTAAAACTCTGGGTCCGGCTATAGAACCCTCTTTTGTGATGTGGCCAATGATGAAGATTGCTATGTTTTTTTCTTTGGCTATACGCATCAGTTCAAAAGTGATTTGTCTTACTTGAGTGACAGAACCGGGGGCTGAGGAGATGTTTTCTGAGTAGAGTGTTTGTATAGAATCTATAATCAAAAAGTCGTATGATCTGTTTTCAAGCTCAACCAAAACCTGCTCAAGACGAATTTCACTTAGTAGATAAAGCGATTGCATATTGGCTTTTAGTCTGTTAGAACGCAGCTTAATCTGACTTGCAGATTCCTCTCCGGTGACATACAGAACATTTTTATCAGTTGAAGCTATGTTCGCACCAATCTTCAGAAGCAGTGTGGATTTTCCAACCCCTGGACTTCCGCCAATGAGAGTGAGAGAGCCAGGAACAACACCGCCTCCTAAAACACCATCAAGTTCCACATCGAGTGAAGAATATCTGTAAACTTCATCTTCAACTATGTCATTGATACTTATGGCTTTTGCTGAGGCTGACGATGTGGATTTAGTCTGTTTTACAACTTCCTGTTGGTGTTCACTTAATTCTACAAATGAGTCCCAATCCCCGCAGTTTGTGCATTTTCCCATCCATTTTGGAGTTGTAAGTCCACAGTGTTGACACTCAAAGAGAATTTTTTTCTTAGCCATAAATATTGCCTTCTTTTTAATTGAAAGGATTTTACTATTTTTTAGCTCTTATAGCTTTATAACATTGCAAAATGTCATATTAATTTTTTAGGATTATATTTATTTCTGTAATTGGTAGAGGCTTATAGTAAAAATATCCCTGTATTTCATGACATCCGTTTTGAACTAAAAACTCTTTTTGTTCTTTTGTTTCCACGCCTTCTGCTATGACATTCATGTGTAAATTCTTTGCCATAGCAATAATTGTGCGGACAATTTCCCTGTCGCTTTCATCGCTCATAATGTCTCTAACGAATGATTGGTCTATTTTTAACTTGTCAATCGGCAGTCTTTTTAAGTAGGCAAGTGAGGAGTAGCCGGTTCCGAAATCATCTATAGATATCTTAATGCCCATACTGTTCAACTCTTGTAAAATTTTTATAGATTTGTTGACATCTAGAATAATATGGCTTTCTGTAATTTCAAATTCAAGCCACTCAGGATTACACTGACTCTCTTGGAGAGATTTTTTTACAAAACTGATAAAATCACTGTTGTTAAGCAAAAATACTGAGATGTTTATGGAAACTCTATCTTTATAAAAATCATTTTGATGCCATGTATACGTTTGTTTCATTACGGTTCTCATTACCCAGTTATCAATATGGACTATCAAACCTGTTTCTTCAGCCAATGGAATAAAGTGAAGAGGGGAGACTAAACCATCTTGTGGATGATTCCATCTAATCAAGGCTTCCAAACCTATTATTTTGTCATTTCTACCATCCACTTGAGGCTGATAATAAACCTCAAACTCCTCATTTTTTATAGCTTCTCGTATACTGTTCTCAAGAAGAACCCTTTGCATGGCTTTTATGGTCATGTCCTCGGTATAAAATTCGTATCTGTTACGGCCCTTTGATTTCGCTTTATACATTGCCGCATCCGCATTTTTAAGGAGTTCCTGAGCATTTTTTCCATCATCAGGATAGATTGCTATACCGACACTAAAAGAGGTGTAAACAGTATGCTCACCAAGCATTTGAGGGCTCCGTAATGTTTCCATTATTTTTTCAACAATTTCGATAATCACGTCGTTATTTTCAATTCTTTCTATCATAATTGTAAATTCGTCGCCGCCAATTCTCGCCATTGTATCACTCATACGGATTATATTTTGAACTAAAAGAGAAATTTTTTTCAATAACTCATCGCCGGCATCATGGCCAAGAGAGTCATTTATTTCTTTAAAGTGGTCTAAATCCATAAAAAGAACGGCAACTTTTTCTTCATGGCGTTTTGCGTGTTTAATAGACTGCTCAAGTCTGTCTAAAAAAAGAAGACGATTTGGTAAAGCAGTAAGTGCGTCATGTTCTGCTTGAAATTTGAGATTTTCTTGAGCTTTTGTTATCTCTGACATATCTACATGAGTACCCGTAAGTCTGATTGCTTTTTCATTTAAATCTAAAACTTTTTTTGCACGTGCCATAATTGGTATGTACTCGCCAGAATTTGTTCGCATTCTAAACTTTTGTTCATAATAAATATCAGTTGAGTGCAAGAAAGAAGTGACAAAATTTAATGTTTTTTCTTTGTCCTCAGGATGCAGATGCTCTTCAAAAGATGCAAATGAATTGAAAAATTCATCATCCCTATAGCCAAGCATCTCTTTATATCTTGGAGAAAAATAAACCTCATTCGTAACTAAATCCCAATCCCAAAGACCGTCACTGCTTCCTTCAAGTGCTAGATTGAGTCTTTCTTGAATTTCATTTTTTTCCTTTTCTATCGAGATACGCTTACTGATGTCATGAACTATGCTGTAAATATGAGGTTGACCATCGAGTTCTAATGGACCGGAATATACTTCTACATTTTTTATGCTGCCATCGGCTAGGCGATGTTGGAAAACAAAATAGTTACGCTTGTGCTCTTGAACATCTTCTAGCTCATTTTGAATCTCTTGAGCAGATAAAGTATTTATATCTGAGATAAGAAGTTTTTTCATCTCATCTGCCGAGTATCCGTAAAAGTCTAGTGCTGCCTGATTAAAGTCCACGATTTCCTGAGTGTTCGGATTTATAATTAATTCGACAGCTTTATTGTTCTTAAAGAGTGTCTCATATCTTTTTTTTGCTTTTTCTATATCGATGACATATTGATTTAAAGAGGATTGCATGACCCTAAAAGCTTTTACAACATTACTGATTTCATCGTTGCTAGTCGGTTGAGGTAGAGATACATCAAAATTTTGCATGGCAATTTGTCTCGCAGCATCCGAGACATTATTTAAAGATTCTGTCATTTTTCTAATACTCAGCCAAGTAAACAAAGCTCCTGAAAGTATGGCAAAAAGTACATAGACAAGGCCTTGCGTTGTAATTACTTTGAGTTCACTTGCAAGCGACTTGTTGCTGATAAGTGTCCGTACATATCCTATTGTTTTTTCATTTACATGTATTTTACTAATGGTGTCTATAAAACCGTCATGGATTATTTGAGATGAGTGTTCTTGTGTTGCATTGACTCTGTTAAATAACTCTTTACTCGCAGCGTCACTAAGGGTTATGTTGAAATAGTCTTTGGAGTTGCTTGCTCGAACTCTATACTCATCATCTAAGATAAAAGACATATGAAAATCTTTAATATTTCCCATATCTCCAATGAGTTCTTTGAGGGCAATCAAATCATTGTTTAAAAGAGGTGTAGATGCATGTTGGGCTAAAATGGAAGTTAGGTCATAACCTTTGGTTGAGAGTTGTTTTTCTATAAAATTACTTTCTCTCTCTTGCAAGTCGTAGACAACGAGACCCATTAAAATTGCATGTATTAAAATGACATTTACAATCAGTTTGGTTTTAATACTTTGAAAATATTGTTTAAAAATCATTTGGGCAGACCTATCGCTTTGTCGTATTTTTCTATAAAATCTTTTACTATGAGATAAGTATCATTTGTGGCATAATCAAATCCTTCAAATCCTGCGTTTTGTAGTATTTCTTGTCCTTTGATGGTTTTGTCAAGAGAATTCAGTATATCTGCTACCTCTTTAGCAAGTTCTTTTTCAACATCGTTACGGACAACAAAGCCGTTATTGACAAGAGCATGAGTTTGCCAGACAACTTCCATCTCTTTTGCTTTATCTGGATTTTCTTTGCACCAAGATTCCCAGGGAGGAGGCCATGTTGCACCTGCAATAGTATCCGAACTATAAGTGTTTAAGATAGATGAGTATTGGCTTCCGACATACTTTTTTGTTATTTTACTTAAATCCAAACCTTGCTCATACAGATAATAAAGAGGCATCATAGTCGCGGCTAATGCAGTAGGAGCAGGAAAACTGATACTTTTGTTTTTGAGCTGCTGAACATCTCTTAAATTACTCTCTTTGCGTGCAACGATGATACCGTGAAAGACGCTGTCGGGTTTCATCTTTGCAATAACCTTATAGTTATGCTCTAGAGAATTATATGTTTGGAAAGGGTTAGGCAGAGAAAAATGAAAATCACCACGGTAAAGTTTTTCATTATAGTTGGCATAAGTTGAAGATGTCTCAAGTAAAAAAGAACTGTTTTGAATGTGTTCTTCCAAATAATCCAAAATAGGTCTGTAAGAGTCATACGTTTTTTTTGAGTTGAGGTAAGGATGTATGCCGATGATGTAAATTTTTTTTGTTACGACATCTCCACTAGGTCGATACTCTTCTGCTTGTTTAGTATCTGAACAAGCAGTGAGCATAAAAACAGACAAGACGTATATTGAAATTGTTTTCATTTTGTTTTTCACTATAATTTTATGAAATAGTGAGATGATAACATAAGATATATTTATAAAATGCAAAGTTATTTATGCCTGCTCTTCTACAAACAGGGCATCCAGGAGACCATCAACAAACTCATATTTGTCAAACGGGGTCAGATTTTCAGGTTTTTCTCCCGTTCCAACATAGAGTATAGGCAGCTCAAGAGCATAAGCAATACTGAAAATACTTCCACCCTTAGCGGTACCGTCAAGTTTGGTAATAATAATTCCGTCAATACCGACCATTTCGTTAAAAGCTTTTGCCTGAGCTATGGCAGAATTTCCTTGTGTTCCGTCGATTATGAGCAGGGTTCTGTGTGGTGAACCTGGATGCGCTTTGTCACAAATACGGTGAATTTTTTTCAGTTCATTTGCAAGGTTTGTCTGTGTATGGAGCCTTCCGGCTGTATCGATGATGACATTGTCAAAACCTTTTGATTTTGCAGAGTCAATGGTATCGTAAGCAACGGCAGAACTGTCATGTCCCTGTTTGGATGATACGATAGGAATGTCTAGTTTTTTTGCCCAAAGTGTAAGCTGTTCAATAGCTGCGGCACGAAAAGTGTCGCCTGCACCGAGGATGACTTTTTTTCCCTGATTTTTATACATTTGGGCGAGTTTTGCTATGGTAGTAGTTTTTCCGGCTCCGTTTACACCGATGATAAGTTCAACAAAAGGAGCTGTAAATTCTGGTTCTTTATAGGAAGTATAGGCAAGGGTGGCTAAAAGTTTTGAACGGAGAATTTCTCTTGTTACCTTGTCTTGATAGATTTCATTTATAATTATTTCAACGAGCGCATACTCTACGTCAGCTTCAAGGAGAATATCTTCTAGCTCCTCCTTGCTAAACGCAATCTTTTTTTTTGGAGCTACCGCTTTGAGTGCCTCAACAGTTTTATTAAGAGAGTTTTTTATAAATCCAAACATTTCCTGCCTTTATTTTTCTAAAGTTCTTAGAATGTCACTCTCTACAAATTCTTCTTCAACTGCTCCAAGATAATGATTCACAAGTTTTGCATCTTTATAAATTGCCATAACAGGGATAGGAAACCTTTCTCCAAGTTCCAATGATTTTGCCAAGTCATTAATGAGACGTCTGTTTTGGTCCGAGTTTGCCAAAATATAGTTAGCTTTGTATGTTTTTTTAAATTTCAGTAAATCATCATTAGAGAGATTATCTTCAATAGTTAAACCGATGACAATTAAATTCTCCTTGTATTTTTCCTGAAGAGAAGAGATAGAAGATGCTGACTCTTGGCATGGAGGACACCATGTTGCAAATATATCAAATATAACAATTTTATCTTTAGCGCTTGAAACGACATATCCATCACCTTGTTTTTGTATAACAATTTGCTTTTGTTCGGTGTCTGTTAAAACGTATTCATTTGCGGCTACCATGCTGTTCACCTCATTTTCTTGTGTTTTATCATCACAGCCTTGAAGAAAAATTGAAACTACAAATATGAGAGATAATATTGTTTTTTTATGCATATAGATACCTTTTTGTTGTAAAATTGACAAAATTATAGCGATAAAGATTTAATATGCCTCTTACAAAAACTACATTTAGAGAAAATTGTTTAGAAAAAATAAAAACAGCATCAAGTCATAACCAGCTGTATAAAAATAAAAAGTTAAACGCAAGGCTTTTACGTGAGCTTAGCGGGGTGAAAAATAAAAGAATACTTTTTTATTATCCACTCAAATTTGAAGTAAACCTTCTCAAAACTCTCACAAAAATGAGAGAAAAAAATGAAGTTTTTATTCCATTTATGCAAGGCGAAAGTTTTAAGATGGTACCATTTAGGTTACCGCTAAAAGAAAAAAAATTTGGTATTTTTGAAGCGGGAAATTCATTAAAAAATATAAATAAAATTGATATAGCGATAGTGCCGGCAATAGGCGTTGATGTAAATATGCAAAGAATTGGTTTTGGAAAAGGGATGTATGACCGTTTTTTTTCAAAGTTAAAAAAAAGACCTTATATAATTTTTATACAGCCAGAACTTTGTTACACAAACAAGCCCGTTTGTGATGATTATGATATCGCCTGTGACTTATTATTGACGCCAAAAATAAGAATGGTATCTAGGACTAGAACTCAAAAGAGGAAATAAAATGTTAAGCGAGATACTGCTTGGTGGCGGAATTGCCACCGTAAGTGGGCTTGTTGGATTTTTAATTTCTAAAAAAATAACTAGTGCGAATTTTGACGTTTACACGCAGCAGGCAAAAGCAAAAGCAAGAGCCATAGAGAGCGAAGCTGAAGTACTTTTACAAAAGGCGAGTTTAAAATCTCGGGAGATGGAACTTGAAGCTACAAAGTACTATGAAAGTGCTAAAGAAAGAGCTAAAGCGGATCTTAATCAAAGAGAAGATGACGTAATACGAAAAGAGCAAAATTTTAAGCGATACAAACAGACTGAAGAGAGAAAAATTCAAGAAGACAGTGCCGCAATTAAAGTTAAAAAAGTTGATTTGGAAAGAAATGAGAAATCACTCAACTCACTCAAAAAAAGATATGAAGAGAAGATAGACGAAGCGCTGCACACCATAGAACACAGTGCAGGAATGACGCAGCAAGAAGCGGTCAGCGTTTTACTTGAAAAAGTAGAAGAGAAGTCCCGTGCTGAAATTGCGCACATAGTCAGACGTTATGAAAATGAGGCCAAGGCTGAGGGTAAAAAGAAAGCAAATTACATCTTAGCACAGGCTACCAGCCGTTTTGCCGGAGAGTTTGCTTCAGAGAGACTTACAAACCTGGTACATCTTGAAAATGATGAACTCAAGGGACGTATTATTGGTAAAGAGGGCAGAAACATTAAGGCTCTTGAGACGCTTATGGGTGTTGACATAATTATTGATGATACACCAAATGCGATACTTGTAAGCAGTTTTAATCTCTATCGCAGAGCCATTGCAACGAAAACACTGCAACTGCTCATAGAAGATGGAAGAATTCAACCGGCAAGAATAGAAGAGATCTTCCAAAAAGTTTCCGATGAGTTTGAAGACAAAATACTCAGCGAAGGCGAAGAAATTGTAGCTGATTTAAATGTCGGTGTTATGCATCCTGAGCTTATGAAGCTTATTGGCCGTTTACGCTACCGTGCGAGTTATGGACAAAATGCTTTGGCACACACGCTTGAAGTGGCACACTTAGCGGGCATAATGGCCGCAGAAATGGGCGGAGATTCTGCACTTGCAAAACGTGCGGGTTTACTCCATGACATCGGTAAGGCGCTGACACATGACCATGATGGAAACCATGTTGATTTAGGTGCTGAGATTTGTAACAGATATAATGAACACAGTGTCGTCATAAACGGTATTTATGCGCATCATGGACAAGAAGAGATTAACTCCATAGAATGTGGAGCAGTTTGTGCGGCTGATGCACTCTCAGCAGCACGTCCCGGGGCTCGTCGCGAAGTGCTTGAGAGTTTTTTGAAACGTGTGACAGAGATAGAAGAGATAGCTTCAGCTTACAGCGGAGTGAAACAGGCGTATGCCATAAACGCAGGCCGTGAGATTAGAGTCATAGTAAACGCAACACTTATAAACGATGATGAATCTATACTTTTGGCTAAAGAAATAGCCGCTGAGATTGAGCAAAAAGTTCAGTATCCAGGTGAAATAAAAGTGAATGTTATCAGAGAATTGCGAGCTGTAGTGTTTGCAAAGTAGCTCCATTTAGGGAGTTACTTTAGCTTTGTTTATTTTGTAATAGTTACGACTATTGCACCGCGTAAATCGCCCATTTCATAATTAATGGCACTGTCTAGGGGATATCTTGCCTCAATTGCTTTTTTCAAATCAGTATTGTCTTTATATATTTTCCCATGGCATTTCAAACACACTTTTTTTTCTATAAGCAAAGGTTTATAGTATTTAAAAGTTTTTTCATCTATTTGCTTGACTAAGTGTGTTGGCAGAGCACCATTTTTTTTCAAAGTACTCAGTTCTTCTAAAACAGCTGATTCATCTGCTTTTGGTGCGTTTGCAGGACTTCTGAACTGAGTACTTATACGTTTAATATTTACACCGCTCTCAAAACCTTTGTTGACTTCTTGGGTAATATTATAGGCTTCATCCGAACAAAATTCAAATGCCTTCATCACACCGCCGGTTTCCAATTGCTCTTTTAAACGAGAGCCTAAAGTTTCTAAAAGCACCTTAGAACTTGCTTCGCCTGTTACTAAAATTTGATTAAGTTCTGTCTCTTCTGCGGCCTGAGGTGCAGCAAGAAGTATGGACGTACTCAGACTAAATACCATGATAGAATGTAATAGTTTCATATTTTTTCCTAATATTTTTTATAAGTATAAGCAATGACTACTAATACAAGGCTAATAGACATCTTCTTGAATATTTATTTCTGAATCATCATAAGGGTCCATGTGGATCAGTATGTGGGTTTTTTTATCTGTAAAGAGTTTTCTTATTTTATCTTCGATTCTGTCGGAGATTAAATGTGCATCATAGAGAGATATGCTTACATTGAAAACGGCATGAACAGAGATAAAGACATGTGAACCGCTTTCTCTTGTTTTTAAGTCATGGTAAGCGCTGACGACAGGTTCGTTTTCTATGATTTTTTGAATACTTTGCAAGTCTTCTTCAGGCAGAGCCGCGTCAAGGAGCATGAGCACACCCTCTTTTATGATAGGAAAAGCAGAATAAATCATGTAAATTGCAATAGCAACTCCAAGAATAGGGTCAATCAGTTGCTCTCCGGTGTAAGAAATAAGCGCCAATGCCATTAAAATTGCACCGTTTGAGAAAAGGTCTGTTTTGTAGTGAAGCGCATCCGCTTTTATGACCATATTGTTTGTTTTTTTTGCCACATAAGTTAAAAATCCGACCAAAAGGGCAGTAATTATAAAAGAGATAATCATAACTACAACGCTCTCTTGAATATGCTGCATTTCTCTTTGATGGGCAATTTTTCCAAGTGCTTCGTAGAGTATAAATAAAGCAGATAAAGAGATGATAGTTCCTTCAATAACAGCTGCAAGAGGTTCTATTTTACTTCTTCCGTAGTGAAACTTGTCATCGGGGTCTTTTTCTGCGTTATGCAGAGCAAAGTAATTAAAAAGTGAAACGGTCAAGTCTAAAAGTGAGTCTATGGCTGAAGCTAAAACTGCGATGGAACCACTGAAGATACCGACAGTCATTTTCATGATGACGAGAATGCCGGCAACAGTTGTTGAAACTACGGTAGCTTTTTTTTCTAAACGCATAAAAAATCCTCACAATATATTAGGGTACAATTATAGTAAAATTTACATAGATAAAGCATAAAATGAATTTAGATGAACTAAGAACAGAGAGACAAAAATGGATGAGCTGGAAAAATATAGCTCCGCTACGTGAGGCTTTAGATGCGCTTGATGATGTTGCTTGCAGTGTCGAACTTGGAGATGTAGTCAAGATAAACGCAGCGGTAGATGAAAAGAAGATTTATGAAACAGCGAAACTTCTTATGCCTTGGAGGAAAGGGCCTTTTGAAATTTCTCAAACTTTTATAGATACAGAGTGGAAGAGTAATATAAAATATAATCTTCTTCGTCCCCATTTTAATTTAAAAGATAAGCGTGTAGCCGATATAGGGTGTAACAACGGTTACTATATGTTTCGTATGCAAGAAGACGATCCGAAACTTTTAGTTGGTTTTGACCCTTCACCGCTGTATAAAACGCAGTTTGATTTTATAAACCATTTTGTAAAAAGTGAGATTGTGTATGAACTTTTGGGTGTGGAACATCTGGAATTTTATGAAGAAAAGTTTGATACCATCTTTTGTTTAGGTGTTTTGTATCATAGAAGTGACCCTGTAGCAATGTTAAAGTCACTTTACAAAGGATTAGACAAAGAGGGAGAGGTCATACTCGATACTTTTTACATTGAAGGTGAGGGTGAGATGTGCTTATGCCCTGAGTCTTCTTATTCAAAAATACCAAATATTTATTTTGTTCCGACTGCAGGGGCTTTGAAAAACTGGTGCAAACGGGCTGGATTCAGTTCTTTTGAGATTTTAGAGACTTCTGTAACCGAAGCAGATGAACAAAGAAAGACAGAGTGGATAGAGGGGCAATCTTTGGAAGATTTTCTAGATCCAAACGACTCGAGTAAAACTGTTGAAGGTTATCCGGCACCGGCTCGTATATATGTGAAATTGAAAAAGGAAGTAAAATGAAAAGAGATGAAGAGTTCGAAGACGAAGAGTTGGACATACATGAATATAAGACAAATACAGAAGAAGTTGTCTTAAGCACGCATCAAAGAATCAATCAAGCGCTTAGCGGAGAGATTGTAAAAATGGAGCTGGGCTATGTCGAAGTACTTTTAACAACTCTTCCTGAAATGCTGGCAGATGATGTAGGTCTTATTCATGGGGGCTTTATTTTTTCTGCCGCCGATTTTGCAGCCATGGCTGCTGTAAATGAAAGAAATGTTGTCCTAGTAGCAAGTGACTGCCAATTTTTATCGCCTGTAAAACTTCATGATGAAGTTCATTTTGTTGCAAGAGTAAGACATAAAGAGGGTAGAAAGCGTAATATTCATGTTGTAGGACACGTTCTTGACATAAAAGTTTTTGAAGGTGAGTTCAAAACAGTCATAACTGAAAAACATGTTTTAAGACTTAAGCTTCTAGAAGATGAAAAAGAAGAAGCGTAATACTATATTTTAGCGCTGAGTAAGAAGATTCCAAAATCTCTATGAGGTTTTTGGATGCTATTTATTCTCTCCCAGACTATATTTTTAAATCCACACTCTTTTATAATTGTACAAAGCTCATCTTTGTCAAATCCAAAATGAAAAACGCCCGTGTTATCTGAGTGAAAAGTTCCATCTTCACTCTCTAAATCAGCTATTGCAATAAAACCGTTATCTTTTATATTTTTGCGGATAACTGTAAAAAATGCTCGTAAATCTTCTATGTGGTGCAGGGTCATAGAGCTTATTAAACCGTCAAAATTCTTTTCTAATGGCGTTTGTATAATGTCTTGGCAAATTGCTTCTATACTTAGTTCTGGCGTGTTTTTTTCTTCAAGTTTTTCGAGCATACTTTTTGAAGTATCTACTCCATAAACTTTTTTGACTTCTTTTGCAATCTCAAAACCTAAGAGTCCTGTACCGACTCCAAAATCCAAAATTTCCATCTCTTTATGAAGTGTAAATCTATCTAAAATTGCTTCAGAAATACTCTTCGTATTTTCAACTCTTTCACTGCCGCTGTCCCAAGTTTTTGCTTTTATTTCAAAATGATCTTTTTGCATTTGTTTCCTTATGTTTCTTGCAAAACAGCAAGAAGTTCTCTGCCTTGAAAGAGGCAAGCTTCAGTAGCCCAAGCGGCTAGCGTAGCGAAGATGGGCTTTATTCTGTGCTGTCATATGGCACAGAACACACGCGCTCATTTCGCGTTTAATTCTCTTAGATGTTCTGTATCCAGTAATCTGCGTACTGTTGTTCCTGTTTTATTGTTGTTGCGTTTCCGTGGCCCGGATAGACTATTTTGTCAAAATTAAGTGCTTTAAATTTTTGCAGACTTTTTTTCATATCTTGCGGGCTTGAATAAGGAAAATCACATCTGCCGATAGAGCGCTCAAAAATGAAGTCTCCACTAAACATTACATCACCTATCTCTATTGTCGAGCATCCCGGACAGTGACCTGGAAAGTGGCGAAATTTTACTTTAACTCCGGCAATTTCAAGCTCAGCATCATCCTCAACTTCATAGTCTGGTTTTGAGGGAGGAAGGTCGGGCATCCAAGAACTTTCACTCAGAAGCATAACATCACCCTTAGGCGTGTAGAGTGGGATATGTAACTTTTTTTGTAGTTCATCGTTTGACCAAACATGATCAAAATGTCCATGGGTATTTAAAATGGCAACAGGGTTTGTGACATTATTTAGAACCCACTCGGTTGCGTTTACGCCGGGGTCAATGATGAAATCTTTTCCGTCTACCGTTGCAATGTAACAGTTTGTTTGATAAGGCCCCATTGGCTGAACTTTTATCTGCATATAATCTCTTTTTTAGTGGGATTATAGCATTATGGCGCTATGAATTTTTATAAACAATTAGAGCTAATATTAGAAAGTAAAAATCCCTCAGAGAAGATAGGACAGTTTTGTGATTTTTATAATCTGTATAAATCGGGCAATGTAAAGGTAGAAGAGAACATCACTGCGAAATATTTTGAGACGCCTTCTTACAGCCAAATATGTACAATAGTTTCACCTCAAATAGTGCCAAAACGCAGTAACCTCACAACAAAAGAGGGGCAGATAAATCTTATTCACGCCATTGCACATATTGAGTACAGCGCGATTGATTTGGCTTTGGATGCAGCATACAGATTTCAAAATCTGCCAAAAAGTTACTATGATGATTGGCTAGAAGTAGCCGATGATGAGATACGCCATTTTCTTATGCTGGAAGAGCTTTTGCACGAGCTGGGCGCTTCGTATGGAGATATAGAGGTGCATAATTCACTTTTTGAAGCAAGCCAGAAAACGCAGACACTACTGGAGCGAATGGCTGTAGTGCCACGATATTTGGAAGCAAATGGTTTGGATGCTACACCTATGATACTGACAAAACTTCAAAAATTACCAAAAAATGCAATGGTGGAAAAAATCACTAAAACGCTAACAATTATTTTAGATGAAGAGATAGCGCATGTAAGAAAAGGTGATGTGTGGTTTAACTACGCCTGTGAGCAAGAAAATGTCTCAAATGAGGTTTATTTTACAATCATAGACAGATACTATCCGCAAGGTTTTTTACGTCCTAAAAATCTCAATACAGAGGCGCGAAAAGAGGCTGGATTTTCCTGCCGAGAACTCAATTTTATAGCGAAAAAAAGTGTTTGTTAACTTAAGTAGCCATTTGTTACAAAATTTAGATATACTTTTTTTAGTTAAAGTTTTTTAAAGGTTAGCGTTTTTTATGAGTAAATATGAACTAATATCGCAATATCTGGAACTTTTTTTAGACAATGAAGTCAAGAAAACAGGTATTAAAAAAGTAGTCATTGGGTTAAGCGGAGGAATAGATTCTGCTGTTGTGGCAGTTTTGGCACACAAAGTTTTTAAAGATGATTTGCTTTGTGTGAAAATGCCTTCACACTATTCATCTCAAAGTTCCCTTGATGATGCGGATGCACTGTGTAGAGATTTTGGAATGAGGTCTATTACTGCTTCCATAGAACCAATGCTAAAAGCGTATGAGACTTTACATCCGGATATGGACAATCTTCGAAAAGGAAATTTTTCGGCTCGTATGAGAATGTCTACGCTTTTTGATGTTTCTGCAAAAGAAAATGCTTTGGTTTTGGGAACGAGCAACAAAAGTGAGTTGATGCTCGGGTATGGAACGCTTTATGGAGATTTGGCAAGTGCTTTGAACCCTATAGGCGATTTGTATAAGAGCGAAGTGTATGAGCTGGCGGAGTATCTAAATATTACCAAAAGCATTATCCATAAAGCTCCTTCGGCCGATTTGTGGGATGGACAGAGCGATGAAGATGACCTCGGTTACACGTATGCAAAGCTTGATGAAGCACTGAAACTGTATGTCGAAGAACGACTTTCTCGTGAGGAGATAGTTGCAAAAGGCATAAACGCTAGCATGTTAGACATGATAATAAGCAGAATTTTTCGCAATCATTTTAAGAGAAAAATGCCTCTAATTGCGAAACTGACTTCAAGAACGCTCAATCATGATTTTAATTATCCACGAGATATAACTTTATAACAAGGAACTACAATGAAAATACCTTTTAACAGATACCTAAGCGGCCGCGAAGAACACTCGAATGTGAGTGATGTTTTGGACGGAGAAAATATTAATCAGGTTGAAGAACTTGAGAGTGAATTTGCTTCTTATATTGGTGTGAAATATGCGCTTGCAACTTCTCATGGAACTTCTGCCCTTCATTTGGCAATGCTCGCACTTGAGCTTAAAAGAGGCGATAGAGTAGTTTGTTCCGTAAACGCTCATCCGAGTATTCCTGAAGTGGTACGTCATTTTGATGCTGAACCTGTGTTTATAGACATTGACAAAGACACT
>VMSZ01000053.1 GCA_013791885.1 Sulfurimonas sp. | reverse complement strand
TTACAATGAGCAATGTAAGCGCACCTGCATATGAGAATGTAGTGACTGGAAATACAAGTGTCACAACTCAAATCACAGATGAGACAACTCCAGGTGCAGAAGATACCGTTTATGTAAAATTAACTCACAGTGATTCAGTGAATGAAGTGACAGGTGCTACATTAAATCACACTGTAACTCTTGTCGATGCTGCCGGTAATGCAATCACTCCTGCGGCTGGGACAAGTATTACAGTAAACCTAGTATATACATCTGATGCTACTTCTGCTGCAGACTTTCAGAGTGCAAAAATAGTTCAAGTGACTATAGGTATATCAGGTACTGCTCAGATTACTAATACTGTTTTAAATGATTTGATACAAGAAGGAAATGAGAGTTACACGCTTGCTATTGTCAGTGTTGCTGATAACAACTATACTTATGAAAATATTGTTGCTACTACTGATAAAGTAACTGGTACTATTATTGACAATGACTATATACCAGAAGCTCTAAACGGCGTAATCACTATGCAAGAAGACACTACATATACATATACGCTTACTGATTTCAAATATTCTGATGCAGATAATGACCCAATTACAGCTATTAGAATAGATTCTCTGCCGGTTATGGGTGATTTATACTATAACGGTACTTTGCTAACTACAGCCGGTTTGGAAATAGATGCTGCAAATATTGGATTACTAACATTTAAACCAGATTTACATGATTCCGGTTCGGATGAATATATAGATAATATAGGAAACAGTACAAGTGTTGGTGAACAGTCTGCTAGCTATGGACAATTTGACTTTAGTGTCAACGATGGAACTAACTGGAGTGCTGCTTCAGGAACGATGACTATTGATGTAAACGCAGTTGCTGATGCACCAACGTTAGCAGTAAGTGCTTCTACAAGTGTTACGCAAACAATTAATGTAGGAAATGCAACTGACACTACGAAGGGCTATACAGTTAAAGCTTACGATGAATATGGTGTTCTTACAACAATTAGTCTTCATGGTGTAGCAGATTCTACTGAAGTAAATGGCTTTGGGGTAACAGGGGATGTCCTAGGTGGTTCTGATAGAGGTCATGTGGATGAGATTAGTTATGATACAACATTGAACAAATCAGAAACTATAGCTGTGAAATTTGACACTGAAGTTTCTTCTGTTGATGTTGCTTTTTCATGGAAACACTCTAATGGTGCTGGCGAAACGGCAACTATTACCTTCTTTAAAAATGGAGTTCAAGTTGGAAATGTTTTAACAGATAACGGTGGAACTGATGGAAACGATCCTGCAAAAACATTACAACCTTCAAACGGTGGAGCATTTGATGAAGTAGTATTTGGTGCCTTAGGTGCCGGTGATGATTATTTGATTCATTCCATAACATACAACAAAGTTGAAAATAGCCCAACTAGTATAGTTGTTGATGAAGGTAACAATGTTGCTCTACATATTACATCAGCTTTAACAGATACAGACGGTTCAGAATCTTTAGCTCTAGTTTTACAAGATATCCCAGCAGGCGCTATTATTTCTGATGGTGTGAATACATTCACAGCAACTGCAACGACAACAAGTACAGATATTACAGGTTGGAATCTTAATGCCTTGACATTTAATATGCCAAATATCGATGCAGCTGCTATTACGTATACACTCAATGTTGTTGCTACAAGTACAGAGTATTCTAATGGAGATAATGCGTCAGTAGAAGTACCACTGGAGATAACTGTACAAGACAAAAATTATGTTTCTCTAAGTGATAATCTTGCGCAAGTAGATGAAGCGGATATTCTAAATATTGGAACAAATCACAGCCTTACGCTAGAGACCGCAACAGGTAATATTTTAAGTGATGATACTTTATCGGTTGGCAGTGCATTGACAAGTATTAATGGAGTTACGGCTGTCAATGGCATCATTACTGTTACTACTGCAGAAGGAAATACGCTTGTGGTCAATGCAGATGTAAATTCGGCAAATTACGGTGATTATACTTATACGCTCAATAATGCAGTTGATCATCCGAGTGCGGGTAATGATGCTGTTGCAGAAACATTTATATATACTGTGACCGCGGCTAACGGTGCTACTTCTAGTGCTAATTTAGTCGTTACTATAGTTGATGACACTCCAGTAGCTGCTCCTCAAACTATTGATTTAGTAGTTGAGCCGATTACAACGAACATCGTCTTTATACTTGATGTATCAGGAAGTATGGATAATACTGAGCTACAACTAGAAGCTGATGCGAGGGACTTTTTGATTTCTCAATATGAAGAGTTTGGGCATGTCAATGTTATGCAAACTCAATTTGAATCCAATGCCATAACTACACCATGGATGGACTCAAACAACTTATATGGTACACCGCTTAGAACCGATGGAAATATGACGGATTATGAGGCTGCTCTCAATAGTGTAATGAGTAATTATGATATTAACAGACCTGCAGCAGACCAAACAATCATTTACTTTATATCTGACGGCGCAATTACAGAAGGAAGTACAACAAATTGGAATGCCTCTTGGGCGACTTTTGTTGCACAAGATTCAATTACGAAATTATTTACATATGGCATTGGGACTTCAGGTACTGACTTAAATGCTGTCGCTCTTCCAAATGAAGATGTGAAATCTCCTGATCCTATTACTGTTACGAGTATAACTCAGTTACAGAATGTAGTCAGTGACACGGTGCAAATATATACTGAAGGCAGTTTAGTCAAAGATACATCAGGTAACTCCATCATTGATTTTGGTGCGGATGCTGAGGGTGCACATATTGCATCTATTGAAATTAACAATAATATAGTTAATTATGATGCAAATAATATTACACAAACAATTAGCGGGCTTCATGGTGATTTCGTGATTAATTTTAATACCGGAGCATACAGATATGTTGCAAAAGATTACATACAGTATACTGAAGCACTCAAAGCATCTATAGTCGATGGTGACGGGGATACTTTAAATACTGTCTTGTTAAATATTAACGTCAGTGTAAGTGCGGAATTAAGAACATTTGATGGTGGCATACATTTCGAAGACTATAACATTGGAACTTCTATTAGTTCAAATAGCTATGGTTGGACAAACGCAGGGATAGAGAATCAGACTTTATTTATAGATAATGGGAAAACTGCTTCTAAAACGTTTGCTGTACATGCTAATGAAACTGTAAGCTTTAGTTTTGATGCTCAAACTCAAGATAATTGGGAATCAGGTGATAAATTTACAATAAAAGATGCAAATGGTACAGTTCTTTATGAGCACTCTGATGATTATACTGGAGCTATTAATTTTACAGCAACTGCTAATGCAACCGGTGCTATTCAATTAAATATTTTTGTAAGTACTAACAGCAATTCGGAAGAGTTACATCTGGATAACTTAGTTATAACTAGAGAATATAGTACGGATGCGGCTTTCAATCAGACGACAGGTATTTTCACTTTGACGGATGAAGTCAGCGTTGATTTCGATCAGTTAGCAAAACAGATAGATAATCTTCAAAAAATCGATTTGAGTGATGCGGATAAACAAAAAGTGTCTTTAACATTGGATGATGTTTTAGATATGACAAGCAGTACCTCAAACCATACTTTGGTTATTGCCGGAGACAGTGCGGATACATTACAGATAGATAAAACGGGTTGGACAGCAGGTGCTGTAACTACAAATACAACAGATGGCTCGACTACCACTTATGAATATACTAAAGGTACAGACAGTGTTTCATTGATAGTCGACGAGAATATCCCGACAACAGTTATTTAGTTTTTTCTTTTTCAATTGCCCCGAATCTCTCGGGGTATAAATTCCCGCAACCAAAATGCTTCAACATTATGCTAGAATAAGTGAACAAAATTTCTAAGGTTTATTCATGAGCGCAAACATAGTTATAGTTGAAGATGAAGAAGATTTACTCGAGCTGATTGAGTACAATCTTGCAAAAGAAGGTTTTGAGACCATAGGTTTTGTCAATACAAAAACCGTTGCCCAAATACTTGAAGAAGAAGAGATAGACCTCCTCATTATGGACAGAAATCTTCCCGGTGTTGAAGGAAGTGAATTTGTTGCAAACTTACGTGATGAGGGTATTTTAACTCCCGTTATATTTTTAAGTGCAAAAAACAGCGACTCAGACATAGAAGAAGGTTTTGAGCGAGGCGGAGATGATTACATTACGAAGCCTTTTAACATGAAAGAACTCATTTTAAGAGTAAAGTCTGTTCTCAAGAGAACAAGTAAAAAAGTCTCCGGAGACAAAATTGCCTACAGAGACTTATTGCTCGATACAAGTACCCGCAGTATAAGTGTTGATGGAAGAGTTGTAGATGTTACAAAGCTGGAATTTGACCTTTTATATGAGTTTATTTTGAACAAAAACAGCGTACTAGATAGAGACTATTTACTGGAAAATGTTTGGAGAGATGCCGAAAACTATCAGTACAGAACGGTAAATGTCGCAATCAACCGCCTCAAAGAAAAGATAGATCCGGACAAAACTAAAGATTATATTCAAAGTGTGCGTGGTGTAGGGTATAAGCTGTGCTAAAAATATATCAAATCTTCATCATAAAGTTCCTGCTTCTTTTTGTTGGAACACTTTTCATCACCTCGCTTGTAAGTTATATTTCACTAAAATCAAGCATTATTGAACACAATCAGGAACACCTGAAAAACGCGATTCAACTCATGAGCATGGAGATAGAGAATCAAGCAGATTTAGATCTGTTCGCGCGTAAGGTCAATAAGGCAACAGGACTTCGTGTTACATTTGTGAATGCAGATGGCGTGGTTGTGGGTGAATCGGAAGTTGCAAAAGAGGGTATGGAAAATCATGGCTCACGTTATGAGATTATGCAGTCAAACAGCGAAGAGTTTGCGCATATTGTTCGTTATTCCGATACGCTTTCGGTAGATTTTTTGTATGTTGCCAAAAAAATTATGTATAAAAATGAGCCGATGTATATCAGACTTTCTTTGAGTTTGGCAAAGCTTATGGAAGATTTCTACTCTTTGTGGATTAAACTGGCAGTCTTATTTGCCGTCATACTGCTTCTTGCGTTTTATGCTTCTAAACGCATGAGTGCGCGTGTTTTGTACGATATTGAACAGCTTACTAACTATCTTGATGAGATATCCAATAAAAACTATAAGGCAATTATCAAGACAAAATACTTTTACGAATTTTTGCAAATCTCGCTTCTTTTAAAAAATCTTGTGAAAAAACTGAGCAACCGAGACAAGCAAAAACGCAAGTACACAGCAAAACTGAGACTTGTCAACAAGCAAAGAAACGACATACTCTCAGCTATTTCACATGAGTTTAAAAATCCTGTTGCTTCCATCATGGGATACGCGCAAACGCTGGAAGAAGACCCGGATATCAACCCAAAAATACGGGCAAAATTTTTGGAAAAAATAAGCTCGAATGGAGAGAAAATATCCAAAATGCTTGATAGACTGGCGCTCTCTGTTAAACTTGAAAATAATGACTTGGAAATACACGAGAGTGAGTTTAATCTAAAAACTTTAGCTGAGGAAGTTGCGGCAAACTTGCGTCTAAAATATAAAGAGAGAGAAATACACGTAAACGTTCCTACTCAGATGATAAAAGCCGACAAGACAATGTTGGAATTGATACTTATAAACCTGCTCGACAATGCCCTGAAGTACTCACAAAACGATGTCTACCTAAGCTTGGAAAATGATGTTGTCTCGGTAAAAGACACGGGAATTGGAATTAAAGAAGAGCATTTAGACAAGGTGACATCAAAGTTTTACAGAGTAGATAAAAACTCCTGGGACAACTCTATGGGAATAGGCCTGGCGATGGTAAGTTACATACTTAAAGCACATAACTCTCTTTTAGTCATTAACTCAACTTTTGCAAAAGGTTCTGTTTTTAGCTTTAGCATCAAAGAGATGATAAAAAAATAGCAAAACGCAATATTTTTTCCTCTTAGCTTTTTCCTGTGTTATATTTTTAGCACAAGAAGCGAGAGAGGTAAAATGAAAGATTTTCACGGTGTCATACAAAAGTTAAAAGGCCATCTTGCCAAAGGCAAAGATGTGAAAGTGTTAGATAAAGAGGTGGCAAACGCCCTTGAAATTTCTCAGGCGAAATTTGCAACCATTAAAAAAAGAAATTCCACCCCTTATGAGAGTATTTTAAAGTTTTGCAAAAAAGAAGAACTCTGTTGCAACGAGCTGTTCTTCGATTAGATTTTTGACTGAATAGTTACTTTTTTTGCTTCAAAAAGCTCTATGGCTTTTTGTACCATGGGCTCTTGCGTTATGTCCGTTCCATTTATCTCTTGCGTAGAAGTGTCCGTCTCTGAACAGTTAGTCACACAACTCGCACTTCCTCCCATCTCGGCATCTTCAACCATAGAAGTACTTTGGTCTCCCTGCATACTTGGCTGCATGAAATGTTGCGTGTCTAAATCTTGTATGTTTGATTCATCTTCATAAAGGTCATCATTGGGTTGCGTTTGAGGCTGCGTTTGCTGTTTTTCTTGGGCTATTTGCTGCACTTTTGTGCAGGGAATGTTTTTTATCTGTGTACTAAAACCATACACTTCACGCACAAGCTGTTTTACGGCAGAGTAGCCATGCGTAAGTGTTTTTTTGCAATCTTCGTCGGCACAACTCTCCCAGGATAAGACACCGTTTTCATAAGAAACAAACTGTATGCTTTTGTCAAAACATAAGCCGAGTTCATAGTTTCTGTCTTTGATTTTTGCACGAAGTTCATCAAACTCTTTATTGTGTAAAGCTACCGGCGGTTCTTCTTTTTTTGGCTCAGGAGTGACTTCCGGCTCTTCCGGCACTTGCGTTTGCGGCGCTGGAGTTTCTTGTTCTTGTGGCTGCGTTTCACGCTTTGGTGCTTGCGGCTCTTCTTGCGTTTGCCGTACTGCTATGGGTGTTCTTTGTATCTCTTTTTGCAGGGACTCTATCATCTGGTCTACTTCTTTGATACGAAGCGCTTCAATCATTTTGAAAAAGATGAGAGAGATTACAAAAGACCCGTCTGCGTTTATGTGAAAGAGAGATTTAGAATCACTCAAAATTCTGAAAAATCTGTCTAAAACAAGCGTAGAAAAGAGTGCATCGCCATTGTACATCTTCTCTTTGAGGTAAGCAATGAGCTCATCGGCAACCATCTCGGCTTCATAATCTTCTAAAACTTTTGTATATTCAACGAGTTTTGCATAATCCTTCGCAAAGACAGCAGAAAAAATATCGTCTATAAATTGCGGGTCCACAAGACCTAGCATGTCGGTTACAGTTCGAACATCTACATGGTTTTTAGAGTAGATGATTGCCTGGTCGAGGAGGGTAAGCGTATCTCTTAAACTACCGCTTCCGCTACGGGCTAAAATCTCCAGTGCCTCTGTTTCATACTCAATTTTTTCAAGATGAAGAATGTGTGCAAGATGGTCAACAACTTTTTTAACGCCAATACTTTTAAATCTAAAGTGCTGCGTTCTACTTAAAATAGTAGCCGGGAGTTTGAGCGGATCTGTCGTTGCCAAGATAAACTTGACGTATGAAGGCGGCTCTTCGAGCGTTTTGAGCAGAGCGTTAAACGCCTCTTTGGTGAGCATGTGCACTTCATCTATTATGAAGATTTTGTATCTTGCATTTGCAGGTTTATATTTTGTCTGTTCGACCAAATCACGAATATCATCTATTTTTCTTGAAGAAGCACCGTCCATCTCGATAATGTCAATATGGCGGTTCTCTTTTGCTAAAACGCAGTTGGGACAAACGCCGCAAGGCTGATGGCTCATTCCCTCTTCACAGATGAGCGCCTTGGCAAAGATGCGCGCGGTCGAAGTTTTTCCGCTGCCTCTTAAACCTGAAAAAAGATAAGCATGAGAGAGTCTGTTTGAATCAAGTGCAAGTGAAAGTGTTTGAGAAATGCTCTCTTGTCCAATAAGCTCATCAAAGTTTGAGGGACGGTATTTTCTTGCTAAAACTTCTGAACTTGATTTCAAAACAGACTCCATTTTTTAAGTAGATGGATTTTAACACATCAAGTGTTAATCTACCATCAATCGAATATTTTAGATTCTATTGACATGCATTAAGTAGATTTTTTTTAAATAAAGTTATAATATAAGTAAATATATCACAAATATGTCACAAATAATTTGGAGGGAGGTAGCGTATGAAGAATGAGTTCAGTTCAGTGCCTGAAATACCTATAAATTTGATTCCTGTGAATGTAGTTGTTTATCGAGCAGAGGGTGATGATTTCATTTTTATTGATTTAAATGAAATGGCTGAAAAGACTGAAAAAGTAAAAAAAGATGACCTTATTGGGAAAAGAATCACCGATGTATTTCCCGGAGTGAAAAGGTTTGGTCTTTTTGATGTACTGGTTCGTGTAAACGGAAGTGGGATTGCAGAAGATGTTAATCTTGGTTATTATGAAGATGAGCGCGTCAAAGGCTGGAGAAAAAATAGAGTAGGCAGGCTTGAAAACGGCGATATTATAGCGATTTACAGCGATGAGACAAGTGAAAAAGAGAAAGAGAATAAATTAGAAGTTTTAGGAAAAATAGTAGACGACAGTATCAACGAAGTCTACATTGTAGATGCTAAGAGTTTGAAGTTTACCTATGTGAATAAACAGGTAGAAAAGAACCTGGGATATACACTTGAAGAGATGTTAGACAAGACACCTGTTGACATTAAGCCTGAATATTCAATGTCAGCTTTTTCAGCTCTTATGGAGCCACTATTAAAGGGTTCCGTGGAGTATCTTTTGCTTGAAACTATTCATCAAAGAAAAAACGCAACGACATATCATGCTGAAGTGCGTATTCAGTCTATTAGTATTGATGGGAGACAGCAGTTCGCCGTTTTCGCCAATGATATAACAGAACGTGTTTTAGCTGAGAAAAAACTCAAACAAAGTGAAGAGAAGTTTAAAACAATTACAGAGAGTTCGCTTATGGGTATTTTTATATATGAGGATAAACTCACGTATGTAAATGAAGCATTTGCATTAATCTCAGGTTACAGTATAGAGGAACTCTACGCCATGGACCCGTGGTCTATTGTGGACAAGTCGCAGCAGGAAATTTTTAAAAAAACTGCAATGAGACGGCTCAAAGGTGAAGAGTTTTCAAAAGAGTACAACGATGTTAAGCTTCTCACTAAAAGCGGTAAAATTAAAAATGTAAGAGTTATGACCCGGACTATTAAGTGCGATGGCGTTTATTCCGGGATGGGAGCTATGATAGATATATCGGATATCATAGAAACAGAGCAGCAGTTAACACTTTTGGCACAAGCTATAGAACAGACAGATGCACTTGTCCGCATAACGGATAAGGATGGCATTATAACTTATGTCAATGACTCGCTTGTAGTTCACACCGGGTATAAACGTGTAGAATTGCTTGGTAAAAAAATCGGCATGTTCAAATCAGGAAAGCATACAAAATTATTTTACAAAGAGTTGTGGGATACGATTTTGGCCGGTCATACATACCAAGGTATTTTTACAAACAGAAAAAAAGACAGACGTCTATATTATGAAGAAGAGACTATTACACCTATGATGGACAAGAACCGTGAGATTCATCATTTTGTTGCAACAAGTCAAGATATAACGCAGCGTGTAAAAATGGAAAAAAATATACAAAAGTTAATTAACATAGACAGTTTAACGGGCATATACAACCGCCGTAAAATTAATGAGGAACTTGAGATAGAGATAGCCAGAGTTGAGAGGTATAATAGTACTTTTGGGCTGCTCATGATTGATATAGACCACTTTAAAAAGGTAAACGATACTCATGGGCATGATGTGGGAGATTATGTGTTGCAGGAAGTATGTAATATTATATCCGGACTCATTAGAGGGAGTGATCGTTTTGGGAGATGGGGAGGAGAAGAATTTTTAATCGTCTCTCCAAATATCAACAAAGAACAGCTCCTGCAATTTGCACTTAAAATAAAAGAGGCAGTGAGTGAATATGAATTTGAGTATGTACAAAATCTTACAATAAGCGTTGGTATCACGCTTTTTGGAAACGAGGATACCAAAGAGAGCATTTTAAAAAGGGCTGATGAAGCTCTCTATGTATCAAAGCACAGTGGCAGAAATTGTGTAAATTTCATATAGATTTATGTATATATTACACTAAATCAGGCTGCTTATAGATATATGGTCTAGCTCATTCTTGGCATATTTTTTTTGCTGAGACAAGATGGCGTTTATATCTTTTTCACATTGACATGTTGTGCTTTTGCGCACAATCAGTATGGAAGTACTGACGCTTAGAAGAGGAAAGTTTTTCATATTTCCCTCTCTGTCTTTTGCCTCAATATACCCTTTGTTTTTATCTTCTTCATTATAAAAAGATTGTACATCATGCGTAAATTTATTGGTGATTTGGCAAATCTCGTCAATAAAAATATTTTCATCCATGCCATGAAATGAAACGGCGCTGAAAAAATCATCGCCTCCGATGTGGGCAACAAAATAGTCACATGAAAAATGTTTTTTTAATATTTCAGAGAAGAGAAGAAGCACTCTGTCTCCATTTCTAAATCCGTAAACATCGTTGTATGCTTTAAAGTTGTCTAAGTCAAAATAACACAAAATATAGGAATTATGCATGGTGTCGATTTTTGCTATGTACTCCTCTATCATGCTGTTTCCGGGAAGCTTAGTGAGTGGGTTCTGGTCTCTGGCATAAATAAGATTCTTTTCATTCATAACAGTAATAATTGCTCTTGCAGATAAAAAACCGTAGTACTTCGTGTCTTTGGTAATAATAATTCCGACCGACTCAGGATTACTGGAGAAGAGTTCAATAATATTGGACAAACTGGTGTCTAAATCTGTAATTCCGCACGGAGTAATCAGGTTTTTAATTTTTGAACAATCAGCATTATTTTTTAGAAGCAGTGAGTGTCCATAAGGAGAGTAGAGATATTCCTTAATTTTATTCTCCTGAATTATCCCGTAAGGCTCATTATTGGCAGAGACAATCGGTAAGATGCTTATCTGCTTATTTTTGTTAAAGTACTCTATAATATCACTCATTTGGGAATGAATATTTAAGGTTTCTATTTTATCTAGGTATGCCTGAATCGAGTTTTTACTTCTTTTATCGATTTGAACCAGTTCTTTAATATGTTCATATTCATTCAGAATTTCATCACATTCTTGGGTTGGTCTTTGTATGAAATAGCCTTGTATGTAGTGGCAGCCAATTTCTTTACATACAAGCAATTCTTCTTTTGTCTCCACGCCTTCAGCTATTATTTTTATACCAAGCTGAATGGCGAGGTTGCATATGCTTTTAACCATCACTCTTTTTTTTGCATCTTTCTCTAAATTGGCTAAAAAAAATCTGTCTATTTTTATAATATTTGGAAGCATGTCGTAGAGCAGTTTATAACCTGAATAGCCAACACCAAAATCATCTATGGCGATACAAAAATCGCTCTCTTTGTAGTGGTTAATAACATTTTCAAGATTGCTGTTGCAGGCAATTTCATGGCGTTCAGATATTTCAAAGCAGAGAGCATTTTTATTTAAATCAAATTTTTTGAGTATTTTAAGCGTATTGCCCTTCGTGAAATCTTGCATTTCAAAGAGTCTGTTGTCGAGGTTGTAAAAGAGTTTTATATCTTTATAATTTTTGATAGTGACAAATTTTTCTATGGCCTTGTTACGAAGCATAATGTCAAAAGCGTAGAGGAGATTATTTTTATAGACGTCATCAAATAGGGAAAAGATAGATTTATAACCTATGTTTTCATAGTTTCTCAGCAATGCTTCAACAGCAAAGATTTTTCCTGTATGCGTGTTGAGTATAGGTTGAAAAGCGAAGTCTAACAGTTCTAAGTTTTCACGCCAAAGTTTTGATAAGTTATTTTCCATAAGGAAATATAGTATGGAATGGTTGCAGGAGTGTTACAGCTTGTGATTGGAGCTTTGCAGCATTACAAAGATTCTAATTATTTAACCACTTTTTGGCAATTTTTTTAAGTGCGTCGGGATTTTCCGAAGCGAAGAATTTTAGCTCAGTATTTGGGTACTTATGTGTAAAAGTAAACTCTTTTTCCAAGTACTCGACTATCGCATCTCCGGAGTGTATAAGTTTGCATTCTGAACCAAAATACTCTTGTAATGCTTCAGAGATTAACGGAAAATGGGTACATCCCAAGATGAGTGCGTTTGGTTTGTCAAGAGTTGAAAAATAGTGTCTAAGCGTGGCCTGTAAAATCTCACCCTCATATATCTCCTCTTCAACCATAGGCACAAAAAGTCCCGTTGCTTTGGCTTGAAGATTTTCGTAGCCAAGAGCACGCAGACCGATTTCGTAAGCTTTTGAATTGACAGTTGCTTTTGTTCCTAAAATGAGAACTTTTGCGTCTTTACCTTCGACTGCGTTTGCAGTTGCCAAAATCCCCGCTTCCACAACCCCAAAAACAGGGCAGCTCGCACTCTCTCGCATCTCATCCAAAGCGTAAGCACTGACAGTGTTGCAGGCAACAATAATAAGGTCAAGTTCAAAGTTTTTGAAAAATTCTACGGCTTCAATGGCGTAGCGAATAATGGTGTTTTTGTCTTTGACACCGTAAGGCACGCGCGCAGTGTCACCAAAGTAGACAATCTCTTCAAAGAGTTTATGCTCCAAAAGAGATTTTACAACAGTTAAACCGCCAATTCCGCTATCAAATACGCCAATTTTCATAATTTACTGATTTGTGTTCATGCTTTCTAAGAACTCTGCGTTTGTGGCTTTTTTACCCATAGTTGTGTAGACAAATTTAAGCGCTTCGACTTCATCATCTTGTTTATGAATCATTTGACGAAGAATAAATACTTTTTGAAGTACATCAGGACCGATAAGAAGTTCATCTTTACGCGTTCCGGATTTAAGAATATCAATCGCAGGGAAGATACGTCTCTCAGCGACTTTACGGTCAAGAACAACTTCCGAGTTCCCTGTACCTTTGAACTCTTCAAAAATAACCTCGTCCATTCTGCTTCCCGTGTCTATAAGTGCAGTGGCGATGATGGTTAAACTTCCGCCTTTTTCAATGTTACGAGCCGCTCCAAAGAAACGCTTTGGTTTGTGAAGTGCATTTGCATCCACACCGCCAGAGAGCACTTTACCGCTTGAAGGTGTTACGGTGTTGTAAGCACGCGCCAAACGGGTGATGGAGTCAAGTAAAATCACAACATCTCTGCCAAGTTCCACACGGCGTTTCGCTTTTTCGATAACCATCTCAGCCACTTTGACGTGGTTTTTTGCCGGCATGTCAAAAGTCGAGCTGTAAACTTCGCCCTTTACGCTTCTTTCCATGTCCGTAACCTCTTCTGGACGCTCATCCACAAGCAAAACCATAAGGTCGATTTCCGGATGATTTGCAGTGATACCATGAGCAATTTCTTTTAAAAGTTCTGTTTTACCGCTTCTTGGAGGAGCAACAATAAGACCGCGCTGTCCTTTACCGATTGGAGAAAATAAGTCCATCATACGGCCTGTTAAACCTTTTTCACGGTATTCAAGTTTGATTTGTTGGGCTGCATAGATTGGAGTAAGGTTTTCAAAGAGAGGTCTTTTTTTGCTTTCTTCTGGGGGCAGGGAGTTTACCGCTTCTATCTTGATAAGCGCATAGTAACGCTCTTGCTCTTTTGGAGGGCGTACCTGACCGGTTACAACGTCTCCGTTTCTTAGAGCAAAACGTTTGATTTGCGTGTTAGAAACGTAAGCATCATTGATACTTTCGTTAAAACTTTTGTCGATAGAACGGATAAAGCCATACCCATCCTGCATAATCTCTAAAATACCGCTAAAAAGAATAAAGCCGCCCTGAGCAGTCTGTGCCTTAAGGATTTCAAAAATGATATCCTGGCGTTTAAGCTCATTTGGATGTTCAATCTCAAGCTCCGTTGCCATAGCAACTAAATCTTCAATACTTTTTAATCGAAGATCATCAATAGTAGCACCTTCTACGGGCGTATGTGAACGTGACTTTGTGCTTGGTTTGTTGCTAGGAGCTTTAGGAGTTTTGCGAGGTTGTTGTGAAGTGTTTTCACTCATGTAGTTAAGTACCTTAGTTTCTTTGGATTTATTGGATGCAGATGTAAGTTATTTGGCTAAAGAAGCCATTTTGTTGATGCAATTTTACAATAACTTATCTATTAATGTCAAGGATACCCTATTTTAGGGCAGTTAGAAGAGCTTAGATATATTTAAGAGCCAATGATTATATTATTAGTTCCAATAAGTGCATAAGCTTCGGAGCCTATTTCAAAAGAGTTTGCTTCTGTTTTATCTAAAAACGCAACGAGTTTTTTCTCATCATTCACTGCAAATGTAAGTTCGATAAACTCATCTGAGAGTTCCATACCTTTTACATGCCCTTGAATAATATTTATCTCTTCACTCGTCTTTGGCGCTGCGTTTACAATGGATATGTCACTCGATTTTATGATGGCATAAATTTCACTTCCAAGGGTTAAGCCCATATTTTGCGCAGATTTTGTTGTAATGAAAGAGACTAAAGAACTCTCTTTTGTCAGGGGCATTTCAATACGGGTATGTAATCCTGTCTGCTCAATTTTACTAATGGTTGTAGGAATTTGGTTTCTCGCACTTGTTGTCAAAAAAGTTCTGCTGAGTATGCGCGCCAAGCGTTCAGGGTCATCTCCCGCTTCGGCGAAACGGTCTATAAACTGGCGGTGCAGTTCATTTAGTCTTTCATAAGTTTTTATCAGTTCATAAGCATAAGGGGTGAGAGTTGTTCCGCCGCCGCCTGAACCTCCGATTTTTCTTTGAATGAGCGGTTCGTCAGCCAACTCATTCATTCCGTTTATTCTCTCCCATGCAGCTTTGTAGCTCATTTTCATCTCTTTTGCCGCTGCGTTTATGGAGCCTGTTTTTTCTATTTTATGAAGAAGTTCAACTCTTCCGGCTCCAAGAAAGCTTTTGTCATCTTTTGTGAGCCAGAAACGTCCGTCAATTTTCATAATGTTTTCCTTTATGTTTATATTTTTATACTTGAGATTGTCTCAGTTATATCGGTAACATTGACTTTTGCATCTTGAAGTGAGAGCTGCGTTCTCTCGGCGAGCTTTCTAACTTCATCAGCTACAACTGCAAAACCGCGACCGTGCTCACCGGCACGTGCGGCTTCTATAGCTGCGTTTAAGGCCAAAAGATTTGTCTGCTTGGCAATCTCTGAGACTGTCTCAATTACCTTGGAAAACTCTTGACTTTGAGAATTCAAAAGAGAGAGTTTCTCTTGCATATCAAAGTTCTTTTCTTCTGTTTTTGGCAATTCGTACTTTTTGGGTTCTTCTTTGCGTTTTTCACTTTCTAAACGCAGCTTATGTTCCAACTGTGCGTTTTCTTGTGTAAGAATTGTATAGGAATTTTCTAACTCCTGCGTTTTTTGGTGTAGCTTTTCTTTTTCATTCGCATATATCATATATTGCTCTTGAAGTTTGAACTGCGTTTTTTCTTTCTCTTGAGCAGACGATTCTAGAGATTTACTTAAGTTGAAAATATCTTTGTTTAAGGCTGCGTTTTGCTGTTTGAGCTCTTGTAGGCCAATGTTTTGAAGCGTATTGATTGCGTTTGTTTTGCGAAGCAGATAAAAGAATAGAACAAGCAAGAGTACAAAGAGCAAAACTCCAAGGAAAATAAAAAGAAATGTGTAGTCCGTTTTTTCTTCCTGAGGTTGCTGTAAAAGTATTTGTGCTTCTTTGTTCATCTGCAGATAAAGAGTTCTGAGCTTTTCTATCTCCTGGGCTGTGAGGCGGTTGTTATGTTCATGAAGAGTTGCAAAATAACGCAGCATCTCATCTTCTAGGGTTTGAATTTCGATTGCCCCAGTATCATGCAAAGTAAGAGCCGTACTTATTTTTTCATGTGTTGCAAGTGAAAGATAGTAGAGATAAATTTTTTCTTCTGCTAAGAGTTTGTGAGATATTTTGTCTATTTCAAGGTTGAGTTCTTGGTAGGTTTTTTCAACATCAAAGAGAGAAGCAAAAAGAGAAATAGTTAAGAGTAAAAAAAATATAATAGTTTCATACCCTTGCTGTAGCAAGTTTTATGCCTAAATCAGGCGTAAATCTCTTTGTTGAAGTTGTCAAAAGCCTGAAGCGTTTTTTCTAAAAGTTTTTGGGCATCCGCAAAGATTTTGTCCATTATTTTAGAATTATCTATTTTTGCCAGAGAGTTGTCAAACATCTCTACTATGTTAGATTTAACATGATTTTTGGCATTTTCATCTCTTTGTTTACTTGGTTCAAAAATGGAAGCGACCTTTTGAGCGAGTTTTGTCACCGGCGTTTGAGGAGCATCTTGCTCAAGTTCTTTGAGAAAGTCATCTATAAAAGGCTGGGCAATTTTCATAAACTCCTGAATCTCTTTTTCATCCTGTGCATCTATGCCATTGCTCTCAACAGAAAAGGCAAAAGACTGCATGGAGCTAAAACTCAGAGAACTTCTCGACCCCTTTTCATTCTGCTCAGAGGAGAGAGAAAGAGACTGCTGATTGGAAAAATCCATTTTGATAACATCACCGCTGGAAGTTTTCATAGCAATCTTTAAGTCATGAGAACGGTAGCCCTCAAGTGCATAAGAAGTGTTCATGAGTAATCCTTTTTCTTTGGAGTAATATCGGAAAAAATGTAAATAATTAAAGTATGTTTGCTAAAATACGCCCATGAAAACATATAAAATATTAGTAACAAATGATGACGGCTATGAAGCAAAAGGGCTTTTAGAACTTCGAAATGCTTTGAGAGAACTTGAAAATGTTGAGGTTACGGTTGTTGCCCCTGCAAATGAAAAATCTGCCTGCGGACACTCTTTGACGCTGGTGAGACCGCTGCGTTTTGTGGGTGTTGATGACAACTTCTTCAAACTTGATGACGGAACACCGAGCGACTGCGTTTATCTGGCAATCAGTACTATATTTCCAGACGAAAAACCGGACTTGCTCGTAAGCGGTATCAACAGAGGCTCAAATATGGGTGAAGATATTACCTACTCAGGAACAGCGGCAGGCGCGATGGAAGGAGTTTTGCATGATATTCCTTCTATTGCAATAAGTCAGGTGATGGATTTCTCTAATCCTGAGGGTGATTTTACACTTGCGTGCAAGACCATAAAACTTCTCGTTACAAAAATACGTGAAGGCTCTTTTCCTCTGCCTGAGCGGGAGTTTTTAAATGTAAACATTCCCGCAGACGTAGAGAATGCCAAAATGAAAGTGAGCTATGCCGGTTACAGATTTTATGCGAATGACTCGCATCTGCATAGAAACCCTCGTGGTGAAGAACACTATTGGCTGGGTCTGCATCCTCTGAATTTTTCTCCCCGCAAAGGCTCGGAGGGTTTAAGCGATTATGAGGTTATCCAAGAGGGAAATATCTCCATCACGCCTATAATGCTCGACTTGAGCGCCTATAAGAGTATGAAAAAACTCGATGCTTGGATGGGCGAACTTGAAGTATAATCGCATAAAAATGCTTATGGGCGATGATTTTGCCAAGCTTCAAAACGCAAAAATCATTCTTTTAGGCGTTGGCGGAGTCGGGAGTTTTTGTCTGGATTGTCTAGTGCGAAGCGGGGTCAAAGAGATTACCATTGTAGATTTTGATACCTATGATGCAACAAACCAAAACCGTCAAATGTGGTCGGAGCTTCATGAGGGTGAGACGAAGGTTGAGGCACTTAAAGAACATTATCCGGAGCTTACAATTATTAACACTCGTATTGATGAGCAATGGGTTTGGGACTTTGATTTTGAGAGTTATGACGTAGTTTTGGACGCAATAGACGACACCAAAGCAAAATTGGCGTTGGCTCAAAAATGCCACAAAAAACTCATCTCCTCTTTTGGAAGCGCTAAACGTATGGACCCGACAAAAGTACAGGTAAGCGACATTTGGAAGAGTTACGGAGACCGTTTTGGTTCTAAAATCCGCTATGAACTTAAAAAACGCGGTTTTAACAAAAAGTACACGGTTATTTTTTCAAGCGAAGAGGCTATCACAAAAGAAAAGGGCAGTTTCATGGGTGTAACGGCTACTTTTGGACTTGTAATGTGCGCGCAAGCACTTAAAAACATAAAAGAAAAATAAAGGAAACAGATGTTTAGTTTTTTCAGCGAAGATTGGTTTATTATAAGTTTAGAGATAGTTTTTTTGCTTTTTATCATTTATGATGCGAAAAAATATTTTCAGACACAAAAAAAAGAGTATCTGACAAATATTGCTCTGACGATAGGTTTTTTTATCTGGACGGCAATACCGTTTTACAATAGCTATATTACTTGGAATGACTCTCTTAAGAGTGAAGTAAACGCAGCATGTTTACAGGAAAATAACGAAACCCTGTGCAAATGTCTGGATGAGAATATCTTTAAAGAGTACCCGTACGAAACATACCAAGCACTTGATAAAAACAGCAGTGATTACTTGGAATTTGTAAAAGAGACCAAAGAAGAATGCCTTGACGATTCATGGTTTTGATTTAGATTCTCCGCTTGTTTGTGAGGGCATCATCGGTGACGGCTGCGGCGGGGGAAGGACTTTTTTTGTGAAAGAAAGTACACTCTACGCACATGACCCAGTGACAAATGAGAATATGAAGCTGCTTGAAGATATTCAGATGCCGCAAACACTCAGTAAAAGCAAGTGTTTAATTAGCATAGAGTGTAAGTATGAAATTATAGAGTTTGATTTGTCACGCATGATTAAAACTGTTAAAAAGATTTAGTTGGTATAAGTGGAAATATGATATTATCACCGCTCAATGAAGAGGATTATTTTGGATCAAGCCACTAAGTTAACACACCTTAAGCAATTAGAAGCAGAATCTATTCATATTATGAGAGAGGTTATCGCAGAGTTTGATAATCCGGCTATGCTCTACAGTGTAGGAAAAGACAGTTCCGTGATGCTTCATCTCCTTCAAAAAGCATTTTATCCTTCCATCCCGCCATTACCGCTTGTGCATGTAGACACCAAATGGAAATTTAAAGAAATGATAGAATTTCGTGACCGCCGTGCCAAAGAAGTCGGTATGGAGCTTATTGTTTATTCAAATCCTAAAGGCGATGAGATGAACATCTCACCTTTTACCCACGGTTCAGAACTTCATACAGATATCATGAAAACAGAAGGCTTAAAGCAGATACTTAATCTTAAAAAATATGATGCTGTATTTGGGGGAGCGAGACGTGATGAAGAAAAAAGCCGGGCCAAAGAGCGTATCTACTCTTTTAGAGATGAAAATCACAGGTGGGATCCTAAAAATCAAAGACCTGAGCTTTGGAATATTTATAACGCAAGACATAAAAAAGGTGAAAGTATAAGAGTATTTCCTCTTTCGAACTGGACGGAGCTGGACATTTGGCAATATATTTATCTGGAAAATATTTCGATACCAGAACTTTATTTTGCAAAAAAAAGACCTGTAATAGAGTATATGGGCACTAAAATCATGGTAGATGATGAGAGGATGCCAAAAGAGCTGGCAGATACCGCAAAAGAAGAACTTGTAAGGTTTAGAACACTCGGGTGTTATCCGCTTACAGGTGCTGTGAATTCTTCGGCTTCTACTTTGCTTGAAATCATTCAAGAAATGCTGCTTACTACAACAAGTGAACGGCAGGGACGGCTTATAGACGGTGACAGCAATGCTTCGATGGAGAAGAAAAAACAAGAGGGATACTTTTAATGGCGTATGACTCAGAGTTAATAGCCAAAAATATTGAAAAGTACCTCAAAGAGCATGAAAATAAAGAAATATGCAGATTTATAACTTGCGGAAGTGTTGATGATGGAAAGTCAACCCTCATTGGTAGGCTTTTATACGACAGTAAAAAGATATTTGATGATCAGTTAAGTGCTATAGAAAAAGATAGTAAAAAAAGTGGAACTACAGGTGATAAGATAGACTTGGCTCTCTTGGTTGACGGACTTGCCAGCGAAAGAGAACAAGGCATAACCATTGATGTAGCTTATCGATTTTTTTCAACCCAAAAAAGAAAATTTATCATAGCCGACACACCAGGGCATGAACAATACACCAGAAACATGGTAACCGGTGCATCTACTGCAGATATCGCCATAATACTGATAGATGCAAGACTAGGAGTTCTTACTCAAACAAAAAGACATTCTTATATAGTCTCACTTCTTGGTATTAAAAATATCATCGTAGCTATTAATAAAATGGACTTGGTAGATTTTTCAGAGGAAAAATTTGCACAGATAAAAAGTGAGTATGAAAGAATAATTCCTAAACTGCCAAGCCATAAAGGGATAACCTTTAAATATATTCCTATCTCAGCTATTGACGGTGACAACATAGTAAATGTAAGTAAAAAATCATCATGGTATACAGATGCACCTCTTATGACACTTTTAGATACGATAGACCTTCAGAGAGAAGAAAATAATAATTTTAGATTTCCTGTTCAGTACGTAAACCGTCCACATTTGAATTTTAGAGGGTTCTGCGGAACTATAGCAAGCGGAAGTATTAGTGTGGGAGATGCAATAACCGTACTTCCGTCTAAAAAAACAAGCAGAGTAAAATCAATAGTTTCAAACGATATAAAAGAGCTTCGACCCAAATTAAAAGATGAAAGTATAGAGACTATACAAACAGCATTCGCACCTATGTCCACGACACTGACACTTGAAGATGAAATAGACATCAGCAGAGGCGATATGATAGTAAAATCGGATTCTACTCTTGATGTTTCAAATAAATTCAGTGTAATGCTGGTGTGGATGAATGAAGTACCGATGCAGTTAAACGCAAACTATATCATCAAAAGAGCAACGTCTGTAATAAATGGCAGCTTTCATTCCATCGTATATAAAAAAGATATTAATACATTCGAAGAATTAAAAGCAAATACATTAGATTTAAATGATATCGCAAAATGTACTTTAAATTTAGACAGGGCCATTGCAGTAGATTCTTATGAAAAAAACAGAAACACAGGAAGCTTTATAGTCATAGACAAATATACAAATGAAACAGTAGGCGCAGGGATGGTAATCTCTTCTATATTGGGGAATACTCCGACAGATACTAGAAAATATTCACAAGAAGAAAGAGACCTCAATGCATACATCAGAAATACATATCCTGAGTGGAATTGCAAGGAAATTTAATGTATAAAGATAAAAATCTTCGTTCAATTGCCAAAGGGGTTAGCTGGAGGATTTTTGCTACCGCAACAACTGTAATAATTGTTTATATTTTCTTTGGAAGACTTGACTTGGCGATTGCTGCCGGAGTTGTTGAGAGTTTTGTAAAAATTCTACTTTATTGGGTGCATGAAAGGCTTTGGGTTCAAATTAAATGGGGCAGAAAAAAGGTAGAACCTTTCAATATTTGGTTCACCGGATTGCCTCTTAGCGGAAAGACAACACTAGCTGATGCCGTATTTAAAGAACTCGCGAAACTGGATATTCCTCTTGAGAGAATAGACTCTAAAGATGTAAGAGAACTCATACCTGATATTGGATTCAGCAGAGAAGAGAGAAATATGCATATGTACCGCATAGGGCATCTTATAAAAACTCTTCAAAATAACTCTATTTCAACAGTAGCTTCATTTGTAAGCCCCTATAGAGAATCCAGAAAAGCAATTAGGGATATGGTAAAAAATAATTGTGTGGTTTATGTAAAGGCTGACATAGAAACTTGTAAGGCCAGAGACACAAAAGGGAAATATGAAAAAGCCATCAGAGGTGAATATAAAAATTTTACGGGCGTGAATGATATCTATGAAGAACCCCAGCATGCTGAGATAGTGATAGATACGGATAAAGAATCTATTGAAGAGTCCGTTGAGGTTATTGTAAAATATATCAAAAAAAGATATGTAAAATGATGGATAAAAATATAGTTTGGCATAATCAAAGTATCACTAAAGAAAAAAGAGCACAATCATTCAAACAAAAGCCTTGCGTTTTATGGTTTACAGGGCTTAGCGGAAGCGGTAAATCTACAATTGCAAATGTACTTGAAGCGGAGCTGTTTCAAAGAAATATTAAAACATATCTTCTTGATGGTGATAATGTAAGACACGCACTCAACAAAGATTTAGGCTTTAGTGAAGATGAGCGAATAGAAAATATCCGTCGAATCGGTGAAGTCAGCAAGCTTTTTGTAGATGCCGGGCTTATTGTTTTAAGCGCTTTTATCAGTCCGTTTGAGAGTGATAGACAAATAGCGGGAAGCCTACTCGAAGATGGTGAATTTATAGAAATTTTTGTAGACACACCTCTTGAAATTTGTGAACAAAGAGACCCTAAAGGACTGTATAAAAAAGCCAGAAATAAAGAGATAGCAAACTTCACCGGGGTAGACAGCCCTTATGAACCACCTCGACATGCGCAAATACATCTTAAACCTGCTGAAACAACTCTCAGAGAAAGTGTCCAGCTGATTATAGATTATCTGCTGCAAAATGGTTACATAAATGATTGAACAAATAGATATAGAAGATATTAAACAGATAGCTCTCTCAGCCGGCAGCGCTATTATGGAAATATACAAAAAAGATTTTACTGTAGAGTATAAAGAGGACAGTTCACCGCTTACCGAGGCAGATAAAAAATCAAACGAAATAATTTGCAGAGCATTAGCGGAGCTGTATCCAAACATTCCAATAATGTCAGAAGAAAACAAGCAGGTAGATTATGAGACAAGAAAAAATTGGAAATATTATTGGTGTATAGATCCGATAGACGGAACAAAAGAATTCATCAAGAAAAATGATGAATTTACGGTAAATATAGCTCTTATTGCTAATCATATCCCTGTTCTAGGTGTTGTATATGCACCGGCACTTCATGAGATTTATTATGCAAAAAAAGGAGAGGGCGCTTTTAAAAATGGACAAAAAATGCCTCTATTTCTTAATAGTAATCCGCAAGAAAGTTTAACGGCAGTGGCTTCAAAATCACATCTCTCTATTCAAACGCAAGATTTTATAGATAAAATAGCACTTACTGCAAAACATATAGAGTTGTCCTCAAAAGGAAGCAGTTTAAAACTTTGCATGGTTGCCGAGGGTGTGGCAGATATCTATCCCCGTCTTGCTCCGACAATGGAATGGGACACAGCCGCTGCACATGCGATAGTGCTTGAGAGCGGTAAGAATGTTTACATTTATGATGAAAGTATAACTGCCGCAGGATACTTGACATCAAATACTTTTAACTTGAAATGTGTATTGTATAACAAAGAAAATCTGCTAAATCCTTGGTTTGTAGTGGTGTAATTTATTTGAAGGATATGTATGAAAATAACTGTTATTCTTATAATATTTTTATTTTTTAGTGCTTGTTCAACAACAAGAGTCGGCGTAAGCGGGAACGAAAGCGGAGTAAACGCAAGCCTTCGAAGTAACGTATTGAAATTCTAACTATCCAAGACGCTCAAGCAGAACTTCCTTTATTCCCTCAGTTTCAACGACAAATATTACTGCATCCACATTGTGATTGAGTAATAGTGCCTGCGCTTTCATTAAGATGCTGTGATGCATAAATTTAACTTCACTGTCTCTCTCATCAAAAGTTATCATGGCAGTTGACAAATAGCATCTCAAGCCTGTTTTTATGAGCTTTTGTTGTCTGCGTTTTGCTTTTTTAAGAGTTTCTTCATCTTCCCCTACAAATATCTCCAGAGGGATTCTCCCGTCTCCTTCTATAAACTTATCAAAAAAAGCCGGCATAGAGCTCCGTGATGTCTCTCCTACACCAAACATAGGAGCAAAATTCACTTCATTGATAATTGCACCTGTTTGATACCAGGGTTGGGAGATGTCTGCAGTTATAATGTCTATTCCTGCAATATTCAATCCAAAGAGTTTAGCGGCTCTGATAGCAATATCAATATTATCAGGATGCACTATCTCTGTAACATTTTCACTTCGTCCTCCCCACTTTGTAGATTCTATATCTCTTAGCGGTATCCAAGTTCCTTCTTTTGGAACAGAGTGTAAACTAAACCCATGTTTTTCAATTTCTTTGTATGCTAAAGCGTCATGTGGAAACGGCTTAGACCTAAGCCACGGAGCTCTTGCATTTTGAATGTTATTTGCTTCATCTATCAATCGGGCTACTGTTTTTATGCCATCACCTTTTACGGAAATAGGGAGTCTTTCAACCGCATACAGTAATTCGTTCTGTGCCACAAATAGTCTATGACACATTCCTTTAGCCTGCTTTTCAACTAAAATTTTTTTTGACTTAGAGAGTGTGAATGCTTCTTCAAATGCTTTTATAAGTTGGGTGTCATGCGTGATGTCAACACTTACACCTTCACCTCTATCAAGGTCCGAGGGTTTTACCACCACAGGATAGCCAAGTTGTTTTGCTACATGCAGTGCATTTGCGTTGTTGTTTACGACTCCATGCAATGGAGCGGGTAATCCAGCGAGTCTAAGTAAATTAGCAGTATTGACTTTATTTTGTGAGAGCTTGGAACCAATTGCACTGTCAGCTTCACTTATGCTTCTATCTAACTTTTTCGCCTTGCTTCCCCAGCCGAGCTGATAAACTCCATCGCCCAAATGTATAAAAGGAATATTTTTATAATATGCTGCCTTTAAAGTATGGATTCTAGATATCCCGATTGGCTGTACGGATGTGATAGGATTGATTATCTCATTGAGACAGGCCTTATAAAACTCTTGCCTATTTTGAGGTGTGATTTCATTTTTCATCATCCAAAAAAGTACTTTAAACGCAAAGTTGACAGTTTTTTTTACATGTGCATCATCAATAAAATTAATATCAACAATTGCCAAATCAATCGCATAGCTGTTATTGTCTTGGGAAATTATATTGACAACTGTACCTGTATAAAAAGCGGGGATTTGTGAATTTTGCAACAAGTTTTTTATTATAAAAAGTGCTTTATATGCAAGTTTATTCATGTCACTGCCGTTGCATGAAGTATCTTCATCTATCTCAAGTACCTGACTTATCCATGCATCAACTAAGTCTAAATTAATGATATTGGGAAGCGTTAAATTTACTCTGTATTGTTTTGTAGGTTGTTGTGAATTTAATAAATTTTTTTTACTATTATTAGTTTTTTGCATTGTGGGTTTCCTTGGTGTTGGCAAATCTCTCAAGTTTGTATCTATATTGTCCCTCATGAGCATCTCCTATAAATCAAGATTAAGAATGTTTCGTGTATATGAAGGAGTAGCTATCGGTCTCTCCAGCTCGTGCGCAATTTTTACTACTCTATCAACTAATGACTTATTGCTTGCAAAATTATTTTTATTTGAATCATAATAAATATTATCTTCTATACCTACACGAACATGCCCGCCTGCAATTATAGAAGCCATATTCATAGGGAGTTGAAAACTTCCTAATCCTGCTGTTGCCCAAACAGAATTTTCGGGTAAAGATGTATATATATGAGCTAAATCACTGATTGTAGCAGATGCTGTATTTAAATTACCGAGCAAAATATTAAAATATTTACTGCCGCTTATTATATTGTGGCGTTCAAGATATTTTGCAACATTTATCATACCGCTATCAAATATTTCAAGCTCAGGCTTAATATTTTTTTCTTTCATGAGCATAGCTAAATTTTGTATTGTATCAAGAGAATTTATACTTGCTCCAGAAAGAAAGTTGAGAGACCCTAAAGTTAAACTTGCCATATCAGGTTTTGCCTTGCCAGTTAAATGTAAAACCTCACTTCTTTGCTCAAAAGATATGCCATCTCTTCCGGATGTGGTAACACAACAGATTAAATGAGGTCTTTCACTCTTTATTCCAGCGATGATTTGTTCATAATAACGTGCATCGCTGCTAGGTTTTCCTTCTCGATCTCTAGCATGCAAATGAACTATGCTTGCGCCTGCATCACAAACATTTATGGCATCTTCAATAATCTCATCAACAGAAATGGGTACAAAAGGTGTTGATATTTTCGTGGGTATCATTCCGGTTAAAGCTACATTTATAATAAGTGGCATATATGGGGAAAGGGGATGCGGATCGTGAGATGCAATATAATGACTTATAGATTCAGACTTTTTTGTTTTATTCCTCATATATTGATTAAGGTCTAATTCAAGTGCAACAAAAAAGCTCTTAGTACTCAGGCCATGGTTAGATAATTTTGCTCGTTTGCCAATTTCTTTGTAGCCGCAATGTTTTTTATACCAAATTATTATTTCATCTCTATCAGCTTCTGTAAGAACAGTTTGAATACCTAATTCATACATGGCTTCAAGTCTGGTTTCTTGAAGTGCTTTCCCAATCCCTGTGCCTTGTAAGTCCGGAAGAACTGCCAACAATCTGGTTTCTGCCTTACCTTTACCTAGTATTTTAAAGCCAGCAACTCCAACAATTTTGTTAGACATTTTTGCTACAAAAAAACATGAAAAATCAATATCTTCTGCTTCTGGAGATGGGATACGATGCATATTCCAAGGTTTTAAAACTTCCAAAATATCATTTTTATCTTGCGCTAATGCTTTATGTATTGTAAAATTCATTTTAAACTAAACCTTTTTTATATATTTTGAAAAAAAACTACACAGTTAATTAGACAATTCTTTTTCTAGAAGTTCAAAAAGTACATCCAGTTGACTATACTTTTGCAATCTTGCTGTAGCATTGTCAAGAACTACCAGCCAATCATCTGTAATCTGATCATAAAATATTGTATCGAAGCTATCTACGGGAAGCCCTTTTTCCAAAACTTCTTCTTTGTCACAAATTAAAAAGACCTTGTCTGTCGTTTTTTGACGCAGTAACATCTTTGCACTATCCCACCCTTGTGATTCGTACGTATTCAAAACAAACCTTCCAACAGCTACTTTGTCACCACACATATACCCAACACTACTCTCTTTTATATTATTTATAAACCAAGTATCTATTTTTCCCAAATGAGAATTTTCAACAAGCACCAAAAATATGGGAATTCTTCCTACCTCGTCTCCTATAAAAGTTCTAGCAACTTCGAGTGGAGTATATAAAGAAGCACCTAATACCTTTAATGACCCCAAACCTGGTGTATGGTTATATTCACAGATCGCACTTTTTATCTCATGAAAAGACTTACTGATGTCACTTGTAATATAGTCGATAGCCAACATATCAATATGTGTGACTTTTGCGATAGCCTCTGCCATATGTATAATGTCTGGATGTGTAATATTTGTTGTGTTTTCTATTGAAGCTCCATGTACTCCATATGTAAATGTTGTACTTAGTTGAAATTCTTGATTATCTGATAAGATACTTTGAAGTGTTAAATGAAACTTCTTGAGATACACGATTAGCTCATCATTGATTTGTATCTGCTTTAAAGAATCTGGGTTTTTTCGTACATCCATCCGCTGTATATTGATCTCTTCGATTAAGCTTTGTATCGTTGATATACCATTACCAATGAGAATAGGAGGCATTTTTTTTATGGAAACAAAAAATTTCCCTCGTACTACATGTATTCTATGAGCATATCCATTTATATTTTCTTCAATCATAATTGGGTTGTTTCCGAATGAGGATTGTTTTGCGTGGTCAAATGCATTTTGAAGTTCATCAAAAGATAGTATATTGACACTAATACCTATTGCTTGGGCTCCTCGTATGGGCTTAACAACACAGGGATAGCCTATCGTCTCCGCCGCTTTTTGTAATTGTTCTCTGGACTGAATAACGACATCTTTGACAACAGGCATTCCGATGCTTTTGAGGAGCTCTTTACTAGCCACTTTATCCATAGAAACAAAAACTCCGTGATAGCTGTCTTCCATAGGCGAACTGCCTCTAAACACTCGACTGTTTTTTCCCCATCCATATTGTCTATAAAGAGAATTTGTCATGAATTTAAACGATGGGATATCTAAAGATTTTGATCCTGACAATAATTCGTAATCGTAGTTACTATATTTTTTAGCAAACTCTGCGTAGTTGACAATTGCCTGATCTATTGCGGCACTTGATAGTTGTTTTTTTTGCAACAATGGTAGAAAAATATTGAAAAAAAGTTCAATAGCTTTTAAAGTTACTTCGGGTGTGTCGAACTCTACCCAACTTAAAATGGCATCACTACTCTCTTTAGCCCCATACGAAGTTAGAAGTCCTTTATTTTTATTTATAAGATTGAAGGCAAAATTAGACATCAACATACCAAAGTGTGTATAAGGTGTAAGAATTTTAGAGATGTTTTCATCGACATAGTTTGGCAATAACTTTTCTATCTCTTTACAAGTCTCAATAAGAACTTCAGGTTGTGCAGAAAGCACTTTTATCGTAATCAAAACTATGGGAACATTCGCATATATATTGGGACCATGGAAGAGTTTGGTCGTGATTCGCATTTTTATTTCCTTTGATTGTTAGATCGACTTTTACTATAACTTTAAAGTTCCTCATCTAATCTAAATATTGTGATCAACCGCATTCATTTTGTCATAAATAAATTTACATATAAGAGCATCTTGCACTGCTATGCCAGTAGAGATAAATAACACTTTTAAATTTTCTTGATATTTTTCAAGTATAAAATGTTTTAGTTCTGTAGGGATAGTATCGCTTCTTGTATTAAGGTTCCATTTTTTCATATCACCTAAACATGTTGATTGAAAAGAATCAGTAATAAGTCTATGACTATTCAATAGTGAAGCATCTATTTCACTTAGATTATCAGCGTCTGCCCCGACACTTGAAATAAATCTTATGTGTTTGCTGTTGGAGACATTTAACAAAGATTCAGAAGCAGTTGTTGCAAGAAAAACTGCTTCTGAATTATTTAAAAGTGATTCTTTTTGTTTATGTTCTATGGTTACATCAGGCATATAATGTTTACAGAGGGCTACAAAATTTTGATAATTTTTTTCATTTGTATCGCAAACAGTAAACGACTTGATGTTATGCCACTTATAAAGAATAAATGCTGTGTAAAAGCCAATCCGTCCAGTGCCAATAATACCAACCTTTTCTAGAGAAATATTTGAACAATGCAGTGCAAGTACAGATATAGCAGCTGTTCTAAACGATGAGAAAGCACAAACATCAAAGACAGCATACGCGTAATTATCAAAATAATCAATCAAAAGTGCCTTGCCAACACTGATTTTATCTTTTACTTTTCTTTGTTCTTCATTTGTCCCTATGATTTTAACAAATTTCAAATGCATACTTTCAATCGAACATGGCATTAGTCTGTAATCTCCAGCTATGTCATTATTGTTCACAAAGACTTGTTTAAGCGGTAGTTTTATATCAGTTTCGAAATCGCTCCATTCATTATAAAACTTTACAAGAGTTTCCATAAACTCATTGCAATTATCAATTAAGATATTGTGAGAAGTCATCTCATCTACATAAGTATAAGGTTCGTCATTGAGTCTGAGAAGATTTTTTATTGTATTTTTTTGCACTTGCAACCTTTAAAATAGTTCTTCAATAGTTAAAAAATAAATTGTGTTTTTATCATATGTCAGTCTAAAAATTACCTTGAGTTCATCAGCCCTTACTACACGAGCATGTACGCATGCTTGTGACATCATCTTTTTCTTATTTATCTGCTATAACAAACTTTTCCCACACTTTATTATCAGAAGTAAGAACTGAAGCATAATAATTGCCTTTATTTAAAACTCTTCTACAACTTGTATTTGTTTTTTTATTACCTCTTAGTATGCAAAATGTTCCGTCATTATTTATAATCCATTTTCCAACTGGAACATCTTTTATTTTAAGCCCATTTTTTTGGTGCAAAGATGCGATAACTCTGCCGTCTTTTTTAAATATACTTCTATAAAAGATACCATTTTTAGAATTTCTTGTAACTCCTATCCTGGTTTTATCTACCAAAAGTTCTTTTACTTGAGCAGCATTTAAAAAAACAACTTTTTTATTTGTAGCTGCACTATGCTTCTCTACAGATAAAAGTCTTCCAAGAATATATCCTTTGTCTGTTTTATACCAGACTCTTTTATCTGCATCTGTTACATGCTGCAGGATTTCAACTTTATCACCTTGTTTAACGTAGGCCACTTTTGAGCTTGTAAGTGAGGGCTCTTCACGAACATTTGAGTTTTTCAATACAAGTGCCGACGTTGCATTAGCTAAAGTTATCACAAGCATACTTGCAACAAGTATTTTAAAAGTTTGCTGTATCATTATATTTCTCCATGTCAGTACAATAATTTTATGTGTTTGGAGTGACCCAATTAGCTATTTTAAATTTTTCTAAAAAGGAACTTTTCTCATCAAAAATAAGTGTGAACTTTAGAAAGTCCTGAAACTTTGAATATATTTGATGGGTTTACTCGGTAATATTGTCCATCTTAAAAATACCCTTAGGTTCATCAAATCTAACATACCATAGTTGCAATCCCCGCTGGCTTTTTCCATAGTATGTATAGCCTCTTTTTTGCATATAGTTAGTGTTTTCTCCAAGGCGGGCGAGTTTTATATTTTCAAGTTCCAAAACTAAACCATTTGTTTGTTGCTCATATCTTTTTTTTAATTCATGAAAATTTAGTTGTAAAACTTTAGCTCTAAGAGTATTGCTTCCTCTGTAAGCTTCTTTGATAAACATTCTGGAAAAAAAGTATGTGTCACCGACTTTGGATAAATCATCTGTATATACAGTACTTACACCCACTATCTCATCGTTATAGAGTATCAAAGACGATACCTGTTCTACTCTTTTTATGGCTTCTTGCAGGGGTACTACACGGGCAGTTGTCCACATATGTATGACACTCTCTTTTTCTGTTGGTGAGAGTGTTCCATAAACAAACTTGAGGTTAAGACTTGGCATTTTGTTCTTTTCTCAATATATCAAGAGAGTTTTTAGCTTTTGCATTTTTTGGATCAAGCTCTAAGATTTTTTTGTACTCTTCTCGTGCTGCTTTAAAATCACCTTTTTTATAGTAAAGATAGCCTAGAGAATCGTATGTTTCAAGTATGGAGGCATCTTTGTCCATTACATCTTTGAGTATTGCCAATGCTTCATCAAATCTTCCTAAATCACCAAGGGCAACTGCCATGTTAAATGTGGCAGGCAAATAGTCACTCTGAATGGCAAGCGCTTTTTTAAATTCTTCTATAGCTTCTTCTTTTTTATTTTCATTAAAAAGGTCATTTCCTTTTTCAAAGAGAGGTGCAGCTCTCTCTAGCTTTGTCTCTGGCATTTTAACTTGTTCTATATCTTCGGATGCTATGAGATAGTTTCCTTTTGAATACTCACTATCAAAGTCGAACATCTCCATCTTGGCATGTGGAAGTACAGCAACTGCAAACACTTCATCTATTCCGGAAGTAAACTCAATAAAGGAGACAATCTTCCCTGTTTTAATATTTACAACCCAGACACCACTCACTCTTTTAGGCAGTTTCGTAATCTCTAGTCCGCTGAATGTTGCACTCTCTCTTACTTTTGAAAGGCCTATAAACGCAAAGTCTCCCACCATTGTAAGCCCTCGGGTAAATCCGGGAAGTTTTGTTACTTCTATAACTTTTTTCTTTTTAAAGTCATAGTAGGAAAGAGCGCCTTTGCCTGATTCAAGAAGCCAAAGTTTCTCCTGATGCCATCTTGGAGAGTGCGGCATACTTAAACCTTTGGCCAATATTTTGTTTGTGGTAATATCCATAAGAATACCGCCATTAGCTTTATTGGCTCTCCAGCCCAGTGGTTCATCTGTCTGTCCTAAGGCTGTTACATAACGGGGTTCACCGTCTCTGGTACAAAAACCATTCAAATGGCACTTATCTATGGGCTGAAGCAGAGATATAAAAGGCGGTTTCCAAATAGGCTTGAAACTGCTGTTTGGTTCTTTAATACACAAGCACGAAAACTTTGTGTTTATGAAATAGAGTTCATCTTTAGTATATTCCATCTCATGTATATCAACATCTGCTGTAAAGTGAATATTTTGAGGGAGGTAGCATGCGTCATAAGTTTTTCCATCTTCTAGCTTAGATGTAACTCCACTGTAGTTTGCAAACTGGTAGATTCCGTGACCTAAACCTGCCCATATTTTACCGCCTTTTGCGTACATTCCCATAGGTCTTGCAAACTCTTTGTAGCGTATGTCAAACTGATTGTTGTGTTGTCCCATAAGCATTATTTTGCCGCTTTGGTATGTGGTCATAACGATTGTGGATTTTATCTGTTTTAAAAATTCTACAATATTTGCAGAGTAGGTAAAGTTTATATTTTGCTCTTTTGGTTTATCTGTTTTTTGTTGACTCATCTGTTTTTGCACCTTTTAAAAATTCTTTATATATTTCACCCCAGCAACAGCTGTGTGTTGCATCGTAAGTGAAGTATTTTACATTGTTTTTGTTTTCAAACTTATTGAAGTAAGAAAAAAATATCTCTTTAGGAACTATGGTATCGTTCTCTCCTATGAGATGATACTGGGGTATATTTTGCAGCACTCTTGTGAAGTCAGCAGGATTAAGTGAACCTTCAAGTGGCATAATATGATGTAATTCTGTCCATTCATTCGTATCTAAATTACCTGCAACTGTTATAAGTTTACTGATATCTTCTCTGTTTACAGCTGTTAATGCCGCTACAGCTGCACCGCCTGAGTAACCTACAAGAGTGAAGGTACTGTTTTTATGATTTTTTTTAAGATTATCCAAGGCTTCATCAAAGCTTTGGATAATCTTAGTGTTGAATCTGTGTGAAGTCCAGTATTTATTTTCACAGATGCTCTGTTTTACGTACTGACAAGGTCTGGCAATGTAAACTTTACAACTGCTCTCATCACTAAGCATAAGTGAGAGTCCCACAGGATATAGCGGAGTGGGATCATCAGATATTCGGCGTTTGGTAATCCACGAGAGGCCATCACCTTCTATGTATACTTTCATATCTTTGTTTTCGCAAGAGTTTGAGAGTTTTTGTATACTGAAGAGAGTGAAAGAGGAAGTTTGTAACTCTGCCTGTATTGCAGCTTTGTCAAAGGAAAGATTTAAAACTGTAGATTTTCGTTCATCCAATGTGGGAATATGAGTACATCCATTCAAAAAGAAAACACCCAACACAGAAGAACAGAGAGTTTGTTTCAATAAAAGCGTTAACATTTTCTCATAAAGCATTTCCACATGCCATGGCATGTAGAAATATTTTTAGAAGCTAAACACATACTTCGCAGAAAGTACATGGTTTTTAAATGTCGAACCTTCTCCTTGGTAGTTATATGAGAAGTTGATGTTATGACCTTCTTCAAC
>VMSZ01000073.1 GCA_013791885.1 Sulfurimonas sp. | reverse complement strand
CTTAGTTTTCAATGATCTCAAACATATTCGACGGCTTCTACTTGAAGTCCCTCTAGGCCTAAACTTTAGGTCTCTGTGTTTGTGGACGGGAATTATAGGCAAAGTATCTTTCAATGTCAAGAGTATTCAAAAAGAATTTGCATATTTTATACAATTTGTTTATTTTTATATCACTATTTCTTATCTTGCTTTTGTAGTCTTACATTATATAAGTAATTTAAGTGTTTCTTTCCATAGATTGTTGCTGTCTATTAACTCTTTGTCTATATTATTCTTTTAAATATTAATTAAATAGCCCTTTCTGGGCGTTTGGAGGAAAAAATATGGGACTTTATGATCGTGATTATGCAAGAGGTAACTCTTTTGCTTATGAAAGCGCTAGCCGTAGTGATTCGCAAATTATCTCTTTTGTAAAAGAGACTTATAAACTTTTTGCCGCATCTATGATGGCTGGTGCTGTTGGTGCTTATGTTGGTGTTCCTATGGCTGCTACTATACATGCTTACTTTTGGCCACTGTTTTTCTTAGAAATAGGACTTCTAATCGGTTTACACTTTGTAAAACATAAGCCAGGTATTAATTTAGCTGTTATGTTTGGATTTGTATTTATGACAGGTTTAATGCTAGCGCCTCTTTTGGCTAAAACACTTGGCATGAGTGGAGGGGCAACTATTATCGGGAATGCTTTTGCAATGACTTCTGTAGTATTTGGTGCTATGAGTTTTTATGCTATTAGAACAACAAAAGATTTTACTAGTTATGGCAAACCTTTAATGATTGCTCTTTTTGTAATCATCGGTTTTTCAATTTTAAACATCTTTCTTGGTAACCCAATATTGCATGTTATTATTTCTGGCGTAGTTGTTGTGTTATTTAGTATTTTAGTAATTTATGATACTCAAAATATTATGAATGGTTCATATGAAACACCGATTGACGGTGCAATCGCACTTTACCTTGACTTTTTAAACATCTTTACTGCTTTGCTTCAACTCTTTGGAATTTTTGGTAACAGTGATGACTAAAGAAACGTTATCACCTGAACTTTTTCGGGTGATAGACGCAAATCTTAACCGCCTCAAAGAGGGTATTCGTGTTGTTGAAGATATTATGAGATATCGTGACAATAACAAAACGCACTCAACCGCACTCAAACAACTCAGACACAAAGCCCGCATTGATGAAACGCAAGAACTGCTTAAAAATCGTGACAGTATTCACGATGTACTGCGTCCCACAATACAAAGTGAGCTTAGCCGAACAGATATTGTCAGTATTTTAAGTGCTAATTTTAAGAGAGCAGAAGAGTCTTCTCGTGTTTTAGAAGAATTGTTCAAACTCTATAATGCAGAATATAGTGAAAATTTTAAACAGATACGATATGAGTTATATAATCTTGAGAAAGAAATAATTCTTAGCGAGTGTAAATAAACACCACTTCAAACTCTAAATAATTTAATGGGTATTCGTTCATAAGTTTTTTTGTAGCTTTGTAATCTAGTGCTTTTCTTGAGCCACTAACTCCGCTTTGTTTTATATATCTAAATATATCTCGTGTTGATTCAAATTCCAATTTATACTCAACCACTTCAAACGCAGCATCAAAATACTGTTTCTGTAAAGTATAGACCTCTTCTTTTGTTCTAAGCAGTGGTGCAAGTGAAGCCGTTTCGTTTAGCGTTTTAAAGGTATTGGATGTGAAGATGGCAAGAGCTATTGGAACTTCAAATTTTTCTATACTCTTAAATGCCATTTCTAGATCTTCTGCCCATTGAAGCGCTGAAGCTGAGAGTACATAATCATACTTATTTGCTAAAAGTTTCTCAAACAAATCTTTGTCGTTAAAATCACCAAATATAGCCTCAACTATGTCTGATTTTGGGTGTAAATCCAGCATTCCAGGAGCAAAATCAACACCCAAAAAACGTTCATACTCCCATTTTATATTTTTACAAATCGCTCCGCTGCCACAACCTAGATCTAAAATATTTTTAGGATTTCCCTTTACAAAAGAAAGCAGTTTGATGGCAACTTGATTTTGTATAACACTATAGGAACCATAGTGCGTTGCATATTTCGAAAATTCTGAACTTACTTTCATTTTTTATTGCCAACTAGAGAGATTACAAAGATGATTAAAACGCAGATGACTATGGTTGCCCCCGAAGGTAAAGAGAAATAAAAGGATAAGGTCATCCCGCTTACTACACTAAAAAGAGCGAATGCAATGGAGAGAAACATAGTGTTTAAAAAACCGACTCTGTATTGGAGTGCTGAGACCGTTGGTATAACCATAAGAGCACCAATAAGCAGACTTCCAACAACTCGAATTGATAAAGCAATGATAACAGCGACAACAGTAACAAGTAAAAAGTTTAGCAGCTTTACTTTTATACCGCTTGTTTTTGCCACTTCTTCATCATAAGCAATAAAATAGAGCTCTTTTGCAAACGCAAGGAGCAGAGCCAAAGAAAGCGTTCCAAAAAATAAAATGGTAAGTACATCTTCATCGCTTACAGATAAGATAGAGCCAAAAAGGTAAGAAAAAAGTGAGTTGTTAAATGCACCGCCTAAAGAAACAATGATTACCGCAATCGCTAAGGAGCCCGAAAGTAAAATCGCCAAAATCGCATCTGAATAGAGTGAAAACGAACTTCTCAAGTACTCAATAAGCCATGCAGACAAAATTGCTACAAGTACTGCTATCCAAAGAGGGTTATATCCCGCTACAAGACCTACAGCTACCCCGACAAGTGCTGAATGCGCAAGTGTTTCACTTATCATCGAATAGCGTTTCAAAACAACAAAAGTTCCACTGATAGAAGCTAAAAGTGCTATAAGCATTCCTGCCAATAAAGCGCGTTGCATAAATTCGTAAGAGAGCATTTCAATCATAGCTTATTCCTAATGCTCGTGTTTATGGTTGTGAATGAGATGTGCTTCTATTCCATAGAGCGCGCTCATCTCTTCACAGCTGAGAGCTTCTTTAGGATTATTACAGATAATAGCTTTTTGATTGACAGTCACGAGTCTTCCGATGTCATCAGCAATTACTCCAATGTCATGCGTAATAAAAACAATTGTAATATTTTCTTCTTTGTTAAGTTTTGCCAAAAGTTCGTAAAAGTTTCTTTGAGAAACCATATCTACCCCGGTATTTGGCTCATCTAAAATAAGAATTTCCGGTTTTGAAGCGAGAGCTCTGGCAATCATAACACGCTGGCGCTGTCCGCCAGAGAGTGTTCCAACCATCTTGTCTTTGAGATTTAAGATATCCATTTTAATCATAGCATCTTCAACGGCGCTCTTATCTTTCTTATTCATAAAAGAAAATATACCTCTTTGTGCTGTTCTTCCCATGCTTACAATGTCTAAAACCGTAGCCGGAAAATTTGCATCGACTAAAGAGGCACGCTGAGGGACATAGCCTATTTTGTGCCATGCTTTAAAGTTTGAGAGTTTTTTACCAAAGAGCTTGATACTCCCGCTTGTCGGTTCTTCCAGGCCCAAGAGCATCCGAATTAAAGTTGTTTTCCCTCCACCGTTTGGACCAATAATGGCAACATATTCTCCATTAAAAATCTCCAAAGAGATATTTGAAAGTATGCTTTGTCCCCTCACACTAAAGTTAAGGTTTTTGACATCAAAAATAGGAATCTTGAACTTTATCGGCACATAAGCGCCTTCGAAATTTTGTCTAAATTTTTTCTCATAATATCTTCATAGCTTAGATTTTGTTCCGCTTCATCTGCTGTGATATTACCTAAAGGCTGCAATACATCTACCTTTACATTTGTATCTTTAGACATGCTTTTGATTGCTCGGTCACTTGCAAAGTTTTCAAAAAATATAGTTTCTATTTTATCTTCTCTAATATGTTCAATCAATTTTGCCATATTTCTAGGACTTGGCTCTGCTTCTGGTGAAAACCCGCTGAGAGCTTCTACATTAAAACCGTAGCGTTTTGAAAGGTAGGAAAAAGCATTGTGATTGACAAAAATAGTACTATTCGCACAATTTTTCAAAACACTTGCATATTCTGCATCAAGCTTTTTAAGCATTTCAATATATGCTTCTTTATTTTTTTCATACAAGGCTGCGTTTTGCGGGAGCAAAAGCGTAAGTTCAACCGCCACAGTCTGTGCTGCGTTTATCATATTACTAAAATCAAGCCAATAATGCGGGTCAATTTTACTATGTGCACAATGTTCGTCGTGATGATTATGATGTTCGAATTCATCTGAGCCTAATTCTCTCAAGTTAACATGCTCACTCATATCAATAGTTTTGGCTTCAAAAGTAAAACCGCTTGTCCATGGTTCGAGTCCTGCTCCACTATAAAAGATAAGACTGCTCTCTTCAAGAGAGGCTACAAGCTTAGGTGTCGGTTCAAAACTGTGAACATCCACGCCAAAAGGTAAAATATTAATAATCTGCACGCTTTCACCGGCTATGTGCTTTACAATGTCATAAAGAGCAAAGCTGCTCACTGCAACTTTTAAAGCAGAGTTATTTGACTCTTTATTTTGGCTCATAAAGAACAACAGTAAAATCAATAGCAACGCAAGGAATGCAAAAAGTATCTTCTTTAAGTGTTTCATTAAATCCCCAAATTTTTTTGAAATTATACCCTATTTTGTAATATAGTATTTTTTAGATATAATTCGCCACTTTACCATTTAGGAATATATATATGACAACTAGTTTTTTACTTATTGTTCAAATAGTTTTAGTAGTGATGATCACTATTTCTGTACTATTACAAAAAAGCTCAAGCATTGGTCTTGGCGCATACAGTGGCTCAAACGAGTCTGTATTTGGTGCTAAAGGACCTGCAAGTTTCTTAGCCAAGGTTACTTTTACTATAGGATTTTTGTTTGTTGTAAACACAATCGCACTTGGGTATTTATACTCTCAAGAAGCACAATCTTCAGTGGTCGATGATATGATAACAACAACTCAAGTTGTTGCTCCGCTATCTGCAGCACCTGCTGCTGTTGTTGCAGAACAAAACACTACTCAAGAGTTAAACACTACAAAATAGTTGCATTTTTGCAGCTATTACGCTTCCAAAAAAGCTCTTTTACTCCCTCTTAAATTTTTCTTGCTACAATTATGCAATAATTTTTACAATACCTAAGGAAAACCATTATGTTAAACGAAATATATAGTGAATGTGAGAAAAAAATGCAAGGCAGCGTTAATCACATGCTAAGAGATTTTAAAACACTCCGAACTGGAAAGGTTATGGTTTCTGTTTTAGACAATGTCAAAATTGACTACTATGGAACTATGACTGCTCTTGACCAAGTGGGTTCCGTAATTGCTACGGATGCTACGACTATTGTTATCAACCCTTGGGAAAAAAACCTTTTAAACGCCATAGATGGTGCTATTCAAAGAGCTAATATTGGTGTAAATCCAAACAATGACGGAAATCAAATCAAACTTTTCTTTCCTCCAATGACTGTAGAACAACGTCAAGACACTGTTAAACAGATGAAAGGTATGGGTGAAGATGCAAAAGTTTCTGTAAGAAATGACAGAAAAAATTCAAACGACAAAATCAAAAAACTTGAAAAAGATAAAGAGATTACTGCTGATGAGTCAAAAGCTGCTCAAGAACAAATTCAAAAAATAACTGATAAATATGCAGCGAATATTGAACAAATTTTAAAAGACAAAGAAGTAGAAATACTCAAGGTTTAAAAACGCCAAAGGAAGTAATTCCTTTGACTACGTTAACACTGGGTTCCCCTCAACGGAGAGCTCTCGCACCCTTGGTGCTCTTTACACAATAACAGCAGGAATTAATTATGGATGTTAAAAAAATATATATGGATGCAAATGCTCTTTTAGAAGGGCATTTTAAACTCAGTAGCGGAAATCACTCACAGTTTTATCTACAATCTGCGAAAGTTCTGGAAGACCCTAAAACTGCAAAACTTCTCGCTGATGCACTCGCAAAGCAGATTAAAGCGAGCGGACTTGAAATTGACACTGTTTGTGCTCCTGCACTTGGTGGGCTTATTGCAGGATTTGCTTTGGCTCAAGCGCTTGATGTTCGTTCAATTTTTGCTGAGAGAGTAGGCGGGGAAATGAGTATCCGCCGTGGCTTTGAAATAAAAAAAGGCGAAAAAGTTTTAATGTGTGAAGACATCATCACAACTGGTGGTTCGGCTATGGAAGCGGCGGCTGTTGTAAAAAGCTTAGGTGGAGAAATAGTTGGTGTAGCAGCTCTTGCAAATCGCGGTTTCTGTAAACGCGAAGGCAGTGATGTACAAACGCAGCCAAACTGTAAACTGCCTCAAGACATTCCATTTTTTGCCTTAGAAGATTTTACATTTGAAATTTATGAGCCAGACAATTGCCCTCTTTGCAAAGATGGAAGCGAAGCTATTAAACCTGGCTCACGTGGGAATTAGACAATGGACAACACAAGTTTTAAAGTAGATATGGCGCACCTTCAAAAGGTGCATAGAACCATCAGAAAAGCGGGAAATATTTTTCCAAACGAGACAGAGCTTGTAAAAACATTAGAAGAAGAACTCACCAAAGCTCAGGATGATACTTCTCTTAACCTCTATTATTCAATGGCTCAATACCTTAAACAAAGACTCAAAGAGCTTAGAGTTCATCTTCCTGTACCTCAACAAGGTGTTGAAGAAGCTTACGAAGATTTAACTTGGAGTATCAGTTATCTTCAGTGGCTTGTAAACGAACAAAAAGAAGTAAAGTAGCGAGCTCTATTCGCTACTTATAGGTGAGCTGACAAGTCATCATACGCTCAACTAAAACTCTTGCAACTTCAACTTTTCCATCTACGATAGTCGTTATTTTTAAATCTGACAACTTCTGCTTTTCTTCCAAAGAGACAACTTTTACTATTAAATTTACATTATTAGTATATTTTAAAACTGCTTCACAAATCAGACGCTTTTTCTCTAAATTATCCAAAGTCACAATTACTGCTGCTGCGTTTTCTATGTGGAGTGCATTTAAAATGGAAAGCTTCGAGGCATCCCCGAGATACGCCTCTCTTCCATCTTTTAGTGCTTCTTGTACATGTTTGTTCGAATTGTCTACAATGACATAGGGAGCATCCAGTTCATCAAGATGGTCTGCCACAAATTTTCCGACAACACTGTAGCCGCAGACAACGACATGGTCTTTTATATTTGATAAACCTGACATATCTGTCACAGGATCTTTGGTTTTGATAATGGATTCAACAAAATTGTTTATTTTACCAATAAAGAATGGTGTGACAATCATGGAAAAAATCACGACCAATATAAAGAAAGACTCAAGCCAAGGGCCGAGAAGTCCGCCTGATGCGGCAACTGCAAAAATAACAAAAGAGAACTCTCCTACCTGAGAGAGTGAGAGTGCCGTTTTTAGTGCTGTTGAAGATGTAGAGCTTAAACGCAGCAATAAAAACATAATCATAGTTTTTACAAGAAGGGTCAAGGCAAATATTCCAACTATCGTAACAATATTTTCAAATAAAAACGCAAGGTCTATTTTCATGCCCACGGTAATGAAAAAAGTTCCTAATAAAATGTCTTTAAACGGTGCAATGTCTGATTCTACTTTATGATGGTACTTTGTCTCTGCAATAATCATCCCGGCAACAAATGCACCAAGAGAGTAGGTAAACCCCATACCATAAGCTAATAACGAGGCAGCCATAACTATGAAAAGTACAGAACCCATAAACAGCTCTTCAACTTCTGAAGAAGCCGAAAAATGCAAGAGCCAGGTCATCACTCTTTTTCCGACAACAAACAAAAGACCTATAACCAAAACAGCACTAACTACAGTATTCGTCAAAATTGTGAATACAGATTCATCTCCACTGCTTGTTAAAAAGCTGATAAGAATAAGAATAGGGATGACGGCAATATCTTGAAAGATGAGAATACCTGTGGCCTTTTGTCCATAAGGCGTGTAAATCTCTTTGGAGCTTTTAAGGTAACTGAGTACCACTGCGGTAGAAGAGAGCGAAAACGCCAAAGAGATTATAAGTGAAGACTTCACGTCCAAAGAAAAAAGATAGTGGCTGATGCCGTAAGCCGCCATGGAGGTAAACGCAACCTGCATCAGTCCATTGCCAAATATCTCTTTTTTCATCTTGTTCATTTTCGCAAGCGATATTTCAAGTCCTATAGTAAACATTAAAAAGACAATACCAAATTCACCAACCATCTCCAAAGTATGAGACCCTGCAACGGCCTTTAAATCAAAAGCATAAACGATGATTGTACCTGTAAGTATGTACCCAATAATCTGAGAGACACCTAGCTTCTTTAAAAATATGTTTATAACTATAGAAATTCCTAAAGCCACGATTACATAAAAAATTGAATTGTCCATAATTAACTTTCTTGATGAGATGTGCTATTATATAAAACAAAACTTATATACTGTGATAAAAGGTTCAAATGCTCAAGTATTTTCTCTTATTTTTTATTGTGTTGGTGTTTGTCTTATTTAATATGCAAAAGGTGTCTAAAGTGCATGCACTCGATGAAAACGCAACAATTCTGGTTCTTGGAGACAGCATAACGTATGGCTTTGGTGTCAATGTAAATGAAAGCTACCCTTCAATTCTCGAAAAACTCACTAAACGCAGAGTCATAAACGCCGGTATAAATGGAGATACATCAAAAGACGCATTAAAAAGATTTCCCAATATACTTACAGACAACTCTATCAAAATGATGATTTTGTGTATAGGCGGCAATGATTTACTTCAAAAAATTCCTCTTCACACCATAAGAGAAAACATTATAAAAATTATAAAAATGGCAAAAGAAAAAAATATTGAAGTAGTTCTGATTGCTGTTCCTGATTTTGGCATGCTCGGCTTAAGTCCTCTCGCGCTTTACAGTGACATTGCGAAAGAGGAGAAAGTCTACCTCATTAAAGGTCTTTTAGCTGAAATACTCTCTTCCCAAAGACTAAAAAGTGATTATATTCATCCAAATGCTTCCGGATACAAATTTATGGCCGAGGCTATTTATGCAAACCTGCTGTCTCAGGGCTACCTAGAGAAATAAACTTCTTAGAACGCTTTGCTTCTTTGAAATGCGCGGCTTACGAGAAATATTTATGCACGACGCATATTTCAGCCATCTAAAGCATTTTCCTATAAAGATTTTAAGAGATTTTACAATATAATTCGCGATTATTAAAAAAATTATATGGAGCATAAAATATGACAAAATACATTTTTGTAACTGGGGGCGTTTTAAGTTCTCTTGGAAAAGGGATTACTGCGGCAAGTGTTGGTACATTGCTCAAACACTCCGGCAAAAAAGTTGGCATGTTAAAAATAGATCCATATATCAACGTTGATCCTGGGACTATGAGTCCTCTTGAGCATGGGGAAGTTTTCGTAACTAAAGACGGAGCCGAAACAGACCTTGACATAGGAAACTACGAAAGATTCCTCGATACTTCTTTTCTTAAATCTAGCAACTTTACAACAGGGCAGGTTTACTCTTCTGTAATTGAGAGAGAACGTGCAGGCGGATATTTGGGGCAGACTATTCAGGTTATTCCTCATATTGTCGGCGAGATTGTAAAACGTATCAAAGAAGCGGGCGAAGAGCATGACATTCTTATAGTAGAACTTGGTGGAACTGTCGGCGACATTGAAGGCCTTCCTTTTATGGAAGCAATTCGTCAAATGAAACATGATGAAGAAGTTGCGGGAACATTCTTTATTCACGTTACCCTGATTCCTTTCATTAAAGCTGCAGGTGAACTGAAGTCAAAACCGACGCAACACTCGGTTCAGGAACTTCGCCGTATCGGTATTACACCTCAAATGATTATTGCAAGAAGCGAGAATGCCCTTCCAAAAACATTCAAGAAAAAACTTGCAATGAGCTGTGATGTTTCAAGTGACAGTGTAATTGAAGCACTTGATGCTGCAAGTATTTATGATGTTCCAATGTCTTTTTTAAGACAAAACATCCTCAAGCCGATTGCAAAAGAGCTTGAGCTTGGCGAGTGTAATCCTGATATGGAAGAGTGGGACTCTTTAGTGAAAAAAATCGTACAGCCAAAAAATAAAACGGTTGTCGGCTTTGTTGGAAAATACCTGGAACTTAAAGAGGCATATAAATCTTTAACAGAATCACTTATTCACTGTGGAGCACATCTTGATGCCAGAGTTGAAATCTGCTGGGTAGATTCAGAGATGATAGAAGAGAGAGGTGCCCAGGCACTCCTTGGAGACTGTGACAGCGTTTTGGTTGCTGGTGGTTTTGGTAACCGCGGTGTTGAGGGTAAAATTCAAGCTATTGAGTATGCTCGTGTGAATAAAATTCCTTACCTTGGAATCTGTCTTGGAATGCAGCTTACTTTAGTTGAATATGCAAGAAATGTTTTAGGAATGGAAGGTGCCAATTCTGTCGAGTTTGATGAAAATACGCCTTATCCTATGATTTATCTTATAGATAACTTCCTTGACCAGGCTGGTAACTCTCAACTTAGAACGCATAAATCTCCAATGGGCGGAACACTCAGACTTGGAGAGTACCCTTGTGACACTAAAGACGGTTCACTCATTCAAAAAGCTTACGGCGGAGCAAAAACTATTTTAGAACGTCATCGTCACCGCTATGAAGCTAATCCAACTTTCCGCAAACAGCTCGAAGATGCCGGCATGATAGTTACAGGCGAATCTAACGGTCTTATTGAAGCTGTTGAGATACAAGGGCATCCATGGTTCTTAGGTGTTCAGTTCCACCCGGAATTCACTTCAAGACTTCAAAGTCCAAACCCGTCTATTTTAGCATTTGTTGAAGCATCACTGAGTGCTGAATAACTCTACTCCCTTAGATAAGTCGGCTCTTTTTGAGCTGCTCTCTTTGCGTTTTGACAAAGAAGAGACAAAACTCTCACAAATTCCAAATCCTGCTCTGCTGTTAAACGCACAAAAAGCCGCCCAAAAAATAGCAAACGCAATCAGAGAGAAGAAAAATATTACTCTTGTGGGTGATTACGACGTTGATGGGGTTAGCTCTACGGCCATTATGGTCGACTTCTTTAAGCAAATTCCTTATCCGCTAAACGCAGTCATTCCAAACCGTTTTACTGACGGCTATGGAGTTTCTGCAAATCTACTCACACGCATTGAGGCAGATTTGGTTATTACTGTGGACAATGGAATTACTGCTTGCGAAGCGGCAGATATCTGCAAGCAAAGAAATATTGACCTCATCATTACTGACCATCATACACCGCCGGATGTTCTACCAGATGCGTTTACCATAGTTGACCCAAAACTGCCTGATTGCGAGTACCCTTTTAAAGAGATATGCGGTGCGCAAGTAGCTTGGCTGCTTTTAGCCCTGCTAAAAAAAGAGTTGCAACTAAACATTGATATGCGAAGCTTTTTAGATATTTTGTCTATCGCCATCATTGCTGACGTCATGCCTTTGGTCAATATTAACAGAACTCTTGTCAAAGAGGGTTTAAAACAGCTTATGATTTCCTCCCGTCCTTCCTCTGTCATTATCAGAGATTTTTTAAATAAGTCTTCCATAAGCTCCGAAGATATTGCGTTTATGATAGCACCAAGACTGAACTCTGCCGGACGTTTGGAAGATGCCTCAATAGCTTTGGATTTTTTTACGGCACCAACCATAGAAAAAGCATATAAGCAGTTTGAACTTCTCGGCCAACTTAACGATCTTAGAAAAGCAACCGAAGCCGAATGCACCAAAGAGGCAATGCAAAGTGTTCATGAAAATGACCTTGTCATAGTTGTATCGGGAGAACATTGGAACGAGGGTGTTGTCGGCATAGTCGCCTCGCGTTTAGTCGATAGATTTGGAAAGCCGGCCATTGTTTTGAGTGTTCATGATGGTGTTGCCAAGGGAAGTGCTAGAAGCATCGGAGATGTCAGTATTTACGAACTTATCAAAGCGAATGAACACTTGTTAACTAAATTTGGCGGGCACAAAATGGCGGCTGGCTTAGGGCTTTTGGAAGAGAATATTGAAGCTTTTAGAAAAGCTATAAACGCAACTGCGACACATCTTAATCCTAAAGATTTCATCCCAAAAAATGAACTTATTGGCACCATTGCGACAGATGAGATTGACTTTGAGCTTTTAGATTTATTAGAGCAGTTTGAGCCTTACGGTGAAGCAAATTTAAGACCGCGTTTTCTCATAAAAAATGCAGAAGTCGTTAGTATTAAACTTCTCGGAGCAGATAAAACTCACTCAAAAATAGAGATACGCCAAGAGGCACATGAGAGAAAAACGCTTGAATTAGTTGCGTTTAGAACAGTTTTTGAGATGCCCGAAAATAAAAAAATCACCTGCTCCTACACTATAGCAAAAAATGAATTCAACAACAAAACATCCCTACAGCTTCTGGTAAATAAAATCTATTGATATAATTTAAACTTATACTTGGAATAAGCGTTCATTCTCTTTATAAGAAATTTATGTTACTATTTCGCTAAATAGTTATAAGGATATGAAATGAAAAAAATAATAGCGCTCTCAAGTCTTGCTTTTTTAAGCACACTTGCATTTGCCGATGCAGATATGCAAAAGCAAATAGACGATTTAAAAGCTCAGTTGGAGAAACTTGAAAAAAGTCAAGATTCTCAAGACAAGCAGATTTCTAAAGTAAATGCACAGTCTGCAAAAGACAACATTAAATTTGATGTTGATTTTAGAACTTCGTATGATAAATTAGCATATGAAACAGCAAGCGGCAAAACATACAGCAATGACGCACTTTATTCAAATCGTCTCTGGTTAGGTATGGGTTATGCGCCTACGGATGAGATGATCTTCAAAGGTCAACTTGCGTTCAACAAAGCGTTTGGAGCTTCATCAATAGAAGATAATGTACCACAAAGAGGTTATGGCTTCGATGCTTTCGACTGGGTTATCAATGAAAACCTTACAGATGATACCCTCAAAGTAAGAGAAGCATACTGGTTATGGATGCCAACTGTTAGTGGCTTACAAACGACTCTTAGTGTCGGTCGTCGTCCTGCGACAAACGGAAGCCTGATTAACCTCAGAGATGATGACAAAGAGCAGTCTCCGCTTGGTCATGTTATCAACATGGAGTTTGACGGGGCTTCTGCAAGTGTGAAACTAGATCAAATAGCACAAGGAATGTCATTCAAGCTTTGTCTTGGCCGCGGTTTAACAAATGCTAATTCAAGATTTACAAATACACCTGATGGTGCAAGTATAGACTATTCAGTTGACAACTCTAACACAGCCTTAGAGAATGTAGATATGGCAGGTTTCATTTTTGTACCGTACAATGACGGTCAATACTCTGTAAAAACTACATGGTATAGAGGATTTAATGTACCTGGTATGTACTTAAGTGATTACGATTTTGCTGGCACACCAATGGACCCAACAGATGACACAGCTACTTACAATATGCAATCAGCTGGAACAATGGATGGAGCAGCTATTTCACTTATGTCTAATGGTATCGGTGAGGAGATCAATGATTTCTTAGATGAGACTATCGTATTCGCGTCATTTGCTATGTCAAAATCTGATGCCTCAAGCGTTTCAATTGATAGAACAGCAAACGCACTTGCCGCAATCGGCCAAATGGGAATAGATGCAAACAGTATGATGGGTAGCTCAAACAGTGAAGTTGGTACTTCAATCTGGATTGGTACACAGATGCCTAACTTAACAGGTGGTAAATTTGGACTTGAGTATAACAAAGGTTCAAAATACTGGAGACCGTTTACATATGGTGAAGATACGATGATAGGTTCAAAAATCGCTGTTCGTGGTCAAGCGTACGAAGCGTATTGGACACAACCCATTATTGACGATGCTTTCTCTATGCAAATCAGATATACATACCTTGACTATGATTACACAGGTTCAAATGGCTTCTTTGGTGATGGTGGAACTCCTATAGCTATAGAAGATGCTGTCGCTCTTGGCATGGATCCAGTAGAAAAAGCTTCTGATCTTCGCGTTTACTTCAGATACAGATACTAAGAATTAAAGGCTTTAAGCCTTTAATTTACTTCTACTTATAACCAGTATAAGCAGAACTTCTTTTATTAACCTTTCTCTTTCCTTAAATGTTTACTTTAGACACACTCCTTAAAAAAATGCTGATATTTAAAACTTGCCTTAAGCCCTAAACTTGTAAAATGGATGCACTTTATCCAAACTGAAAAAGGAAACTTATGAGTAAAAATCAAATATTAGAAGAGATCTTAGCCGAAGTTGACAAGCACCCGGAGATTATGTCTCGTCGTGAGGCTTTAAAATATATAAGCGTTTCTCCCCTAGCTGCATCTATCTTAGCTGGTGCTACTGTTGGAACAACAGCTGTAACTGCTTCAGATGCTGTCGGTAAAATTGTTATCGTTGGTGGTGGCTTAGCGGGCATGAGTACTGCTGCTCGTCTTGCAAATACTCTTTCAAATCCAGATATTACTGTTATTGAGCCAGATCCTTTGTCTGTGTCTTACCAGCCCGGTCAAACTCTTGTAGGTGCAGGTCTTTGGGAACAAAGCGAGATTGTTTACAATAGAGATGACAAACTTCCAAGTGGTGTAAAACTTATCAAAGGAAGTGTAACTGCGTTTGACCCTGAGAACAATAAAGTAACTGTAGACGGTAAAGAAGAAGTTTCTTATGACCAAATGGTTATAGCAACTGGTCTTATGTTGAACTATGGCGCTATCAAAGGCTTGGATGGTGTTATCACTTCATCTGGTGCTGATAATGCAATAGTAAAAGAAAAAGTTGGTAAAGATGGTCTTCACTCTATTTACTTTGCTGATGGTGCAGCTGCTACTTGGACAGGGATTCAAGAACTTATTGAAAAAGCAAAAAATCACACTGGACCTGAAAAACTTCAAGCTGTATTTACAGATCCAAATACACCAATCAAATGTGGTGGTGCTCCTAAAAAAATTATGTATCTTACACACTCTAGACTTGAAGAAGCTGGTGTTCGTGACAAAGTAGAACTTACTTTTTATCCAAACGGTGGAAAAATGTTCGGTGTTCCTGAATACCATGATGCTATCTTACAACAGTTCAAAGATAGAGATTTTAAATGGAACTACAAACACAATCTAATCGAAGTTGATACTGCTACAAAAACTGCTGTATTTAACAAACACTGGGAAGAAAAAGGTGCATTTGACAAAGATTTAGAAGAGTATGCAATTGTTAAAATGAGCGAACGTGTTGAAGTTAAATATGACTTTATACATGTGACACCTCCTATGAAAGCTCCAGATGTTGTTGCAAATTCAGCAGTTGGTTCAGATAAAGGATGGGTGCCGGTTAAAAAAGAGACTCTACAGCATGTTAAATATCCAAATGTATGGTCTTTAGGCGATGTTGCAGCTGTTCCAATGGGTAAAACAGGCGGATCAGTTCGTAAACAATACAAAGTACTTATAGATAATATGATCGCTACTATGGAAGGAAAAACTGAATTGCCTGCTGCTTACGGCGGCTACACAGTATGTCCACTTATCACAAGCATCGGAACTGTTATGCTTGCAGAGTTTGACTGGAGTAAAAAACCAACTCCTTCATTCCCTCTTGATCCAACAAAAGAGAGATGGATATGGTGGTTATTAAAAGTATACGCACTTAAACCAATGACAATTCACGGTATGCTTACAGGTAGAGCATAATTACCCAATATCCTCTTTTAGAGAGGATATTATGCAAATTGTTACATTTATAATAAATAATATACATTAATTTTATAATATATATTATTTTTATTTTTACTAAGATAAAATATGTACATTCTTAATATAGGAGAAAACATGACAAAGTTAATAAAAATCGCATTAGGTGCAGCTTTAATCCTAAGTGTAGGTGCTACATCTTCATTTGCTAGTCCAGATAAGGGTCAAAAACTTTTTACTAAAAAACTGAAGAAACCTTGTGGAATTACAGGTGCCGCTATGGCTGGTAAACACACACAGGCTGAGTGGGCTGAAATCAAAGAAGACGGTAAAATTGCTGAAGAGATCAAAAAAATCTGTCCTGCAGTTACAGATGGTGACGTAAAAGAGGATTATCTTGAACATTACTTTGACTTCTTCCACGAATACGGAAGTGACAGCGGAAACGTTCCAGCTTGTTAATTTATCTTTTCTCTCTCTAAGAGAGAGAAAACCCCTTATCATTCCCTCCTTTCAACAACACCACAACTTTTTTCAAATATAATCTTTTAAAGTAATCTATACATAAATGGTTTAGCATGCCCAAAATATATCACCACGCGAAAGAGCGTTCACAAATCATAAGCTTTAGTCGCTTAAATACAAACTCTTTGGCATACGTAACAAAATACAGCGGTGCAAAAATAATAGATATAAACGACCATACTACCACACTAAAGTTAGTTCATAGCGAGCTCGGCCGGGAGACTACGGCCATTTGTTTTAGCCAAGATGCAAAATTGATTGCGTTTGCAAATAACAGTATTATTTATATAGTCGACTTGGCGACTAAAAGTCTCATAAAGAACATAACAATTCCAAATGAAAAAATCGAAATCCTTACATTTTGTCCCGCGTCAACATATCTCATTGCCGGAACAGACTGTGGAAGAGTGTATCAGTACAGATATAATAATGCTTCCTTGCTCTCTCGCATTTGTTCTTTCCCTCTCAAAACAAAGAGAACCAAAACGAATTTTGTAAGCGCTTTGTCCATACACAATGAGAAGCTTGCTTGTTCCGGCCTAGGAGGTGCATTGTTTGTCATTGACTTACACTCAAAAATTCGAAAACATATTTTAATTGAACAAGGAAGCAGAATAAACGCTCTATGTTTTATTGATGAAAAGACGCTTGTAAGTGCTAATGTTGATGGAGATGTTTTAGTACATTCGCTTGCACATAATAAAGAGTCAAAACGTATAGATGCCCCTTTTAAAAATATACGGGACATTGTTAAAACGCCAAACAGTGACTATGTGATTATAAGTGCCGAGACCAACTATCTTGCCCTTTTAGATATTAAAAAAGCAAAAGTTGCAGATGCAAAATACATAGAATTTGAAAAAACAATCAGTAAAATTGCTCTTTTACACGATGAATCTCTTTTTGTTGCGCTTGAAGATTCGCAAATACTCAATGCGAAACTTCCAAACAGAGCTCAGCTCAAGGAATTAGTGATGCAAAACGCTCTCTATGAAGCTTATAGGCTTGTTGAGAGGGCACCTATTCTTCATAATACCATAGAGTATAAACTCCTTCAAAAGAGATATAAAGATATCTATAAAGAAGCCCTCCATGCTTTAATGAACCAAAATAAAGCATACGCTCTTAAATGTATAGCTCCGCTCAAGGGTATAAAATCAAAAGAGAATGAAATAAACTCTTTATTTCGCGCTTTTGAGAATTTCAATAGATTTAAAATACATTATTTTGAAAAAAAATATGCTCTTTGTTTTGCAATGTGTTCAAAATACGAACCACTTATGCAAACACCGCTCTATGAGAAAATAGAAGAAGCCTGGAGAGACAGCTTTAAAAATGCCTACAGACACATCTCATTAGGAGATTCTCAAAATGCGAAAGCTCTCCTCCATGAATATCTCACAGTTGCATCCAAGCGTGAAATTATCAAACTGCTCTTGACTCAAGAAAGTGATTTCATGACATTTTTACATGCAGTTGATGCTAATGATTTTCAAACTGTTGATGAACTCATATATAAAAATAAACTTTTTTTAGAAACACCAACATATATAAGTCTCAATCAAAGTATAGAAAAAAATATAAAAAAAATAGATCTCTTTATTAAGCAAGGGGAACTGCAAAAAGCAAAAAATCATCTCAAGCTTTTCAAAAACACTACTTTTATGCGAGATGAACTTGAGCGGCTCATTACAAATTTCAATGCCATGATTAAGTTGCAAAACGCTTACAAAGCAAACAATTTTAAAGGCTGTTACGAGATTCTAGACGCAAATGTAGGCCTAAACGCAACAGAGCTAGGAATTAGCTTGAATAAACGCTGGGCAGCACTTGTAAATGAGTGTGAAGAATACGCTCTGAGCGGTGACGCAAAAAGCATAAAAATCACATTGAACAACCTCATAAGCATAAGTACCAGGACAGATAAAATTGGAGACCTTCTTCGTGTAAGTTTTCAGTCAAAAATCAAAACTTTTTTAGCTGATGAAAACTATCAAGGCGCCCAAAATATTATCTACTCCTACATTGATATCTTTGGAAACGATAATGAGATGAGATTGCTTATGAAAAATTATGAGAATCTTTGTGGAAAAAAACTTGCTATTACACTTGATGATGGAGTCAGAACTCCGCGAGATGAGTGGATAAAATCAAATATCATTATGGAGTACTCAAAAAAGCTATAGAGTAGCTTTACTTCATAATCTCTATAAGAGTATTCACACTATCTTCAAAAGCAATTTGAAGTGTTGATTTTTGCGTTAAAAATGCCTCCATATCTTCTTTTTTTGCTATTGCTTTGTCAAGCTCAGGGTCACTTCCTTTTGTATAAGCTCCTATTCGAATGAGTACTTCATTTTCTTTGAGAAGTGTGTGATAGCGTCTAAACATCATTACAGATTTCAGATGTTCATCACTAATGATGTCATTCATAACTCTTGAAGCAGAGTTTAGGACATGAATAGGCGGGTATATGCCAAAATCTGTCAGCTCACGTGATAAAACAATGTGTCCATCTAAAATGGAACGTGATTGGTCTGCAATAGGGTCACTCATGTCGTCGCCTTCTATGAGAACCGTAAAAAACGCAGTAATAGAACCTTTTCCATCTTCTTTTCCCGCTCGCTCCATGAGTTGTGGAAGAAGCGTTAAAGAAGAAGGCGGATACCCTTTTGAAGTTGGCGGTTCGCCGAGGGCAAGACCAATTTCACGCTGCGCCATAGCAAAACGCGTCACTGAGTCCATAATAAAAAGAACATCTAGTCCTTGGTCTTTAAAATACTCCGCAACACTCATTGCAGCGAAAGCACCATATTTACGCATCAAAGGCGAGTCGTCACTCGTTGCTACGATTATGACAGTATTTTCAAGATTGCCGCCGAGATTTTTTTCTATAAACTCAGGAACCTCACGACCACGCTCACCAATAAGGGCCACGACTTTTATGGGTGCATCTGCTCCACGGACAATCATTCCCATGAGTGTTGATTTTCCAACACCGCTTCCTGCAAAAATCCCAAGTTTTTGACCTTTTCCGCAAGTCAAAAGTCCATCTATACTTTTTACGCCTACACTGAAAACATCATTAATCATACCGCGTTTCATTGGAGCAATCGGCATTTTAATGATTGGAGATAGTTTGGAGTTATTGATGTTTCCTTTACCGTCAATCGGATGCATAAAAGGATTTACTACACGTCCAAGAAGAGACTCACCAACGGGAATATTCAAACCTGTAGAATCCAAAAATACTCTATCCCCTGAACAAAAACCCTCGACAAAACTAAAAGGGGTTATAAAAAAAGTCGCCCCGTCTATCTCGGTAACCATGCCTATCGTCTCTTGAGAAGTTGTGTTTGAGACAATTTTTACCATGTCGCTGATGCTTACTTTGAGGCCCGTTGCCGTGACAATGGTTGCGTTTATCTTCACAACCTCGCCAAAGGCTACAGAATAATCTTTGGAGGAGAGTTTTTCTTTGAGTGATTTGAAAGGCATCTCAGAGTTACCTAGTATCTTGTACCGGTAGGAGAGTTGATAAGAGAGAAAAACTCACTTCTTGTTTTCTCATCTTTTTTAAACAGCCCACGAAGTGCCGAAGATGTCGTTGTAGAATTAATCTTTTCAACCCCGCGCATTTCCATGCACATGTGACGTGCAGCAATAACTACTGCCACACCTTTAGGCTGAATTGTGCTCATAATTGCATCTGCAATCTGCTCTGTTAATTGCTCTTGTATCTGCATACGACGAGCAAAGACATTCACAACACGAGGTATTTTAGAGAGACCAACGACTTTTCCATCCGGTATATACGCTACATGTACACGCCCGATAATAGGCAGAAGATGATGCTCACATGTAGAATAAAATTCTATATCTTTTATCAGCACCATTTCATCATTAGAACTTGTGAACAGTGCTTTTTCTAAAATCTCTTTTGGGTTTTCTTTGTAGCCGCCGAATATAAATTCATAAGCCTTTCTCACACGCTTTGGAGTTTCTAAAAGGCCTTCACGTTCAGGGTTTTCACCTACGTGAAGCATCATATTTTTTACTGCGTTTTCAAAGTCCAAATCTTCTTTTTTCACACTGCCGCCTTTAAGAAATTAATACGTGAGGTACTATTAAAGGATACTTTTTCATTTTTCTGTAGATATGTTTTCTCACTACCTGACGAAGATCGTTTTCAAGTGCTCTAGGGTTTTCAATCATACCCTCTTTGATATGAAGTAAGAAATGTTCTAAAATATCTTCCATCTCTTTAGCAAATGCTTTGTCTTTTCTGTCTGCAACAATTCCAAAAGTCGTAACTTTTGGTTTTTCTAGCATTTTAGAGTGTTTTCCATCAACAAGAGCAACAATCATGACGATACCATCAGACGCAAGTTTTTGGCGGTCAAGAACGATGTCATCTTCAATTTGGTGGTTGTTTTGGTTGTCAATATAAGTTTTACCCGTTTTAACAGTTTTAACTTTTCTCATGTATTTTGGTGCAACTTCTATCTGCTCACCGTCCGTCATAAGGATGATATTTCTCTCAGGAACGCCACACATCATACCAGTCTCTTTGTGCTTCATAACATGGTTATATTCACCGTGAATTGGCAAGAAGAATTTAGGATTAACTAAACGCAGCATTAATTTCTGTTCTTCCATACTCGCATGACCTGAAACGTGAATATCTCTGTCTGTCGCTACTCTAGCCCCTGCACGCTGTAAGTGGTTTAACATTCCAGAGATAGAACCTTCATTACCAGGAATTGCACGAGACGAAAGAACAATAAGGTCTGTCGGCTTAATTTTAATATGTCTGTGTTCACCGATAGACATTCTAAAAAGTGCTGAATTCGGCTCACCTTGTGAACCTGTTGTTACGATTAGAACATCTTTGTCACTGCAATGTGCGACTTCTTCCGCGTCAATAAAGATATTTTTTGGAAATTTCAAATAATCGTACTGCATGGCAACTTCAAGATTTCTCTCCATAGAACGACCGATAACACATACTTTACGGCCATATTTAATACCATACTGGATAGCCTGCTGTACACGGTGAATGTTTGAACTAAACGTAGAAAGAATAACTCTTCCCTCCGCTTTTGAAAAAATTCTGTCAAACGCAGGTGCAACGCTGAGTTCCGAAGGAGTTGCTACTGTATTGTAAGAGTTTGTAGAGTCACTCAATAGACATAAAACACCTTTTTCTCCATAGTGAGCAAGTCTATGTAAGTCCGCTGTATAGCCGTCTACAGGCGTATAGTCTATTTTAAAGTCACCCGTGTGAATAATAGTTCCCGCAGCTGTTGTTACTGCAATTGAAGATGAATCAATAATTGAGTGTGTCATATGCATCCACTCAACTTCAAAATCATTTCCTATTTTATAAACAACTCTTTTTTCAATCGGAGAAAAATATTTTCTATGCTCTGAAATATGGTGCTCATCAAACTTGTTACCAATCATCGCAAGAGGAAGCGGTGTACCATAGATAGGAAACTGCATCTCTTTATAAAGATATGGCATAGCTCCAATATGATCTTCGTGAGCGTGCGTGATAATAACACCCACTATTTTATGCTTTATTTCACGTAAATATGTAAAATCCGGAATTAAAATATCTACACCGTGCATATCTTCATCTGGAAAACTCATCCCGACATCGATTAAAATTGCTTCTTTTTCTGTTTCAAAAACTGCTATATTGCCGCCGATTTCACCGAGTCCGCCAAGTGGAGTAATACGTACTTTTGCATTTGAGTTTAAATCTAATTTATAGTGAGGGTTTAGTCTTTGTTTGTGTGCTTCTTGATTTCTAGCTACAAATTCTTTTAAGTTTTCATCAATTGGCGCACTTTGACGACGATTGCGATTTTTACCGCTGTTTTTGTTTCTGCTTGCACTGTTTGCGCTTGCTGGCTTTGCGTTTGGAGCTTTCTCACCCGTTACGGCTGCGCCTTCTTGCTTCTCTGGGTTAGGTCTCGGTCTGTTATTTGGTCTTCTGTTATTATTTGGTTTGCGATTAGCTGCGGGTGCACTATTGGCTGGTGTCCCTTGATTCTCTTCTGTCATCCAAACTCCTTTGTATTTTGTTATAGAGTTGGTGATAGTCTCCGGTTGCGACTTGATGAGGGCGTATCGTTAATGTAAGTTCCAATTCTTGGAATACTTCAGTCAGAGCACTTTTATCATACTTTGAAGAGAGATTTTTCATTAGTGTTTTTCGAGGCTGCGAAAATGCAACTCTAAGCATATCCTCGAACTCTTTGTCACTTCTGTCACTTCTCTTCTCTATGAGAAAAACTGCAGAATCAACTTTTGGCTGTGGTTCAAACGAAGTTGGAGGGACTTTAACTATAATGTTAGATTCCCCTACGCTTTGAGTAATAATACTCAAAGCTCCAAAAACGCTATCCCCAGAATCAGCACAAAACTTCTCTGCTACTTCAAGCTGTACCATTACAAGCATATTTTTACACATTGGATCTGCGAGTGCCTTCAATATGATGTTTGTAGCAATATAATAGGGCAAATTTGCCACTAAATCATAAGGCTCATCAATGAGGCTGCTCTGCCAAGCTTGTAAAACATCTCCACAGTGGATGTGGAGTCGCTTGGTGGCGATCTCTTCTTTAAATGTGCTTTGTAACAGTTTACATAAATCGGTATCGACCTCAAAAGCTTCTACACTTTTGACATCAACTAAAAATTTAGTTAAATCACCTAAGCCAGGCCCAATTTCCACGATTTTATTATCGTTCTTGGGCATCGCTTCGACGATTTTTAGCAAAACTCCTTCATCTTTAAGGAAATTCTGACCATATTTTTTTTTTGCTACGACGCTTTGTTTTTTCATAAACATGAGTTTAGTGTAATATTTCTTATATTAAGGTAACATTTATATAAGAATTTGCAATTCATTGCGTTTACTCTAAAAGTAAGCGGGTCGCAGAGCTATTGCGTTTTAGCCACAGCTCTGCATTTTGTTAATAAGCAAATAATAGGTAGTAGATCATCACGCCCATGAATGAGGTTATGCTCATGCCAAAAAAAACTATCATTCCCAACTTTTTATGCGACTTTACAATCGGCGCGCTCTTTAAACGAAACTGTTTAATCGCACTATAAATAAGTATAGAGTACAAAACAACTGTAGCCAGAGCAATTAAAATATGTATAAGCAAAAAGATAATCATGAATGTCGTATTTGCATTGCTTTGTTCCATAAACGCGGAGAAACCGCCGGATATTCTTACGCCTACTTCAAAAACACCAACAACGAGAAGCGTAAGTACGAAAATTGACAACTGCATTTTATAATGTAGTTCGTAGCGTTTTTTAACCGCCACAAATATTGCACTTCCCATTAGAAGCGGCAAAATAGCAAAATATAAAGTCACCAAATCCATATAAAATGGAGCACTTGTACCTAAAAAACCTGTTTCAAACATAGTATAACCTTATTATTTTTATAAATTTGAATGTTATTATAACCATATTTTTTCTTTCTTCTAGACATGCTAAACCTATTCATAAGTCTAGCGTTGTATAATTGCGTATTACTCCAAAGAGGCTTATCTACCATGAACTATTTTGCTAAAAGAATTATTCCATGTCTTGATGTTAAAGATGGACGCGTTGTAAAAGGTGTTAATTTTGTCGGTCTTCAAGACGCAGGCGATCCTGTCGAAGTTGCACGCAGATACAATGAAGAGGGCGCTGATGAGCTTACTTTTTTGGACATCACAGCTTCTAGCGATAATCGTGACACAATAGTAGACATAGTAGCTCAAGTCGCGCGCGAGATTTTCATACCTCTGACAGTCGGCGGCGGCATACGAAAACTCGAAGATATTTACAAACTTTTAAATGTAGGCTGCGACAAAGTAAGCGTAAACTCCGCTGCCATTAAACGCCCGGAACTTATAGACGAAGGTGCAAAACGTTTTGGTTCTCAATGTATTGTAACTGCCATAGATGTTAAACGCAGCGGCGACAAATACCACGTCTTTTTAAATGGCGGACGTGTTGACACGGGACTTGACGCCGTAGAGTGGGCCAAGGAAGTCGTAGACCGCGGTTGCGGAGAGATATTGCTCACTTCCATGGATGCAGACGGAACAAAAGCCGGTTTTGAGCTTAACATTACAGAGCAAATCTCACGTGCTGTTAATGTTCCAATCATTGCAAGCGGCGGAGCGGGGACGATGGAACACATAAAAGAAGCTTTTTTACACGGGGCTGACGCGGCACTTGCTGCGAGTATTTTTCACTACAAAGAGATTGATATAATGGATCTCAAACGCTATCTTCACGCCAATAACATTCCGGTAAGACTTTAATAATGATAATTTGCGCCGGAAATAACGAAAATTTTAGTTTTGCGCAACCTATGGGAGTAGGTCTCATAGAAACTGCTATGAACCTAACACGTCTTTGCCTCTTTGACAAACCGGAGTTTTTGCTTTTTGTAGGTACTGCCGGAAGCTATGGCGAAGCTAAAATATTTGACATCATTGAATCTAAAACAGCTGCTAACATTGAACTTGCGTTTTTAAGTAACGATGCTTATACTCCTCTTGACAATGTTGTCACAACTAACACGACTAACAAAAAAGATGTTGTTATTAATTCCTCCAACTATATATCTACAAACAAAGAATTGGCTCATAACTTTTTAAAATTTGGCATAGGCTGTGAAAACATGGAGTTTTTTGCTGTTTTAAAGATTGCACAAGAGTTCAATATTCCTGCCGGTGGCGTTTTTTGTATAACCAATTATACTAACAAAACTGCTCATGAAGATTTTTTAAAAAATCACGACCATGCAAAAGAACTCTTGGAAGTTCATGTAAAAAAACGTATCAAAGAACTAACAGCAAACAGGGAGACTCTTTAATTATGAGCATATTAAAACCATCACTTCTTGACTTTACTCAAAAAGAGCTTATGGAGCAAATAAAACCCTCTTTTAGAGTCAAGCAGATTTTTGGCTGGCTTTACCACCAATACGCCCAAGATTTTGATGAGATGAAAAATATTCCAAAAGCGCTTAAAGAAGAACTTGCTCAAAAGTTTATTGTTAACCCTATGAAGATTATCCGTAAAGAAATTTCAAGCGATGGCACAATCAAATACCTTTTTGAACTTCAAGACGGAAAAACTGTTGAAGCAGTTTGGCTGAAGATGAAAGATGAACAGCGTGACGAGAATGATGAACTTATTCAAGAAGCAAAATACACTATCTGCGTTTCGACACAAGTTGGATGTAAAGTAGGGTGTTCTTTTTGTCTCACAGCCAAAGGTGGATTTACAAGAGATTTAACTGCCGGAGAAATTGTTGCACAAGTAGTAAATCTCAAACGCGACAACGACCACAAACATAACCGAAAAATCAACATCGTTTATATGGGAATGGGCGAACCACTCGATAATCTTACAAATCTCGCAAAAGCAATAGAAATTTTTCAAGAAGAAGACGGCTTGGCAATCTCTGGTAAACGCCAGACCGTCTCTACAAGTGGTCTTAGCTCTAAGATAGATAAACTTGGCGAGATGGATTTAGGCGTGCATATAGCTATTTCTTTACATGCTGTTGATGATGAGCTTCGTACAGAGCTTATTCCTATGAATAAGGCTCACAACATAAACTCTATTATAGAAGCTGTCAAACGCTTCCCAATAGATACAAGAAAAAGAGTTATGTTTGAGTATCTGGTCATTAAAAATAAAAATGATGATCTAGCCTCTGCTAAAAAGCTCGTCAAACTGCTTAGCGGTATAAAAGCAAAGGTAAATCTTATCTTCTTCAATCCATATCCTGGAACTACTTATGAGAGACCTAGCAGAGCTGATATGATTGCGTTTCAAGAATATTTAACCAATCATGGTCTGCTCTGCACGATACGTGATTCCAAAGGCATAGACATAAGTGCCGCATGTGGCCAATTAAAAGAAAAAACAGAAGGGGAACTTTAATGGATTTTACGGAAATATTTCAATTAGTATTTTTAGTCGCTGTGTTTATTGTTGGAGTTGCTGGCTTTATAATTGCCGCCACAAAAAAGGATTAATCCTAAAGAGAGCATTAAAAAAGTAGGCGGTCAACACACCAGGGAGACCGTCTATGAATGTAATATTACCTTACTTTCCTTATAAAAAAATAATCTCAAAATCTTCACCCGCTAAACTTAAATAAAATATAACTTTCTAATTTTTTCTTAAATTTACTCAAAGTGGGAAGTATTCACACATTGTTCTAAAGTGTGAATATTATCACACACTAAGTAGAGTGAATTTTAAAATTCTCTCTTTTTTTAAGAATTTTTTTATATAAAATAAAGCTGAAATGAAATCCTTTTATATTGCTTAAATCCCTATATTTAGGGGTTTAAGCAATATTATAAACGAATCTTATTCACATCATAAATGAAAAATTGATAGTTGATAAAGTTATTCACATCTAAAAGAATTATTGGCTGGTAGCCCACTAAACTTCTTAAAATATTGCAAATAAAATTATTGGCGTTTTCAGACAGAATGTTTCACATGAAACATTCTGTCTGAAATAAACTTTCTCTTTCTTAAGAATTTAAAGCTTCAAAACAAACTTTTTCAAAATCTACATTACTTTTGAAATTGTAAATATTTCCGTAAAGTTCAAATTCCAATTCGTTCGCATGAAGAAGTAATCTGCTGGCTCCAGATTTATCGATTCTAAACTCATCACTTAATTCTTTGTCAAGAAACAGAACTATATCTTCTTCCCTTTGTCCGTAAATTGGATCACCGACTATTGGATGTTTCACGTGAAACAAATGAACACGTATTTGATGTTGTCTTCCAGTATGAGGTAAACATTCGAGAAGTGTCATATTTAGTTCCGGAAAATATTTTAAAGGTCTGAAATGTGTTTTAGATTCTTTTCCGCGTTCATCCACTTTTACAACCATTCGCACAATTGCACTTTCATCTTGTGCTCTTAAGAGTCTGGCTTCCACAGTTAACTCTTCTTTAAATTCTCCATGAACCAAAGCCAAATACTTTTTCTTCATATCTCGCTCTTGGAACATCATCTTTAGGTCTCTCTCGCTATTTTTGCTTCGTGCACACAAGACAAGCCCGCTTGTCTCTTGATCTATTCTATGTGCTATATTTGCATCCATTCCAAACTGAGACTTTAATTCATCTATTAAAGAGTAGGGTGTCTTTCTATTTTGAGGGTGAATAAGCATACCGCTTGGTTTGTCAAAGAGAACAAAATCTTCATGAACGGCGTGAGGAACTAAACCTTTTGTCAAAGGCTCAAAGTGTATAAATTCAAAATCTCCTTCTATCTCTTCTCCTGCTTTAGTAATTGGAACACCCTCAACTAAGAGTCTTCCTTTGGCTATTAACCGTTGTGCTTCTTTTTGAGTATAGCCCAACTCTTTTATAAGATATAAGAATGCTCGCTGCTTTACAGGAGCATTCATTTTTTTTATAATAAATGGCAAGGTTTAATCCTTTTTTTACTAAAGATTTTGTAGAATAAGTAACTTTTATATTTTCGAATTTTAACACAAAAAAATTATATAGTTATCAAAAGGGCTTACATATGGTAGATAGATATTCACGAGAAGAGATGAGTTCTAAATGGACTTACCAAGCAAAATATCAAGCTTGGCTAGATGTCGAAAAGGCAGTTGTCAAAGCATGGGCAAAGCTAGGCAAAATTCCTCAGGACGATGCAGATAAAATAGTACAAAATGCAGGCTTTGATATAAAGCGTATAGATGAAATAGAAGCAGTAACACGTCATGACCTCATTGCGTTTACAACAAGTGTATCTGAAACTCTTGGTGAAGAGAGCAGATGGTTTCACTATGGTATGACATCTTCAGATACAGTAGATACTGCGGTAGCACTTCAGATGAAAAGCTCACTAGAGTTAATCATTGAAGATGTGAAGATGATTATGGAATCCATCAAAAAAAGAGCGATGGAACACAAGATGACTTTAATGGTTGGACGTTCTCACGGTATTCACGGTGAGCCGATAACATTCGGTCTTGTGCTTGCGGTTTGGTATGATGAGATGGCACGACATTTAGAAAACCTTGAGCAGACTATGGATGTTATATGTGTTGGGCAAGTAAGTGGAGCAATGGGTAATTTCGCTCATGCACCACTAGAACTTGAAGAGATTACATGTGAAGAGTTAGGTTTGAAACCGGCTCCTGCATCTAACCAGGTTATACAGCGTGACAGATATGCAAGACTGGCAACTGCCTTAGCACTTATGGCTTCTTCTATAGAGAAGTTTGCAGTTCAGGTTCGCCACTGGCAAAGAACTGAAGTGTATGAGTGTGAAGAGTATTTTGCAAAAGGACAGAAAGGCTCATCAGCAATGCCTCATAAACGCAATCCTATCCTAACAGAAAATATAACAGGACTTGCACGCATGATTCGCTCATATGCAATTCCTGCTATGGAAAATGTAGCTCTCTGGCATGAAAGAGATATCTCACACAGTTCTACAGAACGCTTTTGGCTGCCGGATAGTTTTATAACAACTGACTTTATGTTACACCGTATGAACAATGTTATAGCTAACCTAACAGTTTACCCTGAGAACATGATGAAAAATCTAAACCTGACAGGCGGACTTGTTTTCTCACAAAGAGTTTTACTTGAGTTACCGCTTCAAGGTGTAAGCCGTGAAGACGCTTACAGAATCGTTCAAAGAAACGCAATGAAAGTTTGGGAAGAAATTCAGCAAGGCAAACCGACAACAAACGCACAAGGTGAATCACTTTACCTAAACCATTTGTTAGCAGATGAAGAACTGAGAGCTTCACTGAGCGAAGAACAAATCCGTGAGTGTTTTAACTATGATTATTACACGAAAAATGTAGACAATATATTTGCTAGAGTGTTTAAATAATATATATTTAAACACTAACTACTATAACGTAAAAATAAATATGAAGGACGTAAGATGAAAATAAATTTTTCACTTGAAATAGATAAAGAAATTCTAAAAGATGTATTTAATTTTATTAAAATAATTTTATGGGGTATGTTTCTATGATAACAGTTATAAAAAGAAATGGAAGAACAGAACAGTTAGACATTACTAAAATCCAAAAATACACTTCTGCTGCGGTGAAGGATTTGTCAAATGTTTCTCAAAGTGAGTTGGAAGTTGATGCACAGATTCAATTTCGTGATGGTATAACATCTAAAGAGATACAACAAACGCTGATTAAAACAGCAGTTGATAAAATAGACATAGATGCTCCTAACTGGACGTTTGTTGCATCGCGTTTGTTTCTCTTTAACCTCTACCATCAAGTTAATGGTTTTACAGGATATGGTTCACTTCAAACTTATTTTGAGCGCGGAGAGAAAGAAGGACGTATACTTTTTGGTTTAAAAGAAATGTATAACTTAGATGTGTTAGAAAAACATATTAAGCCTGAACGCGATATGCTATTTAACTATCTTGGTGTAAAAACTCTTTATGACAGATATCTCATCAAAGATAGAAATTCTGACCCGATAGAGCTTCCTCAGCACATGTTTATGGCCATAGCAATGTTCTTAGCGCAACGTGAAGAAAAACGTGAAGAATGGGCAATTAAAATCTACGATATGATCTCTCAATTTGAAGTTATGTTAGCAACACCGACACTCTCAAACGCAAGAACAACAAGACACCAACTCAGCTCTTGTTATATTGGTTCTACGCCTGATAACATTGAAGGTATTTTTGATGCCTACAAAGAGATGGCTATGCTTTCAAAATTTGGCGGCGGTATTGGCTGGGACTGGACTCAGGTTCGTTCAATGGGTTCTTACATAGATGGACATAAAAACGCAGCAGGCGGAACAGTTCCATTTCTAAAAATAACAAACGACATTGCAATAGCAGTTGACCAACTCGGAACAAGAAAAGGTGCCATTGCAGTTTATCTTGAACCTTGGCACATAGACATAAATGACTTTTTAGATCTCAAGAAAAACTCTGGAGAAGAACGTCGCCGTGCGCATGATTTATTTCCATCACTTTGGTTAAATGATTTGTTTATGAAAAGAGTTCAAGAAGATGGTATTTGGACACTTTTTGATCCTTATGACTGTGGTGCTTTAGCAGCGGTTCATGGTGAAGAATTCAACAAAATGTATCTTGAGTTTGAACAAAACGAAGCACTCATAAAAGAAAAAGTGAAAGCAAAAGTGTTATGGAAAAAAATCCTGACTTCTTACTTTGAAACTGGTTCGCCGTTCCTTTGTTTTAAAGACAATGCTAACAAAGCTAATCCGAATGATCACTATGGAGTTATTAGAAGCTCAAACTTGTGTACAGAAATTTTTCAAAATACAGAACCAAATCACTACAAAATAAAATTCATTTTTGAAAACGGTGACAGCATCAGTTATGAAGAAGATGAGTTAGTAACAGTAGATAGTGGGTTAGTAAAACCGGCTAAAAAAGTTACAGCTCTTGATTCACTTGGCGGACTTCCAATTTATGTAGTTGAAAAAGAAAAGGTAGATGGAGCAACTGCGGTTTGTAACCTTGCGTCTATTAACTTATCTCGTGTAAATACGAAAGAAGATATAGATAGAATTGTTCCGATTGCTGTTCGTGCTCTTGATAACGTTATTGATTTAAATTTCTATCCTGTGGAAAAAGTAAAACGCACTAACATGAGAAGCCGCTCAATCGGACTTGGTGTTATGGGTGAAGCTCAGATGTTGGCTGAAAAACAAATCATGTGGGGTAGCCAAGAACATTTCGACAAGATAGATGAGATTATGGAATCTGTTAGTTATAACACCATCAATGCTTCCTCAGATATTGCTCTTGAAAAAGGAGCATACCCAGAATTTGCCGGTTCTAAATGGAGCAGAGGCATAATGCCACATGACCATGCGACTGCAGAAGTTATCAACCTTGTAGACCGTGGCGGATTATTTGCTTCTACATACGAGTGGGATGAATTACGTGCGAAAGTAAAACGCCAAGGCATGAGAAATGGTTACTTGATGGCTGTGGCACCTACGAGTTCTATTTCTATCTTAACGGGAACTACGCAAGCCATTGAGCCTGTATTTAAACGCAAGTGGTTTGAAGAGAACTTATCTGGACTTATTCCGGTTGTTGTTCCAAATCTCTCACCGGACACATGGGCTTACTATACACCGGCTTATGATTTAGACCAAAGAGTGCTTATCAGAGCTGCTGCTATTCGTCAAAAATGGATAGATCAAGGTCAGAGTTTAAATATCTTCATAACTTTAGATAAAGCAAGCGGTAAATATCTTAACGACATTTATATGTTAGCTTGGAAACTGGGTCTCAAATCTACATACTACCTGCGTTCACAATCTCCTGAACTTGCGAGTGATGTAGAAGACAGATCTATGGAATGTGTTGGTTGTCAATAGGCCGATGAAACCACTCTTACCAAACAACTTCAAAACATTTCTGCAAAGATTTGATAACTTTAAAGATGCTGAGATACGCTCTTTTGAAGTTATCTCGCCAACAAATATAACACTAACCTTAGCAACACAAGACAGCGCTAGAGCTTATGACTGGATAACAATCACTCTTGCGTTTGAAGGGGTGAGTGATGCAAAAATCCTAGAAGAAAATAAATTTTCATTTGTGGATATGAACGAAGGTGTGTCACTCATATCTGAAATTAATATGATTGCGTTTGCTATAGGTTCGCATAAAAATATGGACTCTATTCAAAACGCAGTCTCATTTGTTATCTCAAAAAGTTTAAAATTTCAAGAAGGCCAATTTTAATCAAGGAGAAAAAATGCATATAGTTTGCCCTCACTGTTTAAGCGTCAACAATGTTCCGCAAAAAGAATCTTACACAAAAGCCAATTGCGGGAGATGTAAAAAATCGCTTTTAGATACCAAGCCAATCGAACTAACAAACAGCAATTTTGACGAAGTTATAGTCAACAGCGATATACCTGTCATAGTTGATTTCTGGGCTCCGTGGTGCGGACCATGTAAAATGATGGGACCAAGCTTTGAAAAGTCTGCCAAAAATTTTCCTCTTAAAACATTGTTTGTAAAAGTCAACACAGAAAATGAACAAAATTTAGGAGCAAGATTTGGCATAAGAAGTATTCCTACGCTCATCATATTTAAAAATTCAAAAGAAGTACACAGAGTGTCAGGTGCTTTGGATGAGGCGAGTTTAAATAGACTTGTAGAGCAGTTTAAATAAACTGCTCTGTTAAAAAAATTATTTTATGTATGAGCAGCAGTAGTCAGTAACACTTTTAATTTTTATGTCAAACGCAGAGTTTGCTTCAACCGCAAATGAGCAAGGTGTTGTCATAGATATAAATTTATCACTTCCTGGTAATTTTACTTCAAAATCTCCAGAATAAATTTCCATAATCTCTTTATCTTGAGTATTAAATGTGTAGTCACCTTCAAGCATAATTCCTAAAGATTTTATACTTCCATCTTCCATCTCTATCGTTCTGCTTGTGACTTTTCCGTCATAATAAATATTTGCATTCTTTACTACATTCACATTGTTAAATTTTGCCATCTTGATTGCCTTTTTTCGAAGATTATACCTTCTTTGTTATTTAGAGGCACTTAATCTTACTCTTTGAGAGTGTGTTATGGCCACCGCGATTGCATCAGTAATATCTAAGGGTTTTATCTCTTTTTTTATATTCAGAAGTTTTTTTACCATAAACGCAACCTGATCTTTGCCGGCTTTTGCTTTACCTGTTAGTGCTTTTTTTACCTGAAGCGCCGTATATTCATGAAAATTTCCAAACTCTTGCAAAAGTTTTAGCATGATGGCACCGCGAAATTGTGCCAATTTAATGGTTGTAGCAGGATTATGCGCATAAAAAATATCTTCCATTGCAACTTCATGAATTTCATGCGTTTTAAAAATAATCTCCAAACCTTCAACCATCTGAGGAATTTGAAGCTGCAAATCTTCTGCTTTCATCTTAATCAATCCAGCCTCAATTAGGGAAATTTTTCCATTTTCCAAAGATATAAGTGCATACCCCATATTTCTAGTTCCCGGGTCAATTCCTAGTATTGTCATACGATTCCATTTTGCTTAATATGATGCGATTATATACAAAAAAACTCTTTATTCACATAAATCACAAAGAGTTATTCACATTTATTTAACCATATATTATGTCTATACACGGTATTATTCACATATAAATAACTCATTAGGCAATAACTGTGAATATAGGTCAAGAAGTACTAGAAATGCTCAAACAAGAGATTACCGACGTTGAATATAATAGATATATTAAACATTTGAAATACGATGCTAAAAACTCAACAGGTGATTTAGCTATCTATTATGCACCCAATGCATTAGTTTTAAATTGGATTAAAAATAAATATGGAGAAAAGATTGCTCATCTTTTCGAAATAAAAAGCGATATGCGTGTAAATGTGCAAATAGCTCTTGAGAGTAGAATGGACAAATCAAAAATTAAAGAAGTATCCAAAGTAAAAGTACAACATTCACACCTCAATCCTTCTCATACTTTTGAAAATTTTATGGTCGGCGGATCTAACCAGTTTGCTTATGCAGCAGTAAAAAGTGTAAGTGAAAAAGCAGGACAGATTTATAATCCTCTTTTCATCTACGGTGGAGTAGGTCTTGGTAAGACGCACCTTATGCAAGCCGCGGGAAATGTATTTCAAAATCAGGGAAAAGTAGTTATATACACAACCGTAGAACAATTTTTAAATGATTTTGTAAGACATTTAAGAAATAAAAATATGGAAAGATTTCAAGAAAAATACCGTAAATGTGATGTATTGCTTATAGACGATATTCAATTTTTAAGCAATAAAGAGTCTATTCAAGAAGAATTTTTTCACACTTTTGAAGCTCTAAAAGGTGAAGGTAAACAGATAATACTTACAGCAGACAAACATCCAAAAAAAATAGCCGGTCTTGAAGCAAGACTTCAAAGCCGTTTTGAATGGGGTCTTGTTGCAGATATCCAGCCGCCGGAACTTGAAACTAAAATTGCCATTATTGAGAAAAAATGTGAAATTAATAAAGTTAAACTTACTAAAGATATTATCAATTATATTGCAACAGTAATAGACAGTAATGTCCGTGAAATAGAAGGTATCCTATCTAAACTTCATGCATATTCTCAGCTTATTCACGTGGATATAGATTTAGAATTTACAAAAAATATTTTAAAAGACCAAATCAAAGAAAACAGAGCAAATTTAACTCTAGATATGATTACGCAAAATGTTGCAAAAGATTTAAATATTAAACCTAGTGAAATACGCTCAAAAAGCAGAAGTAAAAATTTAGTTTACGCAAGAAGAATTTCTATCTATCTTTGTCGCGAACTCACACAAAATACTATGCCTCAACTTGCCCAGTATTTTGGCATGAAAGACCATACGGCAATTAGTCATACACTTAAAAAAATAGCCGAACTCATTCAAAATGATGAGGATTTTAAAGTTAAAATAGAAGAACTAACAAATAAAATAACTTCTTCAGATTAAAAATTATAAAAATATTTAAAAAAAAGATATAATCATAAAAGTGAATAGATGTGAATGAGTTACACATCTTTAAGATATGCTAATAACTCTTAGAATAGGGCTTAAATGATGATTTTCACATAATCATCACTCCCTACTACTACATACTAAAAATTATATAAAATATATAGGAAATTCATATGAAAATGACGATTTCAAAATCAATTCTTGAAAACATACTCATAAACGCAGGACCTTTTCTAGAAAAGAAAGATACATCACAAATCACATCTCATGTTTTCATGAGTGCAGAAGGTGCTGAACTTACGATAAAAGCAACAGATTATGAAATTGGTTTTTTAGTTAAAACTAAAAATGTAAATATTACTGAAGAAGGAACAATTACCGCTAATGGTAAAAAATTTCTTGATATTGTCAGAATATTAAAAGATGGAGAAATAAATTTAGAAGTCAAAGGTGATATTCTCAATATTTCCCAATCTCATTCAAAATTTAAATTGCCTACATTTTCACACAACGAATTTCCTGAATTTCCAAATTATGATAATAAACCCCGTATATCAATAGATTCACATACTCTCATTGAATCACTTAAAAAAATTACACCGGCTATAGACACAAATAATCCAAAATTTGAACTTAACGGTGCTCTTATTGAAATTAAAGAAAACAGTATCAACTTTGCTTCTACAGATACACGCCGTCTTGCAGTAGTTAATATTGAAAATAATAGTGCTAATG
>VMSZ01000062.1 GCA_013791885.1 Sulfurimonas sp. | reverse complement strand
ATGAGAATGTCAATTTGTTCATTTCTAAGAATCCGAAACAACTGACAATATATGCTCAAATCCATTGCTGTATCATCGATCTTTTCATCTTTTACTTCTGCTTCTTTTCCCACCATTTCTTTCTTCATCAACTTAACCAATCGAGCCCATTTGTCTTGCATTCTAATGATTCGAGTAATACATTTGGCAAACCTTCAAATAGAGATGTGAATACGAAAAGATCGGCTTTTTTTACCCAAGGATAAGGGTTTGTGAGAGAACCTGTAAAGTGAACACTATCAACAATATCAAGCTCTTTGATTTGCTTCTCATAATCATTTTTTAACTCACCGTTGCCTATAAGGACTAGATTATGTTCAAGATGTAAATGTTTTTTTGCATAAGCAAATGCTTCTATAAGTAAAGATATGTTTTTTGCGTTTGAAAATCTTCCAACATTTACGAGATATTTTTGAGTATATTGAGGTGAATATTCTAGCGCTTTTTCCTGTATAAGTTTAGAGTTTATTGGACTTGGAATAACATTTAAACTTTTTGGCACAATATTATTTTTTTCAAATCCTGTTAAAATTTCTTCATAAATACTTTGAGCATTACACATTACATTTTTTTTATCAAATAGTTTTTGCATATAAAAATTATGTAGAATTGTTTTGTAGTGTCTTAATATATTGACCTGTTGTATAACAAGCCTCTCATCATGTAAAGGCCATAACATTTCGAAAGTTCCTTGTCCTCTGATTATAATCAGGTCAAATTTTCCGTATTGCTTTTCTAGTTTTTTAAGTTTATATTTAAAGATAGGAGTAAGTAAAATACCTTGCCATAAAAAATAGCTATATCTTATTAAACCGTTTAAAAATTTTGCTAGGATATTTAAAAACACTCCAATAACAGTTTTTTTTAAACTTTTTTCTAAATCAAAAAGATGTAGGTTTACTGTATTATTTGGTTTTAAAACAGCATTTTTAGATTTAAAATAAATAAGATGAGCTTCATGCCCTTCATTGGCAAATGTTTCACTCAGGTTTACTGCGGCTCTTTGCATCCCTCCCATTGTGAGGTTTTTTACTATGACCGCAACTCTCATTTAGACCCTTCTTTTGCGTAAAATTTTTTATACCAGTCAACAAAGGCCTTGATTCCAGTGTCAAGATTCGTGGATGGTTTGTAATTAAAATCTTTTATTAAATCTGAGACATCTGCAAAAGTCGACTCTACGTCACCGGGTTGCATAGGCAGCATCTCTTTTTTTGCATTTATGTGAAGATTATCTTCTAGTGATTCAATAAAATCCATAAGTTTGATAGGTTTATTGTTTCCTATATTGTAAATTCTGTATGGTGCCGATGAAATATTAGGAAGCGGAGTTGAGGCATTCCAATTGTTACTCGCTGAAGAAGGATTGTCGATTATTTTAATAAGACCATCGACGATATCTTCAATATAGGTAAAATCCCTACTCATATTTCCATTGTTAAATACTTTGATTGGACGATTATTTAATATGGCATCTGTAAAGAGCATAGGTGCCATGTCCGGTCTTCCCCATGGCCCGTATACGGTAAAAAATCTGACTCCCGTTGTTTTAATGCCGTAAAGGTGAGCATAGGAATGTGCCATCATCTCATTAGATTTTTTTGTTGCTGCATATAAACTGACGGGATGGTCTGTATGGTCGGTAGTCTTGAATGGTTGAGATTTATTTAATCCGTACACGGAAGAACTTGAAGCAAAACATAAATTTTTTACATTGTGATTACGGCAGCCTTCGAGAATATTAAGAAAACCTAAAACATTACTTTGCACATATGCATAAGGATTTTCAAGAGAGTATCTGACTCCAGCCTGGGCAGCGAGATTACAAACAGCATCAAATTTTTCTGTTTTAAAAAGTGCATCAATTTTTTCAGTGTCGGAAATATCAAGTTTCTTGAATGTGAAAGAAGGGTATATAGATGATTTCTGAGTTTCTTCTGAATGTGTTTCAAGATAATGAACGCCCAATTCATTCAGACGACCCAGCTTGAGATTTACATCATAGTAATCGTTTAAATTATCAATTCCAACAACTTCATCCCCCCTCTGGAGTAATCTTTTTGCGAGAAAAAAGCCAATAAAACCAGCACTTCCGGTTACTAAAATTTTCATTGATTACCTTTGTTTTAATTTTGACCAAGAAGTGATATTGAAATACAATAAGACTCAAATAATACAACACTAAGACTTAAAATGTATTTTATGCATTAAGGTAGAATTAAATATTGTTTCAATACATCAAAATAATCAGATGTAACTTCTTTTTTATACCTTATATCAATATGATCAAGACTGTCACCAAGATATCCATTAGGATATTTGAAAACTTTGTCGCTATGTTTGATTTTGAAATGTTTATTGAGTTCTTGATTGAGATAGCTAAGATATTGTCCTGAGTTATTTGCAATTGAAGCATGAATAGGGCCATGCGTAAATACGCAGTTTAAGCTATGCGTATTACAAAAATTTTGAAGTAATTCTAACTCTTTGAGTTTGTCGTTATGAAGTTTTATATTGTCAAAAGATATAGCGCTTAATTGCTGTGTATTGTTGGAATATTTTTTCTTTTTTTGAATTACATAGTCATTTTTGTAATCTATCTCAGAACTAACTTTTAAAGAAAACATTTTTTTATTTAAGTGTTTCAAATGCCATAAAATTTCTTTTGGATTTATATAATACTCTACCAATGTTTTTAGATTTAACTCTTGCAATGCATCTTTTAAGTTGAAAAGTTCTAATACCGCTTCCTTTGGATAACTTCTTCCCCAAATATCCAGTGTCTGTATAATTATTACATTTTTAATTTTATGATTATGTTCTAGTGATTTTTTCAAGATTCCTAAACTGCCTATAATCCCCCAACTTCCTGTTAAGCAGAGATTTGTAGTCTGTGAGTTTGAAAGTTCTGTAAAATAGTTTGCATCTATTGCGTTTCCACCGGATGAATCACCTATAATAATTGTTGATATATTTTCGAAGGCATCACTTTCTATTTTGGATAGTTGATATTGTCTGAGGATATCGTTACCATTTAAAGAAAAATCACTTCTATTTAACAAAAAAGAAATAATAAAAATCCCGGTGAGCAGTATCAAAAAAATTATGACAAATTTTTTTGAATGTATCTCTTTTTTAAAAATTGAAATATAAGAATTCAGAAAATTCATTTAACCCTCCATATGCGACAATAAATAGCAGCAGAGTAACAAGCAAATAATTTAGATTTAAAGTAAATTGTTTTGAAAGCTGAGTAGTATTTTTGAGGTATATAAGTATAAATGCAGCAAGCAGCCAGATGAAAATTTCATTTTTTGCATTGATATTTTGCAGCCACGGGCCAAAATTTATATTTAAAAAATCAAGTTTGTTTTGCCAATGAGAGTCAATGAGAATTTTTCCAAAAAACATTCCATGCAAGACTTTGATAGCATCATCCCACTCCTTAGCCCGAAAGAAAATCCAGGCAATATTGACAAAATTAAATGTGATAAACCAAGCGAGGATGGTTGGCAGTTTAAATCCAAGAGACTTCCAAATGTGATTGACAACAAGAGCAACACCATGCAAAAAGCCCCAAAAAACAAATGTCCATCCGGCTCCATGCCAAATACCGCCAAGTATAAAAGTTGCCATTAAATTTGTAGAAGTTCTAAAAGTGCCTTGTCTGTTTCCTCCCAGAGGAATATAAATATAATCTTTTAAAAATCTTGAAAGTGTTATATGCCATCTTCTCCAAAAATCTTGAATAGAGGTGGCTTTATAGGGAGAATTGAAGTTAATAGGCAGTTTGATGTTAAAAAGAAGTGCTGCACCTATGGCCATATCCGTATATCCGCTAAAATCAAAATAGAGCTGAAAGGTATAGCTGAGGCTTGTTGCCCAGGCTTCTAGCAAATTTAAAGTCTCCGCCTTGTCAAACCCGTTTGTTGCCCAGACGGCAAAAGTATCCGCAATAACAACTTTTTTAAAGAGTCCTATGGAAAATATAAAAAGTCCTGTGGCAATATTTTTGTAATTTTTTGCCAGATTCCATTTGTTGGCAAACTGAGGCATCATTTCAGCGTGATGGACAATCGGGCCGGCAATGAGCTGAGGAAAGAATGTTACAAAGAGTGCATAGTTTAAAAAGTCATACTCGCTTGTCTCGCCTCTGTAGCTGTCAACCAAATACGCTATTTGTTGAAAGGTAAAAAAACTGATAGCTAAAGGCAGTGCTAAATGAAGCAATGGAACAGAGCCGTCAAACGCAAGATTAAAGTTCTCTATAAAAAAATCACTGTATTTAAAATATCCGAGTAAAGAGATATTGGCAATTATTCCAAAAATAAGAAGCGTTCTCTTACTTACTTTTACTTTTGTAAAGTTCTCGTTTAAGCTGTTGCCGATTACATAGTTAAATAACATTGAGGAAAGGATAAGTGGAAGATAAACTATATTCCACCAAGAGTAAAAAAACAGAGATGCAAAAACCAAAAAGCCTTTAGCACCCGTGACAAGCCTTTGGTTTAAAAGATAAAAATATATGAAGAAAGTAAAAGGCAGGAAGAAAAATATAAATTCGTAGGAGTTAAAGAGCATTAATTATTTTTGCCCTTTTATCTTGCGTTTAAGATTCACCTTCGCTTCTAAAAATTTCGCTTCATTTATAACAATTTTAATGGCTTTTTTCTCGTCTAAATTTGCCAGTCTTGCATATTCTTTTGCAATAATAACAAGGTCATTATCATCTTTTGCCCAGAACTTATTGAAATTTGTAAGTCCTTCATATCCCGGGATTGTTTTGAATTGCATTCTGTTTATGTCTACGAGTGAAAATTTAAATTTATCGTTTTGAATGGTGACTAATATGTTTCCGAGTGAATAATCGGTATGCCAAACACCTTTTTGATGAATATCATAAGTAAACGCAGTAAACTCTTTGAGTATTTCTTCATAAGTATTTACTTTATGGTGAAAAACTTCGCGTATGGTAAATTCATAAGGCTCATAAACAGAGATGAAATAACTCTCAGATAAAAGTCCCCCTTCAAAAAATTCTATAATGCCGATGGGTTCAGGTGTGTTTACTCCTAGTTCCATAAGTTTGACTGCATTCTGATAGGATTTTTTTGCTTTTCCTTCACGAAAAAATGTATAGGCTAATTTGTTGATAAAATGAGGCACTTTAAAAGATTTGACCACACATTTTATGCCGTTTAATTCAACTATCTTTAACTCATTCCTAGCTTTATGAATACTTTCTTTAGAGTTATGAAATATCTCTTTTATATTGAGTAAATTTTTTTCAAAGTTTTTGTACTTTGGATTGAGTGTAAATTTGTATGACAAAGAAAAGCCTTTATTTGTGTGTAACTGTTATTTGGATAGAATTTTGCTAATTATTTTAGGATTTATATGAAAAAAAATATAACAGCCAATATTATAACACTTAATGAAGAAAAGAACATTGAAGCAGTTATAAAATCAGTGCAGGAAGTTTGTGATGAAGTTCTTGTGATAGACTCTCTTAGCAGTGACAGAACTTGTGAGATTGCTGAATCTTTGGGTGCAAAAGTCATCAAGCAGGCTTACCTTGGTGACGGACCTCAAAAAGCGTTTGGCGCGCCGTTTGCAAAAAATGAGTGGATTTTAAGCATTGACGCAGATGAAAGACTTGATGCAAACGCAATAGAAGCGATTAAAAATCTTGACTTAAACGCAACGTCCTACGAAGCTTTTTCTTTTGCAAGAAAAACTTATGTCGGCAAAGCCTTTATAAAACTTTGGTATCCAGACAGGGTGACGAGGCTTTACAACAAAAGCAAGTGTGGGTTTTCAACTGCCGGCGGGCATGCAAGAGTACAAACGCAGAAGGTAAAAGACCTCGATGCCGACATGCTGCACTATTCGTACGAAGATTATGCACAGATGGTAAAAACTTCTCATAAATTTATAACACGTGGTGCAAAAATAGCTCACGAAGAGGGAAAACGCGCTTCTGCGTTTGATCCGTTTTTACACGGAGTCGGGGCTTTATTTAAAGCACTTATTTTAAAAGGCGGTGCGTTTCACGGGGTTAACGGCTGGAATGTCGCGGTTATCTCTGCGTTTAGCTCGTATATGAAATATGCTTTGATGTTGGAGATGCAAGAAAATGACTAAAAAAACACTTTTAGAATTATGTATGTCCCCGGATTTGGGCGGTTTGGAATTGTATATGGTTCGGGCGGCAAAAGCGCTTCGAGATGATTTTAACGTCATCAGCATCATTAATGAAAACTCTAAACTTGAACAATATTACGATGAAGACAACACATATATAAAAATCAAAAAAACGAGTAATCTTTTTATGTTCGGTGCAGCGAAAAAATTGGCAAATGTCATTGATGAACATGATGTGGATATCATTCACATGCACTGGACGAAGGATATTCCTTTTGTTGTTTTGGCAAAGCTACTTTCAAAGAAAAAACCAAAAATTGCGCAAACACGCAATATGACAATGACACGTTTCAAAGATGATTTTTATCATAGATTTTTATATAAAAATATGGATTTGTTGCTTCCTGTAACATATCAGGTAAAAGAGCAGCTGGAGCAATTTATCCCTGCAGAGATTCGCCCAAAAGTTGAGGTTCTGTATATGGGTTCAGATAAACCGGAACTTTTGAATGATGCTGAGGTTCAAGTGCTAAAAGACGAACTTGGCCTCAGTTCTTCTGCGTTTAATCTAGGCATGGTCGGACGCATCAACGAAGCAAAAGGGCAGCATCTTCTTATTCGCGCTCTAGCTCATCTGCAAGATATGAATGTTCATGTATATTTTGTGGGACATGAAATGCGCAAAGGATATACGCAAGAGCTGAAAAAACTTAGTCATGAGTTAGGCGTAGAAAATCAGGTACACTTTTTAGGTTTTATGAAAAATCCGCACCATTTTTACCAGGCATGTGACGCGATAGTGCTTGCTTCAAAACGTGAAACGTTTGGTTTGGTGCTCATAGAAGCAATGCAGGTCGGAACTGCCGTCATAGGGGCAAACAGCGGCGGAGTAGTTGAAATAATCGACGACGAAAAAACGGGCTTTTTGTTTGAGAGCCAAAATGCAGAGAGTTTGGCAGCAGCTATTGAAAAACTTGTAAAAAATCCGCAGCTGCTTGAGAGTGTTGCAAACGCAGGTCAGCAAAAGTGTCAAGAGAAGTTTTCTAATGTCGTGCAGTTTGAAAAGCTCGCTGAAATATTAAATACGAGAATAAATTAAATGAAGACTTTTGTAACTATATTTGAAAAATGTGAAAATATTCATTTAATAAAAGATGTTGGTCAGATACCCTATTTCATGCATAAAACTTTTGCTTATGACTCTACTATAGTCACTTTAAAAAATGAAACTGATTATAAATATTTGGATAGTGAAGTAAAAGGTTTAAAGTTAAAATTTATACCAAAAATTAAATTTGGTCGTGTGTCATTGGCTGTTATTTGGTATTTACTAAAAAACGCAAAAAAAATCGATGTGCTTCATCTGTTCCATCATAGAGAACCTAGCTATATCTACTCAATAATATATAAATTAATAAATCCAAAAGGGCATTTATATTTGAAGTCTGACAAAGGTTATCGTGGCTTAATTAAGAATAATGGACTTTTTGCCAATGAGAAGTTACGCCACAAATTTAGATCAAAACTTTTTGATATTGCGATTAAGTATATTGATACTTTATCAATAGAATCAACAAATGGTTATGAGTTTTTGATAGAAAAATATCCACAATACAAAGAGAAGTTTTTGTTTCTTACAAATGGATTGGATATTGACAGATTTTACGAACAAGCTCCGTTTGTGGAATATAAAGACAAAGAAAATCTGATTATCACCGTTGGCCGCATAGGAGCAAGAGAAAAAAATAACGCTATGCTCTTAAACGCCATCCCGTCATTGATCTTAGAAGATTGGAAGGTACTGTTTATTGGCCCAATTGAGGACTCTTTTCAATCGGAAATAGATAAATTTTATAGTAAAAATCCAAGTTTAAAAAGTAAAGTTATTTTCACCGGAGCAATTTATGATAGAAAAGAACTTCTGTCTTACTATGCAAAAAGTAAAATATTTTGTTTGACTTCTATTGAAGAGAGTTTTGGATTTGTGCTTATTGAGGCTATGTGTTATGGGAATTATATAGTTACAACAAATGTTTCGAGTGCCAAAGAGATAACCAATAATCAAAAATATGGAGCAGTAGTGGATAATCAGTCAGAACTAATAGATACTGTAAATACTTGTATTACAAATGATTTTGAGTACGGAAAAAAATCAGATGAAATCGCAAGATACGCGAATGAAAGATATAACTGGAAAAAAATCGTACAAAAGCTTGAAGAGAGTATTGAAAAAGTATAATGTAACTACTTCAAATCTTGCTTCAATTTTTGTATGAGATTGTGTGAAAGAGTAAACTTTTCTAGAGATAACTCAAAGTTTTTCAGTGCTTTTTCAGTATCGTATAAGTTCTTGTTTTCCAATGCTTCATCATCGTCAATGTAATAGAATCCGTTGGTAAATTTGCTGCCAAGAGGAGTTTCTTTAAATACTACAGGTATTGTGAGAACCATACAGCACTCTATAAACCTATATGTCCACATGGTTTCCTGATTGCCCTTAAAATCTTTTTGGTGAGGGCATAGACCAAATTTTGCGGTTGCTAATTCTGAATAATAAACATTGTTGAATTTGTTTTTTGTAAATTTTGATCTGCCATAATCTGACTCAATTAACTTAGAATTTGGAGTAGAGAATTTTAGTAGCATCTCTTTTCTTCCGCCACCATCAGACATGTTCCCATTAAAATAATAGGTTAAAATCTTTTTTACTGTATGCATTTTTTTTGCTTTGTTAAAAAAAGATTTTGGATATATGATTGGCAGCTCGATTCCGTTTATGTAGTTTATTCCATTTATGTGGTCAATCTCAATATCGAAATCTTTGTAGTCAAGACCTTCTTCTTTAAGCGCAAGCCTTAACATTGCTTCTTGTTTAAGAAGATTAAAGCCTAGAAATGTGTAAATTTTCTTTTTAATCTGTTTTATGTAACCGTTAAATAATCTCATAAATACCTCTTTGTATTATTTGCAAATAAACTCTCTAATTTTACTAATCATATAATTGATAGCCTCATCACCCATACCAGGATACAATCCTATCCAAAAACTATTTGTCATAATAGTATCTGTGACCGTTAACTCTCCCACTATTCTATAATCAGTATCTAATACCATGCTATCAAACATCGGGTGTCGTGTCATATTTCCGGCAAAGAGATTTCTTGTTTGGATGTTGTTGTTTTCTAAATATTCAACTATCTCGTTTCTACTAAATTTTGCTTTTTCAGTGAGTGTCATCATAAACCCAAACCAGCTGGGGTCTGCGTTTGGTTGCGTTTGTACAAGTTGTAACTCTTCTATGTCTTTAAGTCCATCATAGAGTTTCTTTTGATTTTCTTTTCTTTTGACTACAAAGCCAGGAAACTTTTCAAGTTGAGCTACACCAACTGCTGCTTGCATATCACTTACTTTGAGGTTAAATCCAAAGTGAGAGTAAACATATTTGTGGTCATAGCCTTTTGGCAAAGTTCCAAAACTTTGTGAAAATCTGCATCCACAAGTATTATCTATTCCACTTTCGCACCAACAGTCTCTTCCCCAGTCTCTCATACTGAGCATGATTTTTTTAAGAAGTGGATTGTCAGTATAAGTAGCGCCACCTTCACCCATCGTCATGTGGTGTGGAGGGTAAAAGCTAGATGTTCCAATGTCACCCCAAGTTCCTGTAGGTTTGCCCTCATAAGTAGAACCTAAAGCATCGCAGTTATCTTCTATAAGCCAAAGATTGTGTTTGTCGCAAAACTCTTTTACGGCTCTAAGGTTAAATGGATTTCCTAAAGTATGAGCAATCATGATGGCCTTTGTTTTAGGGCTAAGGGCAAGCTCAAGCTTCGTTACATCTATATTGGCATACGTGAGTTCCATATCCACAAACACAGGCACGGCGCCATATTGCACTATTGGAGCAACAGTTGTAGGAAATCCGGCAGCTACTGTGATGACTTCATCGCCACGTTTAATTTGTCTCTCTTTAAGAAGCGGCGAAGTTAAAGCATAAAACGCAAGAAGGTTAGCAGAACTTCCAGAGTTTACTAAAAATGCCCATCGAACATTTAAAAAATCTGCTAACTGTTTTTCAAACTTTTTAGAATAGTCACCATAAGTAAGCCAAAAGTCTAAAGAGCTGTCTACAAGATATTGCATCTCTGTTTCATCGAAAACTCTTCCTGCATAGTTTACTCTACTTTTACCTGCTACGAATTCTTTTGTTTGTTGTGGTTTGTGGACTAATTCATAATACTCTTTTGTTTTATCTAATATCTCTTGTTTTAGTAGCTGTGCTTGTGTCATTTTGCAGTTTCCTTTATTATTAATTGAATTCCATTTTCTAAAGAAACCATTGGTTTCCAGCCTAAAGTTCTAAGTTTTGTTATATTTGCTTGCATATTCATATTTTCATTTGCTCTATAAGCAATGGCTCCAAAGTTTAACTTTGTATTTAACTCTTGCGTGTTTGAAAGTTCTCGATATATTTTTTCTATAAAAGTCTTCACTTCTACAGATTCACCTGTGCCTAATTCAAACTCTTCAAAGTTTGAAAGAGTGTTGATATTGTGAATGATGGTTTCATAAGCATTCACAATATCATCGATGTAGATAAAATCTCTTTTTTGGATACCCGAAGTTAAATCTACTTTTTCAACATTTTGTTTGAGTTGATTTATGAGCCAATAGATAAATTTGTTTTCATCATCTTTTAGTCCATACATGTGTTCTATTTTGACATTTATCATCTTCGTGTTTTGAGTAGATAAAAAATGCATCCAGTCAACAAGTTGAGCTTTTGAAAGGGCATAGGCATTCATATTTCTAGTGAGAAAGGTATCTGTGTTTATAAATGCTTTTACATTATTATTTACTGATTCTTCTAAAAGTTTAAGTCCAAAGATCAGATTGGCATCAACTATTGAAGATATTTTAGAATCTTTTCTCCCATAGTTTGTAACTGTATTTACAACTAAATCTATTGTATGATTTTGAAAAATATCTGATAGTTCAGTTTTGTCAATGTCATATAAAGTTACCTGATTTAAATAATCATTTATCCTATAAATATCAGATGTAGTTCTTTTTAATGCAATTACTTCGTAACCACTTTTTATAAATGATTTTAAAAGATAACTTCCTAAAAATCCTGTAGCACCTGTTACTAAAATAGTCATTTAGCTAATCGCCCACTCTATGTTTTTAGCTTTTGCATCATGCACATAACTTTCTAAATCCTCTAAAGTTAAAAATACTTTATCACTTTCATAATAAGATTTATACCATTTAACTGTTTTTTCAAAAGTCGTTTCACTATCCCACACATCTTTCCATTTTAATAAAATATGCGCTTTGGAACAATCTAGTTTTAGAAGATTCGCTTCATGAAGTTGGTGTGGGTCTCTATTGATTTCATAGTCTATCTTGTCCCAATGTTTTTTTACATTTTTCACTACAACTTCAACCGTAATGCTTCCCTCATCACTTGGTCCAAAGTTCCAAGCTTCACCGAACTCCTGCTTTTCTTCAAGAAGTTTTTGACCAATATGTAAATACCCGCTAAGTGGCTCAAGTACATGCTGCCAAGGGCGCGTTGCGTTTGGATTGCGAATGCTTACTTTTTTCCCTTGAGATACTGAAAGCATAATATCTGTTATGAGCCTGTCTTTTGCCCAGTCACCACCGCCGATGACATTACCGGCTCTGCAAGATGCAAGTAAAGTATTGTGAGATTTTTTGTACTCTTTTGGATTAAAATAAGAGTTTCTGTAAGAGTTGGCTAATAAATCTGCACACCCTTTACTTGAGCTATACGGGTCATACCCACCCATAGGGTCATTTTCTCTATATCCCCAAATCCACTCTTTGTTTTCATAAGCTTTATCACTTGTGATATTTACTATAGCTTTTACATTGTTTTTTCTGCAAGCTTCGAATACTTTAAGCGTTCCTATTACATTTGTTTCGTATGTTTCTATCGGGTTTTCGTAAGAGAGTCTCACTAATGGTTGAGCAGCTAGATGAAAAACTATATCTGGTTTGTAAGTTTTAAATGTTTCATTTAATTTCTCTAAATCTCTGATGTCTCCAATAACAGAAACAATATCAAGTTTTAAGAGTTCTATGTGGTTTGGTGTAGTTGGTGCTTCAAGTGAATAACCTACAACTTTGGCACCCATTTGCTTTAGCCAGTAAACAAGCCATGAACCCTTAAATCCAGTATGCCCTGTAACCAATACTGTTTTATCTTTATAGATTCCAGAAAATAAACTTTGCATTACCAAGTTTTCCATGGGGCTTTATTTGTGTCCCAGAGTTTATTTAAATCATTTTTATCTTTTAAAGAATCCATAGGTTTCCAAAAACCGTCATGCTTAAAAGTAAATATTTCACCATCTTGTGCCAGGTTCTGAAGTGGTGCTTGTTCAAAAATCGTACTGTCACCATCCGTGATATAATCAAAAACTTTAGGTTCACAGATAAAGAACCCTGCGTTTATCCAACCACCATCTCCTTTTGGTTTTTCGAGGAAATGCGTTACCTAATTGTTCTCTTCGATATTAAGAGCACCGAATCTTCCTTCTGGCTGAGCAGATGTCATAGTCATTGCTTTTCCATGAGATTTGTGAAATTTAACTAATTCTTCTATATTTACATCACTGACCCCATCTCCGTATGTAAGCATAAATGGTTCATTTCCCACAAACTCTTGTGCTCTTTTTACCCTTCCACCTGTCATACTATTAAGTCCGGTATCAAGCAATGTAACTTTCCAAGGCTCACTGGAGTTGTTTAAAACTTCCATCTTCCCATCTCGCATATCGATAGTCACATCACTTTGGTGAAGAAAATAATTAGCAAAATACTCTTTTATAAAATAACCTTTATATCCGAGTAAAATGACAAAATCATTAAAACCATATTGTGAATAGCATTTCATAATATGCCAGAGTATCGGCTTACCACCGATTTCGACCATCGGCTTTGGTCTAATATCTGTCTCTTCGCTAAGTCTTGTCCCCAAGCCACCGGCTAATAGTAGTACTTTCAATTATTTTCCTTTGTAAATAAAATTTGTATCTAAGAGTTATCTATAGTTTCAGAATTTAAATGTATTTTTAATTGTAAAGGGTGCCGCTTTTAAAAGTTTATTTAAGTCAATATCGATTTTATAGTCATAAAAAGATGAATACAACTTACTTATGTCCGTGTCATCTTTTATTATTAGTGGTTTTGAATCGATGCGATTTACGGAAAGAAAATAGTCTAAAAATTTAAATCCATTTCCAACAACTCTATCTGAAAATTCCAACCAAAGAGAAGGGATACTGTACGCATCGGCAGTGATTATCCCATGAAGCGAGCTTGAAGCGATTTTTTCACAGCTTAGTACTTCATCAATAAATGCGAATACATTTTCATTTTGAATATCTATAATTTTGATGTTTTCATCAGACTCAAATTGAGATAGCCAAGGATTGTTTTTATCTACATAATGAGGAATAATACCTAATTTATATTTTTTCTCTTTTTTAGGATTATAAATCATTGGTAAAAGTAAACCGGGATCACCATATACTTCCGGACAATCTATTCCTTGAGATAGAAGCACTTCTCTTGTTTTTGGGCCTCTTACCGCACATATTTTTTTAGGGGTTTGATAACATTTTTTTTCATCGTTAATAAACCCAGAACCCCATACTATACTGTCTTTGGAAGCTACATCCAAAATTGAACCAACAGCTAGAAAGTTTGTATGATGGTAGTATTTAGGTTTAACAAATTTTATTTTTTTTCCTGTGAGTTCTTTCAGTAGTACAGGGTTCAACAAATCCCCAAAGTTTTTTGTCCCGTTGAACCAAAACAGTTTTATATAATCTTCATCATTAAAATAAAAATCAAGAATTTTATTTGTAAATGCTTTGATTTTTATTTTAATTTTTTTCATTGACATTTAAAGTATTCCTCGCATATTTTTTCAAATTTCTTCCTTTTTGAGTCCATTTTTACAAACAAAAATATCTTTTTTATTTTCCATGAGTGCTTTTGTTTGTGTTGATATTTCGTTGTTAAAAATCTTTTTATGATATAGATGAATTACATTTGCGCTGTATCTGCATGAATTCATTTTTATGCCAAAATGTCGCATTCGTCGCTCTATATCTGTATCTTCTCCAGTTGTTGGCATCAAAAAATCTTCATCAAAACCGTTGATTTTTTCCATATCACTTTTCCAGCATGAAAAGTTACATCCGACGATGTGATTTTCTTTTTTACGAAATTTTTTGATTAGTTTTAAAAGAGATGAACTAGGGTGAAGATAGATTCCATCGTCATAATGTCTTATGCCGTCATTTTTCAATTGAAAATAGTTTGAGATGTAGTTTGAAACAAAATCTTTTACAGAAAGTTCTTTTGTTCGAAGGAGATGTGAAAACTTTTCTCCAGGTTCACTTCTTCTTCCACATAGCACAGCATTTTTTTGTGCCAGTAGTTTATGTGACTCGATAAAAGTAGGATAAGGTATGCAATCGCCATCTATAAAGATGAGATAATCTCCTGTGCTCGCAGCAATGGCACGATTGAGTGCTCTGTTTTTTTGCCAGCCTTTATCTTCTTGAGAAAGATGTTTGATTTTGGCATTTTTGAGCGATGCAGAGTATTCGCTCATCTCTTGGCTGTTACCATCTTCGGAGATAATGATCTCATCAACTTCATGTGTTTGATTGAGCAGAGAGTGAATAATCAAGTCTAGTGCAGGAACATCTTTATATACTGAGATAATGATTGTAATCTTCATATTTTATACTTCTCCAGAGAGTGTCATTAGTTTATTGTTTAACGCTTCAATCTGTTCTCTATAAAGTCTCATCGTGCCTCTCCAATTTTTTGTAACATTACTATAAAAACGCTACTTCCAAGCCTTGATTCTCTGCTCTTCTATATATTCTCTAATCGTTTTCGTCGGCTTCCACCCAAGTGCTTCGGTCTTTGATGTCATTACATCAGCTGTCATACGGTTGCCTTTTCTCTCAGGTAACATTTCTATTTTACCACCGAACATCTCTGCTATCTCTTTAATGCTGTAGGCTTCAGGACTTCCTATGCCAAATTCGTCGCCGTAGCCGTTTTCGCCGACAAGAATAAGACCGTTGATGATGTCATCTATGTGCGTAAAGTTTCTTTTTTGTGCGCCTGGGCTTACAATGGTGAGCGGTTCATTATTTTTCATCTTCTCTTTAAAGAGGGCGATGAGTGTTGCATATTTCCCTGTTTGGATTTCTCTTGGCCCGTAAACATTGTAAAAGTAGGTAATTGCATAAGGAACGTTAAACCATGTTCCGTAGTTCATGACAAGTTCTGTGTTTGTTGCTTTGGTCCAGGCGTAGGGGCTTGCACTGCGTCCAAGTCCGCCGTCTCCAAATTTTGTAGAGCTTCCAGCGTAGAGTATTTTACAGCCGGCTTTGCGGACAAATTCTAAAACAGCGAAAATCCCGTCTTTGTTGAATTTCCACACTTTTTCAATGTCATCAAAACTCTGCTCAACTCTTGAGTATTCGCCAAGGTGATAGACCATGTCTGGCACAAATGTCACTAATTTATCAATATCTGCCGTAAGACCCTCAATGTATGTAACATTGGGAACATGGTTATTTTTGCTTCCTGTAAAGTAGTTGTCTAGTGAAAAAACTTCATAATTTGGGTCCTGAGCCAATCTCTCACAGAGATGTGAACCTACAAAACCGGCTCCACCGGTAACCAATATACGTTTTTTCATTTTTTGCCTTTTTTGAAAGTATGTCATTCTACAAAAAGTATCATTAAAAAGGTATAATTTCGCATGCAAAAAAATAATTATTTCTCATTTTTAATCAATCTTCTTTATTCGTTTTTGAAGCTTTCTTTGGTCGTTTTAGGGCTCATGTCATTGGTTCGGCTCTACATTTTTGTGGCGTACAGCAACACTTTTTCGTACGATGTGGCAGAGACTTTAGCTGCGTTTTGGCTCGGTGTACGGCTCGATGCGAGCATAGTGGCGTATATAAACGCAGGTGCAATTCTCCTTGTTTTTATTGTTTGGCTTTTAAATCTTAAGTTTTTACATAAATATTTGTACACTTTTTTTAGGGTTTATTTTCTCTTTTTTCTCACTGTTTTGACGCTTATAACACTCATGGATTTAGTCTATCTCTCTTACTTCGGCGAGCATGCAACGCTTATGATATTTGGTGTATTCGATGATGACACGCAGGCGCTTATAAACACTGCGTTTGCGAACTATAATGTGCCGCTTTTTGCTTTTTTACTGCTTGTCTATTTTGCGTTTTTAAGCTTTTTAGTCTTTAATATTATTAAGGAAAAGCAGGCATTGAAGCCGTCTTGGAACATCTACAAGCAACTCGGTTTTTTTCTTTTACTTATTGTTTTAACTGCTCTTTTGGGACGCGGCTCTGTGAGCATGTTTCCTCTTGCTTACAACATTCAGGACGTCAGTGCCAATCCTTTTATTAACAGACTTCCTCAGACTTCTGCTTATGCCATCATCAACTCTTACGAGCAGTATTCTAAGAGCAAGTCGGGCAATTATGACCTTATAAAAAAAGTTGGCTATAACGGTAAAATAGACAGAGCATTTGAAGTTTATATGCAAACGCAGGAGATTAACCGAAGCGACCTTCTTGGCAATCTCAATCATAAAACGCAGCCAAACAAGCTATTACAAGAGAAACAGCCTCATGTTGTCGTTGTGATGGTTGAGAGTTTTGGGATGCCGCTTTTGGATTACCAGAGTGAAAGTTTTAACATCTTGGGAAGGCTTAATAAGCACTTTAAAGAAGATACGCTTTTTACGAATTTCATCTCTGCTTCAAACGGGACAATTGTCTCATTGGAACCCGTACTTTTAAACATAGCTGCACGCCCTGAATCGACTTCATTTGCACAAAGTGAATATATAAATACATCTTTTAGACAAGCGAGTGCCAAAGTCTACAAAAACGCAGGATATGAAACTACATTTGTGTATGGCGGAGATCTCTCTTGGAGAAATATTGGCAGTTTTGCTCTTAAGCAGGGCTTTGATTCTGTGGCAGGGAAGGGAACAATTGCCAATGCTTTAGGTGAAAATATTGCAGATATTTCCCATGATTGGGGCGTATTTGATGGTTATCTTTACAAATACATTGAGCAAAAACTCCAAAACGCAAGCAAACCGCAGTTGATTTTTGTTCTCACCACAAACAACCATCCTCCGTACAAAATCCCCGCAGATTACAAGTCTAACAGACTTGAAGTCTCGGATGATTTACGGGCACATATTACAAGCGATATTTCTTTAATAGAGCAGCGATTTAAAGATTATGCGTATGCCGTAGATATGGCAGGGGAATTTTTAGACAAGATCAAAGGTTCGGCGCTTGCCAAAAATACAGTGGTTGCGTTTACAGCCGACAACAACACTATAGAGGGAAATATGCGTTATGAAAATCACTTTACGCAAACAAAAAAAGTTCCTTTTTATCTCTATCTTCCGGAATATTTGAAGCCAAAAAGCGCAATCAATACCTCTTTGGCTTCGTCGCATAAAGACATCTTCCCGACGCTTTACAACCTTACCTTAAGTGATGCGAACTACACATGCGTAGGCACAAATCTTCTTGATGAAAGTGTTCTACATTGCGGGTTTAATGATGCCGGTGTTATAATGAGCAATGACGGCGGCTTTGAAATGGGAAAAGCAACAACTCCGAGCCAGCAAAAATGCCAAGAATACTACAAAGCTTCTTTGGCGGTTACAGAATACTTGATACAATCACACAAGTAAACAATTAGGAAAATATTTGAAACAAATTTTTAAACGCTATTGGCCCTATATAAAAGAGTATAAATTACAATATATTTTTGTTCTTTTTGGCATTATTTTAACGGTTTCCGCAACAACCGCAACAGCACACATAATGAAGCCGCTTATGGACGATATGTTCATTGCTAAAAAAGAGGAGATGCTCTACTTGATTCCTTTTGGTTTGGTCGGAATCTATTTTGTCAAAGCAGTCGGACGCTACATTCAGTCGGTTTATATGAGTTACATAGGTCAGCATATAGTGACACGTTTTAGAGAACTTTTGCTTGGAAAAATCATCAGTCTGGATATGGAGTTTTTGTATAAAAACAGAAGTGGAGAGCTTATCTCACGGGTGACAAACGATATTGGGCGCATTCAGTATTTTGTTTCAAATATGCTTCCTGAGCTTTTTCGTGAGACACTGACGGTTGTTGGGCTTATGGCTTATGTTATTTATCTAAACTCTACGCTTGCGTTTTATTCGCTTATTGTAGTGCCTTTAGTGATTTATCCTTTAATTCTTATTGCCAAAAAACTCAAAAAATATTCACACCGCTCTCAGGCAAAAAATGCAGATGTTGTTACTCGCTTAACTGAAGTTTTTAACAACTCAGAAATCATCAAAGCAAACGCAACTGAAAAGTATGAAACAAAGCGTTTTAGTCTGCAAAACTGGCAGTTTTTTAAAATAAACATGAAAACAGTTTATGTCGGTGAGATAGTTTCTCCTCTCATGGAAATCATCGGTGCGGCAGGACTTGCAGCGGTTATTTTTGTCGGAGGGAAAGAGGTTTATGAAGGGCGTATGAGTGTTGGGGAATTTACTGCGTTTTTAACGGCTGTGGGACTTGTATTTCAGCCGGTACGACGCATTGGTTCTATTTACTCAAAAGTTCAAGATGCGGTAGCTGCGAGTGAGAGAGTTTTTGAAGTGCTAGATACCAAAAACCGTATTACAAATGGCACAAAAGTTCTAAATGAAGATATTACGAGTATAGAGTACAAAAATGTCGTGCTCAAATACAGCGGATACAACCTATTAGACGATATTTCACTCTCCATTAAAAAAGGAGAGAACATTGCTCTCGTCGGTGACAGCGGAGGCGGAAAATCTACTTTTATTAATATGATTCTGCGTTTTTATGACCCAGACAGCGGAAGTGTACTTATCAACGGAACGAACATTAAAGAGTATGAAAACAGTTCACTTAAACATCATATTTCGCTAGTTTCTCAGCGTATTTATATTTTTCAGGATACGCTTGCCGCGAATGTTGCGTATGGACAGGAAATAGATGAAAAAAGAGTCGATGAAGCCCTGAAACTTGCAGATGCGAGCGAGTTTGTTGCCTCACTCAAAGATGGAATTCATACGCTAATGGAAGAGTTCGGTGTGAATCTCTCCGGAGGTCAAAGACAGCGTTTAGCAATTGCAAGAGCAATCTATAAACACTCCTCGCTCATACTCTTTGATGAAGCAACATCAGCGCTCGACAATGAGAGTGAAAAACGTATTCACGCAGCGCTTGATAGTTACACAAAAGATAAAATCACTATTACAATTGCACATAGACTCAGTACGATTGAACATGCAGATAAAATTCTTGTACTCCAAAAAGGCAAGATTGTTGCAAGCGGTTCGCACCAAGAGTTGCTGGAAAGCAGCGAAGTGTATCAAAGATTAGCCGGAACATTTGCTGAGTAAAATTTATTCGTTTATTAGTAAAGTTTAGGGATAATCGCGTCAAACATATATGAAATTATAAAATTTTCACCTCTGAAGAGGTAAGCTTTCACAGAAAATCATTTAGTGATTTTCTGCATCGTGCTTTAGCACAGTAGTGACCATAGCGGTCAAAGCGAAGCCTTAGAAAGTTCTTTTCTGTAAGGTATAAAGGATTAAAATGCTCGATTTTGCAAAATTTACAAAGTATTCCAAACCGGGGCCGCGTTACACAAGTTACCCGACAGCTCTCGAATTTAGTGACTCGTATGCCTACGACACTTACATCAACAAACTTCAAAATCAAGATGCCAAGCGTCCTTTGAGCCTTTATTTCCATCTTCCTTTTTGTCGCAATGCCTGTTATTTTTGCGGATGCAATGTCGTATTTACATCCAAAGAGGACAAAATGCTGCGTTATATGGAGTATCTCAAACGCGAATTACAAATACTTTCAAAACTTTTAGACTGTAAACGTGAAGTGATACAGATGCACTTTGGCGGGGGAACACCGACTTTTTTCTCTGCTCCTCAGCTCAAAGAAATTATTGAAGAGATTAAATCTTACTTCCCGAATTTTGTAAAAGATGCCGAGATAAGTTGTGAAATAGACCCACGCCACATTGACGAAGATCAGATGAAGGTTATGAGCGAAGCCGGCTTTAACCGTGTAAGTTTCGGGATTCAGGATTTTAACGAAAAAGTTCAGATTGCCGTGCACCGTGTTCAGCCCTATGAGATGACAAAAGCAGCGATGGATTTGGCAAGAAAATACAATATGCACTCTGTGAATGTTGACCTTATTTACGGTCTCCCGTTTCAAACATTAGAGACTTTTAAAGAGACTTTGGCACTAGCACTTACGTTAAACCCTGACAGATTTGCAGTCTTTAATTACGCGCATGTTCCTTGGCTGAAAAAAACTATGCGTAAAATTGATGAGACGACTCTGCCTCTTCCTGATGAAAAACTTCATATTATGCAGTACACCATAGATTTTTTAACTTCACATGGCTACAAAATGATAGGAATGGATCACTTTGCAAAACCTGAAGATGAACTTTTTAAAGCCATCGAAAAAGGTGAACTGCATAGAAATTTTCAAGGTTACACAACAAAAGGCGGCGCCGATTTAATCGGTGTGGGCCTTACTTCCATAGGCGAGGGTGTTGACAGTTATAATCAAAATTTTAAAGAGATGAGTGAGTATGAAGCGGCCATTGATGCCGGAAAACTTCCGTTTGAACGCGGTGTCGTTCTAAACGCAGATGACCAGATTCGTCAATATGTCATTATGGAACTTATGAGCAACTTCAAGCTTGATATAAAAAGATTTGAAAAGCTCTACAACATTGATTTTAAAACTTATTTTGCAGACGCAATTGAAGCTTTGAAACCATTTGCGGCGGAAGAACTTTTAACTATGGATGAGAATCACATAGCGTGTTCTGAGACAGGGACACTTTTAATTCGTAATATCGCCATGCCTTTTGACGCTTATATGAAACGCCATGCGGCAAGTTCTAAAACATTTTCAAAAACGGTGTAGCAATGAGTAAAAAACCAGAAGAAATTTTTAATTTCAGTGAAACAAGTGATGCCTGTGTAAAGTGCGGAAAATGTATTCCTGTCTGTACGATTCACAACGTAAACGCAGATGAGGTAACTTCTCCTCGTGGATTTATTGACCTTTTAGGTGCATACCACAAGGGTAATTTAGAATTAGATAAAAACGCCAAAGACATTTTCGAGAGCTGTTTTTTATGCACAAACTGTGTAGATGTTTGCCCAAAAGCGCTTCCGACAGATATGATTATAGAACAGGTCCGCTCAGACATTGCCAAGAAATTTGGAATTGCCTGGTATAAGCGTCTCTTTTTTATGTTGCTTCGTCACAGATGGCTCAATGACCTTGCGTTTAAACTCGGCTATACATTCCAGACTTGCGGCTTTAAAATAAAAGCGGAAATAGATTCTATGAACTCGCGTTTTAATCTTCCAATGATTAAAACAGACAGATTGCTTCCAAGTTTAAGAAAAACATCATTTTTGAACTCTCACCAAGAGAATATAAATAATGGCGGCAAAAGAAAAGTTGCGATTTTTATCGGCTGTTTAGCGAACTATAACTATAAAGATATTGGAGAGGGACTTCTAGAAATTTTAGAAGCGCTTGAGATTGATGCATTTTTGGCAAAAGACCAAAAGTGTTGCTCGGCACCTGCCTATTTTACCGGTGATTTTGACACGGTTGATGCAAACGCAAAGCACAACATCAAATACTTTGAGAGTTTCGGTGATGAGATTGAGGCCATTATTGTTCCAGAAGCAACCTGTTCTGCAATGCTCAAGATTGATTATGAGCACTTCTTTCATGACCAGCCAGAATGGAAAGAGCGCGCACTCAAAATTAAAAACAAAATTTTTATGGCTACAGAGTGGCTGCAAAATCACACACATTTGGAACATCTTTTGGCTTCAAAGAAAAAAGATACCAAAATTGTCACTTATCATGACCCGTGTCATGCAAGAAAAATGCAGGGAATTTACCAAGAACCGAGAAATTTGGTACGTCAAAACTATAAGATAGTGGAGATGAGCGATCCAAACGCATGTTGCGGATTTGGCGGAATAACTATGCAGACGGAAAAATACCATTTTGCTAAAGCCGCAGGTGTTCCAAAAGCTGCCATGATAGAAAAAACGGGTGCGGACATTGTAACTGCGGAGTGTTCGGCGTGTCGTATGCAGATAAATAACTCTATGCACGGTGCGGGAGTTCAAACGGTATTCAAAAACCCGATTGAGCTTATTGCCGAAGCTCTGAGAAAGTAAACGCTAATGGAGCTTTGGAATCATATTTATGAGCATTTTAACCCTGTAGCGTTTCATGTTTTTTCTATTCCCGTACATTGGTATGGGATTATGTATGTTTTGGCACTTTTAAGTGCTCTGTATCTTGGAAAATATTTTATTAAACGCGACAAGATAGCCTTGGTCAAGCCTGACCTGGACATCTACTTTTTTTATGTAGAAATCGGCGTTATTTTGGGTGCAAGACTCGGCTATATTCTGTTCTATGACACAGATACACTTTTTTATCTCTCACATCCTTGGCAGATATTTAACCCTTTTAAAGATGGTGAGTTTGTGGGAATCCGCGGTATGAGCTATCATGGAGCAGTTGTCGGTTTTGTCCTTGGGACTTATTTTTACGCTAAACGCTATAAAGAGAGTTTTGGAGTGCTTATGGACTTAGTTTCTATAAGTATTCCTCTTGCGTTTATTTTCGGGCGAATAGGAAACTTTTTAAATCAGGAACTGATTGGCCGTGAGACAGACGTTTCTTGGGGGATTTATGTTGATGGAATTTTGAGACATCCTTCTCAGCTGTATGAAGCAATGCTTGAGGGGTTTGGAGTTTTTATAGTTGTATATATTTACAGAAACTATAAAAAATTCTCGGGAGAGTTAGCACTTATTTATGGAATAAGTTATGGACTTTTCAGAGCCATTGCAGAGATTTACCGTGCTCCAGATACTCAAATAGGCTATGTCTGCTGTGACATGATAACGCAAGGACAGGTTATGAGTTTAGGTATGAGTCTGCTTGGCGTTATTCTTTGGGTCTATTTTTATGCCAAAAGCAGAAAAGTAAAAATTTAGATTATCTATCGTCTCTATGGAGTTTTTTATCTCTATGAACAGATGATCTCCAAAAATGGTTGACTGCCCAGTAAGCGAGCAGTGAGCCAAAAATAGAGTAGAGAGATGCACCTACATAGAGCGGTATGAAGATATTGTCTAGATTATGGCTAAACCAGTCCAGAGTCATCTCTACAGGCTCCGGTTTCATCCCCAGAACAAAACTACCAGTTAAGTACTCTACATAATACATAGGCGGCATTGTAAGCGGATTGCTCAGCCAACACATAGCCAGTCCTAGAGGAACATTGAATTTGAAAAATGGTATAAATGCTAAAACTGCTAGCATTTGAAACGGCATAGGAATAAAAGCTATAAACAGACCAAGCAAAACAGCGCGAGAGATCATCTTTCTATTTGTAGAGAGGTACTCAGGCGGTATCTTGTACTTCTCTATAAGTGCTTTAAGCTTTGGGTGGTTACTTGTATTTTTTAAAGTCTTTCTCATCGTTTCAATACTCTTAGTTAATCTAATGTGATTATATCTTGCAAGAACTTATAATTAAGTTTTGTTAGTCGAGTGTTGCGCTAGGTTTATGAAAATAGTACCCTTGGGATTTATTTACACCCAGCTGTATCAGTTTGTCATTTATTTCTTTATTTTCGACAAACTCTCCGATTACCTGGATGTGCATTTCTTTGGCGAACGCAACTATAACAGAAGTGATGAGTTCTGATTTTTTGTCATGTAAAATTTCTTTTATAATACTTCCGTCTATTTTAATGAAATCTGCCTGAAGCCTCATTAGGTACTCAAAGTTAGAATATCCTGTACCAAAATCATCAATAGCTATCTTGCATCCAAATGATTTTACGACATTTATAAATCGCTCTATTGTTTCAAAGTTTTCTATGTTTTCACTCTCGACAATTTCAAACGTGACTCTGTTCGCCACTGAATTATTTTGAATATATGAATATATAAAGTCTCTTGTATCTTCATTTATAATATCATCTATGGTGATATTTACTGAAAACTCATGCGCATTGTTTTCAAATGCTGCAAAACTTTTTCTGATAACTATCTTTGTGAGCTCATTGTAAAGCTTGGCTTTTTTAGCAATCTCTAAAAAGAAATAAGGACTTATTATCTTCCCGTCTTCATCTACAAGCCTTATGAGTGTTTCATATTTTTTAGTTGGGCCATTTTTATTATCTACAATTTCTTGGTAAAACATAACAATTCTATCATTCTTGATAGCATCTTTTATTTTTTTAATCCATAAAATATTGTTTTCATACTCTTTATTTAGAGAGAGAGCATTGTTGTAAAAAACAATATCTTTTGATTCGCGTCGTGCTATTTTAATTGCCATATTTGCTGTAGATAAAAGAGTACTGTTTTCTTCAGATGAAACCCCTACGGAAAAGTTCAGTGAAATTTCTTCTGCATCTATTGTGAGAGCCTGGGCTGAAATTTTTTCTTTAAGTTTATTCGCATATTCAATGAGTTCGGGCTGACTTATATTATGAAGCAATACAACAAATTCATCACCGTTTAATCTGAAAAGTTCACATTTAAAATTGCCTATAGTTTTTTCTTGCAGCATACGGCTAAAGTGAAATAAGACTTCATTCCCAAATATAACGCCATATAAGTCGTTGATATGACTGAATCTGTCTATATTGATAAGAATAAGTGAAAATTTTTCATCGCCCTCAAGCTTTCTTAAAAGAGCATTTCTATTTGGCAATCCTGTTAATTGGTCTGAATAGAGCATTTTAGTAAGCTCATCTTGATGCTGAATGAGTTTTGTAATGTCGTGTCGTATAGCGACATACTCCACAATCTCTTCATCTCTATTTAAAATTGGGGAGATAGTGCTTTCTATCCAATATGTAGAGCCGTCTTTTGCTCTGTTTTGCATACGTCCCTGCCATGTTTTTTTCGAAGAGATAGTCTGCCATAGTTTTTTGTAAAGAGAATCTTTGTTGTTTGGATGTCTTATTATATTGTGCGTTTTTCCTAGAACTTCTTCTTCTGTGTAGCCCGAAATTTTATAAAAATTTTCATTTGCAAAAGTTATTTTCCCGTCTATATCTGTTTTTGTTACGATAAGATTTTTGTTTATATTATCTTTATAGCTTTGCAAATACGAGAGATTATCAAAAAGTTGTTTTGTGCTGTTTTTAAGGACTTCATTTTTTAGATTAAGTTTTTCGTTTGAGTTTTTGTCATTTTCATTGATGAAGTGTTTTATTAAAAAATACACACCCGAAAGTGCAGCTGAGATATTGAGTAAAAAGAATATTTCGACAACATCTTGTGAAACAGGATTTGTATTGTATAAAATAAGCCATTTGTCTATAAGAGTAGAAAAAACTGTAAGTGCCAAGAATGAGTAAAACCAGCAAAAAGATTTTGAGCTTTTATCTAGCATCATTGCAGCAATTGGGGCAAAAAATGCCCAAATCATAACAAAGCTTCCTTGTGTGAACCCGCCCAAAGACCACATAAGTACAAAAGGAAGTATAAGAGTAAGTAACATCTGTGATTTTTGAATGAAAACGATATTTTTTGTTTTGTAAAAATGCAATAATCCAAGCAAAGATACAAATGTGTGTATCATAGGAATAAATCCTGCCTGATAATGACCGAGCGAGAAGTAGATTAAACCCCAAATAAATCCGGCTGGACCTATAATGAGCGGGAGGATGGTTATAGACATTTTCTGTAATTTCAGTGCCTCACTGTCGTTTTTAGTAACGCCTATGAGAAGAAGTTTCTGTATATATGTTTTTAGTAGTTCTAGCAATTATACAGCTCCTTTCTTTCACCCAAAAAATTTAGTCTGGAATTATATCACATAAGTATCACATAATTCTAATTTTTTTTAAATCAGTTACATAGTCTTATATCTTAGCAAATAAGTGTTCAATGCACTTGCTGCCCTCTAAATAAATAAGCAGATGCCCTAATTATATGCTAAAATTACACATATTATTTAAAAAAGAGCAATTATGTCATTTGAAAAATTAGGGTTAATCAAACCACTTCTAAAAGCTATTCAAGAATTGGGTTATGAACATCCTACAGCTATACAAGCGAGAGCTATTCCTTTGGTATTGGCCAAAAGCGATATTTTTGCAACTGCACAAACAGGAACAGGTAAAACAGCTGCGTTTGCACTTCCTATCTTACAGAGACTAAGAAATTCAGAGAGTTCGGAAGATAGAGCCATCAAAGCGGTTATTCTCTCCCCAACGCGTGAGCTTTCTATTCAAATATTTGAAGATATCAAAAACTATTCTAAGCATATGCATGTGCAGTGTGAGATTTTAGTCGGCGGTAAAGATTTAGAAGCTCAACAACGTGCTCTCAAAAAAGGTACGGATATTATCATCGCTACACCTGGCAGATTTTTGGAACTTACTGAAAAAGGTCTCAATATTTCAGGAATTGAAATGTTTGTTCTCGATGAAGCAGACAGAATGCTTGATATGGGTTTTGCAAAAGATATACGAAAAGTGCATACACTGCTTCCAAAACGCCACCAGACACTCCTTTTTGCAGCGACATACAGTGATAAGGTAAGAAAGCTTTCTAAACTTGTGTTAACAAAGCCTGCGTTTATTGAAACATCAAAGAAAAATTCAACCGTAGATGCTATAAACCAAGTAGCATATATGGTAGATACTGACAAAAAAGCGGCACTTCTGGCTTACCTCATAGGCTCACGTAACTTTCCTCAGGTTTTAGTTTTTACAAGAACAAAAGTAAGTGCAGATGAGCTTGCTCTTGAACTTAAAAAAGACGGTTTGAAATGTGGTGTTATTCATGGGGACAAAACACTTGCAAACAGACTTAAAACACTTGAACAGTTTAAAGCAGGCGAACTGCGGGTGTTGGTTGCAACAGACATCGCATCACGCGGACTTGATATAGAAGAACTCCCTTATGTAATCAATTACGAGCTTCCTTCAGTACCTGAAGATTATGTGCATAGAGTAGGGCGAACTGGCCGTGCAGGACGTCATGGAGAGGCTATTTCACTTTTAGATATCTATGAAAAATTTGATATTAGAGACATTGAAAGAGTTATAGGAATGAAAATTCCTCAAGAAGTTGTGGAAGGGTTTGAGCCTGATCCAACCATTAGACGTAAAGACCAAGACGAGCTTAAACTCAAAAGTGAGCATAAAAAACCTGAAGTAAAATTTCAGAGAAAGAATGCAAAAAAACCTTCATCGAATGCGCGTCCAAAACAAGAGTCTAAAACACCGACAAAGTCCTTTGCAAAACCGGTAACCAAAAAGAAAAGAAAAACTACTAAACGCGACGCAAAATAAGCCGCGTTTAGTAGTGCACCGCTAACCAGACAGTTTCACATTCAGGCAATGTCCACGTAACTTTATGTTTTGTGTGAGCCGGAATGTTGCAGTAATCTCCTGCGTTTAGGTGCACTTCTTCACTCTCAAATGCAATAATCGCTTCTCCTTGTAAAACCATAACCCATTCATTACTTTTTTGGTCGTACCAGCCGCTTTTTGGTGAGCTGTGTCCTTTGGAGACTATTCTCTCTATTGTTACATTTTTTGAACTGAGTATCTCTTCAAAGAGTTCTTCTTTAAGATTAGTTGGAATGTTTTCAAATAAATTGGCTTTTTTCATAAGGGTATTATAGTAAAATTTCTGATGTGGAATAATTATAAACTAGAAATTTTATACCAAGACGAATATCTCGTTGCAATCAACAAGCCAAGCGGGCTTTTGGTTCATAAATCGATGATAGATAAAGATGAGATTTATTTTGCGATGGCCATGCTGCGCGATCAGATAGGGCAGTGGGTCTATCCTGTACACAGACTTGACAAACCAACTTCCGGAGTACTTCTTTTTGCCCTTGACAGCCATACTGCAAAGCTTTTGGGCGAGCAGTTCTTTGCGCACACGATTAAAAAATCTTACCTTGCAGTGGTGCGAGGATATACCGAAGAAAGCGGTCTTATTGATTATGCTCTGAGTGTCAAACTCGACAAGATGACAGACAAAAACGCAGTGCAGGACAAAGAACCTGAAGAAGCAGTTACGGCTTACAGAACGCTTGCTCATGTAGAACTCGATCTGCCTCTTGGAAGGTATGAAAAAACACGCTATTCACTAGTACAGCTTTTTCCAAAAACTGGAAGAAAACATCAACTCAGACGTCATATGAAACATATCTCACATCATATTTTAGGCGATACAAATTATGGAAGAGGCGAGCACAATAAACTGATACGGGAAAAATATGGATGTCATAGACTCTTGCTGCATTCAAATTCACTCTCTATAAAACATCCCTATACAAATGAAGAGTTAGTGCTTCAAGCGGATTTTGATGCTACTTTTGAGAATATTTTTCAGGAGTTCTCATGGAGTGGAACAATAGGGGAGAAACTTGCGTTTTAGAACTCATATGCATACATAAAACCGCCTGTTATGCTTTCTTTATTATAACGGACATTGTATGGTGACTGCAATTGATAGAAAAATGTGAATTTACTGGAGTTATAATAAAGATCTGTGCCGGCATAGAGCGAAGCATTTACGAGGTAACTCTCCACTGCATAGCCTTCTTTTTTTGCTTCATCTAAAATGTAGGAGTATGCCAGTAACTCTCCATTAATCCCGGCGGAGAAAGACCAGCCGTAACCGCGGTGTTTGGTAGTCAAACGCAGTAAAGAAGCCTCTTCTTTTAAGTAAGGGTAATGTGTATTAAAATTTTGAATGTAATTTTCACCCACTCTAAACATAGTGCCCGTAAAAGCATTTGTTAAAAAATTGCCTGCCTCAAAACCACAATGATTAAACCAGTCCATGTTTAAACCGCTTTGCGTTTTTCCTTGCCAACTGTTTTCTCCATAGCGAAAAAGAGCGTTTGCTGTGTATTTTGTTCCTAGTTGTGTATCCCATCCCTGGAGTTTGGGATTTTTAATAAGTGCATGAAAAGTGTTTTGAAAAAACTCTGCTCCAGACTCTTCACCTACAACACCCAATTCCATCCTGTATTCACGAAAACTTGTTTCATTCCATTCAAACAGATAAAAGGAGAGATTTAAGTATCCGACATAAGGCATATCGTTGTATTGTGGCGTTGAAAGGGTAGTTTTTACAGGAGTAAAGATAATTTGATTTACACTAAGTCCGGCATTATATTTTTTCGAAGTATCTATAAGATTAGAAGGAAGCTTGCTGATGAGGATAGATGTGAAACTTTTGGTCGTATCTGAAGTGTTCATCTCTGTACTCTCGTATGAACTGTCGAGCCAACTCAGGCTGATTCCATTCGTAAAATGCTTATCTGTTCCAGCGAAATAATCATTGTAAAACAAGAACGAAAACTGGTCTGCGTTTAGTGAAATTGTAAATATCATCAGGAGAAGTTTCAATTTAAGCATAATCTTCATTTATTAATTTCCTTGTTTGAGAATTGTACCATTTCGTGTTTATTTTTTTATTATATGAATGTAAATAATTAGACTGACTCCATCATTACAGACAGTTTTTATTATGTGAGCAGGTACCGGATTTCTAAATCTCTAAAAGAGATACTTCCAGAAGTAGAAGATATAATAGCAATACTAGTCTCAAATGAGATACAGGGGAAACATGTGAAACTATTTATTTCTATTTTATTGGCTGGTGTGTTGCTAGCTAGTTTAAGTGTCGGACTTGATGAAGAAGCGATGAAAATACATGATGCATCGTTTGAGAGAGCTATGGTTGCGTTTGGGCTTGCTAAAGGACTCAATAGTGTCATCTCTCTGCTTCAGGGAACAGAATTTACTTTTACGCCTGTCGGAGTTGGATTTAACTTCAGTATAGGTGAAGTGCTTGATCCTTTGAATGACATGGTTGAGAGGTTTTCACTGGTTATGCTTTTTGCTTCCATCTCCCTTGGCATCCAAAAACTGCTTTTAATTTTGAGTACAAAGATGTTTTTGCAAGTAGTGTTGGCTTTAAGTATCGTCACATCACTCTTAGGGTTATGGATTAAAAAAGCACAGAACACTTCGTTCTTTGTATTTTCCATGAAGATGGTGTTTTTACTTCTTATATTGAGATTTGCTGCTGTGCTTTTTGTCTATTCGTCAGAATATTTCTACAATTCTGTTTTACAAAGTGAATTTCAACAATCGAGTGCAGTGATAGAGAAGACAAAAGTTGAACTGGAAAATCTGCAAAAAGAGAATAGAAGTTTGGTGAATTCTAAAAAAGAGAGCGGATTTTTTAATGGAGTAAGTTCCAAATATGACGCACTCACAGAGACTTTTAATATCTCGGCCAAACTTGAGTCACTGCAAAAACATATAGAAGACGCATCCAGAAAAATCATTAATCTCATTACTATCTTTGTGGTTCAGAGCATAATTATGCCTTTGCTGTTTTTATGGCTGTTTTTAACTTCTGTTAGGTATATATTTAGAGTTGAATTTGATAATGAGAAAGTCACTGCTATGCTTAATAGCCCTGAAAAAAGTATTTAAGCATAATGGCGGCATTATTAAAAAGAATTCAACAATAACACTTAGCAGATATGCAAGATATATAAAACGGAATGATAAAAATAGGGCTTCATTTTTAGATAATAAAAATGTACAGAATGACACCGAAATAACACCGAATGTTAAAAAAGTTTGTTGAAAGTCAATGTTTTAGGGGTTTAAAAAGTTGTGGCTCCGGATACTGGATTCGAACCAGTGACCAAGTGATTAACAGTCACCTACTCTACCGCTGAGCTAATCCGGAATGTTTTAAGAGGTCGAAATTATACTTTATGACCTTTGAAATGTCAAGCAAATTCGGCTATTTTTTGCGTTTTCTTGTAATGTTCTGCGCCGGCAAGAAAAATTCCAAATTTCCTACAGTTTTTTTGACAATTTCATGGCTGTTCACCAGTGTTTGAAGCCTGTGTTTGCTTGCATCATCAAAGAGTAAATCAATGTCTTCCTTGGTCAGAGGCCGTTTATCTAAGGTGTTAATAATCTCTTCATTACTATAGGAACCATTATTTGGCTCAGCGTGCACACGTGAGGCAATATGTATAGGCAGAGAGTTGTCGAACTGTAAAGCTATCTCATGCAGCTCTTTATAGCTAATGCCCATAACAGGGTAGGCTGGCGGTCTGTCTATGGTACCAAGGTCAATTCTGCTTGCGTTTAACTGAAGCATTACATCGTTTAGTTTTTGTACTTCCTCTTTTGTGTCGTTTAGTTCATAAACAAAGAGTATTTCTATGAAAAGTTTGCCTTTATAGACTTTACTAAACTCTATAACTTTAGAAACGACTTCATCTATCTTGATAGTGCTATGCGGTCTGTCTATCTTTTTAAAAATATCAGGGCTCACAGCATCGAGGGAAAGTTTGACCTGGTCGAGTTTTAAAAGCGAAGTGAAAACTTTTTCATCCACGAGAGTCGCACTGTTTGTAAGAATCAGTGTTTGTGTATTGCCTTTTATTTTGTCGATTTCATCTATGAGTTCATCAAGATAAGGGTAAAGGGTAGGCTCACCGTTGGCTGTAAGTGTAATGACATCTACTTTTTCATGGAGATGTTTTTTTAGTTCTTCTATGATTGTAAAAACAGGAATAGTCTGCGTTTGAGCAGAAACTGTCGCAGCCGGAGCCAGCTCACAGTAAAGGCAGTCAAAGTTACATTGTTTTGCGAACGAAGAGAGGTCGACACCCAAACTCAAGCCAAAGCGGCGAGAATTTATGGGGCCGAAAATAATGTTATTTTCCGCTGACACGGTGGCATTCATTCACGAAGTGAATTGCGTTTTCTACAGGAACGTCCGGAAGAATTCCATGTCCCAAGTTAAAGATGTGGCGTTTGCCGCCCATAGTTTCTTGAATAACTTCTACACATTTTGTAGTGGCCTCTTTAGAGTACAAGCGGCAAGGTTCCATATTTCCTTGAAGAACATATTTGTCCCCAAGTTTTTCTTTTGCCAATGCCATTGGAGTTGACCAGTCAACACCAAATACATCAAAATTTCCATACACTTTGTCTAAAAACGCAGGAATACCTTTTGGAAACATAATTACAGGAATATGAGGGTATTTTTCTTTCAAATACTCTGCAATTTCAACCATATAGCTCCAAGAAAATTCATCATATTTACCTGGTTCAATAGCAGCAGCCCATGAGTCAAAAATTTGCACAACGTCAATACCGGCCAAGATTTGTTTTTCCATGTAAAGTTTTACAACTTCTGTCACCTTTTTCAAAATATTGTGAAGAAGTTCAGGGTTTGAGTACATCATTTTTTTACAAATGTTATACGTTTTTGTTCCTTGTCCTTCTATCATGTATGTTGCAAGCGTCCACGGAGCACCTGTAAAACCGATAAGGGCTTTGTTGTCGCCACGTTCATCGAGCTGTTTTCTTAGAAGTTCAATAGTCTCATAAACATAAGTAAGTTTATTTGCGGCTTCTTCCCCGCCGATGAGTCTGTCTAAATCTGCTTGAGATTCTAATGGATCATTGAATTTCGGTCCAAATCCTTTAATAAACTCTAAATCCATTCCCATTTCATCCGGAATAACAAGAATATCACTAAATAAGATAGCAGCATCAACGCCAACAATGTCAAGTGGTTGCAGTGTAACTTCAGCAGCTTTTTTAGGGTCATGACAAAGATTTAAGAAGTTTCCAGCCTGTTTTCTCACTTCCATATACTCAGGAAGATAGCGCCCAGCCTGTCTCATCATCCATACAGGAGTGTATGGTGTTTCTTTACCAAAACATGCGTCTACAAATATTTTACTCATCTTAAACCTTATTTACTAATATATCTGACTTTAAAAAAGCCAAGCTTTCACGAAAAATCATTGAGTGAATTTTCGCATTGGGCGCTATAGCCCTTAGGTCGCCTTAACGGCGATAGCGAAGTATTCCTTTTACGGACTAATTAATGACTTTTACCAACTTTACCGAGAAAATATAAACCCACAGCAACAGCAGTGATAGAAAGTGCCAGATAGAGCAATTCTAAAGCACTAGTATATTCTGTATGTCCAACTTTTTGAAAAAATCCAACTACCAAAACCATGACGATTACTTTAGAAATTTTATCTTTGAGCTGATCCAGAGAGTGAATAGCTAAAAGTTGATTTTCTGCACCATCTTCATTTTTTGCTACATCAATATCAGATATGAAAAGCTCATAGAGACCAAAAGAGAAAAGAAGCATAACGACACCAATAAGATATAAATCGACCGCACCGATAATCCCACCGACTACATCTTCATGAAAGCGGTCAGGATGGGCGCCGGTCACATAAGTAGTAAAGACATATTTTGCCGTTACAAATATATCTATACTAGCAACTGCAAAGAGTATTACGGCACCGATAAGACCAAATACAACGGCAAGGACAACTATAAATCTTGAACTCCAGAGACCGTTTTCAAAGATTTTTTCTATCATTATTTTTCCCCTTCCATTTCAACCCATTTTTGAGCGATTCTTACTGCATTTGTAGCAGCACCCACTCTGAGATTATCTGCAACCACAAACATATGAATGATGTTTTTTGCGAAAGTGTCATTTCTGATACGCCCTACAAATGTTTCGTTCATATCCATACAAATTGCAGGCATAGGATAGAGTGATTCTGATGGTTTGTCCAGTATTATGATATTTGGAGCTTTGCTTAGAATATCTCTGGCAGCATCCGCACTTACATCATTTTTAAATGTAAGCGTAAGAGCTTCTGCATGTCCGCGAAGTGTCGGAACACGAACACATGTAGCACTCAAAGGAATCTTTTTATGCATAATTTTTGTTGTTTCATTTACCATCTTCATCTCTTCTTTTGTGTACCCGTTATCTGTAAATACATCTATTTGAGGAATGACATTTAAAGCGATTTGATGTTTAAATGATTTGTGTTCCGATTCGTCAAGTTTAAACGCAAAGAAATCTTGCATTTGTGTTACCAACTCTTCCATAGCTGATTTTCCAGCTCCAGAAGTTGCCTGATAGGTCGATACATCTACACGTATTAAATCATAAGCGAGGTCAAGAGGTTTGAGGGCCTGAACCATTTGGATAGTTGAACAGTTCGGGTTAGCAATGATTCCTGTATCTTTCCATTTCACAATATCTTCAGGATTTACTTCAGGTACTACCAAAGGAACATTGTCTTGCATTCTAAAGTGTGAAGTGTTGTCAATTACGACAGCTCCAGCTGCAACTGCAGAAGGTGCGAATTCGGCACTGACACTTCCTCCGGCACTAAAAAGAGCTATATCTATTTCTTCTTTTTCAAAAACATCATGTGTTAGTTCTATGATTGGCAGATTTTGACCGTTGAATTCAACATTTTTGCCTAAACTTCTTGCACTAGCCAGTGGCACCAATTTACCAAGTGGAAAATCTATTTCTGAGAGAACTGCTAAAATCTCTTCTCCAACTGCTCCATTTGCTCCGACAACCGCTACATTATATTTCTTCATTCCATCTCCTAGATTTTATTTTGTAAAAAAAGCTCTTGGGCTTTTATCTCATTTGTTTCACTTAAAATAACTGCTCGTTCAACTACAGAGAGTAACTCTCGTATATTTCCTGGCCATTGATAAGCCAAGAGTTGTTCTTGTGCCTCTTGTGAAAAACTTTTTTCCTCAAATCCGTACTTTTTTGAGTTTTGTTCGCACATAGCGTTTGCTATTTGCAGTATTTCTTCTTTTCTTTCTCGTAAAGCTGGGATGTGAACAGGAATAGTGTTGAGTCTATAGTATAAATCTTCTCTAAATTCACTGTTTTTTATTTTTGTTTCTAGATTTGCATTTGTTGCTGATACGACACGGATGTCAATTTTAATTGACTTCGATGACCCGAGACGGCGAATTTCTTTCTCCTGAAGGGCACGAAGAAGTTTTGCCTGAACACCATAAGGCATTTCACCAATTTCATCTAAAAACAGAGTACCGCCGTTTGCCAGTTCAAATTGCCCGGCTTTTGCTTCGCTCGCATCTGTAAACGCACCTTTTTCAAAACCAAAAAGTTCACTTTCAATAAGGTTTTCAGGAATCGCAGCCATATTAATAGCTACAAACGGTTTCTTTGCTCTTAGGGAGTTGTTATGAATATAAGAAGCGAAAACCTCTTTCCCAACACCGCTCTCTCCAAGCAAAAGTATACTTGCATCTGTTCGTGAAGCTCTATCCGTAATTTTTAAAATAGCTTCAAGCACTTGTGAAGTTCCCAAAAATCCAGTTGCTTTTTTATCTTCATTTACAACTGTTTTTTTAACTTTTTGAATTTTGTCTTCACGTCTGATAGCATCTATTAAGGCATCCACATCAAATGGCTTGAGAAGAAAATCTTTTACCCCAAGCTGTATGGATTCTATTGCACGGCTAAGTGTTGCATTTCCCGTCATTATTATGACTTCAAAACGACCAGCAAGAGTTTTTACAAATTCTAACCCGTCCATACCCGGCATATTTATATCTGTTATAACTAAATCAAAGCTCTCATCAAGACTTTTAAGTGCATCTTTGGCATTCTTAAATGTTTTGACTTCGAACTCTTGATAATCGCTCATGGCTATTTCAAGAGATTTTCTCATGTTGATATCGTCTTCAACTATAGCAATTTTCACTACGCAACAACCTTATTTTAAAGGTGCAATTCTAACAAAATTATCATTAAAATCGACTTTGAAACAGGTTGTTTTGAGTGTTAGTACAGTAGTTGAACTGTTTTGATTGTTCAAGTTGAATTCTGAGTGTTTTACATTGAGTCCGAGTTGATGCAGATAGGATGAAAATTCTTCTTCGTTTTGAGAAATTATCTCTATAAGATTATGGTTCCCGTCATTTTCTAATATAAGCGGTGTTAGCGGGTTTCCAAGACATTTATGCATAGATTTTGAGATGTCAAGTTTTTCGTTGAAAAGAATAGCGTCTTTTACAACATAACGATAAGAAATGAGGTATTCACTTGCACTGAGTGTAAGTGAATAAAAAAAAAGAATTAATTTGAAAATTGAGAGTGTGCTAGTACGATTTCCATCTCTACTTCGCATAAACCCTCTTTAAAAGTTGTTTCAACAACATTTGCATTTTTAACCATTGCCTGAACAGTCGTACGAACAGTTGAACGTTGAACCATCATATTTTTCACTAAATCTTGACCGTCAATTCTTACGCCTTTAACTTTTTCAGCTAAAAGTCTGTAAGCATCTGCCGTTGCTGCACGTTTTGCAAGTGCATAAGCCTGTGCCGGTGAAGATGTATTCATAGGTGCAACACCTTGTCCTATAACACTGATACGTGCAACCGAACCCTTTGCCAGAAAATCTTCCTTTGGTTCATTTTCAGCGCTCATGTCAGCATTCATCGGATTGATTTTAGCTTGAGCTTCTTGGCATGCTGTACCTTTTTCTGGATTTTCACAGTTGATGATGATATTACTCGTTGGAGTTTCATCTGCAATCACTGAAGTCGCACTTAAAAATGCGATTAAAAGCAAAGAGTATTTCATAAATTTTCCTTAAAGAAGCACCGTACGGTGCTCATGGGTTATCTTGTTGTTAAATAAGCAACAACTATTCCAAATCTAATAACGAAGTTTCACCTTCGATATCATCATCTTCATCCTCTTCCTCTTTAATACAGCGTGAAATGCTTGCTACATCGTCACCTTTTACTATATAAACGCCAGAAGTGTTTCTGCTTGATTTAGAGATACTCTGCATATCCACACGGATCATTTTTCCAGCTTTGGTAAGTGCCATCATGTCCATAGTTTCATCAACCATAAGGACGCCAACAACATGTTTTCCAGTTTTTGCCGTCATTTTCATAGCGATAACACCGGAACCGCCACGGTTAGTAAGTCTATATTCTCCGGCATCAGTTCGTTTTCCGATACCTTTTTCACTTACGATGAGAATTTCTTGCTCATCATTTGCAATGATATTTGCATCGACAACTTCATCACCTTCATGTTTGAACTTAATACCTCTTACACCGCGAGTACTTCTTCCCTGGTCACGAGTTTTTTCTATTTCAAATTTAATACACTGAGCAAGTTTTGTGACTATAAAGAGGTATTTAATGTCTTGATCGGCAATTTTTGCAGTAATAAGTGCGTCATCATCATCAAGAATAATTGCTCTAACACCATTGCTTCTGATATTTGAGTATTCACTCAAGTTTGTACGTTTTACAATACCGTTTTGTGTAAAGAAAACTAAAGATTTTTCATCGCTGAAGTCTGTTGTTGGGATTATAGAACGAATTTTTTCATCAGCCACAAGATTTAAGAGATTTACCACTGCTTTACCTTTGGCAATTCTGCTTCCCTCAGGAATACGGTAAACTTTTAGCCAGTGGAGCTGTCCTCGGTCGGTTACAAAAAGTAGAGTGTCATGTGTGTTACATGTAAAGAATCTTTCAATAAAATCATCCTCGTATGTAGTGACGGCAGTTTTGCCTTTTCCACCGCGTTTTTGTTTTTCATAAGAGGCTAAAGGAACACGTTTAATGTAACCTCTGTGAGTGATAGTCACAACCATTGGTTCATTAGGAATAAGGTCTTCTATATCAATGTCATCATAATCATCTTCAATGTCTGTACGTCTTTCATCTGTGTAAATAGCAGAAACTTCGTCAAATTCTTGAGCGATAATTCCGTGAAGAACTTCTTCACTTCTGAGTATTGATTCCAAGTATTCGATAAGAGCAAGAATTTCACGAAGTTCGTTTTCGATTTTTTCACGTTCTAAACCTGTTAATCTACCAAGACGCATATCCACAATGCTTTGTGCCTGAATTGGTGAGAAGTCAAACTCGCTTACGAGATTATCTCTAGCTTCGTCAATACTTTTACTTGCTTTGATTACACGGATGATTTCATCAATAATATCAAGAGCTTTTTTAAGACCCTCTAATATATGCGCACGTGCTTTTGCTTTTTCAAGGTCAAAAATTGTTCTGCGAATAATGATTGTTTTGCGGTGGTTGATAAAATATTTGAGTATATCTATAATACCAAAAATTCTAGGTTCTTGATTTAATATAGATAGCATGATAATACCAAAAGTAGTTTGCATGCTTGTTTGTTTAAAAAGATTATTGAGAACTATTTCGCTCATAGCGTCGCGTTTTAGCTCAATGACAACTCTCATACCGTCGCGGTCTGACTCGTCACGAATCTCTGAAACACCGTCAATAGCTTTATCTTTTACAAGGTTTGCGATATTCTCAATTAAACGGGCTTTGTTTACCTGATAAGGAAGTTCATCAATGACGATAACTTCTTTTTTAGATTTTTGCTCTATATGTGTTTTTGCACGAACTTTAATGCGGCCACGACCTGTCTCATAGGCATCCATAATGCCTTTTTTACCAAATATCGTTCCCCCTGTCGGGAAATCCGGAGCTTTAATATGTTCCATGATTTCAATAAGAGTAATGTCCGGATTTGCTAAAAGGGCTTTTAATCCATTCATGATTTCAGTAGGATTGTGCGGTGGAATATTTGTAGCCATACCAACAGCAATACCCGAAGAACCGTTAATAAGAAGATTCGGTACACGCGTAGGCATAACATCAGGCTCTTTAGTCGTCCCGTCATAGTTGTCTATCATATTTACTGTGTTTTTATCTAAATCTTTGAGAAGTTCTCCCGCATATTTAGTCATACGTGCTTCGGTATAACGCATTGCAGCCGCAGAGTCGCCGTCTACAGAACCGAAGTTCCCCTGACCGTCAACAAGTTGCATTCTCATAGAGAAGTCTTGCGCCATACGAACAAGAGCATCATATACTGCTGTATCACCATGCGGGTGATACTGACCGATAACGTCACCGACGATACGTGCAGATTTTTTGAATTTTGCTCCGTGAGATAAACTTAGTTTATCCATAGCATAAAGAATTCTTCTGTGAACTGGCTTCAGTCCGTCTCTAACATCTGGAAGTGCACGACCAACGATTACACTCATTGAGTAATCTAGGTAGCTACTTTGTAGAGTTTCTTCAATCTTTACAGTTTGAATTTCATCATTGTTTAACAAGTCACCCATATAAAACGCCCTATGTAAAAAAAATTGTTTTATAATATCTAACAATCCCTTAAGGAATATAGAAATAGGGAGAGTTTATGCTTACTTAATTTATATATGGGAAGATGTGACGAGAATAATATGACATATTGTAGATTGAAAATATATGATTAAAAATTAATCAGTTAAATGCATAGAATGAATACAGCTTGATGTTATACTTTTCCTCGAAATAAATCAAATCCGAAATTAAAAAATCGGGAAATTCAAAGGAAGTTACGATGAAAAAATGGTTACTCTTAGCGTTAACGCTTTTACCTTCTTTGGCACTAGCTGAAGATACACCTACGCTTGATAGTGGTGATACTGCATGGATGATGATGTCTGCAGCATTAGTATTACTTATGACTCCAGCTGGTCTTGCACTTTTTTATGCGGGTATGACTCGCTCAAAAAATGTTCTTAATACATATGCAATGGTTTTATCTGCATTTGTTGTTGCCTTTGTCGCATGGATAGCTGCGGGTTATTCAGTTGCATTCGGAACTGCAAGTTCAGAAACTTTGCAAATGTTTATGGGTGGATTTGGCAATATGTTCCTTGACGGAATTAAATGGAATGACTTAAGCGGGACATATCCTACTTACGTATTTGTTGTGTTCCAGGGTACTTTTGCCGCTATTACGGTTGCAATCGCGAGTGGTTCGGTTATTGAGAGAATTAAATTCTCTACTTGGATAGTTTTCGTAGCTATTTGGACAATCGTTGTTTATGCTCCTATTACACACATGGTTTGGGGTGGTGCAGGTGCTTACCTTTTTGATGCTGGTGCTCTAGACTTTGCGGGTGGTACTGTTGTACACATGAATGGTGGTCTTGCTGGTTTAGTATTGGCTTTCCTAGTCGGTAAGCGTACTGGTTACAATAAAGTTGCTATGAAACCTATGAGTGTAATGCTAACGGCTCTTGGTGCTGCTTTATTATGGTTCGGTTGGTATGGATTTAACGGTGGATCTGCATTTGGTGCAAACTCTATCGCTGGTTTAGCGTACTTAACAACTACATTAGCAACTGCTGTAGCTGCAATTACATGGTTAGTTATTGAATGGATGATGTTCAAAAAACCTACACTTCTTGGTGCTGCTTCAGGTGTTGTTGCCGGTCTAGTCGCAATTACTCCAGCTGCTGGTTTTGTTGATGTCGGCGGGGCTATGATTATTGGTGCAGTTGGTTCAGCTGTTGCTTTCTTTGGTGTTGCGGTATTAAAGAAAAAACTTGGATATGATGATTCTTTAGATGCTTTTGGTATTCACTTCCTAGCTGGTTTATGGGGTGCATTGGCAACAGGTATCTTTGCTTTGGCGGATCAAGACCTTTTATGGGACGGTCCACTTAAAGAGTCTGGTGATAGAATGGGACAATTTATGGTTCAACTTGAATCAGTTTTAGTGGTAGGTGTATTTACTTTAGTGGGCACAGTAATCGTATACTACATTGCTTCAGCATTAACAGGTGGCGGTAGAGTAGATGAAGAGACTGAAAGTGTAGGACTTGATGAAGGCGTACACGGTGAAAGAGGTCTTAATATATAAAAGTTGATTTTCACTGTAAATATGGTTACAATTTGAAAAACATAAAGAGGCTTAAGCCTCTTTGCATACATATGGAGTATAAATTATGAAAAGAATAGAAGCGGTTATTAAACCATTTAAATTAGAAGATGTAAAAGATGCATTAGCAGAAATTGGAATTACTGGTATGACAGTAAGTGAAGTAAAGGGTTATGGACGTCAAAAAGGACATAGCGAACTTTACCGTGGTGCAGAGTATGTTGTTGATTTTTTACCAAAAATCAAGATGGAAATGGTAGTTGATGACAAAGATGTAGATCAAGTAACAGCTACAATTGTAGAAGCTGCTAGAACCGGTAAAATCGGTGATGGTAAAATCTTCGTAAGTGAAATAGAAAAAATCATCCGTATCCGTACAGGTGAGACAGACAACGAAGCGATATAATTAAATTGCATGGTTTTTATACCATGCAATTCCTCAAATGATTAAATTTTAATCATTTTTTTCTTGCAAATCTTTTTTTTTTTGATAAAATCTTCACTTTGACTAAATTTCAAAGGGGATATCTTCTATGCTAGAAGCTGACTTTAAATATATAATAGACACATTCTTCGCACTGTTTTCAATGGTTCTTATAATCTTCATGGTTCCTGGTTTCGCAATGCTTGAAGCAGGGCTTGTCCGCACAAAAAACGTAACTTCTGTTCTCACTATTAATGTAATGATTTACGCAGTAGCCTCCATTGCGTTTTTACTTGTCGGCTACAGTGTTGCGTTTGGCTCTTGGGAAAACAGCAATATGAGTATTTGGGCTGCGTTTTTATTTCAGATGGCTTTTGTTGGAAAGACTATCAATATCATGAGTGGAGGTGTGAGTGAGAGAGTTCGCATCATTCCTTTAGCTATTTTTGCGGTTATCATGGGCGCATTTATTTATCCGGCTATTGTTAATATCAGCTGGGGAGCGGATTTTATTGCCGGAACTTTTTTGGATATAGATATGCATGATTTAGCCGGTTCAACGGTTATCCATTCAACGGGAGGCTGGGCACTTTTGGCAGCTATTATGATTGTAGGTGCACGTAAAGGCCGTTATGTAGAAGGAAAAGTACGCGTTATTCCTGCTTCAAATATTCCCCTTGTAACACTTGGTGCATTTTTACTCTGGATTGGCTGGTTTGGATTTAACGGAGGGAGTGTCGGGAGTATCTCGAGTATAGAAAATGCGAATACAGTTGCTAAAACTATTATGAACACAAATACGGCGGGTCTTGCCGGTGCTATAGTAGCCGGTGCTTTTATGTACTTTAGATATAAGCTTTTTGATATCACGATGATTTTAAACGGTGCATTGGGTGGATTGGTTGCTATTACTGCGGGACCTGATTTGTACAATATGTATATACCAATTCTCATAGGTGCCATTGGCGGTGCTTTAGTTGTTTTAGCTGTTCCGATTTTTGACAAATTTGAGCTTGATGATCCTGTTGGAGCACTTTCAGTGCATCTTGTTAACGGCGTTTGGGGAACTTTGGCTGTTGGCATTTTTGTAGATGGTATTTCATTCTTTGCACAGCTTAAAGGAGTTGTAGTGATTGGTGTTTTTACTTTTGTTGTCTCTTTTGTGATTTTATTTATTATTAATAAATTTGTTAAACTCAGAGCTTCAAATGATGATCAGCAACAGGGAATGGACGTCAGCGAGTGCGGCGTTGAAGCGTACCCGGAATTTAGAAGAGCTATTTAAGCCTTTTGTGTGAGTTATACAACTCACACAAGCGCATATTCATGTTTTAATTCTTATGTAACACTGGTTTTGCTATCATCTTGCTTATGATTAGACATACAAACTCCATGCTTATTTCTTTATTTATTCATTTCACTATTTTTATAGCAGTTTTTTACAGTTTTACAAATGTTTCCAAACTGACAGTAAAAGAAGAAAAGGTCTGCATTAAACTTTGTTCACTGCAGCAAACAAAACAAGAAGTGCAAACAAAGAAACTTACACCCCAAGAGATTCCAATAGAAGAAAAAATTGAGCCAAAAATAGAGATAAAAAAAGAAATACCAAAACCTGTTCCAGCGCCTACAAAAATTGAACCAAAAAAAGTGGCGCTTGAGAAAAAAGAAAAACAAGAAAAAGTGATTGAACAGGTAAATACGACAGTTCAAAATGATACAGATATTTCAAAAAAAGATACAGTTGAAGCCACGCATGCTGTAACTAGCACACAAAACGCAGTGCAAAATGAAGTTATATTACAAGAAGTTAAAGAAGAAGATGAATATTTGCAAGAACACCTAGCTCTTATTACAAAGTTATTGGAAGAGAATCTTTACTATCCAAGAAGTGCTCGAAAAAGAGCGATTACAGGAGATGTAGTTGTGAAATTTAAATTGATGACTGATGCTACTGTAGCATACATTAATGTTATGAAGTCCCCGAGTGAAGTATTGAGTAGAGGTGCTGTTCAAACGATTGAAAATGTCTCTGCAAAATTTCCAAAACCTAAAAAAGATTTAATACTTGAAGTTCCGATTTCGTATAAATTGAGTAATTAAAAGGGAGTTTAAAAAGTGGTGACCCCGAGGAGAATCGAACTCCTGTGACATGGATGAAAACCATGGATCCTGACCGCTAGACGACGGGGCCACTTTTTATATTGGGTAGAAATGGTGTCCTGTGATGGATTCGAACCATCGGCCACATCATTAAAAGTGACGTGCTCTACCAGCTGAGCTAACAAGACAAAAACAAACATTTCTGTTTGTGGACGGGAATTATAGGCAAATAGATTTTATATGTCAAGTTTTAAAGTCATAATATTCTAGATTTTATGACTTTTGCATAAATTCAGCTATTTGAGGGCCTAAAATCGTTTCACGTAGGCATGACAATAGGGTGCTTTGCCATTTTTCTTATAATAATCCTGATGATAATTTTCTGCTTTATAAAAAGTATCGGCATCAAAAATTTTTGTACTTACTTGCAAACCTTTTGCTTTTAGCTGCATTATTAGTTTATTTACTGTCTCTTGTTCACTTTTATCCGATGTGAAAATTGCAGAGAGATATTGTGAACCTCTATCTGGTCCTTGTCCATCTTTTTGCGTCGGGTCATGTATTTCGAAAAAGAGTTTCGCAAGAGTTTCGTAGCTTACTTTGGTTGGGTCGTAAATTATTTCGACCGCTTCAAAGTGTCCACTTGTTCCCTTTGAAACATCTTTATATGTTGGATTTTGAACTTTTCCGCCAATATATCCGGAGTCGACTGATAAAACGCCATCAAGTTTTTCTAAGTGATACTCAACTCCCCAAAAGCAACCGCCTGCAAAATAGGCTTTTTTGTTTTCCAAAAGTAAATTTTTTTCCTTAAAGTTCAGAGAGATAGAATTTACGCAATATCTTGTATTTTTATCCGTAAGACCTTCACCCTCAAAAACATGCCCAAGATGAGCGCCGCAATTTTCACAAACTATTTCAGTGCGTCTGCCGTCTGCATCAGGAATTCTCTTAACGGCCCCTTGTATTGCATCATCAAAACTTGGCCAGCCACAAGAGCTGTCGAACTTTGAATTGGATTTATAAAGTTGAGCATCACATCGTTTACACAAGTAGGTGCCATCTTCGTTGTGCTTATAGTATTTGCCGCTAAAAGGTCTCTCTGTCCCTTTATTTACGATTACTTTACTCTCTTCTTTACTTAAAGGGTTGAGATTTAAACTTTTTAACTCGTTTGCGTTTGCATTGAAGGTTAAAATAATTACACCTAGGTACATTAAAATCGTTTTCATATTCCCTCCTAAACAATAAATATTCATGTCAATTTATATAGCCATAGCAACAGTACGGATATAAGTTGTGCAATGATTATACAAATAGAAATTTAAATTTACGGGGAAAAGATAATTGGTTTTTAAAGGCAAGACTTTTTTTATTTTTTCGTGTCGTGTGAGTTTTGTAGGAATTTACGAATTTTTTATATGTTTTGTCAGAAATGAGTTGAGTTGATTTGCAAATCCTTGCGCATCTTTTTGAGTGTATGGCTTTGGACCTTTGGTTATTTCACCGCTCTCTCTTATTTTATCCATTAGATTTCGCATCGCAAGATATTGTTTAATGTTGTCAACACTATAAAGTTCTCCCCTATGGTCAATTGCATGTGCTTCTTTGTTGATAACTCTGTCTGCAAGAGGAATGTCCGCAGTGATTACCAAATCGCCTTTTTGCAGCATTTCTACGATTTTATGGTCAGCCTCATCGGCACCTGCTTCAACTATGATATATTTAATGAATTGTGACTTTCCAATATCAATTTTTTTATTTGACACTACAATGGTATGTATGCGCAATCGTTCAATAGCACGAAAAAGGATAGGTTTTAACAAGTT
>VMSZ01000022.1 GCA_013791885.1 Sulfurimonas sp. | reverse complement strand
GCGGCTGCGTTTATAAGGACAATATCTCTTTGTGCATCTGTTGCGTTTGCATCAAAGATATTAAATAGTATCTTTGCGTTTTCTTTGCCCTCTCCTCCCATAATCGCTTCAAGCGGCGCTTTTTTGATGCCGTAGATTTGCGGGTCAATTTCAAACTCTTTAACGACTCCGTCTTTGAGCTGTGAAGCATAGCTAATGTCGCTGATACTTATCTCATCCATTCCCTCTTTTGAACTCACGACCATAGTCGAAGTCGCACCGTTCATTTTTAAAGCTTCTGCCATTTTTGGAACAAAATCTTTACTGAAAACACCCAGCATAGATTTTGTAACACCTGCAGGGTTTGTAAGCGGGCCTAAAATATTGAAGATTGTTTTGTCAGGAATGCTTTTTCTCACAGGCATAATAAATTTCATAGCCGGATGGTGGTTTTGTGCAAACATAAAAGTAAAACCGCTCTCTTCAAGCAGCCTCGCGCTTTTTTCTATACTCAGGTCTAGTCTCACGCCAAGAGCTTCAAACATGTCGGCACTGCCAGACTTTGAAGTCACAGAACGGCTTCCGTGTTTTGCTACGGTACACCCGCATGATGCGACTAAAATTGCAACAGTTGAAGAGATGTTAAAAGAGCCTATTTTATCTCCGCCCGTGCCTACGATGTCAATGGCTTGCAAACGCAGCTCTTCTGAGATAGGCAAAGGAATGGCAAAACTTCTCATCACCTCAGCGGCAGCGGCAATGGCACTAACACTTGTATCTGCATCAAGTTTCATACTCACCAAAAACTCTCGCATCACCTCATCACTCATCTCATGCTTAAAGAGTGAAGTAAAGGCTGATTTTGCTTCATCATAATTCATAAGATTTCCTTTATATACTCGTTTTGCAGAGATTTAGGCGTTGACTTTGTTGTAGGTATTTGAAGTACCTCGTACTTTTTTGGATGTTCAAGATAGTTGATTGTTATAATGCTTCCAACTTCAATGTTCTTACTCGCTTTTGCGACCACACCGTTAATAAGTACGACACCGTTTGCTATCATATCCTGAGAGACTGAACGGCGTTTTGTTATGTTTACTGAATTTAAAAATTTATCTATTCTCATGCTTTAACTTTATAAAATTATTTTGGCTTATTGTAGAGTAATCAAACTGAAAGAAATGTAAGAGATTAGTAAAGTTGGAACATTTTTTGCATTAATAAGCGCCGTTGTAAAAAATGTAACAAATATTCAAACTCTATTCACGAAGCCAATAAAATTAGATACTATTTCAAGATGATTAAAAGCGCTTTGAAAACTATTTTATCTTTACTCTTTGTATGTACGCCATATCTTGAGGCGGACGCTTTATTTAGTCAAAACTACCCTTGCGGCGGTTTTTTAGAAGGGGATTACGACACAAACGCTTCCTCTCCCACACCTTACAATACGACAAGAACCTACCCCTACGAAGGTCCATCTGGTAAGCCAAGTATTTTCTGGCAATATCGAGGTTCACCTTCAGCGATAAAAACAGCACCGGCAATCTCAAGGGATGAGATAATCTATTTTGGTTCCAACGATAGCTATCTCTATGCTTTGGATATTTTCGGCAAGCTTAAGTGGAAATTTAAAGCCAAGGGGGCTATACACTCTTCTCCAATTATACGTGAAGATGAAAGTATTTTATTTGGCTCTAGCGACAGCAATCTTTATGCTCTGGACAAAAATGGAACTCTCTTATGGAAATTTGACGCCAAAGGAAGAATAGACGCCACTCCGGTTTTAGACCAAGAGGGAAACATCTATTTTGGAGCAAAAAACAGTTTTTTTTACGCTCTAAACAAAAATGGCAAACTGCTCTGGAAAATTAACTTGTCCGCTCCTATTTTAGGGGCTTGCGCTATTGACGCAACCGGGTATATCTATGTCGGCAATCAACTCGGCACCCTCTTCTCCCTGAATTCCCATGGAAAAATACGGTGGCGGTACAAAACAAAAAATCTCATCAAAAGCGCTCCCGCAATCGACAGAGAGGGAACCGTCTATGTAAGCTCTACGGACTGGTCTCTTTATGCTCTCGATACGCAGGGAAAATTAAAATACAGCTACAAAACAGCTTGGCATATAACGGCAACACCTGTGCTTGGCTTTGACAATACTCTCTATGTAGGTTCGTGGGATTGGAATATGCATGCACTCTCCACACTAGACGGTTCACAGCGCTGGAAAACAAACATCGGCTATTATGCGACTTATATTTCAGGTGACGCACTCCTTGATAGCAGAGGTATCCTTTATGTAGGTTCAAGAAACGATTATTTCTATGCCTTTGACAAAGATGGAGCGATTCTCTGGGGAGTAGGCCTTCAAGGCGATGTTTTGGGCGCGCCGGCACTTAGCAAAAGCGGTCTGCTTTTGGTTGCAACGGATAAAGGTTATATATATGCCCTCAAATAATCTCTCACATCCTACTATGCAAAATTTCTCAAACAAGCCGATGCTTGAAATTATTACTCTCTTAAAAAATACGCTCGAAAGTTTGGCTTGCAAAGAGATTATAGAATTTCAAGTCCTTAATCCTGATTTGGAAACTTCTACTTACGCCGGAAATGCAGTCACACTTAACAACGAAGAATATATCTACCGCGGATACAAAAGCTGGGTAGACTTGGCGCAACTGCTTCACTGCCGTATGCTTACGCCCCGTATTATTTCAGAACATTTTGTATCTTTGCGTTTTGAGAAGTTAAACGCAGATATTAGTTTTCACACAAGCATTGTGGACAAAGAGGAAAAATACGGCACGGAGTCTATCTTCTCTGAGATACACAAAAATGAAGAACCCGCTTTTGTCACTTACTATTTGCAAGCGCTTCAAAACGCAGGAATAAGCAAACGCAAGCGTATTTTAAACCTTGGAGTCAACAGCGGTGATGAGTTTGAGCTTATACAAAAAATTACAGGAAACTTTGATGACTTGGAACTCGTTGGCATAGACTTCTGTCCCTCAGCTATAAACGCAGCCAAAGAGAAGTTTAAAGAACACAAAAACATTGCGTTTTACACTCATGACATTAACGACTTGGCTTCTTTAGAGCTTGGAGAGTTTGACCTTATTATCAGCATAGGGACACTTCAAAGCTCAAACCTTGATTTCAATCCGCTTTTTATGTCCATAGTGCAAAATCACTTAAAAAAAGAGGGAGCGATGATTCTTGGTTTTCCAAACTGCCGCTGGGTCGATGGCGAGATGATTTACGGAGCCAGAGTAAAAAATTACCCTTTCTCAGAACTTGGACTTATCTACAAAGATGTCATCTTCTGTAAAAAGTATCTGCAGCAAAAAAAATACAGAGTCACGGTTACCGGTAAAGACTATATTTTTCTAACAGCAACTTCCATACGAAAAGAATAAAATCTAAACTATTGTTTTTTTTAATATATCTTAAATATACATAGAGATAGAATTTAGCATATTATTTATGTTAAAGGTTTATCATGCAAACAAACTCGAAACTTCTTCTCTATGTTCTTTTAGGTTTTATGATTCCTCCTATAGCGTGGATTCTCATAGTTTTCTATTCTCAAATATTTACTTTTGATGCGCTTATCTCAGTTGTACTCTCTTTTACAATGATTGTTTATATTATCGTAGCTACAGCCGTCGGTTTACTTTTTTTCAAAACGCAGCTTGAGAAAGTTCAAAATGCAGTAGAGCGAAACCATAGTTCTTCACAAAGTGACAAAACACTGTCCCTTCTTCCTCTATGGTTTCTTATGGCACAGTTTTTATACACATCTTTTGGACCGTTAGTAGTTTTAAGCTCTTTGGATTTTGTCACAACTGAGCAGTTTTGGTTAGCTCAACTTTTTACTATTCCTCTCATATTGCTCTTTGTTATTCCTGTATTTATCTCTTTTGTAACCACATTGGAGACTTGGACAAAAAAACTTGTTGTTTCAGACGAATATCCTTTTATATCTTTTGGCAAAAAAATAATCTCCGTTATATTCAACACTCTTTTGGGAAATATTTTTCTTCTTGTTCTATTTAATGTCACGCTTTTTATTACCCATCCGCAACTGACTTTAAGTGATTTAATTCTTAAAAATTCCATCATAGCATTTGTCGGTCTGAGTGTTTCTACTCTTAATATTTACCTGTTGGTTCGTCAGATTAAACTTTCTGTCATTGGCATTACAAACGCAGTTGCAAGTGAACACAATGACTTAAACAAGGTCATTAAAATAGACGCAAGAGATGAAACAGGAATTATGGCACGCTGTATCAATATGTTCATCTCTGAATTAAAGTCCACTATATCCGATGCAAAAAATTCTTCCAAAATCAATCAAAATCATGCTGTTTCAATGAAAGACATTACAAAAACAACAGAAAAAAGAGTTCATGATGAGTTTGAAATTGCAAGCCAAACAATAAAGCAGGCACATTCCATTCAATCTTTAGTCGAAATTTCAAACCAAAACTTCAGCGATACTAAACTTAATATGCAAGAGTCCAATGCTCTTCTTAATGATGCGAGAAGTGAGATTTACAGACTTATAGAAAGCGTGCATCACAGTGTTCATTTAGAGCATGAAATGAATGCGAAACTCGAGCAACTCTCGAGTGAAACGCAGCAGATTAAAAGTGTTTTAGTAGTTATTGGCGATATTGCAGACCAAACAAATTTACTGGCACTCAACGCAGCCATAGAAGCGGCGCGTGCAGGTGAGCATGGACGCGGTTTTGCTGTTGTTGCTGATGAGGTACGTAAATTGGCTGAGAGAACCCAAAAAAGTCTTACTGAGATAAATACGACCATAAATATTATAGTTCAGTCTGTTTCAGATGCAAGTGAGCAGATGAAAAATAACGCAAACAATATAGAGTCTCTCTCTGATATTTCAAAACATGTTGAAAAAAACATCAACACCACAGTTGAGACAATGGATAAAACAAACGAACTTACCCAAAAAAGCGCTAAAAGTTCACAAGAAATAGCCACACACACAAGTGATATGCTCGTTAAAATACAAAGCATCAGCACTATCTCACACGAGAACGATCTCAGTATGAAAGAACTTTCAGATATTGCTGACAAACTCTACAGCTCATCTGAAGAACTCAATGCGAAATTGGAGTATTTCAGAACTTAACTATACAACCTCATATCTGTTTTTGCCATTTCTTTTGGCTTTATAAAGGGCTTCGTCTGCCCTTCTTAAAAGTGTGTCTTTACTATCACCCGTTCTATACTCTGTTAAGCCAAAAGAGAGAGTAAGCTGCTCAATCGGTAAAAACGAAATTTGTGTCAATCCTTTTTGCAACTTTATTACCAATGCTTCAAGCTCTTTTATATTTGATTTGTTTGCCATAATCACAAACTCTTCTCCACCCCATCTTGCAACAAAGTCATCATCTCTAATATTTAGAGAAATATACTCGCTTAGTGTTACTAAAATATCATCACCCGCTTGATGTCCATATGTATCGTTTACAAGCTTGAAATTATCTATGTCAAATATTGCCAAACCAAATGTTTCTTCATGTCTTTGTGCAGATTTTATTTTGGCCTGAAATATTCTTTCGAATTCTCTACGGTTATAGAGAGAAGTCAAGACATCATGGGACGATATGTACTCTAACTTTTTTTTATTGGTAATGTCCTGTCTATAGGAAGCATATCCGATTTTCTTGCCGTCTGCATCCAGAAGTATATCGATAGTCATTCTAAACCAGTAAACGCTTCCGTCTTTTCTAATATTTTTAATGTCACCAACAAATTTCTCATCGTTTTCAATCTTAGACCACATATCATCATAAAATTCATTTGGTGTATCGGGATGCCTGAAAATGCTATAATTTTCACCAATCAGTTCTTCTTCTGTATAAGCGGTAAATTCTGCAAAAGCCTTTGATACCGATAATATATATCCATTCAAATCAGACGTGCTATAAAGAACCGTCTTGCTCATCATATCGCTAATTCTTTCCAACTCTGCATTTTTATATTCCACTTCTTTAATTGCAACATTTGTAAGATGATTAAGCGCTTTTAAAATTCTGTTATCACTACTATATTCACTTTTATTAATCTCTTTTTTTCTAACAATATTTACTTCAGACAAAGATAAAAATGTTGTTGTAATATTTAAGACTTCATTGATTTTTGATGAGTGAAAGTACTCCCCATAGGTAAAAAAGCCAGCGCTTGGAGCCAAAGAATTCAACATTTTGAATTCAGCTTCCAACTCTTTACCCATTAATGTTTTTCTACCGCTGCAAGAGTATATAAAAATAGATTCTGAGGGGAAATTTTGATATTTTTTATTATTATCATAAATGGAGTTTTTAATATCATGCAAGTTTCCGTAAGAAAACTGAACACTGTCTCCCACATTCAAGTTACCTGCAAAAAGTAAGGATTCATCTTCTAAAACCGCAACAGGAGCCCTGGCTATTTTAATTCCATTTCTGCTTATAATCAAAGGAAACTCAGCTCCGGCCGAGGGCAAATGATTAGATATATCCGGACCTAAATATTTTTCATAAAGTGCTTGTATCGGCATTCCATCTAGCTCATAAACCCTATTGGCTTCTGCTTTTGTCACTATCATTTTATTTCCGATAGGATTCCAATTTAACATATAGTCGTTATTCACTATAAGATCATCACCACTGAGGCTAGCAACAACAAAGCCATTTTCAAAACACTCTTTTTCGTCAAATACAAATGTTTTTTCAAATTTATTAGGGTCTGCAGCTCTTCCGCCGGCTATAACTATATTTGGTCTTATAATTGAGAGTTTGTTCAGCAACTCTTCTGCGTTGCTTCTGAGTCCATCGCTAAAGACGATTAAAGCTTTTGTTTTGTCTGTTACTAATGTTTCAATAACTTCTTCAATATATAAAGGTGCATCTAAATTAAATAATTTTGATTTTACAAGAGTAGAGTCGAACATACTAAAAGAGAGTAAAATCGTCTCATCATACATCTCTCCGTTGTGAATTTCGCCGGCTGTAGTTGTCCCAATAATATTAGCATGAGGCAGTAACTCTTTTATAAATGCACAAATAGACAGCACTTTTTTTTCATCAACCACACCGGAAAATATTTGCACTAGTACGTTCTTTGAATGCGCAATACTATTTAAACTTATATACCAAGCTAAAGAATTATCATCACTATATATTGTGTTAAAACTTTTCAGGAAAGACCTTTTTTTTCTAACTGAGTTACAATATTATATATGTATGTATCTTAAAACTTATATTTTATGAAGCAAAACCGCTGGAAAAGTTGTCTTTTGCAACAACTATCTGTTTTTGTTTCTCTTTGCGTTTCGTGTCTTTTTCCACAAAGATTTTTTTGCGTGAGATTGGATCCATCTCAGTGTAATACATAACGGCAGAGTACGTTCCGGGTGTAGGTGTGAAAACCTGAGCCTGCTCCGGATTCATCTGCAACTCGTCTCGCGTAAAACGCTTGAGCTCATGCATATCTTTTTCATCACAACCCGGGTGTGCGGCGATGAGGTAGTAGGTAAGAAACTGATTTTTCCCTTCTTCTTTGTTGAGCTTGTCATACAAATGTTTGAAGTCTATGAGTTCCTGTTTTCCGGGTTTTCCCATAAGTTCTAAAACGTGCTGTTGTGTATGTTCCGGTGCTACTTTCATCTGTCCAGAAATATGGTGTTTTACCATCTCCTTGAGGTACTCATAGCCATGTTTTTTGTCTGCGTTTATCAAATCGTAACGAACCCCGGAAGCAACAAAAGCTTTTCTTACTCCCGGAACTTCTCTCACCTGACGTAAAAGATTTATATTGCGGCTATGGTCAACTTTCATCGACTTACACAAATGGCTTGCATCGACGCAACGCTGATGGTCACAGGTGCCGAGTTTGAGTTTTTTATTACATTCATAACCGTACATATTCGCCGTCGGTCCACCGACATCAGCAATAATTCCTTTATAGTCTTTGTACTTGTTAAAATCTGCCGCTTCTTTTAAAATATTACTCTCTGAACGAGTGCGAATAGTTCTGCCTTGATGTACACCGATGGCACAGAAGTTACACTCTCCCCAACAGCCGTGATGTGTCATGATAGAAAATTTAATCGTCTCCAAACACTTTACTTTTCCCATTTTTGCATAGTAAGGATGTAACTCTCTTGTAAAAGGCAGATTGGAGTTTGCATCCATTTCATCTTCATTTAAATGGTCGCATGGAGGGTTTTGAATAAGAAAACGCGTATCAACCGCTTGACATAAGCCTTTCGCCGCAATCGGGTCATTGTTGTCATAAAACAAGTCAAAAAGGTCAATGTATTTTTCTTTGTCATCCAAACACTCTTGGTGAGAAGGCATTTGATGGTACTCAAGTACAGGCTCTTTTGCAATGTAACAAATACCGCGAATATCTTTATAGTCACGTTTTTCGTCTATGGCTTTTGTAAGCTGTTCAAGTGCTATCTCACCCATACCATACACAAGCACATCTGCCTTTGAATCAAAAAGGATGGGTTTTTTGAGTTTGTCCGACCAGTAATCATAATGGCTTACACGTCGAAGACTCGCTTCGATTCCGCCTAAAACAATAGGTGCAGTATCTTTAAAATATCTTCTTATAAGGTTACAGTAAACGCTCAAAGCTCTATCTGGACGTTTATCATTTTTCCCGCCCGGAGTGTAGTCATCTGAGTTTCGAAACTTTTTTGTGGCTGTGTAGTTACTTACCATAGAGTCGACACTGCCGCCGCTCACGCCCCAATAGAGTCTTGGTTCTCCTAAACGCGAGATGTCATCAGCTGAATTTATATCCGGCTGGCCTATCATCCCAACTTTAAATCCCATACGCTCAAGCATACGCCCGACCATTGCCACGCCAATAAAAGGAGAGTCAATATAAGCATCGCCGCTGACTAAAATAACATCGCAGTAATCCCATCCTCTAGCCTCCATGTCAGCTCTAGTCGTCGGTAAAAAATCTTTTGCAGTAAAATTATGGGTATCTTGATTTATATTAGTTTGTGTGTTTTTGTTGCGTCTGCTCAATTTTAAAGCCTTTTATATTCCTGAAAATGGACATTTCATCTATTATGTGTATAATAATACAAAATACATTTAAAATAAGAGATTAGTTATGCAACACCCCTATAAAAATTTAGAAAACTTTACACTTCCAAGCTTATTGGAACGCTCTATAAAACTCTATTCTCATAGGGACTCTTTCGGTTTTGTAGGCGAGTCAGCCATGAGTTATGCAGAGTTTAATGAAAAGATTCAAAAAATGGTTTTCTTACTGAGAAAAAATGGCATCACCAAAGGTGACAAGGTTCTTCTTTTGAGTGAGAATATGCCTCACTGGGGAGTCGCTTATTTTGCAACAACCTATTTTGGAGCCGTTATTGTTCCTGTCTTACCAGACTTTCATCCCTCGGATGTGCATCACATCATAAGACACTCTGAAGCCAAGGCTATTTTTGTCTCCGAGAGACACCTTTCAACCATAGAAGAGAGTGAACATCACAATATTAACTTTGTCATTTCTCTCGATAATCTTAAGCTGATAGATGAACTCACACACAAACATCACAAAGTGCAAGAACCAAAAGAGGTACTGCAAAAACCTCTTGAAGATGATTTCGCGGCACTCATCTACACATCCGGGACAACCGGTCATTCTAAGGGAGTCATGCTATCTCACAAAAATCTGACGACAAACGCTGTTTCTTCTTATTCAAAAGTGACTATCTTTCCTACAGATGTATTTTTATCCATACTTCCACTTGCACATACTTTGGAGTGTACGGTCGGGTTTCTTGTTCCCTTGCTTCATGGGTCTAGCGTTTACTACGTAAATAAAGCACCAACACCCAGTGTGTTGCTTAAAGCTTTTGAGATAGTACGTCCTACTATGATGCTCAGCGTTCCTCTCATTATAGAAAAAATTTACAAAAATAAAATACTGCCAAAATTTACCGGTTCATTTATAATGAGAACCCTCTATAGCCTATCTTTTATAAGAAAAATACTTAATAAAATAGCCGGCAAAAAACTTATAGAGACTTTTGGCGGAAGAATGAGATTTTTCGGAATCGGCGGAGCAGGTCTTTCTCCTCATGTTGAAGAATTTCTCATTGAAGCAAAGTTTCCTTATATTATAGGCTATGGTTTAACCGAGACTTCTCCTCTTATTGCCGGTTCAATACTTGGCGAAAAGGTAAAACTGCGCTCAACCGGGACTGCGTTTCCTGATGTCATCATTAAAATAAAAGATAAAAATCCGGAAACTGGAGAAGGTGAGATTATCATTCAATCTCCCGGACTCATGATGGGTTACTATAAAGACGAAGAAAAAACGCACGAGGTCATAAAAGACGGTTGGTTTTACACCGGAGATCTTGGACATATGGACGAAGAGGGATTTTTATTCATCAGCGGTCGAAGCAAAAACGTTATCATCGGCTCCGGAGGGGAAAACATTTATCCTGAGCAGCTTGAGTCTATCATCAATGAAAACGAAGCCGTTTTGGATGCATTGGTTTTAGAGCAAAATGGCAAACTCGTTGCGAGAATACATCTTGATTATGAGCTTATGGACAAAATGTTTCATGCAGATAAAATGCCCGATGCACAAGTACGGGAAAATATAGCCCAGTATCTTGAAAAAATGCGCATAGAGATAAATGCACAAGTCTCTTCTTTTTCTAAAATAGCGAAATTTATAGAACAGATAGAGCCTTTCGTTAAAACGCCGACTAAAAAAATAAAGCGCTATCTTTACACCGAATAAGCAGGAGAAAGAAGATGACTCAAATAGAGAAAGTACTGGGTAAAGATGAGTCAATTTTAGCCAATGCTGAGATTTCAAGAACATTTTACAATGGTATTGCTTCACTGTATCTGCTTGGTGCACTTCTTCTGTTTATTGGCTACGAATATGAGATAGGCGTCATCGGTCTTGTTCTTATCATCAGAACTTTTTATGTGAATCTTCAAGAAATTAAAGAGAAAAAATCTTACCATTGCCTGCTCACTCAAAAACGTCTCATAATTCTCAAAGGGCATAAAAAAAGAGAGATTTTCCCCATACCCCTTGAAGATATACGGACTATTTATATTAAACCAATCAGTGAAAGATTTAAAAATATTCTTGATGTTGGAACATTGGAAGTTTTAACCACTTCAGGGGGAAGATATGTTATCAGTAATATAAAGAAGCCCTATCTTTATCACCGCGCTATAATCGGCGATGTTGTCGGTGCAACCCACTACTCTAACAAGGGAAAAACGTGAAATACATGAGCTTAAAAGCTCATGTGAGTTAGTTTATTATTCAGAAACTCTGTAAATCAATTGTCCTGCAAGTTCCATATAAACACTTTTTTTAAGTTCTTCCATCTGCTCAAAATTAGTAAGCGCATAATTTCTTATCATTCTGTCTAGATTATCATAATCATGTGTTTCACTTAAAATAGCTTCCATAGCAGCTAATCTTTCAACGATTCTGTCAAATTCGTCTTTAAGTAAATCTTTGCTCAATTGTGCAGCAATATCCCAATATTTTGATTGCGGTGTTCCTGCAAAAATATCATTTTCATCTTCAAATAATGCGTCAAATTTTCCCATAGTAATCCTTTATTTTTTGAAATTTTATCTAAAATAGAAGCTATTTTAATTGTATAAATTTGTTAATTCATTTTTTAAAGCAATTTTTTCTTTTTTCTCAAAATTACTCGGATTTTCTTCATTCGTCTTTATACAATTTCTGCCCTGCTCTTTGGCCTTATAAAGCAATGCATCCGCTTCTTTATAAAGTTCTTCACACGTCTCTATCGTTTGTGCATCATGTATGACAAGGCCAAAAGATGCCGTCACATAGTCGGATGCACTATTGTATTCGTGTTCTATCTTTAAGTTTTCAATATTTTTGCGTATCTTTTCTATAAAATCTTTTGCTTGTTGTAATGATTGCCCATGAAAAAGTATAGCAAACTCTTCTCCGCCTACTCTAAAGCAGTAATCATCTGCTCGTTGTAAAGAAGCACTCATCGTATCTGCGACACGTCTTAAAACGGTATCACCGTTTGAATGTCCATAATTATCATTATATAATTTAAAGTAGTCAATATCTATAAGTGCAAAATAAACCTTCTCTTTTTTACGCTTAGAAGAATTTATAAACTTAGGAAACATCTCATTAAAATAACGCCGATTATAGAGATTTGTTAAAGCGTCCGTAATAGAAAGCTCTTGAAGTTTTTTCTCAGTTTCTTTACGACGCAGTATCTCTATATTGAGTCTTCTGTTAACAAAGAGAATACTTAGTATTACAACTGTAAAGACAATACTTATACCGACTACCCATTGTATAATTATTTTATAATTTGGTTCTTTATCATAAATAATAGAGACCCATTTATTTAGTATTTCCTGGCGTTTTGAAGTTGGTATTTGTGCTATTGCTTTTTCGAAAATATCTTTTAAAATGGGCTCGTCATTTCTTACACCTATGCCAAGTTTCCATGTTTGATCAAATTTGCCGGCAATTTTAAGCTGACCGATATACTCTTGTTGTATCTGATAACCTGCGGTTGCCAAGGTTTCAATAAAACCAAAAAATTCACCATTTACTACACGGTCCAGCCCATCTTTCATACTATCGACTTCTACTATCTGCATGTCAGGATACTTTTTTTTGATTATATCTCCATACGCATATCCCTTGACTATGCCTATTTTTTTGTCAGTAATTTGAGAAAAATCATTCACAAACAGCTCATCAATACTTGTAACTATGACGGTCGGCAACTCTAAATATGGATTGGTAAAAGTAAGATATTCCTCTCTTTCTTGCGTTGGCATAGCCAAGGAAAGAATGTCACATTTTCTCTGTTTTGCAAATTCTAAAGACTGAAGCCAATTTTGTGTGCTTACCATCTGTATTGGCAAAGCTATCTCTTCTTTAAGCAGCGCAATGTAATCTGCACTCATACCAATATGCTCTCCATTTTCATTCTTCTCAAAAGGCATCCAGTCAGGATCAATACACATGGTGATTAATTTTTTATTTTGAAGGTACATTTTCTCTTGTGCTGTGAAAATATTCTCTTTTGTTGTATGCTCATTGCCAATCCATTTAGAGATAATCTGTTGAGCATCTTGCGTTTGAAGAGTATCTATGGCTTTATTTAAGATACCGTGTAAAATTGTTTGTTCTTTATTAACTGCTATAGCCACGGAAAAATCATCTGTATCATTAAAGGCTACAACTATATCTGAAAAGAAATATTCATTAATAAGAAAATGGTAGGTGAAGTATCCTAAAATAGCATCTACTTCACCATACTGCAGCATAGTCATCTGATCGAGCACAGTATCTGCGTACACAATTTTTACATCATTGAGCTTTTCAAGATATTCTTTCATTCCTTTATGATTATTTAGAACTGCTATTTTTTTGTGTTCAAAATCTTCTAAAGTTTTGTATTTTTTTTGATTTTCTTTATTTGTAAAAAATATAAAATTAGACTGCGTAAACGGCTTAGTAAGATTGAATTGGTCCTGATTACTTTCTATATCCAAAAATGTTGCAAGACCATAATTTCCTGCATCTCTTGCAGATTTCTCGTAAGTATCTTGACTGGAAACAATTTTCAACTTTATCTCTTGACCTATTGCGCTGCTAAGAAGCTGAAAATAATCAGCCAACACACCTTCAACTTTGTTCTTATTATTTAAAAAAATAAGTGGTTTTTGATAGTCTAGGGCAGAAAATTGTATATTTGGATTGGCAAGTAGCCACGCCTTTTCTTCTACAGTAAGATTGATTTTTGTTTGAAATGGCTTAAATATATATTTATCTACATCAAGAGTATCTTTTACAAGCCCAAGTTTTTTGTATGTTTCCAGAGTGTATTGTATGCGTCCTTTATCAAGAGTACCGATTGGAATTGATTTGGGACGTATCACATCTTCTATAGCATCTGCTTCATATTTTAAATGTTCTATTGATTTATTCGGTGCATACTTTGTTTTAATAATTTGAATCAGCTCTTCTTTGTGTTCAAGCGCATAGATCCACCCTTTGATTGTTGCCTCTTTAAATCTTTGAACTCTTTGCGGATTAGTCTGAGCTTCGTGAGCACTCGTAAAAAGCATATCTCCATACAAATCAAAGCCATAATTTGCAGGGTCTATAATATTAATAGCAACACCTTCAGCTAGCAATGAATAGGCTTCATTTGTCATATAAGAGGCATAAGCGTCTGTCTTTTTGTACATCAAATGTCTATAATCAGTTGATTCTTTATTTCTGTCGAGTATTGGTTGAATTTCTAAACTTTGCAACATTGCCAAAATTCCAAAACCATCTGTATCTTTTCGATAAAAGCTTATCCTCTTGCCATCAAGCTGGTAAGGAGAATCTATGCCGCTGCTTTTAAGAGTTATAAGTACACTTGGAGAATGCTGAAAAATAGGAGCAACAAGAACTACAGGCTTTTTTTGCTCTTGATATAAAAAGAGAATAGAATCCGTAACACCGTATTGAGATTCGCCATTTATAACCTGATCTATATTGTTTTCTTGTAGATTTCGCTCTTTTATTGTTACATCAAGGCCTTCTTCTTCATAAAAGCCCTTCTCTTTTGCAGCATAATACCCGGCAAATTGAAATTGATGCAACCACTTGAGCTGTAAAGATACTTTTTCATTCGCCTGAAGAGTTGAATAAAACAGTAAAAAATAAAAAAATATTGATAATAATCGCATAAATTCCCTGACTTGCATATTGATTTTTATTATACAAAAAAATAGTGGAATTAAAAATTGCATATGCAAAAAGCATATGCAAACTAAGGAATGTAAAAGTTTAGAATTGTGGCTGAAGGAAAGGAATAACTTGTTTTTTGCGGCTTAAAACACCTGGGAGCCAAGCTTGAGAATTCTCAAGCTTTACATTAAACGCAGCTTCGATTTTGCTCTCATCATCACTTACGGTGAGAAGTCTAGAACCCTCTATCATGATGTCTGTTAAAAGAACTACAACTGTATGGAGTCCGTTTTCTTCTTTCATCTTTTTCATGTCTTCAAAAAGCTCATCAATTCTGTCATCAAGAGCAGAAATATCAACCATCTCAAGTTGATTAATTCCAACACGAGTGCCGTTCATATCGAACTCTTTATAATCTCTTGTGTTTAAGTTGCGAGCAGTCGCACCTTTAACCGCAGATTTTGCAATGAACATCTCCATTGCTAGTTCTTTGTACTCTTCAACACCACAAATTTTTGCCAGTTCTTTGACTGCTTTTGTGTCTACTTTTGTACATGTCGGCGATTTAAAGATAACCGTATCGCTCAAAATTGCAAGCATCATCATCCCTGCAATATCTTTTGGAATTTCTACATCATTTGATTTATACATTTCATAAACAACTGTATTTGAACAGCCGATTGGACGAATCCAACACTCAAGAGGCGTGTCTGTCGTTAAATCACCTAGTTTATGGTGATCAACTATTCCTAAAATTGTAGCTTCCATGATGTCTTTTGGGGCCTGTGCTTTGTCTGAAAAATCTATAAGATAAACATTTTCACCTGCAACTGAAGTTTTAAGTTCAGGCAGTGTGCCGCCAAATTTATTTAAAATAAATTCTGTCTCAGCAGATATTTCACCTTGACGTGTCGGTACACAATCCTCGCCAAGCTGATTTTTTAGGTATGATAGAGAGATAGCGCCTACAATCGAGTCGCTGTCTGGGCTTGTGTGTCCAAAAACATATGTTGACATTTTTATGGCCTTTGTAATTTTTTTTTGCAATTATACTAATTTTTTTTTAAACTCTATTAGTCAGCTCGACGAACTTCTGCAACTCTGTTGCCATCTTTGATAATTTTCACTCTGTCACCCGCAAAAATCTCTTTGCCTTTAGCAATTACAACAATATTGTCACCATTGTCAAGTTCAACCGTCAGCTCACTTGCGTTTGCTTTACCAACTTCATTGCCGACGTATGCCCCGGCTAAACCGCCGCCAAGTGTTGCAAGAGTTTTACCGCTAGCTTTTCCCATCGTTGAACCTACGACAGCACCAATGAGCGCACCCAAAAATTTACCGCTTCCGCTGTCGCTGATGACAACCGGTCGGCTCTCAATCACCGTTCCCATGTCATATCTTTTTATCTGCGCATAACTGTTTCCGTCATATTCAGGACCCGTATTTGTTGCACACCCGCCAAATAAAATTACCGCTACCACTAAAGAATAAATACTTTTTTTCATTTCAAACTCCTTATAATCTACGCTTTTTCTAAAATCTTTGCAATTGTTTCAATAGAATAAGAGTCACCCATACCCCACAATTTAGAGAGTTCATTTGCGTTTTTTGCAAGATTAATTATACCATCTCTTGGAATACGAACATCCTCAAGTTTTGTAGGTGAGCCGATTTTTTTAAACCAGGATTCAAGCATCTCGATACCTTTGTCTGCACTATTCTCTCCAAAAACTTCATGAGCAAATCTTTCATATTGTTTAATATTCTGATTCTTATGCCATTTCATCCAAGCCGGAATTACAATAGACAGCCCTGCTCCGTGAGCAATATTGTAAATTGCAGAAAGTGCGTGTTCTATCATATGATTTGGAAAACTTCCACCCGATGTTCCTGCAGGTGTGAGACCGTTAAGCGCCCAAGAGGAAACCCATGCAAATTCTGCTCTAGCGGCATAATCATTGGGGTTGTCCAATAAAATTTCCGTCGTTTGCATTACACTTTTGATAATACTCTCAACAATTCTAGAATTAAAATCTGGATGCTCAGATGCCGTAAAATAAACCTCAATACTATGTGCAATAATATCTACGGCAGAATAGGCCAAATACTCAGGAGTTACACTCATCATTAGTTCAGGATTAACCACAGATACGACAGGATTAAGCAATACAGAAGAAATAGAATACTTTTGCTGTGTTTTCTCATTCATAACGACAGAATTACCATTCATTTCGCTTGCAGTAGCCGCTAAAGTCATAACGGTAAAAACTTTCAGTGCTGCGTTTACTGACGCTTTGTTAATGAAAAAATCCCAAACATCACCGTCATATTTCGCTCCGGCAGCTATTGCTTTTGCAGAATCTGCAACACTTCCTCCGCCAACTCCAAGAACAGCTTCTAAAGCATTCTCTTTTGCAAGAGCAATACCTTCGTTGACCTTTGAGAGAATAGGATTACTTACAACTCCATCAAGCTCCACACAAGTAACGCCGTTTTTCTCTAAAGACTCTTTTACTCTTTCAAGTAAACCGCTGCGTTTGGCACTTCCCATTCCGCTTAATAGCAGAACTTTTGTAATACCGGATTCTCTAATATACTTGCCAATATCATTCTCTTTTTCTCTTCCACACTCTAT
>VMSZ01000075.1 GCA_013791885.1 Sulfurimonas sp. | reverse complement strand
TAACTCGTAAAACAGTTGTATCTGCACCATTCGAGAACTTAAAATAGTTTTCCCAGTCCCCGTTTCGGGGGCTTCTTCTAGTCATTCTCTTCTTTTAATAAATACTCACTTCACAAATACATTCACTCTATATCGTTTTAACTATATGAAATTATTTTCTATATTTCACAACCTTTGTGTACCTTACGTGTGTACCTACCCAAAAATTATACACTGATCAATATTTAAGTACACAAATATATCTTCTTTTTTCACACTAAACTTCGTTGTGATAGGCATTTATAGGGTTTATTTAGGTACACAAATTTTATCCCATATTCCCTTAAAGAGATAGAGATAGACGAAAGCTGAATAGTTGGCTTTACCAAATTTGGTCTAACCCTATAAAGAAAAAGAAATGACCAAGACCACTTTCTCCTCCTCTCTAAACTAAAATCACGAAGTGATACCGCTTGACTGAGTACTACGAGCTCTCATCAATAAAGAGCTGTCTCGTGGTTAACATAGCTCTTTGTTCTGTTAAGTGAAACGCAGACTTGGCTCGCAGTTTACGAAGAGATAAGTTTCACAGAATATCGAGTTATTTCTAAAGAAAACTTGGCTCGAAGAGGTTATATTAAAGGTGAATCAGAATGCAGACTAATGATATATCATGGAAGGGGTTTGAGTAACATTATGATAAAATACTCATAATGTTAATTCTATGAGGTCTAATGTCTAATAATCAATTTGTAATAGTGTCACATACTAAAGAGCTTGACTCATATAAGGCAGCACAGTTTATTGTCCAAGAAACCCTCCCAAAGATTCATGAAAAAAATCCAAAGTTAGCGATTTTATTTTATTCTGTGCATCATGATGCTCAAAAAATTGTCAAAATAATTTCAGATGCTTTCAATGAGATAGACATTGTAGGTGGTACATCCCCAGGATATATTACAAATGATACTTTAGAAGTAGATCAACCATATGTTTCTCTAGCTGTTTTGATAGGTGATGATTTTGATGTAGACACCTTTTATTCGACTCAAATTAAAAATCGTGAATTTGAGGCAGGGTTAGAACTAGGAGAGCATGCAAAGTCATCTAAAAAACAGCAACATGGTATCCTTTTTTATGATTCTGTAAAACAATCTGTTTCCGAGGGTGCACCTTCGTTAAATATGGCAACCCCACTGATATCAGGTATATCTCAAAGTGGTCTAGGCAATATGAATTTGGCTGGAATAGGTGTTTTAGCAGATCCTAATTTACAAAAGCCCGCATCAATTGTTTGCGAGGGCAATACTATTCGCAATGGCGCGTCGCTATCAATTTTTAGTGGTGACGTACAACTCGATACAATAACGCTTCATGGGTGTTCACCTGAGAGTGGATACTATACCGTCACTAAAGCCGAGGGGCCTGTAATCATTGAAATTGAAAATAAGCCAGCAATTGAGTTTATCAAAGAGGTATTAGGAGAGGCGTCAACTTTAGAACCTAAAGATTATCCATTATTCCTTACTTTAGGCGTAAATCATGGAGATTTGTTTGATGATTACAACCCAAACATGTACGCGAATCGTCTCTGCTTGGCTGTGGATGAGTCTGTTGGCGCATTGATTATGTTTGAGCCAGATTTGATTGCTGGAACAAAAATACAGATTATGCAGCGTAATCTCAATTTCTCTTATATCTCAATTCAGATAAACGCGATGAAAGAACAATTAAGAGATCGAGAGATAGTATTTGCTCTGTATTTAGATTGCATTGGAAGATGGAGTCGTTTTTGTGGATCTGAAGAGGAAGAAGGTCATTTTGTTCAAGAAGCGATAGGCAGAGACATTCCATTGTTTGGAGTATACTCTGGCGTTGAAATCAGTAAAGTTGGGAATGGTCTTCAAGCGCTTGATTGGACAGGCGTGCTTAGTTTATTTAGTATACCGAGAAAAGCCATTTGAGTGAACTAAGTCCTGAACTAATTCTTGCACAAAAAGAAGCAAAGTATTATCGTAAGCTTTTTGAACAAAGAGCGTCTCAGCTTGTAAACGCTGAATTTGAGGTATCTAAGTTGCGCCGTGACGTAAAACGAACCAACCTCTCTTTATCGCTTATAGCAGAGCTGAACAAACATATCAATGTTGAGGATAGTTTTGAAAGCGCTGTTAAAATTGGGCTCAATGGTATTAGAAGCTCTTTGGAGCTTGATGCTGCCTTTTACATCGAACTCATTAATGGAAAAGTTCAAAAAATTTTAAATTCTGGTTATAAAGATGAAGAGGTCAAAAAACTTGAAAATACAAAATTTCCAGATATAAAATTTCGTATTCAAGAATCTGGAATCATAGTTAGGGAAGCGTCTCATGAAATAGAAGAGTTGTCTACTCTATCAAAAATAATTTCACTCCCTTATTTTGTGCTAGTGCCTTTGTTTTCAGATAATAATTTAGTAGGACTGTTGATCGCAGGAAGAAAAATAGAAAAAGAGCCCTATGCCCCAAGACTAGATGAGGAAGATAGGATAATTCTTTTTACGTTGGGTAGTTGGATCACATCAATGTTGAAAGATCGATTGATAGGGTTGATGAATGAATATTTAAAACTGATAGATAAAAATATAATTATCTCTTCTACGGATCTTAATGGCGTTATAACTTATGTTTCAGACGCATTTTGTAAAGTGTCCGGATATTCCAAAGAGGAGATTATTGGTCATACGCATAGTATTATGAAACATCCTGATATGCCAAAAAGCTCTTTTAGAGACTTATGGGACACTATTGTTCAAGACAAAGTTTGGACAGGTGAAATTAAAAATAAAGATAAAAATGGCAGAGGCTATTGGATGGAAGCTTCTATCTTCCCTACATTTGATGAGAAGAGAAAGAAAATCGGATATACGGCCATAAGACAAAATATAACGGATAAGAAGATAATCGAACAAATATCAATAACTGATGGTCTTACAGGCATTTACAACAGAAGATACTTTAATGAACTGTTTCCAAAAGTTATAAACGGTGCAAAAAGAGAAGATAAACTGGTTGGTTTTATTATCTTAGATATAGACTACTTTAAACCATACAATGATATATATGGACATCAAATGGGTGATGATGTACTTATTAAAGTTGCTAAAACTATAAGTGGTACAATAAACAGAGCTGATGATTACTGCTTTAGATTAGGCGGTGAAGAATTTGGTGTAATATTTCACGTAGATACACAAGAGAAAGCCATAGAGTTTGCCAACAAGTTTAGAAAAAATATAGAAAACCTTCAAATTAGTCATAATGGAAATAGTGCTAGCGATTATGTTACTGCATCTGTAGGACTCATTTTTAAAAAAGCTAACAAAATAAATAGTATACATGAACTCTATAAGCAAGTAGATGATTTACTCTATAAAGCCAAGAATAGTGGAAGAAATAGAGTCTGTTCAAATATATGACTTAATTAAAAAAGCTATTAGAAATGAAATTAGACGATATAAATATAATGAACAATGGGTATTGGAATGACCCCTACAAAATAGACAGACTTTTAATCAGTTAATTGGATAAAATAATGAGATAAATCATTATGACAATTAAGAGGGTCAATATGTCACCAAGACATGATTACAATCATTATTAAAAGAGCTCGTGCTGCGGCATTAGTTCCTTACACAATAACTCGTAAAACAGTTGTATCTGCACCATTCGAGAACTTAAAATAGTTCTTTTCAGTCCCCTTTCTGGGGACTTCTTCATACTCTAGCTTTATTTACTTCCTACAAATTTAACCATATCCACAAGTCTAGAACTATATCCCCACTCATTGTCATACCAAGCTAAAACTTTTACAGTTCTTCCATCTACTACACTCGTCATATCTGGAACAAATGTTGAGCTGTATGTGCTTCCAATAAAATCACTAGAAACTCTTTTATCAAAATCAACTTCGAGCAGTCCTTTGAAGCTGCCTTCAGATGCTTTTACCATCGCTGCCGTAATCTCTTCAACAGTTACATCTTTGGCTAAGTTTGCCGTTAAATCTACTACGGAAACATCTGCGGTAGGAACTCTCATCGCATAGCCATTTAATTTACCTTTTAATTTTGGCATCACCAAACTAATTGCCTTTGCAGCACCGGTTGTTGTCGGTATCATATTAATAGCAGCGGCACGAGCACGTCTAAAATCAGAAGCATGCTTTACATCTAAAATATTTTGATCGTTTGTGTATGAGTGAATTGTTGTCATAAGACCGTTTACTATTCCAAACTCTTCATCGAGTACTTTACATAGGGGCGCTAAACAGTTTGTCGTACAACTTGCGTTTGAAATAATTGCTTCGCCTTTATACTCATCTGTATTAATATTTAAAACATATGTAGGAGTATTATCTTTAGCCGGAGCTGACATTACAACCTTTTTTACGCCACCAAAAAGATATGCCTCACACGCTGCCGTTGTTAAAAATTTACCCGTACATTCTATGACAATTTCTGCACCTGCAGAACCAAAGGGAACATTTTTAGGATCTCTGTCACTGAACATTCTTACTTTTTTTCCATTTATCTCAATCGTATCTGCATCTATAACTCTTGCTGCGATACCTTTATGCACAGAATCATATTTGAGTAAATACTCAAGCATCTCAGGTTTTGAAGTGGTGTTTATCGCAACTAACTCCATATCGTCTCTCATACTTACAATCTTAATTACAATTGAGCCTATTCTACCCGTTCCGTTTATTGCTACTTTTAATGACATGACACTTCCTTGAATTATATTTACGCTACTTTATTCTATCTTCTTTTTCTCTAGCAGTTTATAAAATTTTGCTGATTATAATGGAATTTAATTTCTAATGTATTACAAATGATTGAAGTAGATATTCTATAATAAGGAATGTTTATTGCTATTCTTTAAATAAAAAGTGCATGAATGAAACTAATACTACTCTTCTTACTAATTTTATCAGCCATAGAAGCAAAGAACCCTGACTATTCAGTAATTATAGATAAGCCATTTAACGATGCTCTTCATGACATTACCCAAAATTATGACAGAAGCTTAAGCGCTGTTGGATTTTCCAACAACTATAATACTCCAACAAAAAATAGCGATGAAGTGTACACGGACCCTTTTGAATATTTGGCAAGTGTCTCTCAAGGCCAAGGCCAACAAATTCATCTCGTTACAGTAGATGATGGAGGCAATATACTTCTCTCTAAGGCAACAAGCCTTCCAGATTTTAACGAAGCGGTATCTCTGCTTAAAACGCCATCTAATGGCTATTTTGTCGGTGGACATACTCTCGGCGGTTCACTTATATTTTTAAAACTGGATGCGAATGCGAATATTATTTTTACAAAAACTTTCGGAACACAAAAATATGACAAAATGAGCAAACTTATTGCTCTTGGAGATGGCGGCGCTTTAGCGATTGGTTCCTCCGCATCATCAGGAACTTCAAATGATTCCATCTTCACCAGCGGACTTGGACTCAGCGACATCTATATTACAAGATTTTCCAAAGACGGTGAAATGCTATGGAACAAAAAATATGGCACTGTATATGATGACAAAGGGGTGGATGCAGTTGAAGCGAATGATGGTTCTCTCATCGTCACAGGAACGAGTGCACATGAGGGAAGCAATAATCTCCTTCTTCTGCGACTCGGAGAAAACGGAGACAAGATATGGCTCAAAGAGTATGAGTCAAAACTCCCACTCTCACCACACAAACTTATACAGCTTAAAGAAGGAAATTTTCTTCTTTCTTTAACACAAAGCGACAGTTTGCGAAAAGAGCAAATCCGTCTCATTAAGTTTGATTTACAAAAAAACATCCTTTTAGATAAGCTTATTGCTACAACCTACTCAAGTGGGCTCAAAGACATTGCGGAGTTTTCAGATTCTAGCATTATTGGAGTTGGGTATGTAAAAGATGCAGGGAACACAGATGCCCTTGTCATGCTTTTTGACCCAAGTCTGAACATGAAAACGCAAGAGCATTACGGTCAAAAAAACTTTGATATCTTTAATGCTGCTGAAATACTTCATAACTCTCAAGTCGGTGTCGCCGGAATTCATACGAGCGACACTTCCCAAGAATCAAATATGTGGATAGCAAAACTCAATAAGAATGGAACTATGGCTCAGTTTGCTCCAAGTAACCTGATAATACCCAAAGAACAGAAAGCTTCGAAGAGCGCAGGTACACTCTATGAAAATCTCAAAAAAATATTTCAAGAAGAGATTGCAGCCAAAAAAATTACTATTCAAAGTGATTTAACTATTGAGCTCATAGATAGCTCGCTTCTTTTTAAAGTTGGTGTGTATGAACTCACAAACGCACAAAAAAGCTTCTTAGACACATTCTCTCCAAAACTCGTTAAATTTTTACAAGAACAGCAAAAGAACATAGAAGGTTTGGCGGTCAATGGCCATACATCAAGCGAATGGGGTGGAGTCAAATTTACACAGAGATATCTAAAGAATGAAAAACTTTCACTAGAGCGTTCTTATTCGGTGCTTTCTTACCTGTTCAAAAAACAAAATGAATCAACGCAAAAATGGCTGAGTAAAATATTGGTTGGAAGCGGTTACAGTTTTTCTAAAAAAGTAACATATGATGAAAAAGAAGATTTTGAAAAATCGAGAAGAGTTGCGTTTAAAGTTTTAGTGAAGTAAATATAGTAATAGAAACTCAAACCTGACTTGAAGTCTACTTAAAATAATTGAGTATTCGCTAGTGTGTGAACTTTGAGAGCTGCAGAAGATATGGATCAAAAACAAAGCCGTGTTTTTTAATAATACTATTATTGAGATAAGGCTTTGTAGCTTTACCTATGTAGATAGAAGCAGTAAGTCCATACTCTAAAAACGCAGGCTCGTAGGCAAAAGTCACTATTTTGTTTTTATTTGCCCAAAGTGCAATTATCTCTAGTTCGCGGGGTTCATGAGAGAGTACAAGAAGTGCATCTGTATCCACAATATGAGAGAGTCCAAACTGTGCCAAAGTAACAAGCACCTTTTTGTCACGCAGTTTGTTTGGATAACAGGACTCTATTTTTTGCTTGAAATTTTGTGCCACATTATAATCAGGCTCTGTATAGATAATAGCAATAGTAAGATAAGGCGAAGGATTGTTTGCAATTCTCTCTTCAAGGAGTGCAATCTTAGGAAAAAGTTTTGCCTCAATATCCATAACGGTATCATTGTACTCTTTTGCACGAAGCAGTACCGATAGAACCAAAAGAAGAAGGAAAAGTCTTTGTATCAAGGTATTCTCCACTCTAGAGAGAGCCAGAATGTTCGTCCATCCCGAGGAAAATCATCCATATATGTTCCAGAACTTGGAAAAGTTCCAAGTTGCGAAGGATACGCTATATTTTTATCAAAAAGATTTTTGACAGATACGCCAAAAGTGCAGGCCTCATAGCTGTATGTTAAAGAGTGATCATACGTAACATAGGCGTCCAAATTCTCTCTAGTGTCTGCAAGTTCGCGCTTTTTTTCTCCGACATATCTTAGCTTAGCTCCCGTCTGCCAATTTCGATTGAACTTTTTTGAGAGCATAAGATTAGCTAAGTGAGTGGCAACAAAAGGAAGCGCTCTGCCGGCCTCATCTTCAATGTGGATGTAGCTGTAATTTCCTTGAAAGGTTGTAGTATTAAATGTAGCTTTTGCTTCAAACTCTGCTCCATATGAACGTATATCTTTATCGTTAAAGAAAGCAAACGCAGCGTTACGATTAATAAAATCCTGCATCTCTGAGTAATAAAGATTAAGAGTCATCCAATTATCAAGTCTTGGCTGGTAACGGTAAGCTAATTCAATAGTATCAATGGTCTCTGATTTTAAAGACGGTTCTCCAAAATAAGGTATATCTTTTCCATAAAGCTCTACCCATGCAGGTGCCCGAAAAGAGCGTTGATAGATTAGCTTATAACTCTGTAACTCATCATAATTGTAAAGCAGTGCTATTTTAGGAACCAAACTCGAATCAGCGTCGCTATAGTAGTCGTAGCGGCCTCCAAGATTGAGCGTCCATGCATCAGAAAAAGAGTAGATATCATTGAGATACAAGGCATACTGCTCTCTTGAAATATCTTTTTTTATGTTCTCTACAGGGATACTGAGTGTCTCCCCGAGGGTTGGATCGTTCTTGAAATAGTTTGTATCAGCTTCTTTTGCATAAGAGAGCAAGGCTCCAAAAAGAATCTTATGATTTGCAGTAGAATATTTAAACGCAGCATCTGTATATACACCCTGCTCTTTGTAGTAGCCGCCTCCAATAAGATCATAAGGTGGATATGTAGGAGTCGGAAGTAAAGAGTATGGTACATATCTGGCATCTCCTTCATACTCATACTGCTTATAGCCGACTTTGAAATCCATCGAGAGATCGTTAGAAAGTTTTGGAGTGTAGAGAAATTCACTTACAAAAGATGTTGTTTGAAGGGCTTTTGGGTCTTTACTTATAGGCCAGTTTCCATAGCCGAAATAGTTTTGTGTATCAACCTTAAGCCATCTTGCCTGAAGTGAAATATTTTCACCATCAAAAATATTGAGGCCTAAAGATTTATTGGTAAAATTTTCATAAGAAGTGAACTCTTGCCCGGGTATGAGGCTATAAGAGCCATAACTTCTGCTGGACTTGTTATCCTGAAAGAAGCCATCAAGGGCAATCTTCATCTTTTCTGTATTGAGATGTTGCGTAAAACCAACATCCTTGAAGTTTTTTGAATTCATTTTTGTAAAGAAGAGGCCCTCTTCATGGGTCGAACTTTTGGTAATTACATTAATCACACCTATGTGTGCAAAAGAGCCATAGAGCGTTGACGCAGGGCCGCGTATAATTTCTATACGTTCAATAAGTTCTAAAGGCATATCCAGATAAAAATAGCTTGTACCTGCAAGTTCACTATTTACACTTATGCCATCTATCATAAGTTTTATCTTATCTCTAATAATTGACTTGTTGCCCCTCATATTAATCTGTTTTGCTCCGGCCGTACCCATTGAGATCTCTATGCCAGGTACACTCTCAAGCGCCTCATAAAGATTAATCATCCCCAGCTTTTTTAACTCATCAGCGTGCAAAACTGAAACTACAGATGGCGTTTTATCCATATTGAGTTTCGTACGCGTTGCAATCTCCGATGCATCTTTAAGATCTTCAAGTAGATGCATATCATCATTTGCAAAAAGTAGACAAGTAGTACTTAGCATTAAAAATATTTTTTTCATATAACTTCATTCTCTTTTTCTGGATTTACCAAGGAAATTCTGATTGTAAAACAACTTCCTTCTTCGGTGTTTTTGGCGCGCAGACTCCCTTGCATTCTCGACTCGATAATATTTTTGGCGATGTATAGGCCAATGCCTGTTCCGTTGGCGTTAGACTTGGTTGTAAAATAAGGGTCAAAAATAGAATGCAGAATATTCTCATCTATTCCGCCTCCATTGTCGCACACTTCAATAACTCCTTCATCTTTTTCCTGTTTTATAAAGATATTAATGGTGCCCTGTGAAATAATCTGCTTTTGTAATTGCAGCATGATTGCATCTTTAGCATTACTTAACAATATAAATATCACCTGCTTAAACTCGTTTTCGACACCATACAAAGTGATACTTGACTCTTCAATGAGCTTGGATAGAATATTGTTGTGCTGAAGCTGTGCATCAAGAATATTCAAAACCTCCCCGATACTTTTTTGCGGATTAAAGCTGCCAAACTTTCGCTCAGGATTGAGAAAGTTGCGGAAGTCATCAATGGTATTGGACATATACTGGAGATTGAGTGAGACAATCTCCATCTTCTCATCAAATTTTTTTTCATTTAAAACACCTAGTTTATACTCAGTTTCTATGTTTGCTGTTGCCAAACCGATGATGTTAAGAGGCTGTCTCCATTGGTGTGCGATTGATTCAAGCATCTCCCCCATGGCCGCTTGACGAGATTGATGTATCATGAGGCGCTCTTGTTTTTGCTGCTTGAGAATCTCATTTTTTACCTGCTCTTTGAGCTCATTATTAAAGGATTTGAGCTGTAGAAGATAGTCTGAAATATTGGCAATCATCTGGTTTGTAACATTGGCGATGGTGTTAATCTCTTCGCTTTTACTTTGGAACACGATTGGTTGCATTTTTTTTGTAAAAGAATATTCACTCATAGCTTTTGCAATGGTTTTAAGTGCATTGAGATCTGTACGGATTGAGAAAAATATGATTGAGAACACAATCAAGGCAAAAATAAAAATAAAGAAGATAGTAGTAAAAACCTGCTGAGTGATTTTTGTCAAATTCGTATTGGAGTAATAAAGAGTGATTTTAGCTATCTCTGTTTTTTCAAAAGGGTCGATAATTGAGTGCTCATAGGTAAAAAGCTTAGTCGTTCTTTTTGTTTTTTTTACTTTTGATAAAAATTTATTATCATGTAAAAAGTGTAAATCAATCTGCTGTATATCTTCGTACTTGAGTATACTGCCTAGAATTTCACCCAGTTGATCTTCTTGTTCAAAAGAGATGTTAAAGGCTATTGCAGGTTCTAAAGTGGTAAGCATGAGCGTTATCTTCTCGTGCTCAGATTTTTTCAGTATCTCTTGAAAATAGATATTTCCAAAGATGTATATAGGAACATTAATAACCAAGAAAATAAGCCAGAAGAAAAAAGTAAACTTATCTATAAATGTTCTAAATATCAACTAAGCCCACTCCAAATATTACTTTTTCTCATATAAAAACTTATTTTAATATATTAAATATTAAAACATACGTTTTTTAGTCAAAATCAATTCATCTAACTTAGCTATTTATCACTACAGGTAAAATAAAAAGTGCCCTAATTGACGAAATCAACACTTCCTTCTTTTAATGATTTTCTCAACCTGAAGAGACAGCACTGCTGTAAAATTAAAGATCACTAAATGTAACTACGAATGAGATACTTGTTTCTGCGGATAAGCTAGAGCTTTAAAAAGAGGTATTGAAACTTAATTGGAAGTGTTAATTAATTACTATTCTATGAGCTGTTTGAGGTAAATATATAAAGAAGAATGGATACCCATCAGGATACCCAGGCAAAAATTAGATAATTTTAGTCCCTATTATAGGGACTAAGGAATTAACCACAAGATGGAACGTCACCATCTGATGCATATTGCCAGCAGAAGTCATAAAGATCAGTAATATCATCTGGTTTCATTTTATCAAATTTGCTCTCACCTGAAGGACAAATTTCTTTCCAAGCATTTAAAAGCTCGCCGCTTTCTTTTTTCTCAGCCCATGTATCACGGTCATGCTTAGTAGCAAAATTTCCACCGTTAGTAATACCGTCTTTTTTACATACTTTCAACTTTTTAAGGTAATACTTCTGACCTTGTTTTGCATCCGCCATCGCGCCTGTAGCAAATACAGAGCCTGCAAGCATTGCAGCTAATAATAATGAAGTTGTTTTTTTCATATCGTTTTTCCTTTGTGATAAATCTGTGATAGTGTACAAGCTCTTTGATAAATTATAGATTAATCTTATATAGTGCGTAAAAATATTAATTTTTACAGACACTATATTGCACACAAAAATTATTCTGCACTCTCGTATGTAATCCCCTTAAGAGCCGCACGCATTTTGTCTTGTTTAAGCTTTTTATATACTTTATATTTTGCCTCTTTGAGCTCTTCATCAGTATAATCAAATTCATTTTTCAATGCCTCATCACTCATCTTTGCACTGTCCATTGCAAAAAGTTTCAACTCTTTTTTTGTCAATTTCGCTTTGAGAATGCCATAAAGTTCTTTATCGTCTGCAACCATATCATCTACGTTCATAACGCAGAACTCTGCTAACTTTTCTCTAAAATTGTTTTCGCTGTTATACTGTCTCCAAATTGTACTTTCTAACATATTTATCCTTCTATTTTTTCTAAAATTTGTGTTAAATCTTTTGTCTCTATGACAATGTTTGCTTCTTTTCTCAGTATCTCTCTCGCGCAAAACGCAACTCTAGTTCCTGCATGCGCGAACATAGACAAGTCGTTTGCTCCATCTCCGCAAACCAAAGTCTCTTCTTCACTTACACCAAGAATATTTTGCAGACGCACCAACATATCTCCCTTGGAAAAATTAAACATCATGTCGCCACCGACAAGTCCGGTTAATTTACCGTCTTTATGATGCAGTGCGTTTGAAAAATCTGCATCATAACCCAAAATGTCTTTTGCATATGTCGTTGCCGTTCTAAAACCGCCGCTGAAACAGACAACTGTCATGCCGCGTTTTTTAAGCTCTGCAATAGTTTCAATTGCACCAGGCATGTAAGGAAGGTTATGACTTATTTTTTCTACAACACTATAATCAAGGCCTTTTAAAAGCCCTACTCTTTGTTGCAGAGATTCAAAAAAATCAAGTCTTCCACTCATCGCCTCTTCAGTAATACGTGCAACTTCTTCACCAATGCCCAGTTCTTCGGCAAAAAAATCAATTGTTTCCCCATCCATCAGCGTTGAATCAAAATCAAAAACAGCAAGTTTTAGCATATATTTTTTCTCTCTTAGTTATAATGTCGCAATTATAGCCAATTAGGATTTTTTTTGTTTGATACTCTCATAAATAAATTACAAAATAGTACATATATCACTCTCGAGACAACTCCTGGACATTCTCCTGCTTTTTCTCCGATTGTAGACAGAATCGAAGAACTTGGTTTAGACAAACTTGTGGATGGTTTTTCGACTACTGACAATCCTCTTGCTAAACTAAAATACAATGCACTTTTTGCCGCAAAAATGTTGCAGGATAGATTTAACAAACCTGTCATCGCAACCATGAGTATGCGAGATAGAAACAAAATAGCGTTGCAATCAGACCTGCTAGGTGCAAACGAAGTAGACATCAGAGCTATTTTAGCGCTTACGGGAGACCCTGCAACTTTATCTGACCAGCCGCATGCCAAAGGTGTGTTTGAAGGTGACAGTTCACTCTTGCTTGACATAATCCTTGCGTTTAACTCAGGAATGAACTATGCTGGTAAACCTTTTGCACACAAACCTCAGCAAATCTACCCTTTTGCAGTGGTGAACTCTTATGCTAAAAATCCAAAAACGCTTCAAAAAAAGATGCAAAAAAAGATTAAGCACGGGGCAATCGGAATTATTACCCAACCAGTGTATGACTTGGAAAACGCAAAGCAGCTTATAGAGCTTAAAGAGTTGGCAAACAAAGAGACAAGTGGTGAGAATAAAAGCGCAGAGATTATTTTAGGCGTTTTTCCTATCACCAAACTCAGAACTGCTCAATTTCTCTCCGCTCATGTTCCCGGCATAAATGTGCCAAACAACTGGCTCGAGGCACTTAGAAATGCGCATGAAAAAGGCCCGGAAGAAGAGTATAAGGTGGGATTTGACTTGAGTAAAAAACTCTTTGAAGAGCTCAAAGCATACCACCCAAAAATCCATCTTATGACTGCAAACCAGTTTCAAATAGCCAAGGATATTTTAGTCTAATATCCACATATTAAACACTAAAACGAACGCGTCCGTTTTAGTGGCATGGACTAAAGTCCTTACAATCCCCTAAAGCTACGAAAAACTTGTTTTTCGAGATTTATAAAGTTTTTGTGCATCTTTTAAAAATTTTCTACAAACTCTTTAAATTTTTCTATTCGTATTGGTCTTGAAAAATAATACCCTTGAACTTTATGGCAATGTAAATACTTTAAAGTATCTATATGTTCTTGCGTTTCTGAACCCTCAGCAATCACATCTTTACCTAAAGAACGCGCCATAGCTATAATTGCTCCGACTATAGAGCGGTCATCATCATCTTTATCAATATCTAGTACAAAACTTCGGTCTATTTTTATGGTTTGTGCCGGCAATTTTTTAAGATAGGCCAAAGAAGAGTATCCAGTCCCAAAATCATCTATTGATATTTTAAAACCTCTTGAACTCAACTCCTGCAGAGTTACTAAAGCCTTCTCAATATTATTCATGATATGTGATTCTGTTATCTCTAATTCTATGTAGCTCTTATCTAAACCTATATCATAAGCCACTTTACATATATCATTTATAAAGAACTCATTTTCAAGTTGCACACTCGAGACATTGATAGAAACTACAAGATATTTTCCATCTTTTTGAAGATCTTTTGTATCCTGCATCGCCTTCGCAGCAACCCAAAGTCCTATTTCATAAATTTGTCCTGTCTGCTCGGCTATTCCAATAAATATATCTGGCCGAATGAGACCATCTGTAGGATGATTCCACCTTATAAGAGCTTCCATTCCATACACGGTGTGTGTTTCAAGATTTATCTTTGGCTGGTACTCTAAGAAAAATTCATTGTTGAGTATGGCATTTCTAAGATTGCTTTGTATCTTCATTCTGGAGGTCATTTTCTCATTCATGGACTCAGTGTAAAATTGAAAATCGTTTTTTCCGCTCTCCTTTACATGATACATTGCGGTATCCGCATACTTAACCAATTCTATGTAATTCTCTGAATCATCCGGATAAACACTTATTCCAATACTCACACCGGTAAAAAGTTCTCTACCTTCAACAATAACCGGATTCAAAAAGCTTTTGACTATTCTTTGGGCCGTAGGTAATACTTGCGTTATATCTTCTAAATCATCCAAAATAATCATAAATTCATCACCGCCTACACGGGCGAAAGTATCACTCTCTCTCAACGATTTTTTAATTTCTAAAGCAACTTGGACTAAAAATTTATCACCTATTACATGACCCAAGGTATCATTTACATGTTTAAAATTATCCATATCTAAAAAGAGTATAGCCATCTTCTTTTGGGTACGCTTAAGAGTGCTCACCTTATCATGGAATCTCTCTTCAAATAAAATTCTGTTTGGTAATTGTGTTAAAGAATCAAAATAAGCCAAATTATGAATCAGCTCTTCTTTCTCTTTTCTATCTGTAATGTCAGTATTAATTGAAATATAGTTAGTTAAGGTGCCCGCATCATTTCTAAGTGCTACAATCAGCATTTCAGC
>VMSZ01000005.1 GCA_013791885.1 Sulfurimonas sp. | reverse complement strand
TTGGAAAAAGCGGTAAATTTTGTGCTTCCAAGGCTCAAGGATGGAAGTGCAAAGATTGTTGTTGAGAAAAATGAGAATATAATACTCAAGACGTATATGAATGAATTACTTCAAGTCATACTGAATCTTTTAAGTAATGCTATTGATGTTTTCTCAGAACTGAAAAAAATAGACGGACAAATTCTTTTGAGTGCTAAAAGCGACGGACACAGTGTCATTATCAATGTGAGTGACAACGCAAAAGGAATTGATGAGGAAAATTTGCCTCATATATTTGAACCGTATTTTAGTACAAAAGGAAAAAATGGAACGGGGCTTGGTCTATATATGAGCCAGATGATTATAGAAAAACAATTTAAAGGAAGTATAGATGTTCAAACTTCAAATGCAGGTTCAACTTTTTATGTAAAGATACCAAAAGTCATCTCTTAAATGAAATACTTTTTTCATTTTTGTATCAGTCTCTCTCTTTTTTTTATTGGCGAGCATAGCCTTCTTTTAGTTGCACAAGCTGCGTTTTTATCTCTATTTTTAAATCATAAACAACTTCTTTACATATTGTACATTCCAGTTATATTTCTTGCCTTATTAAAACTTTTTGCTTCATCAGAGTATTTGTTGTATTTTTTGAATTTGCTGTTTTTATTCTATTTTTTATTTAAAAACCAACTCCTTGTTAGTCTTAAAGAGTTAGCAGTTTTTAGTGTTTACATGTTCTTTTTGTATGTGATGTACCGCTATTTAGAAGGCGGTATTTTTAATCTTTACATTAGCAGTGGCATAGAAGACAAAGTAAATCATCTTTTTGATGAGGTTGTGATATTTTTAACACTTTTACATATTTTTATTTTCGTTATATTGGGCTATAATAAGCAAAAAAAATCTAGGAATTAGTATGTATATTGAAGAGTTGAAGTTTTCTTTGTGGGCAGATTTTATTGAGCGGGAGTATCTTGAAAATGAATTTAGAGAGTTAATTAATGAAGGCATTATTAACGGGGCTACTTCCAATCCGGCAATTTTTAAAAGTGCCATTTTAAGCTCTCCTGCCTATAAAGAACACATTCAAGCTTTAGAAGGAAAGTCTGCAAAAGAGAAATATGAAGCACTGGCGATGTATGACATAAGTAAAGCAGCAGACATTCTAATGCCTTTGTATGAAGCAAACGATGATGGATATGTGAGCATAGAAGTTGATCCTTTTTTATGTGATAGTCCGCGTGCCACGGTAGAAGAGGGAAAAAGGCTTTATGCGACTATAGACAGAAAAAATGTCATGATTAAAGTCCCGGCAACAAGATCCGGGTATACAGCTATGGCAGAACTTGTAGCAGCAGGCATACCAGTAAACGCAACTCTTATTTTTTCAAAAGAACAAGCACTCTCGTGTGCAAAAGCGTTTGAAGAAGGTGTCAAACGATATGGCAGCAAAGTTGACACTGTCATTAGTGTTTTTGTGAGCAGAGTTGACAGGGCCTTAGACGCAGAACTTGCAAAAAATGGTCTGCCTGTAGCGCTCAGCGGAATTTACAATAGTGCAAATATATACAATAAAGTGAATGAAATGAAAGTTCTAGGCTGTCGCGTTTTATTTGCAAGTACAGGGGTAAAAGATGATTCATTGCCAGCCCATTACTATGTAGAAAATCTTTTAGCATACAACAGTGTTAACACCGCACCGATAGAAACAATTAAGGCTTTTCATCAAAATGGACTAAAAAGGAAAGCCTTGCCCATCTCAAATGAGATAATTCAAGAACATTTTGATAAGATTGCTGCTATTGGCATAGATTTTGACGAAGTGTTGGATACATTAGTTACAGATGGTCTAGAAGCATTTAAAGAAGCATTTAAGGATATTTTGGAGGCACTATGAACGAAGTAGATGTAAGTAAGTTAACGTTTGAACAGTTAAAAAAAATAAGATCTTATCTTAAAAAGATGATTGACAACGGCGGAAGCGATTTACACGTGAAAGCAAATTCAGTAATTCGCGCACGTATCAATGGGGATTTGGTTCAATTCTCTGGGGGAATTTTTTCAAAAGAAGACGCTCTTACTTTTTCAAAAGAACTTTTGAAAGGCAGATTTTCAGAATTTGTCGAAAAAAGAGAGATAGATTTAGTATATCCTTTTGATGAAAAAAATCGTTTTCGTGTGAATGTTTTTTTTCAGATGGATGGTGTTTCCGCAGTTTTTCGTGTAATTCCCGTAGATATTCCATCATTTGACAAGCTGCATTTACCCGACATAGTTCGAAGTTTTACTCAAAAAGAGCGGGGGCTTGTTCTTGTAACCGGAGTAACGGGGAGTGGAAAGTCTACTACGCTTGCGGCTTTGATTAATGAGATTAATGTAACTAAAAAAAAGCATATTATAACAATTGAAGATCCTATTGAATTTGTCCATAAAGACAGAGGTTGTATTATCAACCAGCGTTCGGTGGGTCAGGATACACTTTCATTCGGAACAGCGTTACGTGCTGCACTGCGTGAAGATCCGGATATTATTCTCGTAGGAGAGATGCGGGATAAAGAGACGATTAATCTCGCACTTCATGCCGCAGACACGGGGCATTTGGTTTTTTCTACACTTCATACCATTGATGCTAAAGAGACAATTAACCGTATTATTGCCCAATTTCCGACAGAAGAACAAAACCGTGTACGTCTCTCTTTGGCAGGCGTTTTACAAGGGGTTATCTCACAAAGGCTTGTTCCAACAATAGCAGGTGGACGACGTGCGGCTATGGAGATTTTGGTGCGTACTCCGACAATTGAAAAGTTGATTATGGAAAATCGTGATTATGAAATTCGAGATGCGATAGAAAATGGGAAAGATCATTATAAATCCCAAAGTTTTGATCAATCTCTTTTGGATTTGTATGACGAGGGAATCATAAGTAAAGAGCAGGCTTTGGAGAATGCTACAAGTGCATCAGATTTAGCACTGAAAATAAGTGGCTTAACAAGCGGAAAAATTACAAGTTCCACCGGGTCTGGTTCCAGAGTAAACACACATGAGGACTTTTTTGATTTAAAATAGAATTTTTAAATTATATTAACAAAGTTTAAAGATTTTTTAGGTACAATTTCGCCTATTTTTCAATTAAGGATTTAAAATGTTAGAAGGTATAGTTAGAGAGAGTATTGGCAAAAAAGGCACGAAAGCGCTTCGCCGTGATGGTTATCTAATTGCAAACATTTACGGAAAAGGGCTTGAAAATATTCATGCTGCATTCAAACAAAATGAATACATCCGTACTGTGCGCAATAAAGAGACCATAGCATTTGATATCAGCGTAGCTGGTAAAGTTATGAAAGTTGTTGCTCAGGCATACACATCACAACCAGTTACAGGAACACTTTTACATGTTGACTTAATGGTTGCACAACCGGGTGTTCTTACACATTACCATGTTCCAGTGGTACCACAGGGAACTGCATTCGGTCTTAAGAATAAAGGTCTTGTTCATATTTCTAAACCTCGTTTGAGAGTAAAATCTACAATTGAGAATTTACCAAACACAATTAATATAGACGTAACTAAAATGGATGTTGGTGATTCTAAACTAATTCGTGATTTAGCTAAAATCGAAAACGTTACATTTACAGATTCTGACCGTGTTGCAGTTCTGAGTGTAATTAAAGCTAAGTAATTCATGCTCATCGTCGGACTGGGTAACCCTGGCCCGATGTATGCAAATAATCGTCATAATATTGGCTTTTTAGTCATTGACGAGCTAGTTAAACGCAACTCCGCTACAAAACTTTCCTCTTCGTCTTTTCAAGCTGAACTCTTTAAATTCTCAAATCATTTTTTATTAAAACCTCTCACATATATGAATCTTTCAGGTAACGCTATTGCTGCTGTGAAGAATTTTTATAAAGTTGAAGACGTTGTTGTAATACATGATGATTTAGATTTGCCGTTTGGGGCAGTGCGTTTCAAAGAGGGCGGCGGTCATGGCGGCCACAACGGGCTCAAGTCGACAGATGAAAAAATTTCACGAAATTACATACGGGTACGACTTGGAATAGGCAAGCCTGAGCATAAAAGTGAAGTTGCTTCGTACGTCTTAAGCGACTTTAATCAGGAAGAATCAAAACATTTAGATATCTGGATAGCGCATACATGCGAAGCAGTGGAATTTTTACTCAATCATTCTATGGAAGATACCAGTTCCAAATATTCCATTAAAAATTTTGGGCTAAAATAAAACTATGTTAGCTTTTAAATACATAGCGTTTCATTACCTAAAATATTTTTTTGTTATTCTCGTAGCACTTGTGCTCTTTTTGGTCGGGTTTGACTACATGGAAAATGCAGAGCAGCTTTCACAGTCTGCAAACTTGACCCTTATCTACTTGGTGTATAAAGCTTTTTATGCAATAGATTTACTGTTGCCACTTTCTCTTTTATTCGCAATGATAGCAACAAAAATTTATCTTATCCGTTCTAATGCCTTGGTCTCTTTTTTCTCTCTTGGTTACTCTCGCATCGACGTTCTTCGTCCGTTCCTGTTTGTCTCACTTGGAGTGACTATTCTCTTTGTTTCATTTCATTCACTTTCAAGCTTTTCAAGAGCAGATGAGTTTTCCAGAAATATTCGTAAGCATTCTCAGTACCTAAGCCCGACACGAGACCTTTTTTTTACGTATAAAGATAAGTATGTCTATTTTTCAAAAATGCTTCCATTACAAGAAAAAGCGGAAGATATTAGAATATTTTCTGTTGTGAATAACTCTCTCAAAGAAGTTGTTGTCGCTTCTTCGGCAATATACAGAGATGATTTTTGGCTTATTGAAGCGGCTGATATTATTAAAAAACCTGAAGATATGAATTTTACATCGCTGGGTATTACTGTGAGTGAAAATAACGATTTAAAAATGTTGGGCGGATTTAGACCCAAAATTCTCGATAGGGTCTATGAAGGTAAAGTAAACTTTACCATTCAGGATGCTTTTGATGCAATGACACTTTTGGAAGATCAGAAAATAGACACAAGAAGTATTAAAGGGGCGCTGTATAAAATTTTTATATACCCATTTTTTGTACCGTGTTTAGTAGTGATTATCTTTTTCTTTGTTCCGATAAGTGTGAGATTTTTAAATGTTTCACTCTTTAGTTTCTCTGCAATTTTGGCAACACTGATGGTTTGGGGAATATTATACACGCTTATAGAACTCTCAAATAATAAAACAATTTCCGGTGAAGCGGGAATAGTCGCTCCTGTTGTGATTCTCTTTTTCATTGCCGCACGGCAAATAATACATTACCGCACCCATTTAAAGCCTACAAGAATATAGAATACAAGGGTATAAGCTGAGCTTTTATCTCTTTGTATTCACTTTTTTATAACAAAAATATAAGCACATTTTGGATAGAATCATTCAAAAATATTTGGAAATTTTAATGATTAATTTTAAAGAATTGGCTACAAAGTATAAAACACCGCTTTATGTCTATGATTTTGACTACATGAGTGCTCAGTATAATGAGTTAAAAGATGCTTTCAGAGCGAGAAAATCAATACTTGCCTATGCGGTAAAAGCGAATTCAAACTTGAGTGTTGTGAGACATTTTGCCAAGCTTGGCGCTGGAGCTGACTGCGTTTCCATAGGTGAAGTCAGACGTGCGTTTTTGGCAGGTATTCCCGCATATAAAATAATTTTTTCAGGTGTTGGAAAAAATGATGACGAAATCCGTGAAGCTATACAAAAAGAGATTCTTTACATAAACGTTGAGAGCGAAGCAGAGCTTGGCCGTGTTGAGCTCATTGCAAAAGAGTTAAACGCAGTCTCTCGCATCAGTATTCGTGTGAACCCAAATATCGACCCGCAAACGCATCCATATATTTCTACAGGCTTGCATGACAACAAATTTGGTGTAGATTTGGAAAGCGCAAAAAGAATGTACATCAAAGCAAACAACTCTGCGTTTTTGGATCCTGTGGGTATTCATTTTCACATCGGTTCACAGCTTACAGAACTGAAGCCTATTTACGAATCGGCAGAGATTGTGGCTGATTTGGTGCGTTCACTCGCAAACATCAAAATTGAGTTGAAGTTTTTTGACATAGGCGGCGGTCTTGGAGTTGTGTACAAAGATGAAGTAACAATTAAACCTTATGATTATTCTCAGGCAATTTTGGGAACACTTAAAGGATTGGACTTAACTGTTATCTGTGAACCGGGAAGATTTTTAACTGCAAACGCAGGCTATTTCTTGACAAAAGTTTTGTATGAAAAACAAAACGGAGAGAAAAAATTTGTTGTTGTAGATGGCGCAATGAATGACTTAATCCGCCCGAGTCTTTATAACGCATACCACAGAATTGAAGCAATTACAAACTCTGCAAAAGAGACGAGAAAAGTTGATATTGTCGGGCCGGTTTGTGAAAGCGGCGACTTTTTGGCTAAAAATTATGAACTGCCGGAGTTAGAACACAATGATTTGCTTGTCGTTCACAGCGCCGGAGCATATGGTTTTGGCATGGGAAGTAATTATAACACCCGCGGAAGAAGTGCTGAGATTGCAGTTGAGAGCGGAGTTGACAGAATGATTCGTAAGCGTGAAACTTTTGAAGATCTCATAGCGCCAGAGCTAGAATTTTTAGAAAAATAGATTAGGGTAAAGGGCAAAGTTTGTATTTCATAGATGTTCAAGGTACTTTGATAAGCGATACCGATAAATCACCGATAGCCGGCAGTATTGAATTCATAGAGACGTTAAACGCAAGAAAAACGCCCTATATGGTGATAACTAACAGCACGAAAAAAGCTTCAAAAGATTTTTATGCATTTTTGATTTCTCTAGGATTCAACTTTGGCTTTGATAAATATCTCGACCCTTTGATGCTTTTAGAATCACATGTAGACAAACAAGGTGTTGCCGCGTATGGAGCGGATGAGTTTTTGGTAACCCTGCAGAATATGGGGTACACTTTGGATTATGAAAAACCTAAGACAGTTCTTGTTGCGATTAAAGAAGATTTCACTTCTGACGAATATGCACAAATGATAGATTTTATACTCAGCGGTGCTGCTTTAGTCGGTATGCATGAGACTTCTATCTATGCAAAAAACAATAAACGTTATCCTGGAGTCGGAGCCGTACTCAAGCTTCTGGAATTTGCTACATCTTGTTCCTATACGGTTGTTGGAAAGCCAAGTGTTGCGTTTTATGAAGAGTCATTAAGACAACTGCAAAAACAAGCCCCAAACGTAAGATTTGAAGATGTGACAATCATAAGCGATGATGTTAAGGGTGACTTGGTTGGAGCAAAAGAACTTGGAATGAAAACCATCTTTGTAACAAGCGGCAAATACAAAAGCGCTGAAGAAATAGTGCCACTTTTAGATGATGCGGTAAAACCTGACCTGATATACGCAAATATGCAAGAAATTTTGGAGACAATATGAAAACCTTAGATGAATGCAGAGCTGAGATAGATAAACTCGACAATGAGATGCTTGAGATCCTTAATAAAAGGATGAGAGTAGTGCATCGTGTCGGTGAAATAAAACATGAAAGCGGTACAGCCGTCTATAGACCCGAGAGAGAAAAAGCCATTATAGAAAGACTTGCGAAAATGAGTGAAGAGAGTGGCGGAAGTTTGAATAGAGGTGCTATTGAAGCGATTTATCTAGAGATTTTTGCTGTAGCGAGAAATCTTGAATTACCTGAGAGAATTGCTTATCTTGGGCCTGAGGGAAGTTTTACACATCAGGCTGCCGAGAGCCGTTTTGGAGGTATGAGCGATTATATGCCGCTTAACTCTATTCACTCCGTTTTTAAAACGCTAGAAGCAAAGCGTGCGAAATTCGGAGTTGTTCCTATTGAAAACTCACGAGATGGAATAGTTGGAGAAACGCTGGATTTACTTTCAAAGAGTTCTGTAAAAATAGTTGCAGAACTTTATATGCCGATTCACATGGCGTTTGCGACAAAAGCCAGAAAACTCGAAGATATTAAAAAAATATATTCAAAAGATAAAGGTTTTGGACAGTGCAGAGAGTTTTTGCAGGAGCACTCTCTTGTAAACGTAGAACTGATTCCGGTAGAATCAACTGCAAAAGCAGCAATTCTCGCAGCGAATGATCCCTCATCGGCGGCAATTTGTTCTCATATAGCTGCAAAACTGTACGGAATACCTACGCTTTTTGAAAATATAGAAGACCAGCATGACAGTCTGACGCGTTTTGTGATTTTGAGTGATTTTAAAAATGGAGTGAGTCATGAAGACAAAACTTCTATCTTGGTGCGTTTGAAAGATGCCGTAAAGGCTGGTTCTTTAGTGCATTTTCTTCATGATTTTGAAGAAGAGAACATAAACTTATCTAAAATAGAGTCTCGTCCTTCACGAGATAAAGGCGGATTTGGATACTGGTTTTATATAGATTTTTATGGGCATATAGATGATGAGGCAGTGCAAAGAGTTCTCTCAAAGCATCAAGGTGAAGTGACATGGCTTGGAAGTTACGTAAAGGGTGAAAATTGAAATTTAATAAAACATTAGAAGATATACAAACATATGAGGCTGGAAAGCCAATAGAACTGGTTGTCCGTGAGTTTGGAATAGATCCAAAAAATATCATTAAACTTGCAAGTAATGAGAACCCTTACGGATGTTCAATGAAAGTTCAAAACGCGGTTAAAGAGATAATTTCTAAAATGTCACTTTATCCTGATGACTCAATGACAAAGCTCAAGAACGGGCTAAGTAAGCGTTTTAATCTTGGTGTTGAGAGTTTAATTATAGGTTCTGGAAGTGATCAGGTTATAGAGTTTTTAATTCATGCAAAAGCGCATGCAGGCACAAAAATCTTAATGAACAGTGTTACTTTTGCAATGTATGAAATTTATGCAAAACATGTTGGTGCAGAAGTTCTAAGAACAGCTTCACAAGAGCACAATTTAGATGAATTTTATGCAATTTACAAAGAGCAAAAACCTGAGATTATATTTATTTGTACTCCAAATAATCCGACTGGGGATGCTATTGATACACACAAGCTTAAAGAGTTTTTGGCAAAAATAGATAAAGACACTTTGGTTGTAGTGGATGGCGCGTACATGGAATATGCTGCGTTTAAAGATGCAAGTAAAAAAGTAGATGCTAAAGAGTTGATTGAAAATTTTGAGAATGTAATCTATCTTGGAACTTTTTCTAAAGCCTATGGACTTGGTGGAATGAGAGTTGGTTTTGGGCTTGCAAACCCTAAAATAATCAAAGAACTTTACAAATTAAGACCGCCTTTTAATATTACGACGCTTTCTCTTGAAGCAGCAAGTGTTGCCCTTGAGGACGAAGAATTTGTAAATAAAAGTATTTCCGCTAATTTTGAAGAGATGAAACGTTACGAAGAGTTTGCATTAGAGCAAAAAATAGATATAATAAAAAGTTTTACAAATTTTATTACGTTATGTTTGAATGAAACGCAAGATTCGACAAAACTGTCAAATGCTCTTTTGCAAAAAGGGATGATTGTAAGAAACTTAAGCGGTTACGGGCTTAATGCAATTCGGGTCACTATAGGTACGCATGAGCAGAACAATCGTTTTTTTGAATTGACAGCAGAGTTACTAAAATAACAAAATGGGAAATTAATGGATTTTAAAGTACTTTTTTCGCAACTAGTTGTTTTATACGATAAATTAAATAAACAACAAAAAGTCATAATAGCCGCTGCTATTGTAGGTATTGTGTCGTTTTTAATTTTTATGGTCGTATATAGTGCAAAACAAACTGCGGGTGAAAAGTATGAAGTTCTCTTTGATTCATTAAGTTCTTCAGATGCGGCAAAGGTTATAGAACAGCTTGAAAAAGAGTCCATTCCGTATGAACTCTCAGCAAATAATGTCATTAAAGTTCCAAAAGATGTTGTTTATAAACAAAGAATTGCTATAGCTTCTCTTGGAATACCCAAAGACAATGGTGTCGGTTTTGAGCTTTTTGATACTCAAGAGTTTGGAGCTACGAGTTTTGATCAAAAAATTAAACATCTTCGAGCGCTTGAGGGTGAACTCTCAAGAACTATCAATGCCCTCGCACCGATTGAATCAGCTTCGGTAAGTTTAGCACTGCCAAAAGAGACACTTTTTGTCTCAGAACAGATTAAACCTACGGCTTCAATCATGGTAACGCTCGTTGAAGGACGTTCACTTTCAACAAAACAAATTCGCGGTATCAAAAACCTTGTTGCAGCAGCTGTACCGAATATGACTTCTGCAAATGTTATGCTGGTAAACAGTGATGGCGAAACGCTTGGCGATGAGGATGAGATGTCACAAATGAGCGAACTCTCAAGTGTGCAACAAAACTTCAAAAGTAAAGAAGAGAAAAAAAGACAAAAGAAAATAATTCAAGTTGTCTCGCCTTTTGTCGGTGGGGAAGACAAGGTTGTGGCTCAAGTTACAATTGAATTCGATTTTTCAATACAAAATTCAACTTCTGAAAAATATGATCCCGAAAATGTTGTAAGAAGTGAACAGATAAGTGAAGAAAAACGTGAAGGCGGCTCTCCTGAGTCAGTCGGCGGCGTTCCTGGAACTGTAAGTAATATAGGCCCTGTTGAAGGCTTAAGCAGTAGTCAGACGAATGAAAAATATGAAAAAAATACCGGTACAACAAACTACGAAATAGGTAAAACGGTATCGACAACTAAATCTCAGTTTGGACGTATTAAAAGAATTACGGCTGCAGTGGTAGTCGATGGCAAATATAAACCCAAGTTGGCAGAAGACGGTAGCGCGACGGATGAGTTGGAGTATCAGCCACTTGACGAAACTGATCTTCAGGCACTTGCTTCTTTGGTAAGCCAGTCTGTTGGGATTGATGCTGCAAGAGGCGATGAAATCAGCGTAAAAAATTTACAGTTTAAACGAGAAGGCAGTGATGGCGTAAAAGACGGTGTCTCCAACGCCGTTGCGTTTAGTGAGCTGTATTTAGCGCCATTTTCAGGACTGTTTAAATATATTTTCGTACTTCTTCTTCTTCTCATACTTTACAAAAAAGTTATTACACCTTTTGCGCAGAGAATGCTTGAAGTTTCAAAGGAAGAAGAGAATATGGAAAGACCTTCACTTGATATAGAAGATGATGCAGACGATGACCTTGTAGAAAAGGTTCAATCAATGCGTAAAAAAGTTGAAGAGCAACTAGGCCTTGGAAGAGGCTTCAATGAAGATGAACTCAAGCATGATGTTCTTTTGGAAAAAGTTAGGTTAATGGCAGAAGATGCCCCAGAAGAGATAGCTTCACTTTTACAGGCACTCTTAAGTGAAGAAGCAGAGGGTGGTGCCAAGCATCACGATAAAGGATAAGCATGGCAAATTTATCACCAACACAACAAGCAGCTTTCGATGAAATGGGAATGGCAGAGAAGATTTCAATCTTGCTTTTGCAACTTGGAGAGGATACGACTGCAGGTATTTTTGCAAGTATGAATGTTGATGCAATTACGGAAGTTTCAAAGTTTATCGCAGGTTCCAGAACAATAGAAAAAGCAATTGCCACAGCCATACTAGAAGAGTTTCATGCAATTTTTCAATCTGGTCAGTATATAACATCGGGCGGTATGGAATATGCGAGAGAACTTCTTTACAGAACGCTTGGTCCGGATGAAGCAAAAAAAGTTTTAGAAAAACTGTCAAAAAGTATGCAAAATACACAAAACTTCGCATATCTTTCAAAAATCAAACCACAGCAGTTGTCTGACTTTATTATCAATGAACATCCACAAACAATTGCGCTTATTCTTGCGCATATGGATCCTACAGAAGCTGCCGATACAATTCAATTTTTTCCGGATGATTTAAGAAGTGAAGTTGCGATGAGAATGGCAAGGCTCGGGGATATTTCTCCTTCAGTTATTAAAAGAGTTTCCGCTGTACTTGAGTCAAAACTTGAATCTCTTGCATCATATAAAGTTGAAGTCGGCGGGCCTCGTGCTGTTGCCGATGTATTTAACCGTCTTGGAGCAAAATCTTCCAAATCGACACTCGCAACAATCGAGCAGGTGGATGAAGAACTTGCTAATCTTATTAAAGAAATGATGTTTACTTTCGAAGATATGGTTGCACTTGATAAGGGTGCAATTACCGAAACACTTAAAGCAGTTGATAAAGCAGACCTGATGATGGCACTGAAATCTGCGCCAGAAGAGCTCAAAGAGAAATTCTTCTCTGCCATGAGTGAACGTGCGCGTGAAGCGTTTGAAGAAGAGATGCAATTCTTAGGAGCTGTAAAAATGAAAGATGTTGAAAATGCCCAAAGAAAAATTGTCGAGGTTGTGAACGGTCTTGCCGAAGCCGGAACTATACAGCTTGGCTCTAATGAAGAGATGATTAGTTAATCATGGCAACTGTAATATCAAGCAGCTCTGCAGAAAAACATAATATCAATAAGTATAATTTCAAAGTGTTAGCGTTGGGTGCAGATAAGACCAATGAAAATTTACAGGCAAATCAAAATACGGAAGTTATTGAAGATACAGGTTATACAAAAGAAAATAACCCTAAAAAAAGGGAGAGTGACATTGATTCAAGTGCAATGAGTCAGGGCTCGAAAGATTCCCTGATTGAATCCTTACTCAAAAAAACAGACGAAATGTCCTCGAATTTTATTAAACTGCAAATGAAGCTAGAAGCCAAAGAAGAAGAGTTTAACACCCAACTTCAAAAAGCGAAAGAAGAAGCATTCTCCCAGGGACTCGAAGCAGGGCTGGCGCAGGCCAAAAAAGATGCAATAGAGAATAATGCAAATGGTTTAGACCTCTTTTCCTCCTCGGTTACAAAACTCGAAAAGAGTGCAAAAGATTTTGAAACAGCTTTAGAGGGAATTAAAGGTGAATTAATCTCTGCGGCATTAGATATTTCCAAAGAAGTGATAAATGTAGAAATTGGTACAAATTCCGCTGCAATCGCAAAAATTTTATCTGAAGAACTTATAAAAGAGCTTCAGAGCGCATCAAAAGTTACACTCCGAGTGAATCCTAGGGATCATGGATTTGTTTCCGAGAAGGTTGGTCTGCTTGAGCATGTCAGCATTGTTTCAGATTCTGCTGTAAGCCCAGGAGGCGTTGTTGCAATCAGTGACGCCGGAAACATAGATGCACAAATATCCAAAAGATTTGAGAGAGTTAAAAAAGCGGCATTAAGTGAGTAGATATATATGAATATAAAGTCAAAGAGTATTGAAGAATTAGAAGAAATCTGCAAAGATATTCGTAAAGAAATTTTAAGGGTTGTAAGTAAAAATGGTGGACATCTGAGCTCCACTTTAGGCGCTACGGAACTTATAGTAGCCATGCATAAAGTATTTGATTCATCAAAAGATCCCTTCATTTTTGATGTTTCTCACCAATCATACGCACATAAACTTTTAACTGACAGATGGGAAGCTTTTGACACCTTAAGAGAGTTTAACGGGCTTTGCGGATACACTAAACCGAGTGAATCTGAACATGATTATTTTGTGGCGGGACACAGCTCGACATCTATATCTCTAGGTGTTGGAGCGGCTAAAGCTATTGCACTAAAAAATGAGCAAAAGAGAAGAATTCCGGTTGTTATGATAGGCGATGGCTCGATGACAGCAGGTATGGTTTATGAAGCTCTGAATGAGCTTGGTGACAGAAAATATCCTATGGTCATAATTCTAAATGACAATGAAATGAGTATAGCAAAACCCATAGGAGCATTAAGCCGAATGCTAAGTTCAGCTATGGCGGGGCCTTTTTATCAAAAATTTAAAAAACATACAGAAAATTTTGTAGATAATTTTGGTGAAGGCGCGCACTATATTGCCAAAAAGATGGAGGAGAGTTTAAAACTTATTACTCCGGGGATTATGTTCGAAGAGATGGGTATTTCCTATATTGGCCCTGTTGATGGGCACGATTTAAAATCTCTTGTTGAGATACTTCAAAAAGCAAAAAATTTAAATAGACCTGTTATTGTTCACGCCCAAACGCTGAAGGGGAAGGGTTATGACATAGCGGAAGGTCATGAAGAGAAGTGGCATGGAGTCGGTCCTTTTGATTTAGACAGCGGCAATTCTTCTAAAAAAAGCTCCTCAAAAAGTGCGACACAGATTTATACAGAAGCGCTTATGCATTTAGCTAAGAATGATGAAAAAGTAGTCGGGGCAACAGCGGCTATGCCAAGCGGTACCGGCTTAAGCGAGCTCATGGAAAAATATCCAAACAGATTTTGGGATGTTGCAATTGCGGAGCAGCATGCCGTGACATCTATGTCTGCTTTGGCAAAAGAGGGTTTTAAACCTTTTTGCACCATTTACTCTACCTTTTTACAACGTGGGTATGACCAAGTCATTCATGATACATGTTTAATGGATTTACCGGTTGTATTTGCACTTGATCGGGCCGGTATAGTAGGTGAAGACGGAGAAACGCATCAAGGTGTTTTTGATATCTCTTTTTTGAGAGCCATACCAAATATGACACTTTTTGCACCAAGAGATGAAAAGTCTTTTCATCAGGCGATGGCGTTTGCGCATAAGTATCAGCATCCTTGTTCTCTACGTTATCCAAGGGGTTCGTTTATCGAGACTGATTTACCTGAATCACAGCCTTTTGAGCTTGCAAAGTCGCAACTTCTTCGCTCGAATGAGAGTGAGATACTTTTTATTGGATATGGCAATGGAGTCGGCCGTGCATATAAAACAGCAAAGCTCTTAGAAAAAGAGGTAAGTATTCTGGATCTGCGTTTTGTGAAGCCTTTAGATAAAGAGATGCTCAGAGAAATGGCTAAAAAACATAAAAAATGGTTTGTATTTTCAGACAGTGCTAAAATGGGCGGAGTTGCTTCTGCAATTTTGGAATTTTTGGCAGAAGATAAAATTCAAGGGATTGAAGTTGTGAGCTTTGAGTACACAGATAAGTTTATAACGCATGGCAATACTAAACTTGTTGAAGAATCACTGGGACTTTTACCTGAACAATTGGCTAAAAAAATTAATTTTTAGCGGACAGAAAATACAGAGGAGATAGAGATGAGTATAAAAACAAAACTTTTCATATTTTTCTTTATACTATTTGCACTTTTTTCCACTGGATCCTGGTTTTATTCTAAGGCCTTAAATAAACAGCTAAACGAAGAGTGGGCTGAGCGTTTTATACAAAAGCAAATTATTTTTGATAAATATCGCACTCTTTCGCCTATTATGAAAGAAGTTGCTCTAGTCAAAAAAATGTCGCAAGACTCTTCTATAATTGAAATGGCATTGAATGAAGATGACGTTGAGGCACGAGAAAATGGTATTAAGGCTTTTGAAAATTACCGCTTAATTTTTAAAGAC